>DATAOB010000047.1:0-79931 GCA_036265935.1 Beijerinckiaceae bacterium
CGCGGGAACATTATTGGCCGCAAGCTGGTTGGCGGTGATCGCTGGCCTCGGACTGTTTCAATGCGCCACATTTTTTCAGAATGGCTCCGCCGCGAAGCGCGGATAGCTGCCGCGTCCCGTCGCCGCCTCCGCCAAGATGAACCGCCGATAAAGCATCCGGAACGGCTGGACTATCTTCTGAAGCTCCTGCAGGAAGAGCTTCGTGGCGGGAGGTAAGCTTCTCCGCCACGATCCTGAAGGAGCGAATGAGCGCTGAGGACGGCCCTCGGAATTTTCGCGATCGGTTTGTGACTGGGCCCGGCATTGATGCTCCACGCAATCAAAGCGATCGCTCAATAACAGGTTTCAGTTCATCACCCGTATCTACTCGGGCGCCGACCCGACCGGCGCTTCGCGCACCGGCCGGTGCAGGAAGGTCATCGAGCCGAAGGCGCCGATCCACGAGCCCAAAGCCGCGAAGCACACATATATCCAGTTATTCGTGTAGCTGATCACCGCAAACGACGAGAGCATGTACCAGACGGCGCTCCAGGACGCGGCGGGTACGCGCTTTCGCGCCACGACGGCGGATGTAAACATCACGTAGGCCGCGTCCGTCAGCGCGGTGGCGAGCACCACGCCGATCGCGATCAAAGGGTCGAGCGCCAGAGTCGACATCGCATCATTCCTCCGTAAGCTGCGATGCAGTTGAGCAACGACGACACGCCGTGGCAACTCGCGCGCCGAAGAGTCCTCCCCCTGCCCTCCTCGTCATCGACGGCGATTCCTTCGCGCATCGCTCCTATCATGCGCTGCCGAAGACGATCCGGCGCAAAGGCGGTAAAGGCGCCGGCGCGATTGTCGGCTTCGCCAATTTTCTGCTGCGGCTCTACGAGAGCGAAAGGCCGCGCGCGGTGCTCGTCGGCTGGGACACGCTTGATGCACCGACATACCGCCAAAAGCTTTTCCCGGATTATCAAAGCGGCCGCCATTTCGACAAAGCGCTGATCGAGCAGCTCGATATCCTGCCGGACTTCGTCGCCGCCTGCGGCTTCGCCAACGCCAAAGCGCCGGGCTACGAGGCCGACGATTTCCTCGCCGCTGCGGTAGCGCGCGAAGAGAAGCGCCGCGACGGCCGCGCCATCGTCGCCAGCGGCGACCGCGACGCGTTTCAACTCGCCTCGGAGAAGACGACGATTCTGCATCCCGCGCGCGCGGGCGAGGTGGCGCGGATCGACCCGGCGGAAGTGCACGAACGTTACGGCGTCCGTCCGAAACAGGTGCCGGATTTTATTGCGCTGCGCGGCGACCCCTCGGACAAACTGCCTGGCGCGCGCGGCGTCGGGCCAAAAGGCGCCGCCGAGCTTTTGGCGAGATACCCGACGTTAGAAGAGGCGATCGCCGCCGGCCGTTTTGCTAGCCAGGCGGAAAACCTGCTCCTCTACAAGCGCATCGCCACGATGGATGCGCGCGCGCCGCTTCCCCCGATCGGCAAACAGAAGCCGAGCTGGGACAAAGCCGCGGCACTGACGCGCCAATGGGAGCTCAACAAATTGGCCGAGCGGCTGGAGAAGCTCGCGGGCTGAGCGGTTGCATAAAGGCCGGATCGAATTTTCGTCGCCCGCGTTTTATCCGGCGAATTGTTCCAGCACGAGGTGCGCCATGGCCGCTTCCAAGTCCGACAAAGGGACAGGCAAAGCTCGGATGCATCCGGGCGACGAGGCGCGGCCCGGCACGCCGGGCACGGGCGAAAATATCTGCCGGACCTGCAAAGGTTCTGGTCAGGTGAACAACAAGCCCTGCCCCGATTGCGGCGGCACGGGCAAGGTGACCGAAGGGATCGGCGGCGCCTGACCCGAGCGTCTACGCGACTCGGGTATGGTGCGCGGGCGGCGGGGAGCTGATTCGGCCTGTGCCATCTATGCTGATAATCCGTCCGTGGAAACGGCAGCGTTCAGCTGAAAGCACCTGGACATATGAAGCAACTCGCCATCGCACTTTGCTCTCTGTTGACGCTGTCGGCTGCCGCGCATGCGGACACCAACGAGCTGCGCATCGCCAAGCAGCCGGGTCTGTCTTATCTGCCGGCGGTCATTGCCGAGAAGCTGCAGCTCGTCGAAAAGCATGCCCGCGCCGCGGGTCTCAGCGATTTCAAAACGACGTGGACGCGCCTGACAAACGGCGGCGCCAGCAACGACGCGCTGCTGTCGGGCAATGTCGACATGGTGATCAGCGGCGGCCCCAACATGCTGATCCTTTGGGCGAAGACCAGCGGCCGGGTGAAAGGCGTCGTCGCCACCGGCGCATTGCCGATGCTGCTTGTCACTAACAATCCCAATGTGAAGACGATCGCCGATTTCACCGACCAGGACCGCATCGCGGTGCCGACGATCCGCGTCGGGACGCAGCCGGCCGTGCTCGGCATCGCCGTCGAGAAACAGTTCGGCCTTGGCGCGGTCGAGCGCTACAATTCGCTCACCGTTTCGCTCGGCCACCCCGATGCGATGATTGCATTGCAAGCGAAGGGAAGCGGCGGCGTCACGGCGCATTTCTCGCAGCCGCCATATCAGAACCAGGAGCTCAAAATTCCCGGTGTGCATACCGTCTTGAATTCCTTTGATGTCGTTGGCGGCGGCATGACCAACGGATGTTTTTACAGCACGACGGATTTCCGCGCGAAGAATCCGATTGTTGTGAAAGCACTGGTCGACGCGATCAAAGAGGCCGTCGAGCTGGTCAAGACGGATAAGAAACGCGCCGCCGAAATCTACCTGGAAGTCAACAAGGAAAGCATCAGCCCCGAAGAGCTGACCGAAATTCTCAATCAGCCGAACATGATCTATTCCGCCGCGCCGTTAGGCCTGCTCCAGGCCGCGCAATTCTTTTCGCGCGCCGGTTACATCAAGCAGAAGCCGACCGATTGGAAAGAATTCTTTTTTCCCGAGGTGCATGATCTGAACGGCAGCTAAAGCGGCTGGCCGATCCGCTTGATCTCCCATTCGAGCTCGATGCCGCTCGTCTTAAGCACGCCGCGGCGGACTTCTTCGCCGAGATTTTCGATGTCTGCCGCGCTCGCCTGCCCGCGATTGATCAGGAAATTGCAGTGCATCTCCGACACCTGCGCGTCGCCGATGATGAGACCGCGGCAGCCGGCCTGATCGATCAGCTGCCAGGCCTTATGACCCGGCGGATTCTTAAAGGTCGAGCCGCCGGTTTTTTCGCGGATTGGCTGCGAGGCCTCGCGCGCGGCGGTGATGCGCTCCATCTCGGATAGGATCGCGGCAGGCTCGCCGGCGCGGCCCTGAAACAGAGCTTGCGTGAAAATCACGTCGTCCGATACCTTTGAATGACGGTAGCTGTAGCCCATCTCTGCATTACTGAAGATACGGATATTGCCGTGCCGGTCGACCCCGCGCGCTTCGATCAGCACATCCTTAGTCTCGCCGCCATGGGCGCCGGCGTTCATGCGCAAGGCGCCGCCGATTGCGCCCGGAATACCGCGATAAAACGCAAGTCCGTCAATACCGGCGTCGGCAGCGGCACGCGCGAGCTTCATGTCGGGAACCGCCGCGCCGGCACGTAGGCGAGGGCCGTCTGTGGCGGTCACCTCGCCGAAGGCACGACCGCCGAGGCGAATGACGACACCCTGCACGCCGCCGTCGCGGATGATCAGATTCGAGCCAAGGCCGATGACAGTGACCGGAATTTCAGGCGGAAGATTTACGAGAAAATAGACGAGGTCTTCTTCATCAGCAGGGGAGAACAACACCTCCGCCGGACCGCCGACACGAAACCAGGTGAACGGCGCAAGCGGCTGGTCTTCGGCAATGCGGCCGCGCAACTTTGGCAGGCGTTCTGCGAGATCAGATGCCCACGCGTTTTGCCGATCGCGCGCGAGGACACTCACGCGCCCTCTCCCATCGCGAGCTGACCGGGCAACGCGTAGGCCCATTGCGTGATCGAGCCGGCGCCGAGGCAAAGCACATAATCGCCCGGCCGCGCGATGTCGCGTATGACGCGCGGCAATTCCTCGGGGCCTTGCAGCGCCAGCACCTGGCGGTGGCCGTGCGCCTTGATCGCCGTGACGAGATGATCGCGATCGATGCCGGGGATCGGCGCTTCGCCGGCGGGATAGACATCCGCGACGATCACTGCATCGGCGTCGTTGAAACAGGTGGCGAACTGATCGAACAAGGTTTGCAATCGCGTGTAGCGATGCGGCTGCACGATGGCGATTACCTGCCCCTTTGTCGAGGCGCGCGCGGCTTTCAGCACCGCGCCGATCTCGACCGGATGATGACCGTAATCGTCGAATATGAGCGCGCCGTTCCATTCGCCGGTGCGAGTGAAGCGCCGTTTGACGCCGCCGAAACCGGCGAGTGCCTTACGGATTGAATCGACCGACATGCCGAGCTGGTAAGCAACCGCAATCGCGCCGGTCGCGTTCAGCGCATTGTGATGCCCCGGCATCGGCAGAACAAGGTCTTCGAGGTAGATCGCATTCGCGGTCTTGCGCTCGCGGATGATCATGTTGAAGCGGCAGACGCCGCCATCGAGTTGGACGTCGAGCAGCCGCACGTCGGCCTGCGGATTTTCCCCGTAAGTGATCACGCGTCGATCTTCGATCCTGCCGACAAGCTCTTGCACGATCGGGTGATCGAGGCACATCACTGCGAACCCGTAAAACGGCAGGTTCTCGATAAAAGCGCGAAACGCTTCCTTGATGGCATCGAACGTCTGGAAATGGTCGAGATGCTCGGGATCGATGTTAGTGACGATCGCCACGTCCGCCGGCAATTTTAGGAACGTGCCGTCGCTTTCGTCGGCCTCGACGACCATCCAGTCGCCCGTGCCGAGCCGCGCGTTCGTGTCATAGGCATTGATGATGCCGCCGTTGATCACGGTCGGATCGAAGCCGCCGGCGTCGAGCAAGGTTGCGACAATCGAGGTCGTCGTCGTCTTGCCATGCGTACCGGCAATCGCGACGCATTGCTTGAGCCGCATCAGTTCCGCCAGCATTTCGGCGCGCCGCACGACCGGCAAACGCCTTTCGCGCGCGGCGACGAGTTCCGGATTGTCGCGCCGGATTGCGGTCGAGACGACGACGACCTCGGCTTGCCCAAGATGGCCCGCATCATGGCCGATATGAATAGTCGCGCCTTTGGAAATCAGGCGCCGGACATTGGCGTTCTCCGAAGCATCCGAGCCCTGCACCTTGTAGCCGAGATTCAACAGAACCTCGGCAATCCCCGACATACCGATGCCGCCTATGCCGACAAAGTGAACGGGACCTAATTCAGCCGGCAGCTTCATCCAAAGACCTCGGTCGGGCCATACCGGCAACCTGCAGCACGAGATCGGCCAGGCGATCCGCCGCATCGGGAATGCCGGCCTGTTTCGCGGCCGCGGCGCGTTTCGTCAAGGTTTCGGGGCATGCGAGAGCTTCTGCCAGTTTGCCTGAGAGATAAGCCGGCGTGAACGAGGATTGCGCGATGATGTCGGCCGCGCCTGTCGCGGCCAAATGCGCCGCGTTCGCGCTCTGATCCTGATCAAGCGCATGCGGATAGGGTACGAGAATGGCGGGCCGGCCGATCACCGCGAGCTCGGAGACGGTCGAAGCACCGGCGCGTGCGATGACCAGATGTGCTTCCGCCATCCTACGCGGCAGATCGGCGAAGAACGGCGCGATTTCCGCTTCGACGCCGAGACGCGCATAGGCTTCGCGAACGCGGACTTCGTCCTCGCCGCGCGCCTGCTGCACGATAACGAGCCGGCCGCGCGCTTCCGCCAGAAGCTCCGCAATCGCCGGCGGCACGACATCGGACATGACGCGTGCGCCCTGCGAGCCGCCGACGACCAGGAGCGAGAACCGGCCGGGCGTCAGTCCCGGATATTGCAGCCGCGCCGCGTCGAGCACGGCGGGGCGTACCGGATTGCCGGTCTCAATGCATTTGCCTCTAAGCTTAGGATCGAGGCGTCCCAGATTCGGAAAACCCGTGGCGATGCGTTGCACGCGGCGGGCAAGCAGGCGATTGGCGCGGCCGAGCACCGCATTCTGCTCGTGCACGATAGTCGGGATGCCGAGCATCGTTGCGGCAAGCAGCGGCGGCACGGTCGGATAACCGCCGAAGCCTATGACGACGCGGGGCTTGATGCGCCGTAACAAAGCACGCGCATTTGTCGTGCCGCCGATCAGCGTCAGCACCGCGAAGACGCGCTTGAAAACATTGCCGCCGGTCGGGGTGGCCGCGCGGATAACATGCACCGCGCCCGCCGGAAATGTCGCGCCATATCGGGTTGCGCGCTCGTCCGTGACGAGGTCGACCGGGATGTCGCGCCGCCCCAGCGCATGGGCGAGCGCTTCGGCGGGGAAAAGATGACCTCCCGTGCCGCCGGCCGCGATCAGGACCGGCGCTTTATTCGCCATCGCGCCCGGCGCCGCCGTTCGCCTCGAGCATGACTTCCGAAAGCGGCCGCTTGCGCGTGACCGCAACGAGAAAACCCATGCCGAGCGCCAGCGAGATCAGCGACGAACCGCCATAGGAAATGAACGGCAGCGTCATGCCTTTCGCCGGCATCAGATGGAGGTTTACCGCCAGATTGATGCAGCTCTGAATGCCGAAAAGCAGGATCAACCCCGCCGCCGCGAAACGGCAGAACGGATCGGGATTGCGCGCCGAAAGCGATAGCCCGCGGAACACAATGAAAGCAAACAGCGCGACTAGCGCGATACAGGCGAGGATGCCGAATTCCTCGCCGGTAACCGCGAAAATGAAATCGGTGTGGCTGTCAGGCAGGATGCGCTTCAGCGTGCCTTCGCCTGGTCCTTTGCCGAACCACCCGCCGCCGATGAAACTTTCGAGCGCGGTATCCACTTGAAAAGTGTCGGCAACGCTGCCGCCGGTCGTCTGTGGATCGATGAAGCGCAGAATTCGCCCGCGCACATGCGGCACGAGCTTAAATGCCAGCATGGCGCCCGAGGCACCGAGACCCGCGATCCCGATAAACCAGAACCAGTGCAGGCCCGCCATGAAGAACAGCGCCGCCCAGACGAGACAAATCAGCATCGTCTGCCCAAAGTCCGGCTGCAGCACGAGGGGCACAATGGTGATCGGCAACAGCAGGATGGCGAGCGTCGTGCCCGGCACCCGCCGGCGCTTTGCTCCTTCTGAAAACGCCCATGCAGCAAGCACGACAAAAGCGGGTTTCACGAATTCCGACGGTTGGATGCCGAAAATCCAGCGCCGCGCGCCCTTGACCTCCTGGCCGAACAGAATGGTGACGATCACAAGCCCCATGCCAAGGATAAACGCGACGAGCGCGGCGCGACGCACATGACGTGGCGTTAGGAAGGATGTCGCAATCAGCACCGCGACTGCGGGGACGAGATAGAGCACCTGCCGGTTGACGAAGTGAAAGGTCGTCAGATGCAGCCGCTCGGCGACGGGCGGACTGCCGGCCATCGCGAGCACGATGCCGATCACCATCAACATGCCGAGGGCGGCAAGCAGCCAGCGATCGACCGTCCACCACCATTCGGCGAAAGGACTGCGTGCGGCGCGCGAGATCATCGTGCATCTCCCGAAGCTGAGGCTGTTGGCGTGACGTAGGCGCGCGCGAGCTCGCGGAACGCGTCGCCGCGCTTTTCGAAATTGACGAACTGATCGTAAGAAGCGCAGGCCGGCGACAGCAACACGACCGGCTCATCTGCCATCGATTCCGCGGCATCGTGCGTGGCGTGATCGACGGCGACCTCGAGCGTGCCGCACATGTCATAGGCGACGCTGCCTTCAAGCGTGCGGGCGAAGTCATTCGCCGCGGCGCCGATCAGATAGGCGCCGGCAATGCGCGGAAACAGCGGACGCAGCGGCTCGATGCCGCCTTCTTTCGCTTTGCCGCCGGCGATCCAATAGATCGGCTCGAACGAAGACAGCGCCTTCTCCGCCGCGTCGGCATTCGTCGCTTTCGAATCATTGATGAAGAGAACGCGGCCGCGCCGGCCGACCTCTTCCATGCGATGCGGCAGACCGGGAAAGGTGCGCAGCGCCTGCTGCAGACGTGCCCGATCCTGCGCGAGATTGCCGAGCGTCGCCACAGCGGAGGCGGCGTTCTGCGCATTGTGACGGCCGCGCAGCGATGCAATGCCGGCGAGGCTCGCCAGTTCGCTCGAACGACCGCGACGGCACTCGACGAGCCGATCGCCTTCAACAACGATTCCGTCGCGCAGCTCATGGTGGCTTGTCAGCACGCGCGTAAACAATTTGCCCGTGCGTCGCAGCCGCTCCGCGATCGCGCGCGTATATTCATCATCGATGGCGATGACGGTGCGCTCGGCGGACGCGACGCAGCGTTCCTTAATCGCGGCGTATGCTTCCATTGTGCCGTGCCGGTCGAGATGATCCGGCGTGATGTTGAGAAGCACGCCGACTGATGGTGCTAGCGATGACGCAAGATCGATCTGGAACGAGGAAAGCTCGATCACATGGACGCGCTCCGGCGAAGGCGGTTCGAGCGCCAGGATCGGCGTGCCGATATTGCCTCCGAGCTCAACATCATGCCCGAAAGCGCCGAAGAGATGCGCGATCAAAGCTGTCGTCGTCGATTTGCCGTTGGTGCCGGTAATGGCGACGAACGGCGAGCCCGGAGCTACCTTGGCGCGCTCGCGGCAAAACAGCTCGATATCGCCAATAATTTCGATGCCGGCTGCGTGTGCCCGCTCGACCGTCCAATGCGGTTCCGGATGCGTCAACGGCACGCCGGGCGACAATATGAGCGCGACGAAGTCGTCCCAATCTGCGAGCTTTAGTTCGGTGATCGTCAGGCCTGCCGCTCTCGCTGTGTCGCATGCCTCTTCGCTATCGTCATAAGCCGCGACGTCGGCGCCGCCTTCGAGCAGCGCGCGCGCCGTTGCGAGGCCCGAACCGCCGAGCCCGAACAGCGCCACCCGCTTGCCTTGAAAGCACGTGACGGGAATCATCAACGCACCTTCAAGGTCGACAGGCCGACGAGCGCCAGCACGAAAGCGATAATCCAGAAGCGCACGACGATCTGCGGCTCCGACCAACCGAGCTGCTCGAAATGGTGGTGGATCGGCGCCATGCGGAAGACGCGCTTGCCGGTCATCTTGAACGAGACGACCTGCACGATGACCGACAGCGCTTCGACAACGAATAAGCCGCCGACGATGATCAGCACAATCTCATGCTTGATCGCAACCGCGACCGTGCCAATCAACCCGCCGAGCGCCAGCGAGCCGGTGTCGCCCATGAAAATTTGCGCCGGCGGCGCGTTGAACCAGAGAAAGCCAAGGCCCGCGCCAATCACCGCTCCGCAGACCACCGCAAGCTCGCCGGTGCCGGGAACGAAATTGATGCCGAGATAGGTCGAGAAAATCGCATTGCCGGCAAGCCAGGCGATGACGCCAAATGTACCGACCGCGATCATCACCGGCACGATGGCGAGACCATCCAAGCCGTCGGTGAGATTGACCGCGTTGCCTGCAGCCACGACGACGAGCGGCGCAAACAACAGGAATGCCCAACCGAGATCGACGACGTACCCGTTGACCAACGGCAGTGCCAATGCCGTCGCATGCACGGTGCCGAAGCGCACCATGATCACGCTCGCAGCAAGTGCGACCAGCGCTTCGAAAGCGAGACGCAACCGTCCGGAAAAGCCTTTATGCGACTGTTTCGTCACCTTCAGATAATCGTCGTAAAATCCAATGCAGCCGAAGCCGATCGTCACCAGAAGCACCATCCAGACATACGGGCTTTTGAGATTGGCCCACAGCAATGTCGAGACGACAAGGCCGGACAAGATCATCAGGCCGCCCATCGTCGGCGTACCCTTTTTGGTGAGCAGATGCGATTGCGGACCATCCTCGCGGATCGGCTGGCCCCTGCCTTGCTTGACGCGCAACGCCGCGATGATACTCGGCCCGAAAAAGAAGACGAAGAGCAGCGCGGTCGTCGACGCGCCGGCAGTGCGAAACGTTATATAGCGGAAAAGGTTGAGCGGACTGAAGAGGTGCGAGAAGTCCGCGAGCCACGTCAGCATGCAATCACCCTTGTGCTGACGCGGTGCGCGCACGGAAATGGTCGCGCAAAGCAGCAACGAGCGGGCCCATCCGGCTGCCGTGCGAGCCCTTCACCATAATCACGTCCCCGCCGTGAATCGCCTCGATGACCGGCGCGTGAAGATCACTTGCGCGCGGCGCCCACTGCCCGCGTATCCGCTCAGGCAATGCGTCGAAAAGGTGACGCATGTCCTGGCCGGCAGCGAAAACCATGTCCACGGAGTTGCGTTCGATATGCTCGGCGAGGCCGCTATGCATGGCAATCGAGTGCCGGCCAAGTTCAAGCATGTCGCCGAGCACCGCGATGCGGCGGCCCTCGCCGGAAGTTTGCGCGCTGCCTAAGAGGTCGAGCGCCGCCTGCATCGACGCAGGGTTGGCATTGTAGCTTTCGTCGATCAGCGTAATGGCGCCCTGCGGCGCCGGCAGGTTTTCGCGGCGGCCGCGCCCGGCCGGCGCCTCGATATAAGCGAGCGCCGAAGACGCACGATCGATGTCCATGCCGGCCGTATGTGCCGCAAGCAGAACCGCGAGCGAGTTCAACGCGAAATGTCTGCCGGGCACGCCGAGCTCGTAGGTGAGATCGCGGCCAAGAATGCGGGCATGAACGCGTGACGAATCCTCGCCCAGGTCAATGCTCACGAGGCGAGCATCGGCTTCAGCGTGCTCGCCAAAGCTTAGAATGCGGTGTACCGAATTTTCCTGCGCCCGTTCGCGCAAACGATCGAACTGCGCATCGTCACGCTTGATGATTGCGACACCATCCTCCACGACCCCGGAGAAAATCTCCGCTTTTGCCTCGGCGATCGCATCGATGGAGTCGAAATATTCGAGATGCACCGGCGCGATCTTGGTGATCATCGCGATGTGCGGCCGAACCATCGCGACAAGCGGCGTGATTTCGCCCGCATGATTCATGCCGATTTCGAACACGCCGTATTGCGTATCCGCTGGCATGCGCGCGAGCGTCAGCGGCACCCCCCAATGGTTGTTGTAGGAGGCGGCGGAGGCATGCGTTGCGCCGGCCGTCGCGAGCATGGTGCGCAGCGCTTCCTTCGTCGAGGTCTTGCCGACGGAACCCGTCACTGCAACGATCTGCGCATGCGACCGCTCGCGCGCAGCGTGGCCAAGCCGCCGCAGAGCAGCGAGTGTATCATCGACGACAAAGAAAGCGCCCTTCCCCACCAGCGCGTCCGCATGTGCTTCGTCGATGACGCATGCCGCGGCACCGCTTTCAAACGCGGCGTTTACGTAATCGTGTCCGTCGTTGTTCTCGCCTTTGATGGCAAAGAACAGTTCACCCGGCTCGATCGTTCGCGTGTCGATGGAAACGCCGCTGACGCTTGCAGGCAGGCGACCGCTGACGCGGGCGGCAAGCGCGCCGACAAGCGCGAGACCCGTCCACAATGGAGCGCTCATGCCGCATGTTCCCTGAGCGCTTCACGGATCGCTTCGTGATCGGAGAATGGTAGGACCTTGTCGCCGATAGTCTGTCCGGTCTCGTGGCCCTTGCCCGCGACGACCAGAACGTCGTCACTGCGGAGATCGGCGATACCGGCTGCAATGGCTGCACGGCGATCGCCTATCTCGATCACCTTGTGGGCTGCAATCTTGCGCGCGCCCTCCAGGATAGCTGCGCGAATATCGGCGGGATTTTCTGAGCGCGGATTATCGTCGGTGACGATTACGACGTCGGCCTTGCGCGCCGCGATTTCGCCCATCAGCGGCCGCTTGCCGCGATCGCGATTTCCGCCACAGCCGAACACGACGATGAGACGCCCACGTATCAGCGGACGCAACGCGCTGAGCACTTTCTCCAGCGCATCCGGCTTATGCGCATAATCGACATAGATCGGCGCGCCCGCACGCGTTCCGACGAGTTCGAGTCGGCCGGGTGCGCCTTCGAGTTTTGCGAGCGCGGCGAAGACGCGCTCCGGCGCCTCGCCCGTGGCGAGGCAAAGTCCCGCTGCGACAAGCGCATTCGAAGCTTGAAAGGAACCCGCGAGCGGCAGGCGCACGGAGTACGTCTCGCCACCATGGCCGATGGTAAGCCGCGTTCCGAGTCCATCGGCTTCTTGCGAGAGAAGCCGCAACACATCACCATGCGTGCCGACGCTCATCACCTTCAATCCGCGTTTCTCACAGGCAGCGATCACTTTCGCCGAAACATCGCTGTCCGCATCGACGACAGCCGCTTGGCCCGGCTGCAAGAGCATCTCGAACAAGCGCAGTTTCGCCGCCAGATAGTCGTCGAGCGAAGCGTGATAATCGAGGTGATCGCGTGAAAGATTGGTGAACGCAGCGGCGCTCAGCCGCACGCCATCGAGCCGGCGCTGCTCTAATCCATGCGAAGACGCTTCCATCGCAAGATGCGTGACGCCATCATCAGCGAGCTTTTGCAGCGCTTGATGCAGCGTCACCGGATCGGGCGTCGTCAGCGAGCCATACACGGTTTGCGACGGCGCAACGATGCCGATCGTGCCGAGCGATGCCGCGGCATGACCGAGTTCAGCCCATATCTGCCGAACGAAAGCGGCGACCGACGTCTTGCCGCTCGTACCCGTGATGGCAACGATTGTCTCCGGCTGACGCGGATAAAGCGCCGCGGTCGCGTGCGCCAACGCGGCACGCGCATCCGGGACGACAATGCTCGCAACTGCGCCGTCAAACGGCCGTTCCGCAACGATGGCAACCGCGCCGCGCGCGACCGCGTCATCGGCATAAGCTAGCCCATCCGCCTTGCTGCCGGGCATGGCGAAAAACGCAAAACCCGGCACGACCTCGCGGCTGTCAGCCGTGATGCCGCTTACGTCAAGCGTGAGCTCCGCCGCCGCAGGCGCGGACGGCAGGAGATCGCGAAGGCGCATCAATGCCCTCCGTGAGTCGTCGCCGCGGGCACATTGGCCATGCCGTAGCCGAGTTTCGCCAGCAGCGGGAAAGGCTGCACCGGCGGCTCGAAACGCGGCGGCAGGCCGAACATCGGGCCGAGCCGCTCGATCACGCGGCCGGTCACCGACCCTGCATTGTAGGCTGCCGTATGATACCCGCCGTCCTGAGGCAAGGCCTGAGGCTCGTCGAAAAGCACGAGCATGAGGTATTTCGGCTTATCCGCCGGCGCGATCGCCATGAACGTCGTGAATACCTTGTCCTTCGAATAGTGGCCGTGGATGATCTTGTCGGCGGTACCGGTTTTGCCGCCGATATAATAGCCCGGAATATTGGCCAGTTTGGCGGAGCCGATCTCGGCATTGAGCCGCAGGAGGTAGCGCATGGTTTCGCTGACTTCCGGCCGCACGACGCGAACGGCGTCCTTTTGCGACTCCTCCTCGCTCCGCTTCAAAAAGGTCGGCTTGATCATCATGCCGCCATTGACAAGGGCGCCGACCGCCATCAGCGCCTGCAGCGGGGCAACATTGAGGCCCTGGCCGAAGGCGATGGTCATCGTGTTGAGTTCGCTCCAGCGCTTTGGCACGAGCGGCTCGGCATTTTCCGGCAATTCGGTGCGCAGCCGATCCAGCTGACCCATTCTCTTCAGAAAGGCCTTGTGGCCTTCGACACCGACCATCAGCGCCATGCGCGCCGTGCCGATGTTCGAGGAATGCGTGAAGACTTCCGGCACGGTCAGGATGCGATGCGTGGCGTGAAAATCGTGAATGGTAAACCGCCCGAAACGTAATGAGCTTCTTGCGTCGACGGTGGAGCGCAGCGTCACCTTGTTGAGCTCGAGCGCCATGGCTATGGAAATCGATTTGAAGGTGGAGCCCATCTCGTAGACGCCGACGGCGAGGCGATTGATATGCAGCGGATCGAGCGCGTCGGCGGGGTTGTTCGGATCGAAATCCGGCAACGAGGCGAGCGCGACGACCTCCCCCGTATTGACGTCGAGGATTGCGCCGCCGCCGGCCTTGGCGCGATATTTCTCGATACCTTTCGCGATCTCGTCGCGCAGTCCGTGGGTCAGACGCAAATCGAGCGACAATTGCACCGGTTTTAAGCCATCCGGCGTCAGATTGAAGCCGGCATTGTGCAGATCGGCCAAGCCCTGCCCGTCGATATATTTCTCGATTCCGGCGATGCCGACATTGTCGAGATTGGCAAAGCCGAGCACGTGCGCTGCGATGGGGCCATTCGGATAGACGCGTTTGTTCTCGGGAAGGAAACCGACGCCGGGCAGGCCGAGATGATAAACTTCCTGCTGTTGCTTCGGCGTGATGCCGCGCTTGACCCAAACAAAGCCTTTGCGCGAACCGAGTCGCTCGCGCAATTCGCGCGCATTGACGTCCGGCAGAACCGCAGTGAGCAGCTCCGTTGCTTCATCCTTGTCGACGATGCGGCGGGGCTCGGCGAAAACCGACATCACCTTCACGTCGGTCGCCAAAACTTCGCCGTTGCGATCGAGAATGTCGGGGCGCGCGCCGGAGAGCGCCTCCACCGCGGCGCGACGAATACTTTGCGAATCCGGCTCGAAACCGAGATAGATCAGCCGCACGTTGACTGTCGCGAAAAGGCAAACGAAGCAAAGCGCGATCAGGCGGATACGGGGGCGGCTCTTGTCGAGATTGGTCGAGAACAGGTGTTTGAAAAAGCTCTGCACGGCGTGTGAATGCGGCGGCGCCGGAGCGGCCGTTACGTCGGTCGTTTCACTTTCGGGCGCGGGAAGGCTCATTGCACCCGTCCGGGAGTCGTTGTTGCGGAAGGAGCCGTCTTGCCGCGCGGCGTGTTTGTCGGCTCGGCGAGGCCAAGCGTCTCAAGCTTGCGGCCGATCGTATCGACGCGCACGGACCTCTCGGGGATCGCACTCGCGGCGACGATTTGATTGAGCGAAAGCGGCTGCAGATCGAGATATTTGGTCGCGAGCTCCTGGATGCGTTCGGGCCGCGCCAGATGCGCCCATTCGGCGCGCAAGACGCCGATTCCGTCACGCTCCGCCTGAATCTCGTGCTTCAGCTTGTTGATCTGCTCGGCCCGATAGATCGTCTCATATTTGATCGTGTAGGCATAGACGGCCGAGCCGATCAATGCCGCGATCGCGAAGATGTTGAGAAAGCGGATCATCGGCGCCCGCTCCTGGCACGGTCCGGCAATGATGCGAGCTTCCGCAGCGCAGCGTCGGAATTTTGTGCGGGCGCATGCGTGCGAATGCCGACGCGCAGTTTGGCCGAGCGTGCGCGCGGATTCGCCATCATCTCCGCTTGATCAGGCAAGATCGGCTGACGGCCCGGCACGACAAAGGTCGGCTGCGCCGGCGCAACCTCACCCGGCAACAACCGCGAGGACGCGCGTCCGCGTCCGGAGCGATGCGCAAAGAATTGTTTAACAATACGATCTTCCAGCGAATGGAACGTCACGACCACAAGCCGGCCTTCGGCTTTCAAAATGCGTTCCGCCGCTTCCAGCGCGCGCAGGAGTTCGCCGAGCTCATCGTTCACCGCGATGCGCAGCGCCTGGAACGTTCGCGTCGCGGGATGAATGTCGGTCGGCTTGTGCGGCACGATGCGCGCGAGGAGAGCGGCAAGCGCTTTGGTCGACGTGAACGGCGCCGATTTGCGATCGCTGACAATCGCCCGCGCGATCTTGCGCGCCAGGCGCTCCTCGCCGTAATGAAAGAAAATATCGGCGAGATGCTCTTCATCCGCCGCGTTGACGAGATCGGCGGCGCCTGTGCCGCTTTTCTCCATGCGCATGTCGAGCGGACCATCGAGCCGGAACGAGAAGCCTCGTTCGGCTTCGTCGAGCTGCATGGACGAGACGCCGACATCTAGGACGATGCCGTCGAACGGAGCGAATTCCTCGGCGGCGCCAGCGAGATCGCCGAAGCGCGTTTCAATCAGCGTCAGCCGCCCGGCAAATTCCGCGACCAGCGCCGCGCCTGCCGCAATCGCGCTCGGATCGCGATCGAGCGCGACAACGCGCGTTGCTCCTTCAGTCGCAAGGATTGCCCGCGTATAGCCGCCCGCCCCGAATGTCGCGTCGAGATAGAGGCCGCCCGGCTTTACCGCCAGCGCTTCGATGGCGCGCTCGCGGAGCACGGGAACGTGTCGGGCCGGTCCGCCAGCGGCGCCTGGAGGAGCGGCGCCGCGGCCCTCGATCATTCCCGTGCTCCTCGCGGCGCTCGCGCATCGACCGCATACTCGGCCGCGGATCGGGTGCTGAGCTCCCTTCGCATGTCGCGCAACCTCTGTTTGGCCTCGTCGAGGTGCGAACGGAAGCGGCTCGGCTCCCATATTTGAAACTTGTGCCCAAGCCCGACGAAGACGACGTCCGAGGAAATCCCCGTATGCGCTTTCGCCGGCTCGCCTAGACTGATCCGCCCTTCCGGATCGATTTTGAGGATCTCGCTCGTGCCAATGAGCGCGGTCGAGAAGACGTCCCGTTCGATCGAATAGGGCGGGTGCATTTCGAGAAGAGCGTCGATCTCCTTCAACAGCGCGTTGCCACCGCAATCGAGCGCCGCCGTGTCGAGCGAGGGATGGACATAAAGGCCCACAAATCCATCGCGCATGAGAACCGAGCGGAACGGCGCCGGGATCGAAACCCGCCCCTTGGCGTCGAGCCTGTTCACAAAATGCGAGACGAAACGATCTAGGCCGTCCACCCGAACGCTCACATTGCAACAGCACGCGATCCGCCCGCCTCCGGGAGTCGTGCAGGCGTGCTTCGCCGATCGCCCAGAGGACGTGGAGCAAAGAATGCCCGGCAAGAACTCGAAACGGGATGGTTTGGGATAGCATGGGAAAGCTTGGGCGTCAACGTAAGCGCCGCCTTGTGCACAGCTTCGGCGCTACCTCGTATTAGGCTTTGCTAAGGTTAAGACCGCGTTGACGAATTGGGCCGAGATGCCCCTCGCCTGTCGCCCTTCGGAACAGAGTGCCAGCCGGCCTGTAAGCCGGGTTCTGTATGGCGCTGGGGTGAGCGCGTGATGGCCATTCCTCTGGGACGGCCGTTGCCGGCCGCCTCAAGCGACCAACCCGGGCGAGAGCCCAGAGACGGGCCTGGGCTTGCGCCCCTCGCCCCTATTCGGTCTTGCTCCCGGTGGGGCTTGCCGTGCCGCGGACGTTGCCGCCCGCGCGGTGCGCTCTTACCGCACCTTTTCACCCTTACCGATGGGCCTTTCGGCTCGCCGGCGGTGTATTTTCTGTGGCGCTTTCCCTGAGGTCACCCTCGCCGGACGTTATCCGGCACCGTGTCTCCGTGGAGCCCGGACTTTCCTCTGCTTTCGCAGCGGCCATCCGGCCGGCTGGCGAGAACGGGCTTAGGAGGCTTCTGATAATGGGTCAACCCGAATGCCGCGGCGACCCTCGCGTGACATCCGCGTGACACCCTACGAGCTTCTGCGGACAGGGGATTTACCCTGCGGGCCGGATACGCCAGTGAAGCTTGCCTGCCGCTCCCCTGCCGATTCGAAAGACGCGCTTGATGTTTGGTGCCGCTTCGCAAGTGCTGCATAAGGGACGCGAGGCGACCGGCCCGATGCTCCACGAATTCCTGCCCGATAGCCGCATCGGTGTGCGGCCCCACCCCTCGCCGAACCACAACGAGCGGCCAAAGCCGATCGACTCCATCGTGCTGCACTATACGGGCATGGAAAGCGCCGACGCGGCGCTCGACCTCCTCTGCGACCCGGTCCACGAGGTCTCCTGCCATTACCTCGTCGCCGCCGACGGCCAGGCGTTCCAGCTCGTGCCCGAGGCGCGGCGCGCTTGGCATGCCGGCCGCGGCACCTGGGCCGGCGAAACCGACATGAATGCCCGCTCGATCGGGATCGAGATGGCCAATGCCGGCCACAAATACGGCGCGCCCCCCTTTGAGGACGCGCAGGTCGAGACCGTGATCGCCCTATGCAAGGACATCGCCGCCCGCCAGGGCATCTCGCCAAAGCGCATCCTCGGCCATTCCGACATCGCCGTCGGCCGCAAGATCGATCCCGGCGAAATCTTCCCCTGGCACCGGCTCGCCGCAGCAGGCGTCGGGCATTGGGTAGCGCCGGCGCCGCTCGGGACGGAAGGTCATTCCTTGCAGCTCGACGATAGCGGGCCGGAGGTGGTCGAGCTGCAGGAATCTCTCGCCAATTACGGCTACGGTATCACTGTCTCCGGCACTTACGACGAGACGACGGCAATGGTGGTGACCGCGTTCCAGCGCCACTTCCGGCCGGCGCAGCTAACCGGCATTGCCGATCCTTCGACGCGCGACACGCTTGCCCGATTGATCGGCGGATAGCCACTAATTTAAGCGGGCAGTTGCCGGAACCGGCGGGATAACGGCCACGTTCCCCCTCACATCATTTGTTAAAGTCTGCTCGCGCGGACAGACAAGCTTCGTGAGGGGTTTCATGCTGATCCGCGTGGGATTCGATATTGCCTATTCGTGCCCGCAGCCGGTCGCGACAGTTTTAAAGCTTGGCATTGAACACGGCCGCACTCCCGACCTGACCGAGCCCGACAGACTCATTGTCGAGCCATACGCGCCGCTGCGCGAATTCACCGACTCCTTCGGCAATCGCTGCGTAAGGCTGGTCTCACCTGCGGGCGTGACGCGGCTCAAAACCTCGGCGTTCGTGCGTGATTCAGGCTTGCCAGACGTGGTGAGGCCGGATGCGCGCGAAGTGCCGGTGCAGGAATTGCCCACTGATGTGCTGCGCTATCTCGTCGGCAGTCGTTATTGCGAGGTCGATAAGCTCGGAAGTTTCGCCTGGGCGCAATTCGGCACCGTGAAACCCGGCTGGACGCGCGTGCAGGCGATTTTCGACTTCGTGCACAATCATCTGGAATTCGGCTATCCGCATGCCCGCGCGACGCGTAGCGCCGCGGAAAGTTTGGAAGAGCGGCTCGGCGTCTGCCGCGACTTCACGCATTTGTCGATCGCGCTTCTGCGCGCAATGAATATTCCGGCGCGTTATTGCAACGGCTATCTCGGCGATATCGGAGTGCCGCCCGATCCCGCACCGATGGATTTCAACGCCTGGACCGAGGTCTATCTCGACGGACACTGGTACACGTTCGACGCCCGCCACAACATGCCGCGCATCGGCCGCATCGTCGTCGCGCGTGGACTCGATGCCGCCGACATTCCGATGATCCACACGTTCGGGCCGCATTGGCTGCAGGAATTCACGGTAATGACGGACGAGGTCGCGGAAGAATCGCAAGCCGCGCAGGCGCGGGCGGCGTAAGCGCCAACTACATCCACATCCCCGGCCGAACGAAGTGAGAGCCGGGGTCCAGGAGCAACAAGCGGATAAGCAAGAAGCAAGGCCCTGGGTCCCGGATCGCCCTTCGCGCGGCCGGGAAAGTAGCTCATTAAGCCGCCGCTTTGTACGTCCCCGGATCGTAATTGAGCACCGGTGCAAGCCAGCGCTCGATTTCGGCAATCGTCATGCCTTTGCGCCGCGCGTAATCCTCGACCTGATCGCGCTCCACTTTGGCGACGCCGAAATAATGCGCCTGCGGATGCGAGAGATAGAGCCCGGCCACAGACGAGCCTGGCCACATCGCGTAGCTCTCAGTGAGCTTCACGCCCGTGCGTCCCTCCGCACCAAGCAGGCGGAACAGCGTCGCCTTCTCCGTATGATCGGGCTGCGCGGGATAACCCGGCGCAGGGCGGATGCCGCGATAATCTTCAGCGACGCGCTGCTCGTTCGTAAGCTCCTCTTCCGGTGCGTAGGCCCAGAACTCACGCCGCACGCGCTCATGCATGCGCTCGGCAAGCGCCTCCGCGATGCGATCGGCCAGCGCCTTCACCAGGATCGAGCGATAATCGTCATTGGCGCGGGCGAAGCGCGCCGAGATCTTCTCTTCTTCCGCGCCTGACGTGACGACGAAGCCACCGACGTAATCAGGTTTGCCGCTCTCCAGCGGAGCGACGAAATCGGCGAGCGCGAGATTCGCCCTGCCCTCGCCGCGCTTCGACAGCTGCTGGCGCAACGTGAAGAACGTCGCGAGCTCTTCACTGCGCGACTCGCCGGTGAACAGCCTGATGTCGTCGCCGACGGCATTCGCCGGCCAGAAGCCGATCACCGCCTTCGGATTGAACCAGCGTTCTTCGGTAATGCGCGCGAGCATCGCTTGCGCATCTTCGTAGAGCTGGCGCGCCGCGGCGCCCTGTTTCTCGTCTTCGAGCAGCGCCGGGAAACGGCCTTTCAATTCCCATGTCTGGAAGAACGGCGTCCAGTCGATATAGGGCACGAGCTCGGCGACATCGTAGGTGCGGAAGACACGCATGCCCAAAAACGTCGGGCGCGGCGGTTCGTAGCTCGCCCAGTCTGTCTTGAATTTGTTGTCGCGCGCGCGGGTGAGCGGCAGGCGCTGCTTGTCGGCTTCGGCACGGCGATGCGCGTCGGCAACTTTCGCATATTCCTTGCGCACCTGCTCGACATATTGCGGGCGAATATCCTGCGAGAGCAGCGCCTGCGCGACGCCGACGGCGCGGCTCGCGTCGGTGACATAGACCGCCTGGCCGCGCGCATAATTCGGATGGATTTTCACCGCGGTATGCACACGGCTCGTCGTCGCGCCGCCGATGAGCAGCGGCAAGTCGAAGCCTTCGCGCTCCATCTCGGCGGCGACAAAGCACATTTCGTCGAGCGACGGCGTGATCAGCCCGGAGAGCCCGATCGCGTCGACCTTCTCGGTCTTGGCCGTCTCGAGAATCTTTGCCGCCGGCACCATGACGCCAAGATCGAGGATTTCGTAATTGTTGCAGCCGAGCACCACGCCGACGATGTTCTTGCCGATATCGTGCACGTCGCCCTTGACGGTCGCCATCAGGATCTTGCCGTTCGTCTTGCGGGCGCCGCTCTCCTTCTGCGCCTCGATGAACGGCGTCAAATAAGCGACCGCCTGTTTCATCACTCGCGCCGATTTGACGACCTGCGGCAGGAACATCTTGCCCTGGCCGAAAAGATCGCCGACGACGTTCATGCCGGCCATCAGCGGACCTTCGATCACCTCGAGCGGTTTCGCCGCGGCGGCGCGGGCTTCCTCGACGTCGGCCTCGATATAGTCGGTGATGCCGTTGACGAGCGCGTGCTCGAGCCGCTTCTCGACGGAGTCGCTGCGCCACGCCTCGTTTTTCGCTTCGCTCTTGCCGGCTTGCTCACGGAAGCGCTCGGCGATTGCCAGCAGGCGTTCGGTGGCGTCCGGGCGCTTGTTGAGAACAACGTCGTCACAGAGCTCGCGCAGTTCCGGATCAATATTCTCGTAGACGCCGAGCTGGCCGGCATTGACGATGCCCATGTCCATCCCGGCCTGGATCGCGTGCATGAGGAAGATGGTGTGCATCGCCTCGCGCACCGGCTCGTTGCCGCGGAATGAGAAGGACAGGTTCGAGACGCCGCCGGAAATGTGAACATGCGGCAGTTTCGCGCGGATTTCCCGCGCGGCTTCGATGAAATCGACGCCGTAATTATTGTGCTCGTCGATCCCGGTCGCGATCGCAAAGATGTTCGGATCGAAAATGATGTCTTCCGGCGCGAAACCCACCTCTTCGGTCAGGATGCGATAAGCACGAGCGCAAATCTCGATCTTGCGCTCGCGCGTATCCGCCTGGCCCTGCTCGTCGAAGGCCATGACGACGACTGCGGCGCCGTAGCGCATGACGGTTCGCGCGTGATCGATGAACGCCGCCTCGCCTTCCTTCAGCGAAATCGAATTGACGATCGGCTTGCCCTGCACGCATTTCAAACCCGCTTCGATTACCTCGAATTTCGAGGAATCGATCATGACCGGGACGCGCGCAATGTCAGGCTCCGCGGCAACGAGATGCAGGAACTCTTCCATCGCCTTGGCGGAATCGAGCAAACCCTCGTCCATGTTGACGTCGATGACTTGCGCGCCGTTGGCGACCTGATCGCGGGCGACGTCGAGCGCGGCGGAGAAGTCGCCGCTCTTGATCAGCTTCCTGAATTTTGCCGAGCCGGTGACGTTCGTGCGTTCGCCGACATTGACGAAGGGAATGTCCGGCGTGAGCGTGAACGGCTCGAGCCCGGAGAGCCGCAGCCGCCGCTCGAAACGCGGCACCTTTCGCGGCGCGATGCCCGCAACCCGCTCGGCAATTGCATGGATGTGCTCCGGCGTCGTGCCGCAGCAGCCGCCGACGATGTTGACGAGACCGGAATCGGCAAATTCGCCGATCAGCGATGCCATATATTCCGGGCTCTCGTCATAGAGGCCGAACTCGTTGGGCAGACCGGCATTGGGATAGGCGCAGACCAGCGTGTCGGCCACGCGCGAAATCTCCGCCAAATGCGCGCGCATCTCGCGGGCGCCAAGCGCACAGTTCAAGCCGATCGAGAACGGCTTGGCATGACGCAGCGAATGCCAGAACGCCTCCGGCGTCTGGCCAGACAACGTGCGGCCGGAGAGATCGGTGATCGTGCCGGAAATCATCACCGGCAGACGTGAGCCGGTCTCCGCAAACACCTCTTCCATCGCGAAGACCGTCGCCTTGGCGTTCAACGTGTCAAAGATCGTCTCGAGCAGGAGGATGTCGGCGCCGCCTTCGATCAGGCCACGTACCGCTTCGGCGTAAGCGAGGCGCAGATCGTCGAAGCTGACGGCACGAAAGCCGGGATTGCTGACATCCGGCGAAATCGAGGCGGTGCGGTTCGTCGGCCCGAGCGCGCCGGCAACGAAGCGGCGGCGGCCGTCCTGCTTCTCGGCGAGCGCGGCCGCCTCCTTGGCAAGGCGCGCACCGTCGCGGTTAAGGTCGCGGACGATCGCTTCCATGCCGTAATCGGCCTGGGCGGTTGAGGTTGAGGAGAACGTGTTTGTCGCAACGATGTCCGCCCCCGCCTGGAAATAGGCGAGATGAATCTCGCGGATCGCATCGGGCTGCGTCAGGATCAAAAGATCGTTATTGCCGCGAACGTCCTGCTTCCAATCGGCAAAACGCCGCCCACGGAACTGCGCCTCATTGAGCCGCAGGCCCTGGATCATCGTACCCATCGCGCCGTCGAGCACGAGGATGCGCTCGCGCGCCGCTTCTCCCAGTGCGTAGCGAACTGTATCGGACATACTTAGGCAGCCTCCGCCGTCGCACGCGCATCCTTCTTCGGACGCAGCCCCAACAGATGGCAGATCGCGTAAACGAGATCGGCACGATTCATTGTGTAGAAATGGAAATCGGTGACGCCGCGGTCAAAGAGGCCTAGCACCTGTTCCGCCGCGATCGCCGCAGCGATCAGGCGGCGTGTCGCCGGATCATCGTCCAGCCCTTCGAAGCGTTCGGCAAGCCATTGCGGCACGGTGGCGCCGGCGCGTTTGGCGAAGTTCGCGGTCTGCTTAAAATTCTGCACCGGCACGATGCCGGGCACGATCGGGATTGTCACGCCGCGGTAGCGCGCGCGATCGAGAAAGCGCAAATAGCAATCGTTCTCGAAGAAGAATTGCGTGATGGCGCGCGTCGCACCCGCATCGACCTTGGCCTTCAAAACATCGATATCGAAATCGAGCGAGGATGATTCCGGATGCTTTTCGGGATATGCTGACACCGATATTTCGAAATCGGCGATGCGCCTGATGCCGGCAACGAGTTCGGTCGAGTTCTGGTAACCTTGAGGATGCGGGGCGAACGCACTGCCGATCCCGCCCTGCGGATCGCCGCGGAGCGCCACGATGTGGCGGACGCCGGCGGTGCGATAGGCGCGCACGACATCGTCAATCTCGTCGCGACTTGCGGCGACGCAAGTCAGATGCGCTGCCGGCGCGATATCGGTGTCGCGTACGAGGCGCTCGACCGTCGCGTGCGTGCGCTCGCGCGTCGAGCCGCCGGCGCCGTACGTGACCGATACGAATTTCGGCTGCAACGGTGCGAGTCGGGCGATGGCTTCCCAGAGCGCCGTCTCCATCTCTTCCGTTTTGGGCGGAAAAAATTCGAAGGAAACGCTGATATCGCCGCGCGCGCCGCGGCTCGGAAGACTGGCAATCGTCATCAGGCAACCTCGCGGTGTGTGAGCAGAACGGGATCGGCTTGAATGCGGCGATCGCGCGCCAGCCAGAGCGAGACGGTGAGCTTGCCGCCCTCCCCCGCGAGCGGCGGCAGGTCGCGATGGTCGGTCAGATCGAGAGCCGCATCGTCAAGATAGGAGGCGATCTCGTCATGGCCGAAGCCGAGACGGCGATGGGCATGGCTCTCGCGTAAGCCTTCCTCGCCATGCGGCGCGAAATCGACGAGGAGCAGACGGCCGCCGGGGCGAAGCAAGCGCGCCGCTTCGCGCAACGCGCGGCCGGGATCGTCGAGGTAGTGCAGCACCTGGTGCAGCACGACTAAATCAAAGCCATTGCGCTCGACCGGCACGGCATAGATGTCGCCTTGGCGAAGCTGCACATTGCGGAGGCCGGCGCGTTCCAGGCGGGCGCGCGCGACCGCCAGCATGGCGGGGGATTGATCGATGCCGACGGCGCGCTCGGCGAGCGGCGCCAGCAATTCCAGCATGCGGCCGGTCCCGGTGCCGAGGTCTAGCAGCGCCTGGATCGGCGCGGCGCCGATGATCTCGCGCAGCACCGTCTCGACGCGCTCCTCCGGCACATGCAGCGCCCGGATTTTATCCCAGTTCGGCGCCTGGGCCGCGAAATAGCGGACCGCCTGTGCGTCGCGGGCGCGGCGAACCTCGGCAAGGCGCACCCGGTCCGAGAGCAGCACGGGATCCTGCGGATCGAGCCAGCCGGCGAGGGCGCGGAGCAACTCGCCTGCGGCACCGCCGGGCGCCGCCAGGAAAAAGGCCCAGCTGCCCTCGCGATGGCGGACGACGAGCCCCGCCTCGACGAGGAGCTTGAGGTGACGGGAAATCCGCGGCTGCGACTGGCCGAGAATGGTGACGAGCTCCGTCACGGTGAGCTCTGCCTCGGAAAGCAGCGCCAAAAGCCGCAGGCGCGTCTCTTCGCCGACGGCGCCGAGGGCGGCAAGGAGGCTTTCGAAGGAGAGGCGGGGGTGCTGCATCGCGGATCGGATTACATATAAAGATATCTTTATGCGCAAAATAGGGCCGCGGCAAGCGCCAGGCTTTTGGCGAAGCCGGCGGCCTCTAAATAGGACGATGGCCGCTGATGCTGGCGGTTACTCGGAGGACACCTCATGGGCACCAGAAGAGCTCGCCCTCGGCTTCGCGTTATCGGCCGCCGGGTCTTTCTTCGGCTCGCATGCCCTCGCGCAGATCGGCACGACCGCGGTGGCGCCGCCCGTGCCGGGCAGCAAAGCCGGGCTCTCGGCAGAGGACAAGAAAGCCAAATCAGCAGAATGCTCGAAACAGGCCGATACGAAAGGTCTGCATGGCAAGCCACGGAAAAAGTTCCGCACGCAATGCATGAGGATGTGAGGCGCCGGGCTCCTTGCCGTCGGCGGCCGCTCGAGCCTTTCCGAACCGCGCCGCATCGCCTATATTGATAGGTGCTGTCTCACGATGGCTATGGCGATAAACGGTCACCGCAATAAGCCTTTCGGACCCGGGGGCGGTACCCGGCGCCTCCACCAGAGCCCATCGAGCATGGGCTGCGGCGGGGGCGAAATAGGATCGACGAGGGTGTAAAGGGTGCGCTTTTGCCCGGCATGGTTCCGCCGTCATCGGGCCGAATCTATAGTTGCCAACGACAACTATGCTCCGGTGGCTGTCGCCGCGTAACGCGGTGCCGGTAACCGAAATCAAGCCCTGAGGGTTAGCACTTTCAGGCGGGGTTCGGAGGCACCTGGCAACAGAAGCCTCCACTTCTCCGCAACCGAGCTTTAGCGTAAACTCGCGCCAGTCCGCTTAAAGGCCGCTCCGCGAATGTCCACCGATTTGATTCGCTATGACCTGCGCGTGCAGGAGGCGCTGCGCGGCGTGGTGCGCCGCGTGCTGAGCGACGCGGGAAAACACGGCATTTCGGGCAATCACCATTTCTACATCAGCTTCGCGACGCAGGCCGAAGGCGTGCGCTTGTCGAGCCGTCTTCGTCAGCAATATCCCGGACGGATGACGATCGTGCTGCAGCACCAGTTCTGGGATCTCAACGTCGACGAGCACGGTTTCGAAGTCGGGTTGTCCTTCAAGAACGTACCCGAACGCCTCTACGTCCCGTTCGACGCATTGATGGAATTCTACGATCCCTCGGTGCAATTCGGGTTGAAATTCGAGAATGTCGCCGAGGACGAGGCTGCCGGCGATGAAGCGGCAGAGCCGGAGCCGAAACAGCCGGTCGCCAGCGTACCGTCGTTGCCGAAACCGCGTCTCGCCGACAAACGCAGTGCGGAAGCCGACAAGACGAAGCCGCGCGGCAGCGGCTCCGAGCCAGCCGAGATCCGACCGCGTCCGCGCGCGGTGAAGACGGAGGAGAAGGAGAAAGAGCCCGCGCCCGTCGGCGAGAAGATCGTGTCGATCGATTCCTTCCGGAAAAAGACGTGAGCGGCGAGATAATCAATCTGCGCCGTGCGCGTAAAGCGGCTAGGCGCGCGGAAGCCGAGACAGAGGCCGCGGCAAACCGCCTTAGTTTCGGTACCAGCGCAGCCGAACGCGAGCGCGCGAAGGCGGAAAAAGCCCGCGGCGCGCGGCACCTCGACCAGCATCGGCGCGCGCCGACGAAATCGTGATCAAGCGCGGTCGCGGCGATGATGCCGCCGAGACGCGTCCGACGGATCTTTCAAAGCATTCCCTGGTGATCGCCGGCCACCGCACCAGTATTTCGCTCGAGCACGCCTTTTGGGACGCGTTACGCAAGATCGCGGACGAAAGACAAATGTCGATCGCCGCGCTCGTGGCTTCCGTCGATGCCGAACGCGGAGAGGCAAATCTTTCTTCTGCGTTACGGGTATTCGTGCTGAGGGCGACCGCTGAATCTTCGCCGGCCGTGCAAACAACAAAAGCGCCCCTGCTCCGGCAGGGGCGCTGAGGCTTTGGTCTTCGTTTTTTGTTGCTATCGCGCCGAAGAGTGCGCGTAAACTTCAGCTGCCGCGGGGCTGGTTGATTGCTCCACCACACGTCGGCGCCACGGCTTCAGCACCGCAATTGCAAGCAGCGAGGCGAGAATGTTCGCCGCCGCGGCAATTAGGAACACCCCGTCCCAACTGCCGCTGCTCTGCTGCACATAATTGCCCAGCGGCACGAGCAACGATGCAGTCCCCTTGGCTGTGTAAAGCAGCCCGGCATTCGTCGTCGCGTATTGGGCGCCGAACGTGTCCGTGCAGGTCGACGGGAAGAGCGAGTAGATTTCACCCCAGGCGAAGAACACCGCGCCCGATAGGATCACGAACCAGATCGGATTCTGCCCATAGAGATAAAGCAGGTAGATGCCGACGCCTTCGAGGCCGAAAGCGATGAACATCGTATTCTCACGGCCGATCTTGTCCGACACCCAGCCGAAGAACGGACGCGTGAGGCCATTCAGGATGCGGTCGAGAGTCGCGGCGAATGTCACCGCCGTCATGGTGAGGCCCACCAACGTCACCGGCACGTTGTCGATCTTCCAATCCGCGCCGATCGGCTTCAGGTTCGCCGTCACAAGCAACCCGCCGCTGCCGACGATAACGAACATGAAATACATCAGCCAGAAGATCGGGTGGCGTATGACTTCCGCCGGTCGGTAATTGCGCCGCGTCTGTGCGATGCGATTCGATTGGATCGGCTGCGGCACCTGCCCGGGCTGCGGCGCCAGCAGGAAGAGCGACAGAATGACGATGATGATTCCCTGGCCGAGGCCGAAATAAAAGAAAGTCGCTTGGAAGCCGCTGTCCTTGATCATCGCTTGGATCGGCGCCACCGTCAGAGCGGATCCCGCACCGAAGCCAGCAGCCGTCAAACCGGCAGCAAGGCCACGCTTGTCCGGAAACCATTTCAGCGCGTTGCCGACACATGTGCCGTAGACCGCGCCGGCGCCGATTCCGGCAATGATCTGGCCGACGTAATAGCCGCTAAGCGACGTTGCATAGGAATTGGTCACCCATCCAATTCCGCAGAGAATACCACCGAAAAGGACGACAAGCCGCGGTCCATACTTGTCGACAAACCAGCCTTCGACCGGGACAAGCCACGTCTCAAACAGAACGAAAAGCGTGAACGCCAACTGGATTGACGCACGGTCCCACTTGAACGCCTTCTGGATATCGGGGACGAAGAAGGTCCAGCCGTATTGGAGATTGGCGATCATCACCATGCAGGCGATGCCGAGGACAAGCTGCGTCCAGCGGAAGGAATCGGAGATAGGGCTGGCAGGGCTAGCCGCGGGTGTCGCGAGGGTGGGCATTCAAATTACTCCCTGGTCGCTCTCTGTTCGGAGCTGTGTTGGTATATCTGATGCCACCTTCATGCAGCCCGCACGGGCGTGCAAGCATTTTTGAAGCTGGCCAGCTTCTAGTTGACTTAGACTAAGGGCGAACGAACCCGCCCTTGGTCGCATTGTTGTCCCCTGCTTATTCCGCCGCCGCCCGTTTGGGCGCCGGCTCGGTCGCCCCCGAGGCGCGAATTTGTGCGACCTCGTTGTCGTTGTAGCCGAGCACGTCACGCAGGATTTCTTCCGTGTGCTCGCCGAGCAGCGGCGAACGCTTCACCTCGCTCGGGCTCGCGGAGAGCTTGATTGGATTACCGACGGAGAGATATTTGCCGCGCTTCGGGTGATCGACCTCGACGACAGTGCCGGTCGCGCGTAGCGACTGATCTTCGGCGAGTTCTTTCATCGAGAGGATCGGCCCGCACGGCACGTCATATTCGTTGAGGATATCCATCACCTCGAACTTGGTCTTGGTCATCGTCCATTGTTCGATGCGCGCGAAAATCTGGTTGAGGCGCGGCAGCCGGGCTTTGGGTGTGGCGTAATCAGGATGCGTCTTCCACTCGGGCTCGCCGATAATGTCGCAGATCGGCTCCCACACGGCGGCCTGGGTGATGAAATAGGTGTAGGCGTTCGGATCGTTCTCCCATCCTTTGCACTTCAAGATGCGGCCGGGCTGACCGCCGCCGGAATCGTTCGCCGCGCGAGGCACGGCATCGCCGAAGGGAATGCCTTCGCCATACTGGCTATATTCGGTAAGCGGCCCGTGCGCGAGGCGCTGCTGATCGCGCAGCTTCACCCGGCACAGATTGAGCACGCCATCCTGCATCGAGGCAGTGACGCGCTGGCCCTCGCCGCTCTTCGTGCGATGATAAAGCGCCGTGACAATTCCGAGCGCCAGGTTGAGGCCCGTACCGGAATCGCCGATCTGCGCGCCGGTGACCAGCGGCACGCCGTCGGGAAAGCCCGTCGTGGAAGCCGAGCCGCCGGTGCATTGGGCGACGTTCTCGTAGACCTTGCAATCTTGATATGGGCCGGGACCGAAGCCCTTGATCGACGCAACGATCATCTTCGGATTGATCGAGTGAATCTTCTCCCAGGAAAAGCCCATGCGATCGAGCACGCCGGGACCGAAATTCTCGACGAGCACGTCGCAAGTCTCGATGAGGCGCGTCAGCACCTCCTTGCCTTTCGGATGCTTGGTGTCGAGTGTGATCGAACGCTTGTTGTGGTTCAGCATCGTGAAATAGAGGCTGTCCACATTGGCAATGTCGCGCAATTGGCCGCGTGTAATATCGCCAACGCCTGGTCGCTCGACCTTGATTACGTCGGCGCCGAACCAGGCGAGAAGTTGCGTGCAGGTCGGTCCCGACTGAACATGCGTGAAGTCGAGGATTCTGACGCCCTCGAGTGCCTTACCCATCTTGTACCTCCCGAATATCAAATCTCTCTGGGTTATTGCGTCGGCTTCTTGCGAAGCTTGCTCTGCGGATTGAGGTTGCCGATGCGGCCGCTCTCGCTGCCGGCGGCCGGATCGATCACCGCGTTGATGAGTGTCGGCTTGCCTGAATCCATGGCTTTATCGACGGCGCGCTTCAGCTCGTCGGGTGTCGTCGCGTCGACCCCGACACCGCCGAATGCCTCCATCATCTTGTCGTAGCGCGAGCCTTTGACAAACACCGTCGTCGCGGGATCCGAGCCGGCCGAATTGACGTCGGTGCCGCGATAAATGCCGTCATTGTTGAAGATGACGACGCAGACCGGCAGATTGTAGCGGCAGATCGTTTCGATCTCCATGCCGGAGAAACCGAAGGCGCTGTCGCCTTCCACTGCCAGCACCGGCTTACCGGTCTCGATCGCCGCGGCGATCGCGAAGCCCATGCCAATGCCCATGACACCCCAGGTGCCGACATCGAGACGCTTGCGCGGCTGATACATGTCGATGACGCCGCGCGCGAGATCGAGCGTATTGGCGCCTTCGTTGACGAGGATCGCGTCCGGCCGTTCTTTGATGACCGTGCGCAGCGCACCGAGCGCGCCATGGAAATCCATCGGCGCCGAATTTTTCATGAGCCGTGGCGCCATCTTGGCGATGTTCTCTTCCCGTTTCGTCTTGATGGCGTGGGTCCAATCGGTGGGCGGGACCTGCCACTTACTACCCATCCCTTCGAGAAGAGCGGAAACACAGGAACCGATATCGCCGACCAGCGGTGCGGTGATCTCGACATTCGAGTCCATCTCCTTCGGCTCGATGTCGATCTGGATAAGCTTTTTCGAATGCGGCTCGCCCCAGTTCTTGCCCTTGCCGTGCGACAGCAGCCAATTCAAACGCGCACCGATCAGCATCACGACGTCGGACTCTTTCAAGACCGTCGAGCGCGCGGCGCCCGCGCATTGGGGATGGGTGTCAGGCAATAACCCCTTGGCCATGCTCATCGGCAGAAAGGGAATGCCGCTTTTTTCGATGAACGTGCGGATCGCGTCATCGGCTTGTGCGTAGGCCGCGCCTTTGCCGAGAATGATCAGCGGACGTTTGGCGCTTTTCAGCACATCGAGCGCGCGCTTGACCGCTACGGGAGCGGGAATTTGCGCCGGAGCCGGATCGATGACTTTGACGAGAGACTTCTGTCCAGCTTCGGCATCCATTACTTGCGCGAAAAGCTTTGCCGGCAGGTCAAGATAGACGCCGCCCGGACGGCCGGAGACGGCCGCGCGGATCGCGCGCGCGACACCGATGCCGATATCGGCCGCATGCAGCACGCGGAACGCCGCCTTACATAAAGGCTTGGCGATTGCCAGCTGATCCATTTCCTCATAATCGCCCTGCTGCAGGTCGACGATCTCACGCTCGGACGAGCCAGAGATCAGGATCATCGGGAAGCAATTGGTGGTCGCGTTGGCGAGCGCGGTCAGCCCGTTGAGAAACCCTGGCGCGGACACGGTCAAGCAAATGCCCGGCTGTTTCGTCAGATAGCCGGCGATGGCGGCGGCGTTACCGGCATTCTGCTCATGCCGGAACGAGATGACGCGAAGGCCGGCGGCCTGTGCCATACGGCCGAGATCGGTGATCGGAATGCCGGGCACATTATAGATGGTCTTCACGCCGTTGAGCTTGAGCGCGTCGATGACCAGGTGAAAGCCATCGGTCAGCTCGCGCTCTTCGACGACTTCCCTCTCGACGGGATCAATACGCTTCGCTAATGCGGACATACCGCTTCCTCCCTATCTCGTAATTTGCGCGGGTCCTTCAGGACACGCCGCGGCTTCAGCCAAACAATTCGTCGCCGTGGTCGTTAACATAAGCGGCGAGACCGAGCGTATGTTCCCGCGACAACCGCTCCGCCAATTCGGTGTTGCGCGTCTCCAGCGCATCGATAATGCCGAGGTGATCCTGAATGGAACGCTGGGCGCGATTGTCACGGCCGATCGTCAGCTGGCGGATGCCGCGCACATGCAAAAGGATGTGCTCGGTCATCTCGACGAGAAGCGCCGAGCCGCTCATGCGGATGATCGTCTGGTGGAACGCGATGTTAGCTGAGGAATAATCGCTGAGATGCTCGTCCGGGCGATGCGCCTCATCGAACCCGGCGAACATCGGCCGCAAGCTCTTGATCTCGTCATCGCTCGCCATGGTCGTGATCAATCGCGCCGCCATGCTTTCCAGCGCCGCCCAAGCCTGGACCATCTCGATGATTTCCCGCTTGTTCTTCTTGACCACGAGAATGCCGCGCCGCGGCACCGTGCGCAGGAAACCATCCTGCTCGAGCATTGCCACGGCTTCGCGGACCGGCGTGCGGCTGACGCCGAGACGGTCGGAAAGCTCGCGCTCGTCGAGCATGATCGGTTCGGGATTACCGTAGAGGTCCATCTTCAGAATGGCCTCTTTCAACGCGGCGTATGCCTTGGCCTTAAACGAGTCCTCGACCTGGATGCGTGAGAACAGCGCATCCGTCGAAATTTTTTGCGGCCGTTTGGTCGAGGTTGTCGGCGTATTCATCCCGAAATTCCATCGGCGCTTTTGGTGAGCGACATACCTTCGCTTCCAGCGCTCTGCGTCCATTGTTCTTGGCATACCACATGCCAAGTGTCAAATCGTCCGGCGTTAAAGCCTCGAACTTCCCGGCGAGCGCTCAAGCCGCGCTCGACAGGAAGACGCCCTCTGCCATTTCCCCCTCTGCTTGACCAAGTACCGACCTTGGCATACCAAATGCCACGCCGCAGCCACTGCACCGCCACCTTTAATTTCGCAGCGTTAGAACAAACATGAGGAGGAGCACATGACGGCCCAGCCGAGCCCGCACAAGGACGCGGTTCGCAAAGTTCTCGACGCGGTCAAAGCCGACAAGCGCACGAGCCTGACCGCCCCGGAAGGCAAGTTGGTTTGCGACGCTTACGGCATTCCGGTGCCGAAGGAAGGTGTCGCATCATCCGCCGCGGACGCCGCGAAACTCGCCGACAGCATGGGCTATCCGGTCGTCATGAAGATCGTCTCTCCCGACATCCTGCATAAGACGGAAGCCGGCGGCGTCATCGTCGGCGTCAAGGACGCGGCCGCAGCGCGCGAGGCTCACGACAAGATTCTTGCCAGCGCCAAGAAATATAAAGCCGACGCCAAGATCGAAGGCGTGCAGGTGCAGCAAATGCTTGCGGGCGGCACGGAAGTGATCGTCGGCGCGATCACCGACGGCTCCTTCGGCAAGCTGGTGGCGTTCGGGCTCGGCGGCGTGCTGGTCGAGATTCTAAAAGACGTGACGTTTCGCTTGGCGCCGGCGACAAAGCAGGACGCGCTGTCGATGCTAAACGGCATCCAGGCAACGGAGATGCTGAAGGGTGTGCGCGGCGGCGATCCTGTCAATCGCGATGCGCTCGCCGACGTGATCGTCAAGGTTTCGCAGCTCGTCAGCGATTTCCCGGAAATTTCCGAACTTGACCTCAATCCTGTCTTTGCGACAAAGAGCAGCGCGGTCGCCGCCGATGTGCGCATCGTTCTCGACTTCGAGCAGAAGAAACGGCCGCAGACGCGCAGCAACGAAGAAATTGTCGTCGCAATGAACCGCATCATGAAGCCGGAGACGGTCGCGGTCATTGGTGCGTCTGCCGAGACCGGCAAGATCGGCAATTCGGTGATGAAGAACCTGATCAACGGCGGCTACAAGGGCAAGATCTATCCGATCCACCCGAAAGCGGACGAGATCATGGGCATGAAGGCCTACAAGTCGGTGAAGGATGTGCCGGGCAACATCGATGTCGCCGTCTTCGCGATCCCCGCGCAATTTGTCGCCGCGGCGCTGACCGAATGCGGCGAGAAGAAAATCGCCGGCGCGGTGCTGATCCCCTCCGGCTTTGGTGAGACCGGCAACATCAAGGGACAGGAAGAGCTTCAGGAGATCGGACGCAAATACAATATCCGGCTGATGGGGCCGAATATTTACGGCTTCTATTATACCTGGAAGAATCTCTGCGCGACGTTCTGCACCGCCTACGACGTGAAAGGTCACGCGGCTTTGTCGTCGCAATCGGGCGGCATCGGTATGGCGATCATCGGCTTCTCGCGCTCGGCGAAGATGGGCGTCTCGGCAATCGTCGGGCTGGGCAACAAATCCGACATTGACGAAGACGATCTGCTCGACTTCTTCGAGCAGGACGACAATACGAAAGTTATCGCGCAGCATTGCGAGGATTTGAAAGACGGCCGCGCCTTTGCCGAGGCGGCGAAGCGCGTCTCTAAGAAGAAGCCGGTCATCGTGCTGAAAGCCGGCCGGACTTCCGCGGGCGCGAAGGCGGCGAGTTCGCATACTGGCGCGCTCGCCGGCAACGACAAAATCTACGAGGACGTATTCAAGCAATCGGGTGTGGTGCGCGCGCGTTCGCTGCGGCAGCTCCTCGAATTTGCCCGCGGTGTCCCGATCCTACCGACGCCAAAGGGAGAGAACGTGCTTATCATCACCGGCGCCGGCGGCTCCGGTGTGCTTCTGTCCGACGCTTGCGTCGACAATGGCCTGAAGCTGATGGCAATGCCGGACGACCTCGACAAGGCCTTCCGCAAATTCATTCCGCCCTTCGGCGCGGCCGGCAATCCGGTCGACATTACCGGCGGCGAGCCACCGAAGACCTATCAGAATACGGTGAAGCTCGGCATCGAGGACGATCGCATTCACGCGCTGATCCTCGGTTATTGGCACACGATCGTGACGCCGCCGATGGTGTTTGCCAGGTTGATGGTAGAGGTGAAGGAGGAGATGAAGAAGAAAGGTTTCGAAAAGCCCATCGTCGCCTCGCTCGCCGGCGACATCGAAGTCGAAGAGGCTTCCGATTATCTTTATCAGCATGGCATCCCGGCTTACGCTTATTCCACGGAAATTCCGGTCGAAGTGCTCGCCGCGAAATATCAATGGGCCCGCGGCGCGGGATTGCTCTGAGGCACCACTCTCGGACGCCCGACTCGCGATCCGGGGTCTAGGGCCAGATGCGTTTGCTCCTGGTCCCGGAGCACGCTGCGCGCCTCGGAAATGTCCATTAAAGCATGGGCAAACTTCGCGGCCTTCCCGCCGGGAAAGCCGCACCGATGCGCGCAGTTTCCTCGCCGCTCAGCCGCACGTCACCGGCGCCGGCATTCTCCGCCGCATGCGCCGGGTTGCTGGCTTTTGGAATTGTGAACAGCGGCGCGACGCGCACAAGAAAAGCCAGTGCGACTTGCCGCCCGGTTGCTCCGTGTCTCGCGGCGATTTCTTCGAGAATGCGGCCGCCCTTTGAGTGCGGTGACGGAAAGTCATCGTGCCCGAACGGGCTGTAGCCGACGATCGCCACGTCGTGCTTTTCGCACCAGGGGAGCACCGCATGCTCGATCGCCCGCTCCTGCAGATGGTAAAGCACCTGGTTGCACGCAATCTCGCCGGCACCGCCTGCTTTGATAGCGTCCTCAAGATCGGCCACGTCGAAATTGCTGACGCCCCAGGAGAGAATTTTGCCGCTGGCCTTCAGTGCGGCAAAAGCAGCGAACGTCTCGGCGAGCGGATATGACCCGCGCCAATGCAGGAGGTAGCAATCTAGCCGATCGGTCCGCAGCCGCTTCAGCGATCGCTCGCATGCGGCGCTCGTCTCCGCGCGTGAGGCATTTTGCGGCATCACCTTCGAGACGAGAAAGACGCGGTCGCGCCGCCCGGCAATCGCCTCGCCGATAATGTTTTCGGCCTCGCCGTAATACTCCGCGGTATCGATGTGAGTCATGCCGAGGTCGATGCCGCGGCGCAGGGCGGCGATCGCAGACGGGCGATCTGCGCGGTCTATGTACCATGTGCCCTGGCCGACGACGCTGACGTCGCATCTTGCACAACCGAATTGGCGATGTTCCATGCGGCTCTCAAATAGCTGAACACTGTTATATGCCGGCGGTCGCGTTCGGCTACGTCAGACGCCAGGCAATCTCGACCGCTTTGCTATCGCGCCAAGTTCTTGTATCTCCGACGGCAACCAAGGAGAGATGTCATGGCTTTGCCCCCGCGGATGCGTGAGATTCATTTCGACGGAAAAGGCGGGCCGGAGGTGATCCGCGTTCGCGAGGTTGACGTGCCCAAAGTGGCACCCGGCAAGGTTCTGGTCGAAGTCGTCGCCGCCGGAATCAACCGCCCCGACGTCGCGCAGCGCGCCGGCGCCTATCCGCCGCCGCCGGGCGAAAGCGAGGTCCCGGGGCTGGAGATTGCCGGGCGTATCGTTGCTGTCGGGGATGGCGTCAAGAACCTTAAGGTCGGCGATCAAACCTGCGCTCTCGTCGGATCGGGTGGCTATGCCGAATATGCGCTCGCCGATGCGTCGCTTTGCCTGCCGCGGCCAAAGCCGCTCAGCATGGAGGAAGCCGGCGGCATTCCGGAAAACTATTTCACCGTTTACGACAACGTGTTCACGCGCGGGCGGCTGAAAAGCGGCGAGACGTTTCTCGTCCATGGCGGCTCGTCAGGCATCGGCTCGACCGCGATCCAGCTCGCCAAACAATTTGGCGCGACGGTGATCGCGACGGCGGGTTCACCCGACAAATGCGCGTTCTGCCGCACGCTCGGCGCCGCTCACGCAATTGATTATCGCGGGCAGGATTTCGTCGAGGAGGTGAGGAAGATCACGGACAAAAAAGGCGTCGACGTCATTCTCGATATGGTCGGCGGTGCCTACATTCCGAAGAATATCTCCATCCTTGCCATCGAAGGTCGGCTCGTGCAGATCGCCTTTCTCGGTGGCTCCAAGGTTGAGCAGCTGGATTACACGCCGGTGATGGTGCGACGCCTGACGCTGACGGGTTCCACCTTGCGTCCGCGCCCCGTCGCACTGAAAGCGGCGATCGCCGAGGAATTATACAAGCACGTCTGGCCGCTACTTGAGCAAGGCAGCGTGAAACCCGTCATTCACGCCACGTTCCCGTTGGAGGAAGCGCGGCGCGCGCACGAACTGATGGAATCATCGAGCCATCTCGGCAAGATCGTGCTGACGACAGGAAAATGATTCGCATTCCCGGACGCGCGCAGCGCGATCCGGACCCAGAGCAAACGCATCTGCCCCTGGACCGGGATCGCCTTCGGCGTCCGGGGTATGGAGTCAGACAAGCGCCCCTGCAATCACCTCTGCCACATGCAACGGCTTCCTCGCCGTGCCATGCTCGATTTGATGCCGACAGGAAAAACCGTCGGCGACGATGAGCGAGTCCGCATCCGAGCCGCGCACCGCGGGGAATAGCGTCAGCTCACCCATCGCCATCGAAACATCGTATGTCTCGGCTTGATAGCCGAACGCGCCGGCCATGCCACAACACGAGGATTCGATCGGCTTCACGTCGAGTCCGGGCACGAGACGCAGTGCCGTTTCAACGGAGCCGAATGCGCCAAAAGCTTTTTGATGGCAATGGCCGTGCAGATGCGCTGTGCGCTTCGTCTCGCCAAGAGGGAGCATGAGTCTCCCCGCTTCGGCCTCGCGTGCCAAAAGCTCCTCGAAGAGTAGCGCTTGGTCGGCAATCATCCGCGACTCCTCGCCGGGAAACAGCGCCAGCAATTCGTCGCGGAGCGTCAACAAGCACGACGGCTCCAGCCCGATGACCGGCACGCCGCGTTTCGCAAATGGTAGCAGCGCATCGCGCGTGCGCGAAAGCTCGCGCCGTGCGCCAGGGACATTGCCGACCGAGAGGTGCGTGCGACCGCAGCAGAGCGCGCGCTTGCTCCCGGCATGGCGTGGCAGATGCACACGGTAATTCGCCACGACGAGAACGTTGAGCGCCGCTTCGATCGTCTCCCGCTCGAAGGCGCGGTTGAAGGTATCGGCAAAAAGCACGACCTCGCCTGCTTTGCCGCTGCCCATGCTTGCCGCCGGCTCGCGAAAGCGATCGCGGCGCCAACGCGGCAGCGGCCGCTGATGCGCCAATCGCATCATTTTCTCGCTGGCACGCGCGAGCGTCGGGATCTGGTCGCGCAGATTCATCAGCGGCGCAAGCACCGCGCCGATCCCGGCATAATCCGGCAGATGCGCAACGATCTTGTCGCGCAGCGAGAATCCATATTTCGCGGCGCGCGCCGCCTGCACCTCAATCTTCATCCGCGCTACATCCACCCCGGTCGGGCATTCGCGCCGGCAGCCTTTACACGACACGCAGAGGCTCAGCGTGTCGCGCACGCCCGCGGAGGTCAGCGCCTCAGCTGCGAGCTGTCCCGAGAGCGCCAGCCGCAGCGTGTTGGCGCGCCCGCGCGTCACATCGCGCTCGTCGCAGGTGACGCGATAAGACGGACACATGACACCGCCCACCGATTTCCGGCAGGCGCCGTTATTGTTGCACATCTCCGTCGCGCCCTGGAGACCGGCGGCGCCGCCCGGCCATGCCGACCAATCGAGCACGGGCTGAAATTCCGAGCGTCCGTAATTCGGGCCGTAGCGCAGCAGATTGGGGTCATCGAATTTCGGCGGATCGACAATGCGATGCGGGTTCAGCGCGTCGTCGGGATCAAACAGCGTCTTCACCTCGCCGAAGGCGCGAATGAGACGCGGCCCGAACATCTTCTCGTGGAATTCCGAGCGCACGATGCCGTCGCCGTGCTCGCCCGAATGCGAGCCTTTGTACTCGCGTACGATGGCAAAGGCTTCTTCCGCGATGGCACGCATGCGTTTCAAATCGAGATCGAGCTTCAGATTGAGCAACGGGCGCACATGCAGACAGCCTTCCGAGGCGTGCGCATAGAACGTCCCCTTCGTTCGGTTGCGCGCGAACACCTCATTGAGCCGTTCCGTATAATCGGCGAGATGCTCGAGAGGCACGGCGCAATCCTCGATGAACGAGACGGGCTTGCGCTCGTCGCGCATCGACATCATGACGTTGAGGCCCGCGGCGCGAAAATCGGCGAACGCCGTCTGCGTCGTGCGATCGGCGACTTCGACGACGCCGCCCCATTTGCGCCGCTCGCGATCGAAGCCGAAGCCGAGATCGCCCATGAGCTCGCCGAGCTGCGCAACGCGCCGCAGATTCTCCGCCTGATCGTCATCGGCGAATTCGACGAGAAGCAGCGCTTCCGGCTCGCCCTTGATCACGCGCTCGATCAGCGGCCGGAACATCGCGATGTCGCGACCGAGCGCAATCATCGTCGCATCAACGAGTTCGACCGCGATCGGCTTCAGGCGGACGATGTGCTGCGCGCAATCCATCGCTTCGTAGAAGGAGCCGAAATGCGCCACGCCCAGCGCGCGGTTGCCAATCACCGGCGACAGCTTCAACTCGATCGCGGTCGAGAGTGCCAGCGTGCCTTCCGACCCGACGAGCAGATGCGCGAGATTGATCTCGCGATCCGGCGCAAGCGCATCGAGGTTATAACCGCCAACGCGGCGCTGCACCTTGGGAAAGCGCGCTGCCACTTCGGCCGCCTCGTGCCGGCCGATGGCGAGGAGATCGCGCGTCAGCGCCTCAAGGCGCGAAGGCACATTGCTGGCGCTCGGGGCCGTGTCGATCACGCCGAAATGCCCCGCGGTTCCGTCGGCAAGAACGCCGTCGATCGCGATCACATTGTCGCGCATTGTACCGTAGCGCAGCGAGCGTCCGCCGCAGGAATTGTTGCCGGCCATGCCGCCGATCGTGGCGCGCGAGGCAGTTGACACATCGACTGGAAACCACAAACCGTGTGGCACGAGCTGCCGGTTCAAATCGTCGAGCACGATGCCTGGCTCGACGGTGCAACGGCGTACCGCAACGTCGAGCGACAAGATGCGGTTCAAGTATTTCGACGTGTCGACGATCAGGCCTTCATTGATCGTCTGCCCACATTGCGAGGTGCCGCCGCCGCGAAACGTCACCGGCACGCGCTCTTCGCGCGCCAAAGCCAGCGCCGTGAGCGCGCCTTCGCTGGTGCGCGGCGCGACGACTCCCGCGGGCATGACTTGATAAGAAGAAGCGTCCGTCGCGTAACGTCCGCGCGAAAAACGGTCGAAGAGAATGTCGCCGTCGACCGCGCGCTGCAAACGCCGCTCGAGGCCCGGGTGGAGAGCCGCCGTCACCTTCGTTTGAACAGCCGCTCGATATCGGCGAGCTTTAGTTCAATGTAAGTCGGGCGGCCGTGATTGCACTGACCGGAGGCCGGCGTCGCCTCCATCTCACGCAACAGTGCATTCATCTCCTCGGCGTTGAGCCGCCGCCCGGCGCGCACGGAATTGTGGCACGCGAGCGTCGCCAGCACTTTGTCCAGCGAGCGCTCGAGCGCGCCGGCGCTATCGTCTTCCGCCAGCCGATCGGCAATGTCCCGCAGGAGCTTGCGTGCATCGGCGTTCTGCAGAAGCGCCGGCATTTCGCGCACCAGCACCGCGCCGGGGCCGAAACTCTCGACGATAAGACCCAACTCAGCGAGAGCATCCGCCGCTGCAACAATCCGCGCGACGTCGCTCTGCTCCATGTCGACCACCGCCGGCACGAGCAGCGCCTGGCGCGCGATGCCATGCGTGTCGCGCTGACGCTTCAGGTGTTCATAGACGAGCCGCTCATGCGCCGCATGCTGATCGACGAGAACGATGCCGTCGCGCGTCTGCGCGACAATGTAGTTTTCGTGGAGCTGCGCGCGTGCCGCGCCGAGCGGCGCTTCCACTGCTTCCGGCGCCGGCGGTGCCACGCCCGCGCGCGCATCGGCGGCGGGGGCATCTATGACAAAGGCGCGCTGCTCCTGCTCGGCAAAGCCGTCGGCAATATGTCCCGGTGCAGCGAGCGAGCGCCGCCAATCATAGGTCGGCTGCGCCGTGCCACGTGACAGAATATGCAGCGCGCTACGGCCACCTTCATTCGAGGCGCGATGTCGCGCGCCGGCCAGCGCTTCCTTCAGCGCGCCGATGAGCAATCCGCGCACGAGGCCGGCATCGCGAAACCGCACTTCCGCCTTTGCTGGATGCACGTTGACGTCGACCTCGCGCGGCGGACAGGCGACGAACAGCGCGACGACGCCATGCCGGTCCGCCGGGAGGAAATCGAGATAGGCCGCGCGCACCGCACTCGCGAGCAATTTGTCGCGCACCGGACGGCCGTTGACGAACATGAACTGCTGCAGCGCATTGGCGCGGTTGTAGGTCGGCAGGCCAGCATGGCCGGTGAGCGCGAAAGCTTCGCGGGCCGCATCGATCGCCACGCAATCCTGCGCGAAATCGCGGCCGAGCACATCGGCAAGCCGGCGCGCGAGCGCGTCGGGTCCATGCGTCGCGGCATAATCTAAGCTGGCGCCGGACTCGCTTGCGAGCGAAAACCGAACGCCCGGATGCGCGATCGCGAGCCGCTTCACGACATCGGCGACAGCTTGCGCTTCGGCGCGCTCACCCTTCAAGAACTTCAGCCGCGCCGGCACGCTTAAAAACAGGTCGCGCACTTCGACACGCGTGCCTTTGGCGCGCGCGCAGGGAACGACCGCGCCCTTGTCGCCGAACGAGACGACAATGCGCGCGCCGTGTAGCGCATCCGCCGCGCGCGTCTCGATCAGGAGCTCGGCCACCGAGCCGATCGACGGCAGCGCCTCGCCGCGAAAGCCGAGCGTCGCGATCGCTGAGAGATCGCCATCGGGCAGTTTCGATGTGGCATGGCGATCGACCGCAAGCGCCAAATCCTCCGCGCTCATGCCGTGCCCGTCGTCGCTGATGCGGATCAGCCGCCGCCCACCCGCCTCAATGACGATCTCAACGCGGCTCGCGGCGGCGTCGAGCGCGTTCTCGACGAGCTCCTTCACCACGGAGGCAGGACGCTCGACGACCTCGCCTGCGGCGATGCGATCGACAAGCACCGGGTCGAGACGGCGGACCGGTGCGGCGGGCGGCGAATCGAAGGCGGCGGCAAGGGACATCGCAAGCGTTTTAGCAGGCTGGCAGACCAAACGGGAGGCCGTCTCCCACCCTAGCCGGCCGCCGCAATCGCCTCCGGTACCTGGGCAATAGTCCGGCAGACCCGGATGCGCCGCGTCGGCAGAAATCGATCGAACCGCCGCAACATCGCCCAGCGGCCATTGGGCACGTGGATGCCGCGTCCGCCGAGCCGCACGACCGGGCCGACGTCCTCGAAGAACCTGTCGCCGACCATGGTCAGCGCGGCAGGCGCGCAGCCGTTCGCGGCGGCGATCCGCGCATAGGTCGCGGCATTCTTGCGGTCGACGATCTCGACCATTCCGAAGCGATCGAGAAATGGGAAGCAGGCGAGCTTCATCGCCTGGCGGATGAGGTCGCCATGCGTGATGATCCAGAGCGCGTGCCCAGCCTCTTGCAATCGCGTGAGCGCGCTTTCGAGCCCGGGCGGGCAGCGCAAGGTCAGCCAGTCCATGCATTGCGGAATGGCTTCCACCTGAGCGCGCCAATCGGCGGGAATGTCGCGATCGCAAATCTCGCGCGCGCTTTCGATCAGCGCGCGCTGCACGCCCTCGGGCGTGTAACCGCATTGGCGCAAGCGCCGGCGGAAGGCCTCCCGTATGCCGGGATGCGGCAGGCCTTCGGTCGACAGGCGCTTGCAATCGCGTTCCCAGCGCTTCTCATCAGTGTCGTCGATCCATAGCGTGTCGTCGGCGTCGAAGGCGACGACGCTCTGCGGCCTCTCCGCGCCGATATCCGGCTTGGCTTTGCATTCGATGGACTTAAGCATTGCGGTACGGCAATGTTTTTGCACGCCGCCGCGTTCCCGCTCCAGCAAAGGTGAATGATTTCGCCGCACCCGATCAGCCAAACCTCGAGCAATCTCGAAACAGGAGAGTGTCATGGATCACGTGTACAAAATAACCGAGCTTGTCGGCTCGTCGGAAAAGTCGATCGAGGACGCCATACAGACGGCGATCTCGCGGGCGTCGAAGACGCTGCGGAATTTGCGCTGGTTCGAGGTCGAGCAGATACGCGGCCACATTGCCGATGACGGCGTGCATCATTATCAGGTCAGTTTGCGCGTCGGCTTCACGCTGCAGGAGAAGTGAACGCGAAAACTTCGAGCCCAAGCGAAGGTTTATGATTTGCGCCGCGCGCGCGGACATGGTCAGTCGCGCCTGATGCTGCAAGTCCCGAAACCGACGCGGGCCGCGACGCTTGATGAGACCTCGCCGAGCTATCCCGGCTGGCGGGTCGTCATCGCGTGTTTCACGATCGCGATGTTTGCCTGGGGCTTTGGCTTCTACGGCCATGGCGTCTTTCTCGCCGAATTGCGTGCGACCCGCGGCTGGTCGGCCTCGCTTATCTCCGGCGCGACCACACTGTATTATTTAGTCGGCGCGCTCGCCGTAATTTACGTGAGCGACGCGATCCGCCGCTTCGGCCCGCGATGGGTGATGCTCGCCGGCGTTTTGATGATCGCCACGGCCGGGCTGCTTGTCGGCATCGTCGCGGCGCCATGGCAGCTCTATGCCGTCTATCTCCTGATGTCGGCGGGATGGGCGGCGACCACGGTCGGCGCGATTTCCAATGTGCTGGGTCTATGGTTTTCCGCCCGGCGCGGACTTGCGATCAATCTCGCGCTCAACGGCGCCAGCATGGCGGGCGTGGTGGTCATCCCGGCACTGGTAGTGCTCATCGACAAGATCGGCTTCGAGCCGGCGGTTGCGGTTGTCAGCGGTGTGATGCTGGCACTGATCCTGCCGATGGTGTTTTTCTGGGTCGAGCGGCCGGCCGTCGCGCTCGTCCATCGCCCGAACTTGGATGCCGCGGGCAAGGTGATTGCGCCATGGACGCGTGCCGACGCGCTACGCTCCTGGCGCTTCTGGTCGATCGGTCTGCCTTTCTCGCTCGCTCTCATGGCGCAGGCCGGTTTTCTTGTGCACGAGATTGCCATTCTGGAGCCGAGCCTCGGGCGCGCTCAGGCCGGCATTGCGGTCGCCGTCACGACGGGGATGGCGATTGTCGGGCGGTTGACGCTCGGGATGGTAATCGACCGCTTCGATCAGCGCGCGGTCACGGCGCTGTCGCTTGCCTCGCAGGTGATCGCGCTCGCGGTGATGATTGCGACACGCGAGTCGCTGCCGCTATTCGTTGCGGTGGCGATTTTCGGCTTCTCGGTGGGTAATCTCATCACCTTTCCGGCACTCATCGTACAGCGCGAATTCGAGCCGGCATCGTTCGGCATGCTGACTGCGCTGGTCAGTTCGATCTGGCAGATCGGCGCCTCGAGCGGACCGCTTTTGCTTGGCGCCATCCACGATCTGGCCAGAAGTTACACCGCGCCGATTTTAGTTTGCGCCGCGCTCGATGCTGCGGCGGCTGTCGTAATCCTGATGCGACCGCGGGTTCAGCGCCGCACGATCACGTAAGCGTAAGGCGTAAATCTATCTGGAAGTATGCGCGCTGAGCCGACCATCGGCCGGTGCGCCGGCGGGATGAGCGCGATCTGCGCCTGCGCCAACGCGACGCTCGTCGGCTTGCGCGGCGGCAGCGGTACGTCGGCCGGTTCCGGCTCTTGCGGCCGCGCCGGCGGCAGCGGCACCGCAGCGGGCGGCGGCTCGGGTGCGCTTTGCGGCGTCTGGACCTGTTGGGTTTTCACCGGCACCGGCGGCGCGCTCGGCTGCGGTGTCGAGACAGGCGCGGGCGCGTGCGAAGCGGGCTCCGAGCTCGTCATCAGCGCGCTTTTCATGCCCTCGACAATTTTGGCAAGGCTCGCTTTGTCCTCCGGTGCCGGCGCGGCTTTGGCGACGAGGATGCGCTTCTCGTTGCAATCGCGCACGCCGAGCGAGATCAGCTCGGCGCCGGAAAGCACCTTATATTCGCGCGTCAGCGTGCCGAGTCGCGCCTGCACCGGCGCGGGGTAGGTCGAGAACAGTTTCTGCGTCTCGTCCCAGTTGACCATTTTGTTGCGCGGATCGTAAGCGGCATGGAATTTGATCAGGCTATCCGGATACACGCAGACATTCGGCAGGCTCAAAGCGAGCGTGCAGGCCGAGCGACATTCATGCAGCCGCACTTCGCGATCCTGGGCGCGATAGAGCTCGGTCATCGTGCGGTATTGATCGACATAGCCGCCGACGTCCTTGGTGACGATGACGGCAGCGGGCAGCGGAGGCGGATCGAGGTAGCTCAAGCGGAATCCGAAAAATTGCGCTCGAGGTTTAGCAAATCATGTGATTCGGGCGGAACGTGCCGCGTTCACATGCCGTCCGGCCGTCCGGCGGCGGTGACAAGCAGGGCGCCGTCGCCGAACAGGCGCTCCCCGACGCGTTTGGCTTCCGCCAACGTGACCGCCTCGACAAGCTTGTTGCGCTCGTCGAGATAGGAGATATCGAAGCCCTGCTGCTGCAGATGCACCAGCTGCGCGGCGATCTTGGTCGAGGTGTCGAACGACAGCGCATAAGAGCCGGTGAGATATTTCTTGGCTTTGTCGAGCTCCGCTTCGGTCGGCCCGTCGTGAGCGAGCAGCTTGATCTCGCTTTCGATGACGGCGAGCGATTCCGCGGCGCGCTCGTTCTTAGTCGAGGTGGAACCCGCAAGCATCGCGGCACGATCGAAACTTTGGATCTGCGAATAGACGGAATAGGCAAGGCCGCGCTTCTCGCGCACCTCATGGAAGAGCCGCGTCGTCAGGCCGCCACCGCCCAAAATGTAATTGACCACCATCGCCGGGATGAACTCGGGATCGCGGCGGTGAATGCCGGGGCGGCCGAAACGGATCGTCGTCTGCGGCACATCGAGGTCGATGACGCGCCGCGTGCCGAGATTGGCGACGGAGGTTGCCGGCACCGTCACAAGCTCGGGCAGTTCCGGCCAGGCGCCGAACACCTCATCGAGGAGACGCGCCAGCGTCGGCGCGTCGATGGCGCCGACCGCGGCGATTTTTAACGTCGCCCGCGCGAAGGCGCGTTTGCGCAGATCGTCGAGATCGGCGCGCGTGATCGACGGCAGGCTGGCGATTTCACCGCGCACCGCACGGCCGTAAGGATGATCGGGAAACGCCGCGGCACGAAAGGCGCGGTTGGCCATCGCTTCGGGATCGTGCAGATCGCGCTTCAGCGTCGCGGCCATCTGCTCGCGCACGCGCTCCATCGGCTCGGCATCGAGGCGGGCTTCGTTCAACGCCAGACGCAGAAGCTCGAAAGCCGCCGCGGTGTTGCGCTCGAGCGTCTGCAAGTGACCGGAAATGTGGTCACGATCGGCGTTGAAGGAGAGATGGATCGCCTTGTCGTCGAGCGCGCGGTGAAAGCCTTCGGCATCGTAGGACCCGGCGCCTTCATCGAGCAGCCCGGCGAGAAGTGTCGCCGTGCCGGGACGCTCCGGGCGATCCTGCGAGGCGCCGCCGTTGATTGAGAACTCCAGCGCGACCAGCGGAATCGCGTGCTCTTCGACGAGCCACGCTTCAATCCCATGCGGCGTAAAGACTCGCTGCACGCGACCGGCGCGCGACGAAAGTCCGACCTCGGCGATCTCTGTCATTGAGGTCACGCGGCCGCTGCTTCGGGCAACAGGAATCCGGTGACGGCGCGGCGCTTGTCGAGCCATTTACGCGCGGCGTTCTGCACATCCTGCGCGCTCACGGCTTCGATCCGTTCCGGCCAGCGGGCGATATCTTCGATCGTGAGGCCGGTCGCGAGCGAGGCGCCATACCAACGCGCCAGGCTCGCCTGATTGTCTTGCGCGTAGATCGCATCGGCGACCAGTCGCGTGCGGGCGCGCTGCAGATCGGCTTCATCGACGGGATGATCCGCGACGCGCGCGATCACTTCCTCGACCGCGCGATCGAGTTGCTCGAGGGCGGTGCCCGGCGTCGGCATCGCGTAAATCCACAACCGCGTCGCATCGAGCGAGGTGCCCATGTAGTAGGCGCCGACCGCGACCGCGAGCTTCCGCTCGATAACGAGCTCGCGATAGAGCAGGCTCGTGTGGCCGCCGCCGATGAGATGCGTCAGCACTTCCAAAGCTTCGGCTTCGCCGGGTGCCGCGGTCGTGTAGGAGGGCACGAGGAAAACGCGCTCGTGTGCCGGCTGCTCGACCTTCGGATCTTCGAGCGTGACCAGCCGATGCGCGCGCGGCTCCGGCTCCTGTGGACGAAAGCGCCGCGGCGGTTTCTCGCGTGCCGCAATGCGTCCGTATGTTTCGCGCGCCAGGCGCCCGACCTCGGCGGCTTCGACGTCGCCGGCGACAATGAGAATGGCATTCACCGGCGTGTAGAAGCGCTCGTAGTAGGTCAGCGCGTCGCCGCGATCGAGCGTCTCGATCTCGTGGCCCCAGCCGATCACCGGCGTGCCGTAGGGATGGTGCGGAAAGAGTGACGCCTGCACCGCCTCGTTCAGTTGCTGGGCGGGATCGGTGTCGGTGCGCATCCGCCGCTCTTCGAGAACGACGTCACGCTCAGGCGCAACAACGTCATCGGTGAGGATGAGGCCGGTCATGCGATCGGCCTCGAGCGACATCATCGTGGCGAGATGCTCTTTGGCAACGCGCTGGAAATAGGCGGTGTAGTCGTAAGCCGTGAAGGCATTCTCCTGGCCGCCAAGTTCGGCGATGAGGTCGGAGAAACCCTTCGGGTGCGCTTTGGTGCCCTTGAACATCAGGTGTTCGAGGAAATGCGCGATGCCCGACTTGCCCGGCGGATCGTCGGCCGAGCCGTTTTGGTACCAGACCATGTGGGTGACGACCGGCGTGCGGTGGTCGGGGATCACCACGACCTGCATGCCGTTTTCAAGCCTGGAGTGCGTGATTGCCGGTCCGGCGCCCTGCCTGCCCCCGGCCGATGCCGATGGCGTCAGCGTATGTTGCGGAACGGATGATCGTAGCTGCATAAAAACCCGGGAGCGGACGAAGCCGCAGGCTGGAGTTAGTCGCGGGCTACGCGATCGGCCAGCTCAGCGCAAGGGCCGCCCGGATTCTCAATCGTCGACCGAAGTCTTGTGCCTCGCCTGCTGGCGGATATAGGCGCCGGCATCGGAGGCGTCTTCTTTCTCCTTCGGCGCCTCGCGCGTCGCTTTGACCACCTGCGTCGGCTTGCGGAATCCCGGCGGCGGTTCGGTCAGATACTCGCGCGGCGGCTCTTCGCCGGGAGTGAGGATGTCCTTGTCTTCCTTGCCGGCATTATTGCCGACCTTCTTAAGGATCGCCCAGGGCGTATAGAGACATTCCGGGGCGTTCGAATAATCGCATGGATTCTGCTGCGGCGACTTCGGGTCCTCGGCCGCGATCCGACCTTTTTCCAGCTCCGCCTGCGAAATGTGCGGATTCGCGGTAGCCTCGTTCACCTGGCGGGCAGGAACTTTGGCCTCCGCCTTCAGCTTCTTGAGCCGACCTAGATCCGGATCATTCGGCCACGCCGGATTCGGCTTCTCGACCGCGGCTTGCGGCGGCGGCAGCTCCATTTTTGGCGGCAAGACGAGCGGCGGGCGCTCGCGATAATCAATGCCGTCGGTATCCTTCTGGCCGGTATCGCCGGTGACCAGGCCGAAGATTTGCCGGAGCGTCTGGTTTCCTTCTTCCGCCCGTGCCGGGCCGGGCTGCGCCCCGGTGCCGACCAGGAGAAAAATGCCCGCCGCGGCGGCGATCGCGCTCGGGGCGCGAAGAGTTCGAGAAGCCATCCCGTCCTGTCCTCAAGGAAATCCCGCCTAGGGGCGGGAAAGTGGACCTTTGCAGGATGCTTAAAGGCTCTGCCTTCGCGGCAATTTGTGGGCGGGGCGGAAGGGCCTGCCCTTCTCAGTCGGAGAGGACCGGGTCTTCCTGCCGCTTCGGCCGGGCAAACGCCGTCGGAAACAGCGATTCCAGGAGGAGCAGCGCGACGCCGCCGACGATCGCCACATCGGCGAGATTGAACACGTACCAGGAGAGATCGCCGACATGGAACCGGAAGAAATCGGCGACCGCGCCGTACGCCCAGCGGTCGTAGGCATTGCCCATTGCGCCGCCGATGATCAGTCCGAGGGCGAAGGCGGTCGGACGCGAGCGCGCCCGCCACAGCCAGGCGAAAAGCAGCGTGATGGCCGCAAACGCCAGCGCCAGGAGCAGATAACGCTCAATATCGGTGGTGGCGCGCAGCAGTGAATAGGAAACGCCGGGATTCCAGGCGACGATCAGATCCAGGAACGGCCCGATATGAACCGGCTGATGGTCTGAGATCCGGTAGACGAAAAGCATCCAGAGCTTGTCGGTCTGATCGATGACGACGGTCGCAACAAGCGTAATGAGACCGAGAAGCCGCGGGCTCATGCGCGCATGAGCTCCGCGGCTTTGAGTTCGCGCAGCGCCTGTGCGTCGCGCGGTGTGATATCAGGGTATTCGGGATCGCTGCCGACAAGCGGAGAGATTTTCCAGGAGCGCGCGCATTTGCGGCCCGTGGCACGTTGCGGCTCGACGGCGACCCCCGACACATCGTCAAGCCGGAATGCGTCCGCTCGACCCTGCCCCGCACGGAGTTCGATATCCGAGGTGATGCAGATTTCGGCGAAATCGATGCCGTCGAGCGCGGCGCGGGTAGCGGCATCCTCGATATAGACGACCGGCGCCGCCTCGAGCGACGAGCCGATACGCTTGGCGGCGCGCTCGATCTCTAATGCGCCGGTGACGACGCGGCGCACGTTACGGATCACTCGCCATTTTGCGGCGAGCGCATCGTCGCGCCAGTCGCGCGGCGTCTGCGGGAAAAGATGCATGTGCACGGAACCATGTTCCGAAGGATAGCGCGCGAGCCAGGCCTCGTCGCAGGTAAAAGCGAGGATCGGCGCGAGCCAGATCGTCACCTGCTCGAAAATCTCGTCAATTGTCGCGAGCGCGCTCTTGCGCGCGACACTCGATGGCGGATCGCAATAGAGCGTATCCTTGCGGACGTCGAAATAGAAAGCTGAGAGATCGCTGACCATGAAGGACGTGATCAGCGCGACCACCTTCTTGTAATCGAATTCGGCATAAGCTTCCGTCACACTGCCGGCGCTTTCGGCCAGACGATGCAGCATGTAGCGTTCGAGATCAGGCCGCTCGCGGCTTGGCACGTACTCATTTTTCTTGAAATGTGCAAGGGAGCCAAGCATCCAACGCAATGTGTTGCGTAATTTGCGATAGTTATCGGTGATGCTTTTTAAGATTTCCGGGCCGATGCGCTGATCGTCGGAATAATCGACGCTCGCGACCCACAGCCGCAGGATATCGGCCCCGGACTCACTGATCACTTTCTGCGGTACTGTCACATTGCCGAGCGACTTCGACATTTTGCGGCCCTGCTCGTCAAGCGTGAAGCCGTGCGTCAGCACGACGTCGAAGGGCGCGCGCAGCCGCGTCCCGCAGGACTCGAGCAGTGACGAATGGAACCAACCGCGATGCTGATCCGAGCCTTCGAGATACATGATCTCGTCGCGGCCGCCGTCGCGCACGCGCTTCAATCCGGCGAGACCGGGGAAGCGCTCGGGATCGTCGAGCGTAAAGGCGTGCGTCGAGCCTGAGTCGAACCAGACATCGAGAATGTCGTCGATCTTCTCGTAGTCGTTCGCACTATATTCCGGCGCGAGGAAGCGCGCTGCCGCGTCGTCCTTGTACCACGCGTCGGCGCCTTCTTTCTCGAAAGCGTCGGCGATGCGGGCGTTTACGGCATCGTCGATCAGGAGGTCGCTTGTGCCTTTCCTGACGAAGACCGCGATCGGCACGCCCCAGGCACGCTGACGCGATACGACCCAATCCGGCCGGTTTTCGATCATGCCACGGATGCGGTTTTCACCCGATTCCGGAACCCAGCGGGTGCGCGCTATTTCGTCGAGCGCGATAGAGCGCAGCGTTGGGGCATTGCCGCCGGACGCTCCGCCAAGCCCGCGATCCATGGCGATGAACCATTGCGGCGTGTTGCGGAAGATGACCGGCTTTTTCGAGCGCCACGAATGCGGGTAGGAATGTTTCATCCGGCCGCGCGCGAGAAGATGGCTCGCGTCGATCAGCGCCGCGATCACCGCATCGTTGGCGTCGCCCTTCTTGCCTTTGTCGTCGATCACGCGGCGGCCGCCGAACCCCGGCACTTCCTTGGTGTAGAAGCCATCGGCATCGACCGTATAAGGGATGCGCGTATCGACGCCGCGCGCCGCCAATACGCGCGCATGTCCGGTCCACAGATCGAAGTCTTCGCGCCCGTGACCGGGCGCGGTGTGGACAAAGCCGGTTCCCGCATCGTCGGTGACATGCTCGCCTTCAAGCAGCGGCACGGGAAATTCGTAGCCGGGAATGCGCTCGGCGAGCGGATGCCAGCAGGCTTCGATGTCGTGCGGATCGATGCTGCGGACGCGCTCAAAATTCTGCACGCGCGCCGCCTTGAACACGTCGGAAGCGAGACGGTCGGCCAAGATATAAAGCGCGCCGGGCTTCGCCCAATTATCATGCGCCGCTTCAGTGACACGGTAAAGGCCGTAATCGACCTTCGAGGAGAAGGCGATGGCACGATTGCCGGGCAGCGTCCACGGAGTCGTCGTCCAGATGACGACCGAGGCGGCGCGTAATTCGTCGAAAACTTCGCCCGTTGCCTCCACGTCTTGTGGATTTTCGCCGCTCATCTCCGCGGCGCGGCGCGCATCGGCGCGTGCGCCGTTGCGGATCGTGCGCACCGGAAAGCCGACCCAAACCGTATCCGACGTATAATCCTCGTACTCGACTTCGGCCTCGGCGAGCGCGGTCTTCTCGACAACGCTCCACATGACCGGCTTCGAGCCGCGATAAAGCAGCCCGTTCGCTGCGAATTTCATGATCTCGCGCGCGATCTGCGCTTCGGCGGCGAAATCCATCGTCGAATAGGGATGATCCCAATCGCCGAGGACGCCAAGCCGCTTGAATTCCTCGCGCTGCACGTCAATCCAATGCGCCGCGAAGGCACGGCATTGTGCGCGAAACTCGTTGATCGGCACCTCGTCCTTGTTCTTGCCCTTGGCGCGGTACTCTTCCTCGATCTTCCACTCGATCGGCAGACCATGACAATCCCAGCCCGGCACGTAATTCGAATCCTTGCCGAGCATCTGCTGCGAACGGGTGACGAGGTCCTTCAGGATTTTGTTGAGCGCGTGGCCGATATGGATGTTGCCGTTGGCATAAGGCGGCCCGTCATGCAGCACGAAGCGAGCGCGTCCCGCAGCCGCTTCGCGCAGCTTCTCATAGAGGCCGATCCGCTGCCAGCGCATCAAAATCTCCGGCTCCTTCTGCGGAAGGCCGGCACGCATCGGGAAATCGGTCTGCGGCAAATAGAGCGTCGCGGAGTAATCCGCGGCGCCGGTCTTTGCCGCCTTTTCAGGCTTGTTCATTTCTTGGGCTCGAAGCCGCTCTCGTTGCTGGGGATCGCCGGCTTCTAGAGCATTTTTCGCCGAAGTGGAATCATGGACCGAGTGAGCCGTCACCCGTGGGCTTACACAGACTTCCCATGTGGTAGCGTCGGTCAACCGCAAGGGATGTCGTCGCAATGCTTGTCACACTCGTCGCTCTGCTCGCAGCCGCGGTGCTTTTTGTGTCGCTGTCGCGGCGTTTCGGCCTCGGCAGCATTCTTGGTTATCTCGTCGCCGGCCTCTTGATCGGACCCTCAGGCCTCCGTCTCGTCACCGATGTGGAGAGCATCAGCGAGATCAGCGAGCTCGGCGTCCTGATGCTCCTCTTCATCATCGGGCTCGAGCTGCGGCTGCCGCGCATTTGGGCGATGCGGCGCTCCGTTTTCGGCTTGGGTACGGCCCAGCTGGTCTTCACGGGCGCCGTGCTGGGCGCGGCGGCCCTGTGGGCGGGCGCCACCTGGACCGGCGCGGCGATCCTGGGGCTTGGCCTTGCCCTCTCTTCGACCGCCATCGTTCTGCCGCTGCTCGCCGAGCGCAACCTGCTGGCGCTGACCTCGGGCCGCGACAGTTTTGCGGTCCTGCTGTTCCAGGACCTCGCCTCGGTGCCACTGATCGCGCTTGTCCCGGCGCTCGCCGGCCATCACCCTGACGGACCGATCTCGATCGCGCTCCTCAAGGCCGCCGGAGCGGTGGCGATTATTCTTCTCGGCGGGCGCTTCCTGCTGCGGCCGATTTTTGCGGCGATCGGCGGCGCCAGGACGCGCGAGGTCTTCACCGCGACCGCGCTCTTGATCGTGGTCGGCGCCGCGGCGATTGCCGGCGGCGCCGGCCTGCCGCTGTCGCTCGGCGCGTTTGCCGCCGGCGTGGTCTTGGCCGAATCCGAATATCGCCACGAGCTGCAGGCCGACATCGAGCCGTTCGAAGGGCTGCTGCTGGGCTTCTTCTTCATGTCGGTGGGCATGTCAACCGACATCGCCCTCGTCACACGCCAGCCCGGCCAGATCGCGATCGGCGTGGTGCTCCTCGTCCTCGTCAAAGCGCTGCTCGCCTTCGGCCTCGGCCGGCTCCGCGGGCAGACCCCGGTGACCGCCATCCGCTTCGGCCTCGCCATCGCGCAAGGCAGCGAGTTCGCCTTTGTCCTGTTCGGCGCAGCGCTCGCGGCCGGCGCGCTCGAAAAGCCGGCGGTCGAGAGCGCGACGCTCGTCATCGCGCTGTCGATGCTCATCAGTCCGCTCCTGTTTGCCGCCTCCGAGCGCTGGCTGATCCCGCGCCTGATGAAGCGGGCGCCGCGGCCGGCGTCGCGATTGGACGAGGCGCGGCCGGCCCCCGTGGTGATCTGCGGCTTCGGCCGCTTCGGCCAGATCGTCGGACGCGTGCTGCTGACGCGCGGCATCAAGTTCAACGCGCTCGATTCCGAGCCGGGCAATGTCGAGACCGTCCGCCGCTTTGGGCTTGTGGCGTTTTTCGGCGACCCGACGCGGCTCGAACTCTTGCGCGCCGTCGGGGCCGATCAGGCCAAGGCAATCGTCGTGGCGCTGCCCGACGCCGAGGCGGTGCTGAAAGTCGCGGCGCTCGCCCGCGAACATTTCCCGCAGGCGAAGATATATGCGCGGGCAAGAAACCGGCGCGTCGCGCATTCGCTCATGGATGTCGGCGTGCACGATTTCGTCCGCGAGACGTTCCTCTCGAGCCTGCGCCTTGGCGAGCTTGTGCTCATCGGCCTCGATTTCGACGAAGACGAGGCGCGGCGCACCGTCGAGGCGTTCCGCGAGCGCGACGAGCAGATGCTCATCGCCCAGCATGATTTCTACGACGACGAGACGAAGGTGGTGCAGACCGCCGCGCAAGTCGCCGCCGAATTGAAGAGCCTGTTCGAAGCCGACGCGCCGACGTGAGGTTTGATCCGATGCGCTTCTTCCATTTCACCGCGCTTGCCTTGCTGGCATTCGGCGCGGCCGCACTTGGCTCGACGCGAGCCGCCGAGATCGACAAATGCCCGGACATGGTCGCCGCCAGCCGCGTCTGGCGCGCCGCGCTAAACCCGGATCAGGTCGCCATCACGTTCGTCGGTCACGCGACCTTCCTGATCGAAAGCCCCGGCGGCACGGTTGCCGCGACCGACTACAACGATTTCGTCCGCCCGAAAGTCGTGCCCGACATCGCCACCATGAACAAGGCGCATTCCTCGCATTACAGCTTGCATCCCAATCCCGCCATCGCCCACGTGCTGCACGGCTGGAATTCCGCCGGCGGCCCGATCCATCACGACCTGAATGTCGGCGAAATGCATATCCGCAATGTGCCGACCAATATCCGCGATTGGGGCGGCGGCACCGAGTACGACGCGAACTCGATCTTCATCTTTGAGACGACGGGACTGTGCATCGCGCATCTCGGCCATCTGCATCATCCGCTGACCCCTGAGCATTTGAAGCAGGTCGGCCATGTCGACGTGCTGCTCGTGCCGGTCGACGGCAGCTACACGCTGGATACGCCCGGCATGATGGAAGTCATCGACGCAATCCGCGCGCCGTTGATCCTGCCGATGCACTATTTCGGCTCCTATACGCTGAATCGCTTTCTCGACGTGGCGCGCAGCAAATACGAAGTCGCGTTCAGCCCGACATCGTCGATCGCGGTCTCGCGCACGAGTCTGCCGTCGCGCCCGAAAATGCTGATCCTGCCCGAGAGGCATTATTGATGTGGCGCTATTGCCGCGGCTTGCCTGAGCCCAACACGTCGCGCGCCCGCGCAGCATCCTTTTGCATTTGCTCGACGAGCGCCTCGGCGCTGTCGAACTTCTCCTCGCCGCGGATAAAATCTACGAAAGCAATCTCGGCCATCTTGCCGTAGAGATCGCCGTCAAAATCGAAAATATAAACCTCGAGCAACGCCGGCCCGTCGTCGAATGTCGGGCGCCGGCCGAAACTTGCCACGCCCCCGTAAGTCACGCCCTCGACATGGATCGTCACCGCGTAAATGCCGTGCTTGAGACGGCATGACGGATCGGGCACGACATTCGCCGTCGGAAAGCCGAGATCGCGGCCGCGCTTCGCGCCGCCGACGACTTCGCCTTCGATCAAGAAGACATGGCCGAGGAGCTCGCGCGCGCGACGCACGTCGCCAGCTTCGAGCGCCTCGCGGATCGCGGTCGAGGAGACCGCATCGAGACTGCCCGAAGCATCGTAAGTGATCTTGTCGACGATCTCGACTGCGAAGCCGTAGCGCGCGCCGGCCTGCTTCAAGAAGTCCGGCGTGCCGAGGCGCTTGGCGCCGAAATGAAAATCGTAGCCGGCAACGACGCCGCCGATAGCCAGGCGCCCGACCAGCACTTTCGCGACAAAGTCCTCCGCGGACAGCCCGGCGAGCGCGGCGTCGAAAGTCAAGACGATCATGCCGTCGAGTCCCATCCGATCGAGGATCGCCTCTTTGGCCTCCGGCGGCGTCAGCCGGAAGATGACGCGCTTGCCGGCGAAGAAATCTGCCGGATGCGGCTCGAATGTGAGCAACGCACAGGGCCGGCCGAGCCGTTTAGCGAGGCCCAAGGCGCGCGCGATCACGCCGGCATGGCCGCGATGCAGCCCGTCGAAATTGCCGATGGCGACGACCGCTCCTTCAAGCCGCGGCGGCGGCTCCTGCGGATCGAGCGCCACGATGAAAGGGTGGTGACCTGTGTTCAAGCGAGGACTGGTTCAGGCCGCGATATCACGCCGCCTCGCGGATGCCGGGCGTGATTTCGGCGGCGCGTGGCACGGCGGGCGCGCCGACCCATTCCGTATGTGCCGGAATCTCCTCGCCCTTCATCACGACCGTCAGCGGCCCGAGCCGGGCATAATCGCCGACATGCGTGTCGTAAAGCACGGTCGAGCCGCCACCGACCGCAACGCCGTCACCGACATGAACGCGGCCGACCTTCATCACGCGGTCCTCGTAGAGATGCGTCTGCAGGGCGGATGCCGTGTTGAGCGCGCAGTAATTGCCGACAGTGACGCAGTCGAACTCGGTTATGTCGGTCATGTCGGAGTAAACGCCTTTGCCGAATTTTGCTCCGAACAGGCGCAGCACCCAAGGCAGGAAAGGTGTGCCGCGAAGATGTTCGAGCAAGACACGTCCGGCCAAACCCCAATAGAGCACCGCGACGGCCTCGGTGCGCATCGCCCAGAACGACCACATCGGTTTCACCTGCGGCTCGTAGCGGCCCATCGTCGCCCATTTCACGCCGATGACGATCAACGTCATGGCGGTCGAGATCACGGCCGAGGCGAGAATGAATTGCGCGAACACGACGGCGTAACGGCCTTCGAGAAGATTCGGCCCAAACCATTCGACCGACCATGTGCCGAAGGTGATGAACAGCATGTTCGGCAGCGAAATATGCACCGCCTCGAAACAGGCGCGTAAGAACTTCTTCCAGCGCGGCGCTTCATAGGTCCAATTGCCGGCCGCTTCGAATTTCTGGCGCACCGGCAGCTTGATCGGCGGCGAACCGAACCACGTGTCGCCTTCCGAAAGCTCCGAATTGGCCGGAGGTTTGGACTTGATGCCGATGAGCGCACCGGTCGGGATCACGGATCCCGGCGGCAGGACACCGTCATTGCCGATGAAAACGCGTGCGCCGGTCTTCACCTTTTCCAAATGCATCCAGCCGCGGCGGACGTCCTCGTCGCCGAGAACGACCTCGTCGGCGATGAAGCATTTGTCACCGATCTCGATGAGATCGTAGCGGCCGGAGAGATTGGTGGAGATTTCCGAATCCTTGCCGATCTTGGCGCCCATCAGCCGATACCAGGCGCGCATATAGACGGTGGCGAAGAGCGAGGACAATGTTTCGAGCGTCACCTCTGTCGTCAGCGCCACCGTCCATTTGCGCAAATAAAAGCTCGAATGAATCGAGTATTGGCCTTCCCGTACACGCGGCAAAATGATCCATCGAGCCGCCGCGATGAGGCCGACCGTGACGATCACCAGGGCGAAGGAGGTCGGCCAGGCCATCAGCGGGATCGACAGCATGTAGCGGAAGCGATCGATCGAGTTAAGGCCGATCACGCTATCGACCTGATCGAAAACCCAGAAGGCAGGGAAGAGGGGCAGAAGTCCGAGCGGCGGAATAGCCAGCAAAAGCAGGGTATAAATGAATGTATTGACGCTGCGCCTCGCAACAGACGCGTCTGCCGGCTCGCTAAGCGCCGCGACGTCGACCATACCGACCTTGCGTCCCGGCGAGCCGTCATAGATTTCCGCCAGTCCGACCCGCGCGCCCGAAGCGAGTGAAGTAAGGTCGCGCAGCTCCGCGCTTTCGCCGATAATTACGTCTTCCTCCAGCATGCAGGACGAGCCGATATAGGCGTCATCCCCAATATCGATCGAGCCGATGATGAGCTCGTTGCCTTCGACGCGCACATTGGCGAGGCGCACTTTCGAACCGACGCTCGCGCCCGCCCCGATCGAGATGAGATCGACGGCACCGATTTCGATATCTCCTATGATGGCATCGTCGCCGACTTTCGCGCCGAGCGCGCCCAGAAAATAGTTCATCAGCGGCGAGCCTTGGAACCATTTCAAGTGGGTCAGCATGATCAGTCGCTGCGCCAGCCACACCCGGTAGAAATAGACTCCCCAAAGCGGGTAGCGGCCGGGTCTGACCCGGCCGACAATCAGCCATTTGCCGCCGATCGCGATCGCAACAGTTGCCATGTTGATGCAGGCATAGACGCTGAGAAGCGAAATGATCTCTTGGAAAATTGGCGTGTCGGGATCGGTGAGCAGCATGTAGCTCACGAACACGCCGAGCCATTGCGCTGTCATCAAGCCCATGATGAACGGCAGTGCCACCGCCTGCGCCAAACCGCAGAGGAAGCGGCGCCTAAGCGGCGGCGGCTCGAACGCGAGGTCTCGCATCGGCGCCGCGGAAGCGGCTTTGCCATCGAGCAGGCTCGCTACGGCGCGCAGCGTTCTTGCGGCATAAACGTCCTGCAGCGTAATCGAATGCAGGCGCTGCGTCTCGCGCACGGCGGAGACGAAGCGGGCCGCGAGCAGCGAGTGGCCGCCGAGCTCGGTGAAGAAGTCCGCATCGAACGGAATCGATTGCGGCGGCAGCACGCGCTTTGCAGCAGCAAGCAACGCCGCTTCGGTTTCGGTGCGCGGCTCCTCCTGTTCGTCGGCAACCGTGACGACGGTGAGGGGTATTTTTTTCAAAAGGTTGCGATTGACTTTGCCGGACGGGAGCTTTGGCAAAGTGTCGGTGAATTCGTAACGCTGCGGCAGCATGTAGGGCGGCAAACAGTCTTTCAGATGCGCCCGAAGCTCCTTCGCATCGAGATTGGCACCACCTTCCGCTATGACGAATGCAACAAGCTGGTCGATTCCGTCCTCGGTACGCAGCACGACGGCCGCATGCGAGATGCCGGCGACATGAGTAAGGACGGATTCGATCTCGCCGAGCTCGACGCGGAAACCTCTGATCTTGACTTGGTCGTCGATGCGGCCACGGAAACCGATATTGCCGTTCTTGTCGAGGACGACGGCATCGCCGGATCGATAAAGAATGGGATCGGAACCGTCGCCATCGAATGGGTTGGCGATGAATTTTTCGCGCGTGAGCTCATCGCGTTTGAGATAACCGCGCGCGACGCCGGGCCCGCCAATCAGCAATTCGCCCTCGGCACCAGGCCCGAGCAGCTGAAGCTGCTCGTCGACGATGTAGCAGGTGTAGTTTGGGATCGGCTTGCCGATGGTCACCGGCTCGTGCGGCTGCACCTCCGCGACGGTCGCGACAACGGTTGCTTCCGTCGGACCGTAGGAATTGAAGATACTGCGTCCGGGACGGCACCAACGACTCGCGACGATCGGGGGACACGCCTCGCCTCCGAGAATGATCACCCGTAGCGAGGGGATGTCACGCGGCATCATCGCGAGCAGCGTCGGCACGGTGTCAAGAACCGTGATGCTGTTTGCCTCCATGACGTCTGGCAATTTTTCGGCTTCCCCGATCATCTCCGGAGTGGCAACAAACAGTGTCGCTCCGACGAGATAAGGCAGCCAGATTTCCTCCATCGAAAGATCGAAGGCGACGGAGGCACCCTGGAATACGATATCGGTCGAATGCAGCTGGTAAGTTTCCTGCGCCGCGCGCAGGAAATGGCAGATGTTGCGCCCGGTGATGACAATGCCTTTAGGCGTGCCGGTCGAGCCTGACGTATAGATCAGATAAGCGGGATGATCGGGTGTGACGCCGAGCGTGCGCGCGTCGACGGGACGGCTGTCAGTGGAATCGACGATCTCCGCGGCGACAAGCATATCGCAAGGCGATGCACCGTGCATCTTCTGCGCAAAGGCTTGCGAGGTGAGCAGCGCTTTGGCCTCGGCATCCTGCAAGCAGACGGCGATGCGCTCGACCGGTGCGTCGGCATCGAATGGCAGCCATGCAGCGCCGGTCTTGGCGATCGCAATTTGCGCGACGAGGAGATCGACGCCGCGCGCCATCCACAGGCCGACGACGTCGCCGGGCCGAATTCCACGCGCAAGAAGGCCACGGGCAATAGAAGCCGCCTCCCGGTCGAGCGCGGAATAAGTGAGATGCCGCCCCGGCCCCACCATCGCCTTTTTATCGGGGTGAGCGGCAACCGCCGCGGCGAAAATTTCGGCGAGGATTTCATCCCGGTCCAGACCTGGGACACCGCGTCCGCGCAATATGGCTTTCGCCGCGACGAGTTGCGGCGAACCGGCCGCACTGATCCGCGGGCGAGGCGCTTCGCCTTTGAGGTCTAGTGCGGTCTCAGTCATGCGAAGATTGGTCCGCCGATCTTAGTCGCTGCGCGAGAGCGCGCGACCCCCTCCGAAACCGTTTTGGCGGAAGAAATTTCCTGGCGAGGCCGTGTCCAAGTTCCATCCGTCCGCATGAAGCGCAACCGGTGCCGCAGCCGGTTGGCTCGGATTAACATAAGTTCTCGAAGGAACATACTCGTTAGAGGTGAACGGTTCCCGAACGGCGGCGGCGTCACTCTCGCACTGCAGCAATGTCCGGAGCGCCCGGATGCTTCATGCCGACGACGTGGTAGCCGGCATCGACGTGCAGAATCTCCCCGGTTACGCCGCGGGCCATCGGCGAGAGCAGATAGACCGCGCTCTCCCCGACTTCGTCGATCGTGACGGTGCGCCGCAGTGGCGCGTTGTACTCGTTCCATTTCAGGATGTAACGGAAATCGCCGATGCCTGCCGCGGCAAGCGTCCTGATCGGCCCGGCGGAAATCGCGTTGACGCGGATGTGTTTCTCGCCAAGATCGGCGGCAAGATAGCGTACCGAGGCTTCGAGGGCGGCCTTGGCAACGCCCATCACATTGTAATGCGGCATCCATTTCTCGGCGCCGTAATAGGTGAGGGTCAGCATCGCGCCGCCGTTTCGCATCAGCTTCTCAGCGCGCTGGGCGACGGCGGTGAAGGAATAGCAGGAGATGAACAGCGACTGCGTGAAATTTTCCGGCGAGGTATCGACATAGCGGCCGGTCAGTTCGTCCTTGTCGGAAAAGGCGATGCAGTGGACGACAAAGTCCAAGCCACTCCAAAGTTTGTCGATTCCCGCAAAGGCTGCATCGAGGGTCGGCGGCTCGGTGACATCGCAATGGCCGAGGACATGCGCATCGAGCTCCTGCGCCAGCGGGCGCACGCGCTTCTCGAGCGACTCGCCCTGGAAGGTCAGCGCCAGCTCCGCCCCCGCCTCGCGCGCGGCTTTGGCGATGCCCCACGCGATCGACCGCGTATTGGCCACGCCCATGATGAGCCCGCGCTTACCGGCGAGGATGCCGGTGGTCGGCTTGGACGTGGTCATTTTTATTCCCGCGCCTGGATAGCTTGGCCGTAAAGCGGCGATGTCCGGCTTTAGAGCGTGCCCCTGCGAAGCGCAAGCTCGGCATCCCTTGGGACGGCAGCGCGCGGGTTGCGGCGGAGGTGGTGCGGTGGCGTGGCGGTCGTGCGGTGGGCGGTGGTGGTGGTGCGGTTCGTCAAAAATTCGCTGCCAAACTCGCCTGGCAGATGGTCAACCGAACCCGCCCGGCCTAGTATTGACTTGGCGCCTCTGCGCAAAGGTTCTGCAGGCAGGTACGTGACTTCGCGTGAAGCGATCGAAACTTTGACACCAGGCCTACGCCGGTACGCACGCGCACTGACCGGTCTTGGAAATGGAGCTGATGAACTCGTGCAGGCGACACTCATGCGCACGCTTGAGGAGGAACGGCGTTGGCGTGACGATGAATTAAAGCCGCGGGTGTACGCCACTCTCACGCAGCTCAATCGGCAGCGGCAGCGTGCCCAAGCCGTTCGGCGGCAAGGGGAAGCTCCCGCAGGCCGCGGTGGCGCACCAATAAGGCCGGGTTCCCGGCGTGAAGCGATATCGAAGCTGCTTGAAATGCTCGCCACGGAGGAACGGGAGGCGCTCTTGCTGGTCGCGCTCGAAGGCTTCAGTTATCAGGAGGCGGCGGAGATTATAGGCGCACCGAAAGCGACCCTGATTGCTCGATTGATGCGGGCACGCGCGGCCCTCGCCGCCGCGCAAGGACTCGATCCGCGCTCACGGCCTGTGCATACGACCCCGCAGCGAGGTGCCGGGCATTTACGCGTAGTGAAATAGGCCGGCGGCGATGGGTAAGGCGCCGGACCCAGTTACAGAGGCAGACCTCCACGGGTTTCTCGACGAGGAAATCGGCCCGGAGCGCCGCGCCAAAGTCGCCGAGCATCTCGAACAGAAGCCGCTTGACGCAGCCCTGATCGATACTTGGCGTACCCAGAACGAGATGGTACGCGGCGCTTTCACGCGCATTGCGCGCGAACCTATTCCGCTATCACTATCCTTGTCTCAGCCGCTGACAGCGCGTGCAGCGGCGGTGCCGATCAACACACGGCGGCTGGATCTAGCACGAGCCGCACGTCAGCGAAGAGTGGCTATCGCCTCTGCTATCGCCTTTCTCGCCGGTTCGATCGCGGTGGCAACGGGTGCCATCATCGTGCAGCACTTGCCGAGCCTTTTTCGCCTGGACGCCAGCCCTTCGATCACGGTCGGTCGGCGCGTCGCAATGCGCGCGGCAGCAATGTACCGCACCTTCGCTAACGATCGCACACGGCCGGTTGAAATCAGCGCGGCGCAAAAGCCGGAGCTGGGCCGTTGGCTGTCAGAGCGGACGGGACTTTCGCTTATCCCAGATTTTTCGGCGGAAGGACTGAAGCTTGTTGGCGGCCGCGTCACGCCGGGTGAATTCGGCGCGGCTGGTTTCCTTCTTTATGAGACGGCGACCGGCGAGCGCATCGGCGTTTTCATGGAGCGTGCTCCTGACGATAGCATGATCGAGTCGCTTCGAGCGACGCCCGGAGACCGGAACACAAGCCTCTACGGTCGTGAGAAGAGTACCTACTGGGCGATTATTGGCTCGCTCGGCGACGAGTGGTGGAAGCAGGTCGCGCTACATCTGATCAATCAAATCCGGGCGGCGAGCCCTTAGTATCAACTCTTCCGCGGGTCGTAGGGCGCCTCGCTGCGTAAACGCTGCGCCAATTTTTCGATCTCACCACCACCACCACCACCACCATGATCGGGCAGCACGATGCGCAGGCTGACGAGAAGGTCGCCGGCCGGCTTGCCGCCGCCGGCCGGCAGGCCCTTGCCGCGCAGCCGCAGCGTGCGGCCGCCGTTGGAATAGGGTGGAATCGTCAGCTCGACATTGCCGTCGAGCGTCGGTGCTTCCACCTTGGCGCCGAGCACCGCCTCATAAAGCGTGACCGGCAGATCGAGGCGCAGATCGCGGCCATCGACGCGCAGCTGCGGATGCTTGCCGATATGGACGGTGATGATTGCATCGCCTGGCCGGCCGCCCAAGATGCTCGGCTCGCCCTGGCCTTTGAGCCGGATCTGCTGGCCGTCTTCGATGCCAGCGGGGATCGCCACTTCGAGGCGCTTGCCGCTCGGCAGGTTGACGACGACCTTTCCGCCCTTCACCGCATCGACAAGCGGCACTTCGACGGTCGTGGCGACATCCGAGCCGCGTGCCGGCGCGCCGGCGCGTCCTTGCGACCGCGTACCGGCACCTGCGCCTGCGCCTCCACCGAAACCGCCGAACAGGTCCGCTAGAAAATCCGACGGATCGATATTCGACGTCCTGGTGCGTCCGCCGCGGCCGAACGGATTGCCGCCCCCGAAATGGAACTCGAAATGTTCCGCCTGGCCGGGTCCACCGCTGCTGCGCCTGAAGCCGCCGGGAAATCCGTCAAACCCCGGATGGCGCGGCTTGCCCTCGGCGTCGATTTCGCCACGATCGAACTCGGCGCGCTTCTTTTCGTCGCCGAGGATTTCGTAGGCCGTGTTCACCTCGGCGAATTTCGCCTGCGCTTTGGGATCGTTTTTGTTCTGATCGGGATGATGTTTCTTGGCGAGGCGGCGGAACGCCTTTTTGACCTCGCCGGCGCTCGCCGATTTGGCGACGCCCAAAACCTCATAGGGATCGCGCATCTTTCTCTTTGTCCTCAAGCCCAAACGCGTCCGCCCGGCAACGGCGCGGATGCACATGTCTCAGGAAGGATATGTGGTGAGGCGGCAAGATGCGCAAGCGCCGCGGCCGGTCGCCGCGAGCACCCCGGCAGAGACCGCGGCCAGCCTCTCGCAGCGGGAAGGCGAGCAGGATAAAGCTCAGGTATACCCATTGGGACTATTCGGTCGGACAACGAGAGCGGATGGCCTCTGGTTAAAACTGCTCACCTCGAAACGACGACGTTATGTCGTGATCCTCGCGTGCACTAAGGAAAATCAGCCAAAAAGCACGTGTATCCAAACGGATGAACTTAAAGGTCGCCTACGTAAAATTAATGCGTGCGAGAGTACAAACGCGCAACCACCAAAGCGGATTTTATCAAAACGTCTGGAGAGTCTTATAATGTTTAGTCGGTTATCCCATTGACTTCGAGGATTAGTTTGCCCATTAAGTCTTTATTGCCATATGGCATCGCTATCGAATGCGCTGGCGTTGTGCGAGGCATTCGAAATCACAAAAGGAATGACAATGGCTCGCCCGACCATCAACGAGGATCGCAAGAAATTCCTGCAGGCGCTCGGCAAGAACAGCTATGGCAACGGCGCGCTTCGCAAAGCACTCGGCTGGGCCGAGTCGCGTTATTGGAAAGTGCATGCGGCGCTCCTCGAAGAAGGTCGCATCACAAAGGGCAGAGGCCGCGGCGGCTCCGTATCGCGCGGCTGAGGATTTTCCCAAGGCGGATTGTTCGGATGGAAATAAAACGGGCGGCGGCGACCTTCGCGCGCCGCGGTCCTGCCGATGCTTTCACCGGAACAGTTTGGCAGGACCCGATTATCGACGCGCCGGCACCCGCACGTATTCGGGCGGCGCGCGTGACTTTCGAACCCGGCGCACGTACCGCCTGGCACACGCATCCGCTCGGCCAAACACTGCACGTCGTGACCGGCGTCGGTCGCGTTCAGCTGTGGGGCGGCCCGGTCCAGGAAATCCGCGCCGGCGATACGGTGTGGATCGCGCCAAATGAAAAACACTGGCACGGCGCCGGTCCGAAGACCGCCATGTGCCATTACGCGCTGCAGGAAAATCTCGACGGCGTGCACGTGACCTGGCTCGAGCAGGTCTCGGACGAGGATTATGCGCGCGAGGCGGATGCCGGCGGCTAAAGCGCGAACGCGAGAGCGACGCGTGTCCCGCCGGCGCTGGTATCCACGTTTACGGAAGATTTGAGATTAGACGCCATCGCGTTGATGATCTTGGTGCCGAGCCCCGAGCCCCGCGCCGAGCCTCCTCCGGTCCAGCCGACGCCATCGTCCTCGACGACCAATATCGCCTGCTCGGCCCCCTCTCGCGTGATCTTCACGCGAATGTCGCCGCGCCTGCCCTCGGGGTACGCGTATTTGTAGGCATTGGTGACCAGCTCCGTCACGATCACGCCGATCGGCACGACCTTATCCGTCGCGACTTCGATCGGTTCGGCCGAAAGATGGATTGCATGTTCGCGGCCGCTCGCCCGCATCGCCGCCTGGAGCTCGTCAACGAGGCTTTCGAGATAAGTCGCGACGTTCACGACCCGCACGTCGGCGGAGGTGTAGAGATGGCGGTGGACGCCGGCGATCGCACTGATGCGGGCTTGCGTCTCCTCCAGAGCCGAGCGCGCGCCGGGATCACTCACCGAGGAGGCTTGTAACCGTACGAGAGCGCCGACGAGCTGCAGGCTGTTCGCAACGCGGTGATTGACCTCACGCAAGGACAGCTCGGCCCGATCGCGCGCCTCGCGCATCTCCTGCTCGGCGCGCTCCTTTTCCCTGCGCAGCTGCTCCTGCCGCAGCGCCGCTTCGATCGAGCTGCCGAGCAGCTCGCGGAACTGGCCTTCCGTGTCCTTGAACACGTAATCCGCCGCGCCCTCTTTCAGCGCGCTCACCGCGACATGGATGTCGTCCGATCCGGTGACATAAATCACCGGGGGTGCGTCGGGCAGCTGCTTTATTCGCGGCAGCAAACTCAGCCCGGTTTGATCCGGGAGATGGTGATCGAGCGCGACCACGTCGACACCGCCGGCCTCTACCGTTGCGAGCCCTTCCGCGCCGGACGTCGCATGACGCACGCTAAATCCACGCCTTTCCAGCGAACGCTGGACGAGCCGGGCAAGTGCCGGATCGTCGTCGACATAGAGGACCCGAATGGGTGTCTGTTCGGGCACGGCTAGTCCGTTTCGGGAATTTGCATGACGGAAAAGAAAAGACCGAGCTGCCGGATGGCGTTGGCGAAGCTCTCGTAATTAACCGGCTTGGTTATGTAGACATTCGCGCCGAGATCGTAGCAGCGCTGGATTTCGCGCTGATCATCGGTGGTGGTCAATATGACGACAGGCGAGCGCCGCGTGTGCCGATTGGCCTTTACCTTGGCGAGGATGTCGACGCCGGTCATATCAGGCAGATTGAGGTCCAAAAGAACCAGGAGGTGGCGCCGCGCGCTCGCCTCGCCCGATCCGTCGGCGCCAAGCATGTATTCGAGCGCGCTCGTTCCATCCGTGAACGGGATGATCTCATTGTTCACGCCGGCGCGGCGGATGTTCTTTTCAATGAGGCGGGCGTGGCCTTCGTCATCCTCGACCATCACGATGGTGACGGCCTGCGGTTCGGAACTCATGAATCGACGGTTTCCTCTTGCTTGCGAAGAACCCGCGGCAGGGATACCCGAAAGGTTGTCCCGACGCCAAGCTCCGACTCGAGCGTGATGTCGCCGCCGAGGCGCCGCACCAGAGCTCTCACATGAGCCAGTCCTATGCCCTCGCCCGGCCGGTCCTGCGCTCCGGAGCGCCGGAACAGATCGAAGATGCGCTGGTGATCTTCCTTGGCGACGCCACGGCCGTTGTCGCCGATCTCAAACCCGACGCGGCGGCCTTGTTCCACCGCGCGAATGGTGATGCGCAAGGGCCGGTATGGATCGCGGTATTTGACCGCGTTGTCGAGCAGATTGCCGAAAATCTGCTCCAGCGCGAGGCGATCCGAGATCAGCGTCGGCAGCGGTCTGATAATTGCGATTTCACCCCCGGCTTCCGAGACCTGATGCTGGATATTGGCGGCGAGCAGGTCGAGCATTTCGCCGAAGTCGACGCGTTCGGGTTTCAGCGTGCGGCGACCCTCGCGTGAAAGTTTGAGGATGGCGTTGATCAGTCCGTCCATCCTGGTCGAGGAGGCGCGGATGAAGCCGATTGCCTCCGGCATGTCCTCTTTGACGGTAAGCTTCGCCTCCTCCGCGGCAGCGTTCGTCGTCTCGGCCGGAAGTTCGTCGAAATAGCGGTCGACCGTCGCAATCGCGGTTTCGAGCTCACTGGTGAAACCCAGGATATTGACGAGCGGCGCACGTAAATCGTGGCTGACGATATAGGCGAAGCGCTGAATCTCCTCGTTGGCGCGCGCCAGATCAGTCGTCCTCTCCTGCACGCGCTCCTCCAGAGTTTCGTTGAGCGTCTGGACCTCGGTACGGGCACGCACGAGGTCGCGCGTGTACCGCACCACAATAAACAGCGATCCTAACCCGAAAACGAACACGAGCGATGCGCCGGCTATGGTTGCGAAGGAAAGATAACGCGCGCCGCCGGTCATATCCTCGGTGTCGGCGCGGAGCCGAATGTCAGCACGGGCGAGGAGATTGGAGAGCGTTTTGCGGGCGGCGTCCATGGATTCGCGACCGCGATTGCTTTTCACAAGGTCGATGGCCGCCGCTACATTTCCGGCTTGTGCAAGCGCAATCGTTCGGTCCAGCTCGGCAAACTTGTCCGACACGGTCCCGGAAAGTTCGTCTAATAATTTTTCCTGCTCCGGCTCGGCATGCTCCAATTGCTTCAGCCGCTCTATGTCGGGCCCGATCTGCCTTCGCGCCACTTCATAGGGCTCGAGATATCGCGGGTCCTGCGTCAGCAGGAACCCGCGTTGTCCGGTTTCGGCATCGAGCAGAAGCGCCAGCACGCGCGACGTTCGCGTTCGAATGCTCTGCGCCTCCTGAACGTCGGCCGCATTCTCCCGGGTGCGTTCGGAGAGCCACACCGACGAGCCCGCGACAACGATCAGGATGAGAAGCCCCGCCCCGAGCAATGCCAGCGTGGAGCGGATGAAAGATACATTCGACGTCGGCATGGATGATATTTAGCGGCGAGCGGTGAAAGATCGAGAGCGCGAACTAAACAAGTCCACCAAAGGGCCGGGTCGATATTCGGCGCTGAACGGCAGATGAACGATCGGCGGTTCAGCTCGCAATCTTCTGCCGGCCGGCAATAAAACCGGGCGCGAATCGCGCGAACCAATCGAGGCTTGTAGGGTTGGCCATGGCATCGATGTTCGCCACTTTGTCGAGCGAATGACCGAGCAACAGCTTCTTGATCGGCACTTCCATTTTCTTGCCTGACAGCGTGCGCGGCACCTCGTCGATCTGATGCACGGAATTCGGCACGTGCCGCGACGAGAGGCTGTTACGAATGTTGTTCTTGATCCGCTCGCTGAGCGCAGCGTCGAGCGTGACGCCTTCGCACAGCGCGACGAACAGCGCCATATGCGGCTCTCGGCCCAAATATTCGAGATCGACGACGAGACTGTCGAGCACTTCCGGAATGTCTTCGACGATCCGATAGATTTCGCTCGATCCCATGCGGATGCCGTGGCGATTGATCGTCGCGTCGGAGCGTCCGTAGATGATGGCGCCGCCGCGCGCGGTGATCTTGATCCAGTCACCGTGACGCCAGACACCGGGATAGACATCGAAATAGCTGTCGCGATAGCGCTTGCCGTCGGGATCGTTCAAAAGCCCGATCGGCATCGACGGCATCGGCGCGCTGCAGACGAGCTCGCCGACCTCTTCGATCAACGGTTTGCCGGCCTCGTCATAGGCTTCGACCTTGGCACCGAGACAGCGGCATTGCATCTCGCCGGAATAGACCGGCAAGAGGGCGCAGCCCGCGACGAAAGCGCCGGCGAAATCGGTGCCGCCGGAAATCGGCGTCAACCAGATGTCGGGGCGGACCTTGTCGTAAATCCATTCATAGGCTTCCGCGGCCAGCGGCGAGCCGGTCGAGCCGAGGCCGCGCAGACGCGACACGTCGGCGATCTTTGCGGGCTCGATCCCCGCCTTCATGCAATTTGCAAAGAACGCCGCGCCGCAGCCGAAGAAGGTGACGCGCGCCTCGTCGACAAAGCGCCAGATGCGGCCGAGATCGGGCACGGCCGGACTGCCGTCATAGATGGCGATCGTCGCGCCGGCGAGCAGCCCGCCGACCTGCGAGTTCCACATGATCCAGCCGGAACTCGTATACCAATGGAAGATATCGTCAGCGCCGATATTGTTGTGCAGCGTCGTCAGCTTCATGCCTTCGAGCACGATTCCGCCATGACCGTGCACGATCGGCTTCGGCAGGCCGGTCGTGCCGGAGGAATAGACGATCCATAGGGGATGATCGAAGGGCACGGCCAAGATATCGAGCTTGGCCTCGCCCGCGGTCAGCGCGCGGAAATCATGCGCCGGCACTTTGGCGTCGGCTCGCATCGACTCGTGCAGCGCCGGCATGACGATCAGATTCTCAAGGCCAGGAATGCTGGCGGCAAGATCGCGGACGATGTCGGTGCGCTCGTAATCCTTGCCGCCGTAGCGATAGCCGTCGACGGCGATCAGCACTTTCGGCTCGATCTGCTTGAAGCGGTCCTCCGCCGCGACCTTGCCGACATCGGGCGCGCATAACGACCAGACCGCGCCGATGCCGATCGTCGCCAAAAACGCGACGATCGTCTCCGGGACATTCGGCATGTAGGCAGCAACCTTGTCGCCGGGCTTTACGCCCATGCCGCGCAGCGCTTGCGCAAGGCAGGCGACCTGTCGCTTCAGCTCCCGCCAGCTTATCTCCTGCAGCGCGCGCGTTTCGCTGGCAAACAGGATTGCCGGCTTCTCCGCCGTCTCGTTGCGGAAGACGTGCTCGGCATAGTTCAGGCTCGCACCGGCAAACCAGCGTGCGCCCGGCATGTCGCGCGAGGCGAGAACGCGCTGGTAACGCGAATGGAAGCGGATATCGAAATAGGAGCAGATCGAGTCCCAGAAGGCTGCAAGATCGTCGACCGACCAGCGCCACAAGGCGTCATAATCGGCAAAGGCGAGGCCCCGCTCGTTGGCAAGCCAGTCCATGTAGCGCGCGATGTGCGAGGCGCGGGCGAAATCCTCGCTCGGCGTCCACAAGAGCTTGCCTTCGGCAAGGCTGACCATCTCGCCTCCTCTCGCGCGGGAGGCCGGCGGAGGCCCGCCCGCTCGCCCGCTTTCTCCCCTTCGCTATTTCTGACAGGATCGCTGCGGAGGCAAGAGAGTGGAAGCGCGACCCCCGGGGAGGAGCATGGCGGATCGGCTAAAGGCGTCGCTGTCGCGGTTTGCGGATGCCGCGCCATGATGCATCCGACCTTTCGCGCGCAAATCACGCCGGACAAGGTCGCCTATCAAATGGCGGGGTCCGGCGCGGCGATGACCTATCGCGAGCTCGATGAGGCCTCGAACAGCGGGGCGCAGCTTTTCCGCTCGCTCGGCTTAAAGGCGCAGGACCACGTGGCGCTGCTCGTCGAGAATTCGCTGCGCTTTCTCGAAATCTGCTGGGCGGCGCAGCGTTGCGGGCTCTTCTACACCGCGATCAGCACGTATCTGACCGATGCGGAAATCGCCTATATCGTGCGCGATTGCGGCGCCAAGGTTTTCGTCCTCTCGGCGAAAGCCGGCCACGACATCGCCGCGCTGGCCGAAGCTTGTGGGGCGGACGTCAAGATCTTTGTGAGCGGCGAGAGCAGGCTCGCCCTGCCGTCTTGGGATGACGCGGTCGCGCGCCAGCCGGCGACGCCCATCAAAGACGAAATCTCCGGCTACGACATGCTGTATTCCTCCGGCACGACCGGCCGGCCGAAGGGCGTCAAGCCGCAGTTCAAGCACGAGCCGCTCGGCACGATGAATCCGCTGCTTGTCCTGCTTTGCGCCAACATGTGCGGGATGAGCGCGGAGAGCGTCTATCTCTCCCCTGCCCCGCTCTATCACGCCGCGCCATTGCGCTTCAACATCATGAGCGGTGCGCTCGGCGGCACCTCGATCATTATGGAGCGGTTCGATGCCGAGCAATTCCTGGCGCTCATCGAGAAGCATCGCGTCACGGTCGCGCAGCTCGTGCCGACCATGTTCGTGCGCCTGCTGAAATTGCCTGAGGAGGTGCGCCGCCGCTACGACATTTCCACGCTGAAAGCCGTGATACACGCTGCCGCCCCGTGTCCAGTCGACGTCAAGGCGGCGATGATCGACTGGTGGGGACCGATCCTGGTCGAATATTACGGCGGCACCGAAGGCAACGGCATCACCATCGTCAATTCGCAGGAATGGCTGAAACATCCGGGCACGGTCGGACGAACCCTCGTCGGCGAAATCAAAATCCTCGACGAAGCCGGGCAGCCGCTGCCGCCGCGCGAGATCGGCAGCGTGTATTTCTCCGGCGGGCCGGTTTTCGCCTATCACAACGATCCGCAGAAGACGGCGCGCGCCTATACGCCGGAGGGCTGGTCGACGCTCGGCGACGTCGGTTATCTCGATGAAGAAGGTTATCTCTACCTCACCGATCGCAAGGCCTACATGATCATTTCAGGCGGCGTGAACATCTATCCGCAGGAGGCGGAAAACATCCTGATCAACCATCCGGCCGTGTTCGATGTCGCGGTGTTCGGCGTGCCGAACGAAGAGATGGGCGAAGAGGTCAAAGCGGTCGTGCAGCTCGCGCCGGGCTCCCACGCCGACGAGCGCACCAAAGACGAGCTGATCGCTTTTTGCCGGTCGAAATTGTCGCCGCTGAAATGCCCGCGCAGCATCGATTTCGAAGACGAGCTGCCGCGCACGCCGACCGGCAAACTGATGAAGCGCCTTTTGCGCGATCGCTATTGGCAGAGGGCGAGCCAATCTCGCACGGGCACGATTGCGCAGCAAACGACAAGCAGCGCGGCATGAGCAACAGGACAGGAACCATGAACCTTCTTCGCATTTCGTTGGCGGCCGCTTTTATCGCGATGTTGGCGGCGCCGCCCGTCGCGGCGGACGAAGATGTGGTCGTCAGACCAAGGCACGCCGCGAAGCGCGTGGTCGTCAAACGGATGATCGCGAGGCCGGTTGTGGTGAGAGACGTTTACGTCAGTCGCGCCGAGCGCGACGGCGCGCTCTTGTATTCACACAAGGTGCTGAGCCGCGAATACGCCTATCCGCGACTGAGTCCAGGCCTGCTGCCGACCCCGGTGGCCGTCGCCTACGATTATTTCTATGTGCCTTCGCTGCTACTGAACCCTCGTGAACCAATCGCAGTGAGAAGGCTTGGATGACGACGATTGCCTTTATCGGCCTCGGCAATATGGGCGGGCCGATGGCCGCCAATTTGGTGAAAGCGCGTCACGAAGTTCGCGGCTTCGATCTCGTTGCGGCGTTATGCGACGAGGCTGCCAAAAGCGGTATTGGCATCGCGGCCTCCGGCGTTGACGCCGTTAAAGCGGCCGATGCGATTGTCACCATGCTGCCCGCCGGCAAACATGTACGCGCGGTATGGGCCGAGATCGTGCCGCAGGCAAAACCCGGCGCGGTGATCATCGATTCGTCGACAATCGACGTCGACAGCGCCCGCGCCGCGCATGCGCTCGCCGCGGAGCGCAAGCTCCTCAGCCTCGACGCTCCCGTGTCGGGTGGCACCGGCGGCGCCAAAGCCGGCACGCTCACGTTCATGTGCGGCGGCACCGAGGAAGCGTTCGCCGCGGCGAAGCCCATTCTGGAAAAGATGGGCAAGCGCATCGTCCATTGCGGCGGCGCCGGTGCGGGGCAGGCGGCGAAAATCTGCAACAACATGATTTTGGGCGCGACGATGATCGTCACCTGCGAAGCATTTGTGCTCGCCGAGAAACTCGGGCTGTCGCATCAGGCTCTGTTCGATGTCGCCTCGACGTCCTCCGGCCAGTCGTGGTCGCTCACGACCTATTGTCCGGTGCCAGGTCCGGTTCCGGCATCGCCCGCGAACAATTCCTACAAGCCCGGTTTCGCCGCGGCGCTGATGCTGAAAGACTTGAAACTCGCGCAAGAGGCGGCACAAAGCGCCGGCGCCAACACGCCGATCGGCGCGCATGCCGCGGAATTATACGAGCAGTATAATGCCGCCGGGATTGAAGGTGCGGATTTTTCCGGCATCATCCAATATCTGCGCGAGCGCAGATAAGAGCAAAGACCAGAGCACAGCATGAAAATCTGCATCTACGGCGCCGGCGCGATCGGCGGCTATATCGGCGTGATGCTGAAGCGCGCAGGCGCCGATGTTTCGCTGGTCGCACGCGGCAGCCATCTCGAAGCGATCAACCAAAACGGGCTGAAGCTGCAGATCAAGGGCGAGGAGCTATCCGCGGAGATACCGGCCTCCAGCAATCCCGCGGATCTCGGCCCGCAGGACTACGTCATCATCGCGTTGAAGGCGCACCAGGCCTGGGAAGTCGCGCGCGAAATGACGCCGCTCCTCGGACCGAACACGGCCGTGGTCACCGCGCAGAACGGTCTGCCCTGGTGGTATTTTTACGGTATCGAAGGACAATATGCGAACCGGCGCATCGAAAGCGTCGATCCCGGCGGCCGGCAATGGGATGCGATCGGGCCGGAACGCGTCATCGGCTGCACGGTCTATCCCGCAACCGAAGTGATTGCGCCGGGAATCGTCAAGCACATCGATGGCGACAAGTTCGGATTGGGCGAGCCGAACCGTGCCAAGACCGAGCGCACCGAGAAACTTTCGCAGCTGTTCGCGTCAGCCGGACTGAAGGCGCCGATCCTGCCCGAGATACGCAACGACATTTGGCTGAAATTTTGGGGCAATCTCTGCTTCAATCCGATCTCCGTGCTCACACGCGCGACGCTCGATATCCTCGCGACCGATCCAGGCACACGCGCGCTGCGGCGCATCAACGGCGCGGCGCGCGTCGGCGCGCATCGCACCTCGATGCTGCAGGATCTGGAACGCGGTCGCCCACTCGAGCTCGATGCGATGCTCACCTCGGTGCAGGAGCTCGGACGCCTCGTCGAACTCGACACACCGCACATCGACGCGGTGCTGGCGCTGACACAGCAGCTCGGACGCACGATGGGACTTTATCCGACCTTCCCCGAGGAGGTGAGCCAACGCGAGGTCGACGAAGCGCGCGTCGACTAACGCACCCCCTCATCCTGAGGAGGCGCGAAGCGGCGTCTCGAAGGATGGGCAAACGCACTTCCCTTCCCGCCCTTCGAGCCGCGCGCCTTTGGCGCGCTCCTCACGGGTGAGGGCGCTACATATTCGGATAATTCGGTCCGCCGCCGCCCTCCGGCGTCGTCCACACGATGTTCTGCTCGGGATCCTTGATGTCGCATGTCTTGCAATGCACGCAATTCTGCGCGTTGATCACAAAACGCGGATCGCTTTTCGTCGCGTCATCTGCATACACCACCTCGTAGACGCCCGCCGGACAATAGAGCCGCGCCGGCTCGCCGTACAGCGGCAGGTTCACCGCAATCGGAATCGAGGGGTCGCGCAGCTTTAAATGACTCGGCTGGTCCTCTTCGTGATTGGTGTTCGAGATGAACACCGACGACAATTTGTCGAACGACAATTTGCCGTCGGGTTTCGGATAGACGATCGGCTTCACCTGATCGATGCGCTTCAAGGTCTCGTGGTCGGCCTTGCCGTGTTTCAGCGTGCCGAAGAGCGAAAAACCGAGAAGCTCGTTCGTCCACATGTCGAGCCCGCCGAGGCTGATGCCGAGATAGGTGCCGAATTTCGACCAGAGCGGCTTGGCGTTGCGCACCGTCCAGAGATCCTTGCCGATCTCGGAGTCGCGCCAGGACTCATCGTAAGTGGCCAAAACATCGTGCGCGCGGCCTTCTGCAAGCGCCGCGGCCAGATGCTTTGCCGCCAGCATGCCGGAAAAGATCGCGTTATGCGTCCCCTTGATGCGCGGCACGTTGAGAAAGCCCGCGCAGTCGCCGGCGAGCGCGCCGCCGGGAAAGGCGAGCTTCGGCACCGATTGCCAGCCGCCTTCGGTAATCGCGCGCGCGCCGTAAGACAGCCGCTTGCCGCCTTCCAAAAGCTGCGCGATCGCCGGATGCGTCTTGAACCGCTGGAACTCGTCGAACGGCGACAGCGTCGGATTGCTGTAATTCAAATGCACGACGAAGCCGATATAAACCTGGTTGTCCTCGGCGTGATATAAAAACGAGCCGCCGCCGGTCGAATTGTCGAGCGGCCAGCCGAACGAATGCTGCACCATGCCGGGCTCGTGTTTTTCCGGCGCCACCTGCCAGATTTCCTTGAGACCGATGCCGTATTTTTGCGGCTCGACGCCATCGCGCAGATTGAAGCGATCAATCAGAATTTTGCTGAGCGAACCGCGGGCGCCCTCGGCAAAGATCGTGTACTTGCCGCGAAGCTCCATGCCGCGGGTAAAAGAATCCTTGATCTCGCCGTCCTTGCCGATGCCGAGATCGCCGGTGGCGATGCCGACGACCTCGCCATTCTCGCCGGTGAGCACTTCCGCGGCGGGAAAGCCCGGATAGATTTCGACGCCGAGCGCTTCGGCTTTCGTCGCGAGATAGCGCGTGAGATTGCCGAGCGAGGCGATGAAGTTGCCATGATTGTTCATGAGCTTCGGCATCATGAAAGTCGGCAGTCTCACCGCGCCGGAATGACCGTAAAAATAGAAGCGGTCCTTGGTGACCGGCGTTTTTAACGGCCGCTCCGGGTCCTGGCGCCACTCGGGGATGAGTTGATCGAGCGCTTTCGGGTCGATCACCGCGCCCGAGAGAATATGCGCGCCGACCTCCGAGCCCTTCTCGACGAGGACGACGCTGGTCTCGGGCGAGAGCTGTTTCAGATGGATCGCCGCGGCGAGGCCGGCCGGCCCGCCGCCGACAATGACGACGTCGTATTCCATGCTCTCGCGGGGCGGCAGTTCGGCGGCGGCGGGTGCGGGCATGTTGGCTCCTCGAGGCGGCTCCGGCGGGACTTAGTTCATGTGCGAACGATCGCCAAGCCGCGGGCGCGCGGGGCCATGCTGATGGGCCGGGGAGCGCTAGGCAAGGCCGAGCGTAGGAGGCCGGGCGGGCTCCTTCTCCCCGCGCGCGAGACCTCTGCAAAACGAGAGACGGGTTTTCCGATTTGTGATTCGCTTGGCGCTGAGCGGAGGGTGAGTCGGATGGATCAGGTGAGCTTCGTCGATGCGCTGCTGCCGGCCGGGTTCGGGCGCAATGCGCGGCTTGAGCGGATCGCCGGATTGATCGACTGGGCACCGATCGAGCGGCTTGTTGCGGACATCCATCCGGGCGAGACGGGACGGCCGCCATATTGGCCTTTGGCGATGTTCAAAGCTCTGCTCTTGCAGCAATGGTATGGGCTGTCCGATCCCGGTCTCGAAATGTAGGCGTTTCCATCAACAAGGTGTTTTTTCTTGGCGGGTTAGTTAGACGGCGGGGCGGCCCGCCTTCGCTTCAGCAGGGCGAAGATTGCAGCTGCATGGACTTGCATAGAGCAATAACTACAAAGATTTGCGTCTGTACTTAGGATATGATGTCCAAGCTTTGTACAAGATATGCTGCAAAACCGCATGGAAACCGCTGCCCTAGAACGCAGAAAGCCTCACGCTCGCTCTTGTGTGACTAACGGCAACGAACTGTTCGCCACGAACGAGCCGATTGATGGCCGCTCGATGGCCAGCCGTCGCTTCGGGGACATCCTTGGCCAACTGATTTCCGATCTTGGCGGCTCGGAGCGGTTGAGCGAGGCACAACGGCAGCTCTGTCGAAGGGTCGCCTTGATGTGCTGGGAGTGCGAGCAGCTGGAAGCACGGTCAATCGCCGGCGAGCAGATCAACTTGGACATGTTCGGACAGCTGTCGGATCGGATCGGCAGAGCCGTTCAGAGGCTCGGCATCAAAAGGCTGCCGAAAGACGTCACGCCCGATCTGCGCTCCTATCTCGGCGGCGGGGCTCGTCGATGAATATCCTTGCCGCCTTTGACGATCCCAATCTGTTCGGCGGCGTCATCCGCAACCCGGCTACGTTTGTGGCGTGGAGGGCGTTCCTGGCGTGCCTGTTTGGGTTGGAGTACCTGAGGATGCCCGAGCCATCGTAACGCAGTGTACGGGCCTGCAAGAGCCTCCTCAGGGCCCGTTCAATGAAGCGTGGCTCGTTTGTGGCCGCCGTGCTGGCAAGAGCTTCATCCTGGCGCTCATCGCAGTCTATATCGCTGCCTTTCGTGATTATTCCGACGCATTAACGGCTGGCGAGCGTGGCACCATCATGGTGATCGCCGCTGATCGCAAGCAGGCCCGTACGATCCTGAGATATATTCGGGGCCTGCTCGGTGTGCCGATATTGGCGAAGCTGGTCGAGCGTGAGACTGCCGACGCCTTCGATCTCGACAACCATGTGACGATAGAGATCGGCACGGCCTCGATCCGCTCGGTTCGTGGCTACACGATTGTTGCGGCGCTCGCCGACGAACTTGCCTTCTGGCCCTCCGAAAATAGTTCGAGTCCAGATTACGAAATTCTCGACAGTATCCGTCCCGGCATGGCCACTGTTCCGGGCTCGATGCTGCTCTGTGCGTCGAGCCCGTACGCACGGCGTGGTGCGTTACACGATGCCTACAAGCGTTATTTCGGCAAGCCAGATGCGCCCGTGCTGGTGTTGCTGTCGCAAATCCTATTCGCTTGCCTGAAGCTCCGAATCGGGCGATGAATTGGCCCATGCGGGACCTCCTGAACCTAATCAGGTGGATGCTCCTCGGGCTGTTTCGGTCGAGGACCTGGCTCGAGGCAGAGAACTTAGCTCTGCGTCACCAGCTGAACGTGCTGCATCGAAGGTCACCGAAGCGCCCGGTCTTCAGCAATTTCGACCGCGTGATCTTTGTCTGCCTGTATCGGATTGCGCCACGCATTCTGGATGCAGTTAGCATCGTCGAGCCGGAGACCGTGATCCGCTGGCATCGTGCAGGCTTTCGCTCGTTGTGGCGGTGGAAATCGCGTCGGCGAGCAGGCAGGCCTCAAGTGTCCTTCGAAGTTCGTCGGCTAATCCATGACATGAGCCTCGCCAATCCGCTCTGGGGCGCTCCTCGCATACACGGAGAGCTGCTCAAGCTCGGAATCGACATTGGCCAAACCTCGGTTGGCAAGTACATGGCGCGGCGAAGGCGACCTCCCTCGCAAGGCTGGAAAACGTTCCTCCTGAATCACGCGGACGGGATCACCTCGATCGACCTGTTCGTGGTTCCGACGATCTCCTTTCGGCTGCTATACGGGTTGCTGGTCCTGCGACACGATCGAAGGCGCATCCTGTGGCTCGGCGTCACTGCGCATCCGACTGCCGAATGGATCGCGCGACAGGTCACGGAGGCCTGTGCCTGGGAGAGTGCGCCACAGTATCTCATTCGTGATCGCGACAGGGTATACGGAGAGGCCTTTACCCGGCGCATTCGAGCGATGGGCATCCGCGACAGACCCACAGCGCCGCGATCGCCTTGGCAGAACGGCTGTGCCGAACGACTGATCGGCTCGATCCGGCGCGAATGCCTTGATCATGTGATCGTGTTCGGCCGAGCGGCATTTGCGTCATGTGCTTCGCTCATACGCGGAGTACTACAACGGAGCCCGAACGCATCTTTCCCTGGCGAAGGACTCTCCTTTGACGAGACGTGTCCAGCCGGTCGGAAGCATTCTCCCGTTGCCGGTTCTCGGCGAACTGCATCACCATTACGTTCGGATCTAATTTCCGACAGGCACAGGTCCGCAAAAAATTTTCTCGGCCGGTGTTGAACTTCTAGTGACGCCTGCGGCCTTCCAGCTCGTCGACGAGACTTCCAGCGCCAGAAAATGCGAAAGCCAGCGCGATGCCAGCGCACAATCGTCTCAGGCCGAACAATGGCCACGGAACCGAGAATGCTGACACGGCTTCCTTCCGCGTAAAAGGCCATTTACGAGAAGGTTTCTCGGCCCCGCCCTGCTCACTAGAAAATATATTCAACGTTGAAAACAGCCGGCATAGAAAGTTGTAAACGTAAGGGTGGGCCAGATACAGCGGGAGTGGAACGTCTCGCGAAGCCGTTGCAGACATAGACGACAGTGAACATTGTTTCGGCGAATATCACCCGATGAAAACACGAATTCAAGCCTGCGAGCGAATGGCTCATAAGTCATTCGACGGATCGCTTATCATTAATTCAGTAGGCCAAGTTCGCAAAGCAACGCCGAAGCAGCGGAAGCACGCCCTTACCGCTGGAGCAGCTCAGGCCAACGCCACAGAGGACCAGATTGCACAAATTTGTAAGCAGAGCCGCGGGCATTAATCTCGCCGCGTTGAACCGGACCTACACCTTCAGGCGTGCCGGTCATGATGAGATCACCCGGTAAGCTCCATGGATCGTGACGCGATGGAGAGTAATGCCAGAGCCTTCTGGACTGCAAACCTATCCTGTTATTCACCATAGGTGATCCCCAGAACTCACCCCGCCAGTTCGCCGGGGGGTTCTTGCATGAGAAGCGGTGGAACTGAGTCGCTAACGTAGCATTTATTGTGAGTTGCCGGATACTGCTCGGCAGCAGGCCCCGACTAACGGCTGGTGGGAGAATGCCGTGGGAAACCGCATCGCGTCTATCGTTTGGCTCGCGACCACGGTCTCAGCCACTGCTGCTCAGCCCTTTGACGGGTCTTGGCTGGTCAACGTGGCGACTCAAGCCGGCAACTGTGGAACCTACTCGTCCGAGCTCCTGATATCTGAGGGCCGCATAGCAAGCCCGCCAGGCGCGCTGGTTTCTGGGTCAGGGAACGTGTCGCGATCAGGCCGAGTCGCAGTGCAATTCTCCGCTGGCTCCTCTTCAATCAATGCGTCGGGCCAAGCCAAGAGATTGGCTGCGCAAGGACGTTGGCGGGCCCCAACGTTATTGTGCTCCGGTACTTGGCAAGCTGTTCGCCGGTAGCTCCAACGCCTACATCGCTCGCCGTGAGCGGCCGAGGTCCAACCGTACGGGGAAGGCTTTTTGGAAAACCTGCTCACCCGAAAGCTCGAAGGCTTTGGACCGCTCCCGGAGGCTGACAAGCGTCTTCTGGATAAAGTCATTCGCGACGTTCGAGAAGTCGGGGATCACCAGGATTTGGTGCGGGAAGGTGACGCGCCGAGCCATGTGAACCTCATTCTTCAGGGCTTCGCGTGTCGCTACAAGCTACTGCCGAACGGTAGTCGGCATTCGTTTGAGAGCGGTCGGGCTGGCAAATGAGGACGTGATCTTCATCATGTGCCGGGGCATCGTCGCTCCGTCGGTCATCCCCATCATTGCTCTGTGCATCGTGCCCAGCGTTTGGGGGCCCAGCATTCTCATGCCTCTCCAGTCCGTGCCCG
>DATAOB010000048.1:0-8909 GCA_036265935.1 Beijerinckiaceae bacterium
CGCGGCGCTGATCGGCGCGGACGGACTGTGGTCGGAGGTGCGCCAGCGCCTTGCGCTGCCCGGCGATGCGCCGCCGCGAGCGGGGCGCCGCACCGCGTGGCGTGCGACAATCGCAAGCGCGGAGCTGCCGAAAGAATTTGCCGCGCCGCAAATTAATCTGTGGCTCGGGCGCCGCGCGCATCTCGTGCACTATCCGCTGCGCGGCGGAACGGAGGTGAATGTCGTCGCGATCGCCGAGGATGCGGGCGCCAGCGGTGAAAGCCCGGAGTTTTGGAGCGAACGGCGCGATTCAGGGCCGCTCCACGAGGCCTTTGCCCGCTGGCATCCGACGGTGCGCGCCCTCCTCTCGGCCACCGCCGACTGGCGCACTTGGCCACTCTATGACCGGGCGCCGCTCACGTCCTGGAGCGCGGGGCCGGTGGCGCTTGCCGGTGATGCCGCCCACCCGATGCTGCCGTTCCTGGCGCAGGGCGCCGCACAGGCGATCGAAGATGCCGCGGCGCTGGAGAGTTCACTCGCAGCTGAGGCTGACATTACGGCGGCATTCAGCGCCTACGAGAGCGCCCGGAGCGCCCGCGCCGCGCGCATTCAGGCGGCTTCGCGGCGTCAGGGGGACATCTACCACATGGCGGAACCGGCTTCCTTCGCGCGCGATACGGTGATGCGCATTTTGGGCTCGCGGCGGATGTTGGCGCGTCAGGACTGGATTTACGATTATACCGGTCCGGCTTCGCAAACCCGCAGCGAACGGCTATCTTGAACGCAATGCAGCCTGACTGGTCGCAGTGTCCTAACGTCGAAAGTGTCCCCGGCCGTTTGTCGGGCCAATGGGTCGTGCGGCACACGCGCATTCCCGTGCAGGCGCTGATCGACAATGCCGAAGACGGCTACAGCGCTGAAGCGATCGCCGGGCTCTATCAAGGACTGATGCCGAGCGAACCAAGCGCATCCTGAGCTTCGCGCGGATGTATGACGCGCATTCTGCTTGATCAGAATGTACCGGTCGGTTTGCGACGCCACTTAGCTGACGAGGTTTCAACAGCTTACGAGAACGGCTGGCATGAGCTGCGCAATAGCGAGCTGCTCGACGCTGCGGAGAGCGCCAGATTTGATGTATTTCTGACTTGCGATCAGAGCATCCGGCATCAGCAGAACCTTGCCGGCCGGAAAATCGTCATCATCGTACTCCTCACGAACAACACGACGCGATTGTGAAGAATCTCGCACCAGTGCTGCGCGCGTTGGCGAACATTAAACCGGGCTCTTATCAGGAAGTTCTCCATGCGACAGCGCGCTTACCTCATCGCGAATGAAGCCGCTGGTTTGCGAATCAGCGCTTTCGCCCGCTATGCCTAGGGCTTCCTCTCGACCGTTTCCTTGATGGCCGAACATTTCGAGACGCCGGACCTTCGAAGCGCGCATGTGATCGTCCTCGGCAACGAGAAGGGCGGCACCGGCAAGTCGACGCTATCGATCCACATTACCATCGCACTCCTGAAAGCGGGGTGTCGCGTCGCCTCGATCGATCTCGACGTGCGCCAGCGGACGCTGACGCGTTTTCTCGAAAATCGCCGCTCCTAGGCAGACGGCGCCGTGGCCGGTCGAGCTGCCGCTGCATTACGCGCTCGATCGCGGCGCTTCCGATAATGTGCGCGATAAGGAGACGATCGAATTCACCGCGTTCGCCAAAGCAATCGCGGCGGGCAGCGGAATTGCAGTTTCGCGTCGCCAAAGGACTGCACGATCGGGTCATCTTCCGCGGGCTTTTTCCGATCGGCTTGACCGCGCTCGATCCGATCGAAATGGCGGTGCAGAACCAGGCGCTGACCTCGTCGCAGCTCAGCGGCCGTAAGGAGATCGATACGCTCGTGCAGACCTTGCGCCTGCCGGTGCATCAACCCGGCGTCCCGTATATCGAGGCGCGGCATCGCTGGTACGAGGGCCTCTCGCATTATTATCGAAATCTGGCGGCGAGCGGCGACTAGCGTTCTACATCCGCAGCACGCCGCGAATGCCGAATGCGATCGCGCCGACGGCAATCACACCGGCCGCCCACAAAGCGATAAACCACAGCAAACGCTTTGCCGTCGTGCTCACGGCTTTTGCCGGGCGCTTTGTTTTAGCCTGTACAGCGCTTCCAGCGCTTCGCGCGGGCTGAGCGCATCGGGATCGATCGTGGCAAGCGCCTCGCGCAGCGGATCGGCGGGGGCGCTATGCGCCGCCGGCGCGACGCGCTCTGCCGCGTGCGAAAAGAGCGGCAGATCGGCAATCAGCGTCTCAACCGGCGTACGGCGGTCCGATGCTTCGAGCAAGCGCAAAATCTCTTGCGCGCGTGTAACGACCGCGGACGGAAGCCCCGCGAGCTTCGCCACCTGAATGCCGTAAGAACGATCCGCCGCGCCCGGCAGCACCTCGTGCAGGAAAACCACCTCGCCATTCCAGTCGGTGACGCGCATCGTCAGATTAGTGACGCGCGGCAGCTGCTTTGCGAGTTCCGTCAACTCATGGAAATGCGTCGCGAACAAAGCCCGCGCACGATTCTTCTCGTGCAAATGCTCCATCGTCGCCCAGGCAATCGACAGGCCGTCGAAGGTCGCCGTGCCGCGACCGATCTCGTCGAGAATGACAAGCGAACGGGCTGTCGCCTGGTTGAGAATCGCCGCGGTCTCCACCATCTCTACCATGAAGGTCGAGCGCCCGCGGGCGAGATCGTCTGCCGCGCCGACGCGCGAGAACAGCCGATCGACGATGCCAAGCCGCGCGCGCTTCGCCGGCACGTACGAGCCCATCTGCGCGAGCACGGCGATGAGCGCGTTCTGACGCAGATATGTCGATTTACCCGCCATGTTCGGCCCGGTGACGATGGCGATGCGGCCGGCATCGCCGCGATCGTCGGACAAATCGCAATCGTTGGCAACAAAAGCCTCGCCCGTTGCGGCGAGTGCGGCTTCGACAACGGGGTGGCGGCCCTGCTCGATTGAAAAGGCGAAATCGCCATCCATATCGGGCTTCATCCAATCATTTGCGGCGGCAGTCTCGGCAAGCGCCGAAGCAACATCGATTTCGGCGAGCGCCTGCGCGGCGGCCTTAATCGGCTCGCCGGCCTCAAGCAGCGTTGCGACAAGCCGATCGAAGATCGTCAATTCCTGGGCCAGCGCGCGATCGGCGGCTGAGGCAATCTTCGCCTCAAGCTCGGACAATTCCGCCGTCGAGAAGCGCATTGCATCGGCCATTGTCTGGCGATGAATGAAGCTCGCGTTGAGCGGTGGTTTGGCGAGCTTCTCGCCCTGCGCCTGCGACACTTCGACAAAATAGCCCAAAAAATTGTTGTGCTTGATTTTTAGCTGCCGGATCTCGGCGACGTCGCAATAGCGCGCCTGCAGAGTGGCGATGACGCGCCGGCTTTCGTCGCGCAGTGCGCGCGATTCCTCGAGCGCGGAATCGTAACCGGCGGCTATGAAATTGCCGGCACGTCGATCGAGCGGCAAGTCGGGAGCCAAGGCTGAGGCGAGTTCCTTTGCGATGCGGTGATCGATCTCCTGAAGGGCGGCCCGCGCACGCGCAACTTCGTTCGGCGTGTCTTCGCTGGGAATAAGCCGGCTCACTTCGTCTGCAGCAACAAGTCCCGCGCGCAGGGCCTCGAGGTCGCGCGGACCGCCGCGGCCGACTGCCAGCCGCGACAGCGAACGCATGAAATCCGGTGCGCGCCGCAACCGCTTGCGCAAATCACTGCGTAAGTCTCTATTCTCGGCAAAGAACCTCACGCTTGCGTGTCGCTGTGCAATCGCGCCGGTGTCCGTCAGCGGCGCGGCGAGCCGCTCCGCAAGCAGCCGCGCGCCGGCGGGCGTCACCGTGCGGTCGATCGTGGCAAGCAGCGAGCCAGCGCGTTCGCCGGAAAGCGTGCGTGTCAACTCGAGATTGGCGCGCGTCGCCGCGTCGATTTCCATCACGTCGTCACCGCGCACGCGCGTTGGCCGCGCCAGGTTTGGGCGCGTGCCGATCTGCGTGCGCTCGACAAAGAGGAGCGCCATTGAGGCAGCGATAGTCTCGGCGCGCGAGAGCGCGCCGAAGCCGTCGAGTGTCGCCACACCGTAATAGCCGGCAAGCCGGCGTTCCGCGCTGACGCCGTCGCCGCTCTCGCGGCCAAGCGGGGTCAGCGGCGCGCCGGTGCCGCGCAAAATGGCGGCAAGCTTGTCGTCCGCACACAGCGATTCCGCCGCGACAATCTCGCGCGGATCGAGACGCGAGAGTTCAGCGGATAATCTGCTTGCATCGGTCTCGGTTACCGAGAACGCACCGGTGGAAATATCGATGCACGCGATTCCATAGCGCCAGCCGTCGTCCGAATCTTTCACCCGCGCGACTGCGGCAAAAGCATTGGCGCGGTGCGGATCGAGCAGGCGCTCTTCGGTGATCGTTCCCGGCGTGACGAGACGCACGACCTCGCGCTGCACGACGGATTTCGGCCCGCGCTTCTTCGCCTCCGCCGGATGTTCGATCTGCTCGCAGACGGCAACACGATGCCCGAGCGCGATCAGGCGCTGCAGATAATCGTCGGCGCGCTCGATCGGCACGCCGCACATGGGAATGTCGTCGCCGAGATGCTTGCCGCGCTTGGTCAGCACGATGCCGAGCGCACGCGAGGCAACCTCCGCGTCTTCGAAGAAGAGCTCGTAGAAATCGCCCATGCGGTAGAAGAGCAGGCAATCAGGACTGGCCGCCTTGATCTTGATATATTGCGCCATCATCGGCGTCGGCCGCGCGCCGTCGCCAGGCGCGGATGCGCGGAAGGCGGTCGGCGGGGTCGGCTGCACGCTCATGCAAGCCGCACTAAGCAGGACTCGCCGCCGATGTCACGGGGCGCGGTTCAGGCGGACGCCCTCTCCTTCAACAATGCCTCCAAAACCTCGATCCGATCCGCGTCTTTCGCCGGCTTGTCCCAACGAATCCGGTTGATGCGCGGAAAGCGCAGCGCGATGCCGGATTTGTGCCGGCTCGACCAGTTGATGCCTTCGAATGCAATCTCCAAGATCAGGCCTTTGTCGCGCGAATATTCGACTTCGCGCACCGGTCCATAGCGGTTGATCGTGTGGTTGCGGACGTAGCGATCGAGCTGCCCCAGCTCTTCGTCGGTAATGCCGGAATAGGCCTTGCCGATCGGCACCAGCTCCTCGCCGTTCTCGCCGTTGCGCCAGACGCCGAAAGTGTAATCGGAATAAAACGACGAGCGTTTACCTTGACCACGCTGCGCATACATCATCACTGCGTCGACATTGAACGGATCGCGCTTCCATTTATACCAGGGGCCCTTCGGTCGCCCCGGCACATAGATCGAATCGACGCGTTTCAGCATGATGCCTTCGACGGCGGCGGCATCGGCTTTCGCGCCGCCGCTCGCCGGATCTGCACGCGCGGCGGCGAGCTCTTGCCAGGACTTGAAGCGCACGATCGGCGAGAGATCGAGACGCGGCTCGTTCGCCTCTGCGACGAAAGCTTCGAGGCGCTTGCGACGATCGCAGAAGGCCAGCGGACGCAAATCCTCGCCGTCTAGCGACAAAAGATCGTAGGCGCGCACATGCGCGGGAAAGTCGGCGAGATGCTTGGCTGAGACAGTCTTGCGGTTGAGTCGCTGCTGCAGCACCGAGAACGGCTGCACGCGGCCTTCGCGCAAGATGAGGAGTTCGCCGTCGATGGCGAAATCCTGCGCCGGCAGATGCGCGAGCGCCTCGGCAAGATCGGGAAAAGCATGCGTGTTCTCTTCGCCCCTGCGCGAGAACAGCCGCACGACGCGCTTTCCCCGCGCATCGTGGCCAGCAACGACCTGCATGCGGATGCCGTCCCACTTCCATTCGGCGGAGAAGTCGGCTGGATCGAGCGCGGCGAGATCCACCTCCTCGACCGGATGCGCCAGCATCGGCGGCCGGAACGGCGCGGGATCGCTTGCCTCGGGGCGTTCCTCGCGGCCTTCCACCCAGGCGAAGAGATCGATGTAGGGCGGCGACAGGCCGTGCCAGACCTCTTCGATCTCGTCAGGCGCTTTGCCGCCGAGATCGGCGACGGCCGTCTTTGCGAGCCGCGCCGAGACGCCGACCCGGAGCGCGCCGGTGATCAGTTTCAACAAAGCCCAGCGGCCGATCTCGTCGAGCTGATCGAGCCAGCGCGCGACAATGCTCGGCAGATCCAGCTTGCCCGACGTCGCGAGCGTGGTGATGACTTCCGACAAGGCGAGCGGCGGGCGGTTATGTCCCGCACCGGCCGGCGCTTGCGCCGGCTCCGGCCAAAGCAGCGCCACGGTCTCGGAGAGATCGCCGACATAGTCGTAGGACATATAAAACAGCGTGGGATCGACGCGCTCGCTGATTAGCGCGCGAATCAATCCGGGCTTGGCGTGCTGAAAGCCGAGGGCGCCGGTCAAAGCCGCGAGCGCATAGCCGCGCTCGGGATCGGGCGTCGACCGGAAATAGTCCGTCATCAGCCGCAGCTTGTTATTGCGGGACGGTTCGAACGACAGGCGATCCAACAGTTCGGCGAAGCGATTCATATGAGCGCCGCATCGGCCTCATCAGAAGGATTGCCCGGCTCGCACGCCTCTACCTCTTCCTCGCCGTAGCCGATCAAGTGCAGCGGCCGCGCGGCAAGGCCTTGGCCGTTCGCCCAGTGCACGAGCGCATCTTCCTCGCCATGCGTGACCCAAAGCTCGGAGCAGCCGGTCGCTAGAATTGTCTCGCAGAGCTCGTTCCAATCCGCATGATCGGAGATGACGAGCGGCAGCTCGACGCCGCGTTGGCGTGCACGCGCGCGCACGCGCATCCAGCCTGACGCAAACGCGGGGACCGGCTCCGGAAACCGGCGCGACCATAATTCCTGCAGGGCCGACGGCGGACAGATGACGATCTCGCCGCCGAGTTTCGGCCGCTCCGGGCCGGTAACGCGAATGATCTCGCCGAGATCGATGCCTTCGCGTTCATAGAGCCGCGTCAATTTCTCCATCGTACCGTGGATGTAGATCGGGCGTGTCCAGCCGGCCTCGCGAAGTAGCGCCATGATGCGTTGCGCCTTGCCGAGCGAATAGGCGCCGACGAGATGTGCGCGCTCCGGGAACAGACGGCACGAATCGATGAGGCGCGCAATTTCATGCGCCGCATCGGGATGACGGAACACCGGCAGGCCGAACGTCGCCTCGCTGATGAAGACGTCGCAAGGGACGAGTTCGAACGCCGCGCAGGTCGGGTCGCGCATGCGCTTATAATCGCCGGAAACGACAATGCGCAGGCCCTTGGCTTCGATGCAGATCTGCGCCGACCCAAGCACGTGGCCGGCGGGATGAAACGAGACGGTGAGCCCATCCATGCCGATGCGCTCGCCATACCCAGCGGCTTGCGTGGCGCCGGCGAAATCGGGCCCGCAGCGCACGCCCATGATCGCGAGGGTCTCGCGCGTTGCGAGCACGCTCCCATGTCCGGCGCGCGCGTGGTCGGAATGGCCATGCGTGATCAGCGCACGCGAGACAGGTCGCAAGGGATCGACGTGAAAATCGCCGGCGGCGCAATAGAGGCCTGCCGGCGTCTTTTGCAGTAGGTCGGACGCGCGCATGACGCTTCAGGTCATGCAGGCGCGCACAACTGGCAAGCCCTTGAGGACGAGCGGAAACTAAGTTGGTATTTCAGGAGAAGCCGAACTCACTCGCCGCAGGTCGAGCCGCGCGTCACGTAAACGCGACCGTCGGGGCCTTGGACGCGGGTCACCTTGACAATGCAATCCTCATCATCGGGGCCGAACTGTTTGCCGACCGTGAGCGTCGGGCCTTCGGCGAGCGGACGGAACCCGGTGCGCTCGATCTTCGGCTTGGCGGCCTGAACGGCGGTGGTCAACCCGATCGGGGCAGCGGCGACAACAGCACCAATGCAGGTGACGGCGGTCAGCGCAATGACAATCCGAGTAGCGCGGGTCGCCACCAGCTTGTCCTTTTGCTCGATCATCAACCCCTCCTGCCGCGGCTCTTGAGCCGTTGATGGGAGGCCTAAAGGCGAAGCGCCCTGGCCTCTGTGCGTTTGCGCACACTCCATTAACGAGCTTGACAGGAATTGGTTGCAGCCAATTGCTGCGCTTGGCGTATATTTCGCGGAAAATTCGGCGGTCTGTTAAAGCTAAGCCGGTGCTAATTACCTTAAGCAATGCGGCCCCCCGCGTGTTTCCCCGCGGGAGGCCGATCTAGCTACTCGCAGACGCGTGCCGGGCGATAGCCGACGACATAGCCATAGGGATCGAGGACCGGGCGGCGCTCCATCCAGCAGCGCGGACCCGGCGCATAGACGACCGGCGGCGGCGGTGGAGCGGCGCTCGCGGCGGCGGCGCCAAACATCGCGCCGGCGGTCGCGCCGAGAATGCCCGCGGCGATCGTCGAGCCGGAATCGGCTGCGGCCGGCACCGTCGAGGCGGCGATCGTGCCACCGAGCAGCAACGCCGCGAGACCACTCGCGACGATTTTCTTCGAAATCATCTTCATTCAGCTCCTCCTGAGCGATGGCGGCTGATTCGGCCGCCACCTTGGCAGTTTGGCCGGCGCTCAATGAACCGGGCATGAGTGGCTAAAATAAGCTCGACCTTGCGAAGTTCGTCGGTGGGCTTTCAAGCAAAAAGCCCCGCCTGGATAGGCGGGGCTTCATTCGCCGGAGGAGAAGGGGCGGGATTACCTCCCGCTCGCAAAGCGCTACGGCGTCAACCAGAAGACTGTTCGCAAGTGGAAGGGCCGTAGCTGGGTTGCGGACATCCGACCCACAACGATTCAAACTCAACCCGCTCCAGCAAATGCCGGGACTGAACACCTAGTCGGCGCCTGATGGCCCGCCGTGCCGTCGCGCACATGAGCGACTTTCCCTGCTAAGGCGGGTGAATGCGCGAAGATCGAC
>DATAOB010000049.1:0-9191 GCA_036265935.1 Beijerinckiaceae bacterium
CCGATGGAGATAGTACTTACCACATTGCGTCCATCGAACAGAGGTTTTGCGGTCCACAAAGTCAAGCCCGTGCTTTTGCTCGTTGAGCAATCGCTTTCGCTCGTCCCATTCAAACCCCGGCATCGTGCCAGTTATTTTAGCCCCTGCCAACAAACGGCATTTTCGTCGCCATGATCGTCAAAAATTGCACGTTCGACTGAAGCGGCAGGCCGGCCATAAAGACGATCGCGTCGCCGACATGATCGGGGTCCATCAAGGGCTCGACCTTGATCGAGCCGTCCGCCTGCGGCACGCCATCGGCCATGCGCCGCGCGAGATCGGTCTCGGCGTTGCCAATATCGATCTGACCACAAGCGATGTCGTATTTGCGACCATCGAGCGAGATCGTCTTCGTCAATCCGGTGATCGCGTGTTTCGTCGACGTATAGGCGATCGAATTCGGACGCGGTGCATGCGCCGAGATCGAGCCGTTGTTGATGATGCGCCCGCCGCGCGGCGATTGCGTCTTCATGATGCGGAAGGCCTGCTGCGCGCATAGGAACGAGCCGGTCAGATTGATGTCGACCACGCTTTTCCATTTCTCGAACGGCAGCTCGTCGAGATCGACACCCGGCGCACCGATCCCGGCATTATTGAACAAGAGATCGAGCCGGCCGAAGGTCTTCTCCACTTCGGCGAAGAGGGCCTTCACCGAATTGGGATCGGCGACGTCGGTTTGAACGGCAATCGCCTTGCGCCCGGAGGAGGCGCCCTCTTTGGCAACCGCTTCCAGCGGCTCCTTGCGGCGCCCAGCAAGCGCCACGTCCCAGCCTGCCTTCATCAAAGCCAGCGCCGCGGCCTTGCCGACGCCCGTGCCTCCTCCGGTAATGACCGCGATTTTCGATCCGCTCATGCGCTCCTCCCGCGTTGTTCACTCATCTACAGCAGGTGTGGCGAAACGCATCAAGCCGATCTTGTCTGCTCGGCAGCGGTCTCATAGCATCGCAGTACCAACCGGGAGAGAAGGCCGATGCGCAAAGCCACGGGGCTACTTGCTTTATTGGCGCTCTGCGGCGGTTTGGCCGCGCTCGCCGAAGACGCGAAACCGATCGATCCTGGGGTGTTGGACGACCTGCCGCCGCAAGCCGTATTCTTGCCGATCAGGCCGTCGTCGACGCGTTCGGCCATGTCACCGTGCGGCATCCGACAAATCCCCAGCATTTCCTCATGACGCGCTCGCTCGCGCCGACGCTGGCGACACCTGCCGACATTGTCGAACTCGATCTCGATGGCAATGACGTCAACAAAACCGGCAAGACACTGTTCCTCGAGCGCTTCATCCATGCGGAAATCTACCGCGCGCGTCCCGATGTCATGGCCGTCGTGCACAGCCATTCGCCGGCGGTCATTCCGTTCGGCGTGACCAAAGTGCCGATGCGGGCGATGTTCCACAATTCGGCTTTCCTGGCGCGCGGCGTGCCGGTCTTCGACATCCGCGAGAAATTCGGCGCGACCAATATGCTCGTGTCCAATCGCGAGATCGGCCGCGCGCTGGCCGAGACGCTCGGCAACAAAGCGGCGCTGCTCATGCGCGGACACGGCGACGTGATCGTCGCGCCGACGCTGCCGCTCGCCGTGTTCCGCGCGGTTTATACGGAGGTGAATGCGCGGCTGCAGGCGCAAGCGATCGGGCTCGGCGGACCGATCGAGGCGCTCACGGCAGACGAGGGGCTGAAGGCCGAGGACGTCAACGCGCAGATCGTCGGCCGTGCCTGGGATCTTTGGAAGCGGCGCGTAGCGATCGGCAAGGCGGCCGACAAGCCGAATTAAATCGCCTCGTAATGCTCGATGCGCCACGGCTCGGCGAACGCGTCGCGCTCCCATTGCTGCCAGGCGGGAAGCGCTTTCATCGCCGCCATGTAGGCACGCGTGGTGTCGCTCACCGGCAGGTCGTACGTATCGAAGCGGTTGACGACCGGCGCGAACATCGCGTCGGCGGCGCTGAAGTCGCCGAACAGGAACGCGCCGGCCGCGCCGAAGCGCGTGCGCGCATCGGCGAAGGCTTCGTCGATGCGGACGACATCGGCTCTCACATCCTCGCTGACCTTGATCGCGCGGCGCGGGCGGCGGATGTTCATCGGGCATTCGCGCCTGAGCGCCATGAAGCCGGAGTGCATTTCAGCCGAGAGCGAACGCGCATAGGCGCGCGCCTCGGTGCCGCGCGGCCAGATCGGAAAAGTCGGGTAGGTCTCGGCGAGATATTCGATAATTGCCAGTGAATCCCAGACGCTGATCGTCCCGTCATGCAGCGACGGGCATTTGCCGCTCGGCGCGTGCTTGAGCATTTCGGCGTGTGTTTCGGGCTGATTCATCGGAATGACGATTTCGTCGAACGGGATGTCGAAACGTTTTAGCACCATCCACGGCCGCATCGACCAGGATGAATAAGCCTTGTTGGCGAGAACCAGCGTCAGCGCCATCGTCAGACGTGACGCTCCATGGCGGAGTCCTTCTTCGTGTCGCGCATCGTCACATAGATGATCAGCGAGATGAAGATCGCCGCCGTAAGATAAAAATAGAACCAGGTCTCGTGGCCGGCATTCTTGAAGGCGAGCGCCACGGCCGGCTCCGAGCCGCCGAAGATTGATACGGTGAGCGCGTAGGGCAGACCGACGCCGGTCGCGCGGATCTTTGTGGGGAAGAGTTCCGCTTTCACGATCGCGTTGATCGAGGTGTAGCTGGTCTCCTGCAATTCCTGGCGCATGATCGCGGCGACTACGGCGAGCAGCGCGCCGATCGCGAATGGAATGCGCCAGCCCCAGGCCTTGATCTCGTCGCCTGTCAGGAACACCTTTTGCAGCCGCAGAAGCACGAGAAGTGCGCTGAGCTGCCCCCAATCAAGGTCACGTATTGGAAGCTCGAATAGAAGCCGCGGCGGCGCGGGTCGGCGACTTCGCTGAAATAGGTCGCACTCGTTCCGTATTCGCCGCCCAGGCTTAAGCCCTGCACGATGCGCGCGATCGAGAGGATCACCGGCGCCATGATGCCGATCGAGGCATAGGTTGGCGTCACCGCAATCATCAGCGAGCCGAAACACATGATAGCGACCGAAGTCATCAGTGCCATGCGGCGGCCAAAGTGATCGGCGAGGTGGCCGAAGAGCCAGCCACCGATCGGCCGCACCAAGAATCCTGCGGCGAAAAGCACCGCGGCATTGAGCTGCTGCACGACAGGATCGTTGCCGGGAAAGAACGCCGCGGCGAAATACAGCGAAAACGCCGCGTAGGCGTAGAAATCGTACCATTCGACGAGATTGCCGATCGAGCCGATGAAAATCGCCTTCAGCCGCCGCCGCATGTCGGCGAGGTCGAGCTCGTCTTCCTGCGGGGCTGTCCTGACCCGATCGTCCACGGCGCTTCTCCCGAATGTCCGTCTTAAGCGGAGCCATGCGGTAATATTGCGCGCCGCGGAATTCCCGCAAGGAGCGGGTCTCAGCCGGGCTTCGCCGGCTTCGGCTGCAATTTCTCCGTTGGCCCGCCCGCCTCCCGCCAGGCCTTGAACCCGCCTTCGATATGAGCCACTGGCTGCAGGCCCATGCGATGCGCGGTTTGCGCCGCCAGCGCCGAACGCCAGCCGCCGGCACAGAAGAAGACGAAGCGCTTGTCCTCGGCAAAAACCGGCTTGTGGTAGGGGCTTTCCGGATCGATCCAGAATTCGAGCATGCCGCGCGTGCAATGGAAGGCGCCGGGGATGACGCCTTCCCGCTCGCGTTCGCGTGGATCGCGCAAGTCGACAAGCACCGTGTCGTCGCGGCCCTGCAGGGCGACGGCGTCCTTGGCGGGCAGCGTCTCGATGTCCGCCTCCGCCGCTTTCAGCATTTCCTTGAAACCGTGGGTGATTTTCTGCGGCATGGAACTATCCCGGTGAAGCCGTCTTGCCGTCGACGCGGCAGGCCGGCGTGCTGGCCTTGCCCTTGCCGTCAGCCATGCGCTCTATAACCCCAATCGCATCGGATTAAGCAATGCCGCCACTGCCGCTCATCGACTTCCTCGCGCTCGCCTTCTTCCTGTTCGCATGGGTCGGCTACCACTTCTACGTCGATCGGATGAGTCCGCGAAAGCGCGGTCTCAACGCGATGATGAACACGTATCGTATCGCCTGGATGGAGCAGATGAGCCGGCGCGAAGTGCGGATCGTCGACACCGCAATCACCGGCTCGCTGCAGAATGGCACCGCCTTTTTCGCATCGACATCGCTGATCGCGATCGGTGGCGCGGCGACGCTGATGCGCGGCACCGATGATGTGCTGAAGGTGTTCTCCGACCTGCCTTTCGGATTGGCGACGACAAGGTGGCTCTGGGAAGTGAAAGTGCTTGGGCTTGCCGCGATCTTCGGCTACGCCTTTTTCAAATTTGCTTGGTCCTACCGGCTTTACAATTATGCGGCGGTCCTCATCGGCGCGACTCCGCCGGCGAATTCGCCGCATGTCGAGGAGCGCCAGCGCGCGCTTATGCGTGCCGCCCGCATGAACATTTCCGCCGGTCGGCATTTCACGCGCGGCCAGCGCGCTTTCTTCTTCTCGTTTGCTTATCTCGGCTGGTTCGTCAGCCCGTATGTGTTTCTCCTTACCACTGCTGGAATTCTGTACATAACTTGGGCGCGACAATTTGCGTCGGACGCGCGCGACGCGCTGTTGCGCGAAGAGCGGCACGCGACGCACGAACAGATCGAAAACCATTAAGAAATTAGCCGGCCGTAAGCCGCGCGACTTCGGCGCGCACCGCCGGCAGCACCTGCGCTTCGAACCACGGATTGCGCTTTAGCCATCCGCTGTTGCGCCAGGAGGGATGCGGCAGCGCAAAGACGCGCGGGCGCTCGCCTTCGAATTCACGCCAGCGGCGCACGATCTCATCGACACCGGCGCGTTTCGGCACTGCCCGCCCCAGTCGCGCGAAATGATAGTCCTGCGCATAGCGGCCGATCGCGAGAATGGTCTCGATGCCCCGCAGGTGCACGAACAATTCGTCATGCCAAGTCGCGCGGCATTCGTGGCGCGGCGGCAAGTCGGCCTTGAAGTCATTATAACCCGGAAAACAGAAGCCCATCGGCACGATCGCGACTTTCGATTCGTCGTAGAAGGTCTCGCGATCGATGCTCATCCATTGCCGCAGCCGGTCGCCGGAGGGATCGTTGAACGGCAGACCTGTCTCATGAACCCGGATGCCGGGTGCCTGGCTGGCCACGAGCAAGCGCGCCGTCGCCGAGACGCGAAACACCGGACGCGGCGCATGGGGCAGACGCCGTGGATCTCGCACATCGCGGCAGATCCGGCAATCGCGAATGCGCGCAGTAATCTTGTCAAGCGGATTTGCGATGCGAGATGGAGAGGGTTTCGCGCCATCATAAGCGGCCTGCACAGCCGCCGCCGTGTCAGTCTGACCAGAAGCGGCCACTCCCACTTTCCTCACGCGGCTCCCGGTTGTCAGCATAACCTGTACAACGCGTGATGCCGATTACGCGTGTAGGGGCGCACCTCATCGGGCCACCGCCCCGCCTCGACGGCCTTTGCCCATTCCGGGCTGGCGAGCACCTCCGGGCCATCGATCTCATACAGCGCGCTGTAAACGGGCCCAGTATGTTCAATATGTTTTTTCGCGCCGCCGATTGCAAATTCGAAGCCCTCGCCCTTTAGCCGCGTCACCGAATGCACACCCGGCACCTTCATCAGATTGGGAATGTGCTCTGCATCATAGACCTCATTGAAAGTCGCTTCCTTTGCCGAATCAACATCCATACTGGCGATGAACACATATCTCGACTTGATCGACATTGCGTACTCCATTCCCTTTCTTGCGAGATATCTGTTCCACGTCCGTTAGATGTCGACGATCTCGCCGTCGAAGGTGACGTGCACACCCGCCGCTTTCATCTCCGCTGCTCGCGCCAGCGCGCTATCTCCCATATGCGTGACGGCAATCCGCTTGGCTTTGAGACGCGGCAGATTGGCTTTCAGCGTCGGCCAGTCGATGTGAAACGGCAGCGGCGCCTCACCCGAGGAGCATTCGGTTACGAAAAGATCGGCCCCTTGCGCAACTTCGGTAAGCCGGTCGATCCAGGCGGAATCGCCGGAATAGGCGAACAATTTCCCGTCCTTGCTCACGCGCAGCGCGGTCGACGGCGCGCCGGAGGGATGTAGCACCTCCGTAGTCAGGATATCGAAATTAACAAGGCTTGTCGGCTTATCGAGCGGGACTTCGAGCACCGACCACTCGAAGCGCCATTTGTTTCCTGTCGACGCAGGGAAGAGCGTCTCCATTGCCGTGTGCAGCCGCCGACGTGTGCCGGGAGGCCCGGCGATGATAAGCGGCTTCCGACAGCGGGAGACGAATTGGAAATCGAGTAAAAGAAACGGCAGGCCGCCAAAGTGATCGCCGTGCAGATGCGACAACAGGATGGCGTCTATTTCGCAGAGATCGAGCCCCATTTTCCGCCAGGAAGCGAGTATTCCCGCACCGAAATCGATCACCAAGGTGCGTCCGCCGCTATCCAGGCGAAAGCACGTATGCGCGCGCGCGCCGGAGTTGAAGGCGTCACCGGTTCCGACAAAGGTCACGCGCATCGCAGCAACAATCTTTAGGCTTTTGCACTCGGGCGGCTTGAGACCTCGCCGTACCAACGGGTCACGTTCTTCAAATCCTCAGACCGCGGAATCCGCGCCGGCTTCATGAAATCGCATGCAATGAGACCGGTTATATCTGCAATCGTGAACGAGTTCCCCGCGACGTAGCGGCGCTTGCCGAGTTCGCCATCCAGGTATTGCAGGAATTCGGTGACGCGTGGCTTGTTCGCCTCGCCGAATTCGGGAAATTGCGGGTTTTCCATTTGCGCCATGGCCGGATGCATATGGCGGAAAGCCATCGCGATCGGCATCAGAAAATTCAGTTCCATGCGGCGCTGCCACATCTCGATCAGCGCCTTGCTCTTTGCATCGGTACCCATAAGCGGCGGGTTCGGCTGAAGCTCTTCGAAATAGCGGCAGATCGCCACCGACTCGGTTAGAACGGTGCCATCATCAAGCTCGAGCGCCGGGGTTCGTTGAACCGGATTGACGCGCGTGAACTCCTCACCCTTCTGCTCAAGCTTTCCGAGATCGATCTGCTGCACATGGGGAATTTCGATCCCCTTCTCAGCCAAAAAAACACGAACGCGCCGCGGGTTGGGCGCAGTGCGCGTGTCGTAAAGCTTCATCCCTTCCCTCCCAGACGCAAAACCGTTTGCGGTTTTCTTGCCGTTGTTTCGCAGATAGAGGCGAAGGAGGCCACACCCATAATCTCCCCGCCAGTATCCAGGACTTACCGTGAAACCCCAATTTGTCACAGCAATGCGCGCCCAGGATGTGCGTCAGCACACAATGCAGCTAAAATTGCATAAAAGCCCGCCAGACCGGTCAGCCCTCCATTAACGTTTCCGCGCCATTGTCACTCGGCGTCAGAAACTCGCTCTAAGTCGACCAAGCCAGTTAGTAATGAGTGAAGTCACCGCCGAGATGATCGCGCGCGGGCGCGGGGCCGACCCCGAGAGCGCAGCGCAGCGCAGGCGGCTAGCCTCCCGGGTGCGCGAGGCCCGCGAGAAGCTTACTTCGTCCGGAACCGGGCATCGCGCTTTCGACGTCGAGCTCCTCCATCTTTTTGCAGTTGCGCGGCAAAATGCGGCGGCGCCGACGCTCGGACTTGCAGTCGTCGTCGCTCTCATGTCGTCGGTGTGGATCGCCCCTGGCGACGTGCTCATCTGGACGATCGTGGTCTTTGCCGGCCTCCTCGTCGGCTACGCACTCGCCGGACGGTTCCTTTCGGCAACGAACGCGCAGATCAACGTCGTCGCCTGGCGCGGCCGGTTCCTCCTCTCCGAGACCATTCAGGGGATCGCTTGGGGGCTGATCGCGGCACTCATTCTGCAGCAGGGCGACGCCGAGGCGCGCGCGTTCGTCCTCATCGTCCTCCTCCTCATCGCGGCGATGAACGCGACCGTGAGCGCCGCCATACCCGGCGCCGCCTATTGCACGTTGACCCCGGTCACCCTTACGATCGTTCTGGCGCTACGCGGCTTCGAGAGCAGCACGACCCTGCCGATCACCACTTTGGCGGTCGCGACACAGATCTATTTCGTCATCCTGGCCAAGCGGCTTTTTACCCAGTCGCTGGCGACCCTGACGTTCCAGGCGGAGAAGGACGCCCTCATCGCTGAGCTCGAGCAGGCCAAGGCCAATTCCGACGAGGCGCGGCGGCGCGCCGAAGAGGCCAACCTCGCCAAATCGCGCTTTCTGGCGACAATGAGCCATGAGCTGCGCACGCCGCTCAATGCCATTCTCGGCTTCTCCGAAGTCATGCAGGGCGAGCTATTCGGCCCGCATTCGGTATCCGCTTACAAACAGTATTCCAACGATATTCATTCGAGCGGCCAGCATCTGCTGATGCTGATCAACGAAATCCTGGACCTCTCGCGGGTGGAGGCCGGCCGCTACGAGCTCAAGGAAGAATCGGTGTCGCTCAGCGCCATCGTCGAGGATTGCAGCCGCCTTCTGACCCTGCGCGTCCAGAAGCGCGGCATCACGATCAACGAAGCGGTCGAACCCGATCTGCCGCGCATCTGGGCCGACGAGCGGGCGATCCGGCAGGTCGTGCTCAACCTTCTGTCCAATGCAATCAAGTTCACGCCGCAGGGCGGGCAGGTCTCAATCAAGCTGGGTTGGACGGCCGCAGGCGGCCAGTATCTCTCGATCCGGGATACCGGACCGGGCATTCCGGAAGACGAGATCCCCGTCGTTATGTCGTCGTTCGGCCGCGGAACGCTCGCGCAAAAGAACGCCGACGAAGGCACCGGCCTCGGGCTGCCTATCGTCAAGGGATTAATCGAGCTGCATGGCGGCATGTTCAGCCTGCGCTCCAAGGTGCGTGAGGGGACCGAGGTCATTGTCGTCCTGCCGCCGGAGCGGGTGATGAACGCGTTGCCGAAACTCGATCCGGCGCCACCGAAGCCGGCCTTCCAGATCGTCCCGGACCACGCGACGGCCTGAGTTCCTGCCTGATGGGCTTGCTCTACCGGGCGCGGCGAAGCCCGCCGAGCGGGCTGTTGCCGATCGACAACAGCCTGCCGCTTTCCTCCCGCACAGCTTACCACTGCTCCGCATATGTTATAGTGTAACGCCTTGGGAC
>DATAOB010000050.1:0-2719 GCA_036265935.1 Beijerinckiaceae bacterium
GCAGAGAAGCCTCAGCGGACCGTTCTTTCGCACATCGAGGAGCGCGCTCTTGCCGATGAAGTCCTTGCCAAACTCGACGGCCCAATCCAATCCGGCCGAGAGTGGATCGTAATCGGGGCCGATCTCGGCCGACCAATAGACGTAACCCTTCTCTAAGCGGCAGGTCTCGATCGCCCTGTAGCCGACGTCGCGAATTCCGTAACGCTCCCCTGCCCGCTTCAGCGTCTCGTAGAGCATGGCGGCGTAGTCGGTGGGCACGTGCAGCTCGTAGCCGAGCTCACCCACGTAACCGACGCGAACGGCGCGGACGGGGACAGGTCCCGCTTCGATGTCGCGCACGGCCAAAAAGGGAAAGGCCGCATTTGTGAGATCGTCGTCCGAAACGCATTGCAGGACCTCCCGCGATCTCGGACCGCAGAGGTTCAGGACCGCCCAGCCGGAGGTAACGTCCGTCAGAGCAATCGGGCTGTCCTTGGGCAGATGCCGGCGCACCCAATTCGAATCGCGCACGCCGAACGCCGATCCGCTTATCATTACGAATTTCTCGGGCGCGAGATGGAGCAGCGTCACCTCGGCCTCGACGCCGCCGCGCTCGTTGAGCATAGTCGTGTAGATGCAGCGCCCCGGCTCGCCCGCGATGCGGTTCGCGCAGATCGTGTCGAGGAAGGCCACGGCGCCCGGCCCTTCGATCATAAATTTGGAAAAGGACGTCTGGTCGATCAGCGCAACGCGCTCTCGAATTTGCCGGTGCTCCTTCGCGACTTGATCGAACCAGCTCGGCTTGTCCTCGAAACTCGATATCTCCTTCCGGCCCGCACCCGGATCGGGAAAGCAAAGCGGGCGCTCCCAGCCGAAGCGTGCGCCGAAGACGGCGCCCGCCGCCTTGAGATACTCATGCACGGGCGAGCGCCGCAAACCGCGGCCCGCTTCGTTTTCCGCGCCCGGCCAATGGATACTGTAATAGTCGCCATAGGCCTCGATTGCCCTTTCCTCGAGATACCGGCCCGTGCTGTGCGGGCGGCCGAACCGGCGCACGTCGAAGGCCCAGAGGTCCATGCCGGGATCGCCGTCGAGGATCCAATTGGCCATCGCTTCGCCGGCGCCGCCCGAGGCGGCTATGCCGGCGGTGAACCCGCACGCCACGAAGAAATTGTCGAGCTCGGGCGCGAGACCCAGGATTGGTTCGCCGTCGGCCGAGACCGGAATCGGCCCGTTGATGACCGTCTGGATGCCGATCTCGTTGAGGACGGGCAATCGCTCTGCGCATGGCAGCGCGAACAGTTCGAGGCGCTCCATGTTCTCAGGGAATAATTCCCGGCCGAACTCGAAAGGCGGGCGCGATCGCCAGCAACCCTTTGTTCCCTTCTCCCATCCGCCGATCGCGAACGCGCCGACATCGGGCTTGAGATAAAAGTTCTTGTCGGGATCGCGGAGCGTCGGGAGCGTCTTCGGCAGATCGAGTTTCTTCTCGGTGATGAAATATTGGTGCTCGACGACGCCTGCCGCAAGCGCGACGCCCGCCATTTCGGCGATGCGTTTCGCCCAGAGTCCGGCGCAGTTGACGAGGTAGTCGCAACCGACCGTCCCATGATCGGTCGTGACGCCCACGACCTTCCGGCCATCTTTAAGGATGCCGGTGACGGTCGTGCCCTCTTGCAGCGTTGCGCCATTCCTGCGCGCGGCGGACGCGAAGGCCTGCGTGAGCGCATAAGGATCGATGTAACCGTCGGAGGGAATGAACGCCGCCCCGACCACGCCCTCCGGATCGATATAGGGGAACAGATCGACGGCCTCTTTTGCCGTGAGAGAGTGACACTCGAAGCCGAAGCTCTTGGCCAAGGTCATCGAGCGGCGAATTTCGCTCCACCGGTCCGCCGAGGATGCAAGCCGTAGCGACCCGACCTTCCTCCAGTCGATCGCCTGGCCTGCCTCGGCTTCGAGCCGATCGAAGACGGCGACCGAGTTCTGCATCAGCCGCGTGAGGTTCTTGCGGCCGCGAAGCTGGCCGACCAGGCCCGCCGCATGCCAGGTGCATCCGTTGGTGATTTGCGATTTCTCGAGCAGTAGGACGTCGCGTTCGCCGCGCCGTGTCAGCGCATAGGCAACCGCGCAGCCGATCGCCCCGCCGCCGACGATGACGATGCGCGCATGACGATCGAAAGACCCTGACATCGCTCTTCACCCTCTCCGCTTCTAATGCCCGAGCGCCGCAACTTGCGGCGCAACGAAGACGCGATGGGAGTCAAATTTCAAGACCTTATGCCCGCGAAGGGAATCGAACTGCGAACCGGCACGCGCGGCGCTCAACCGTAGCGCTCGCCCCATGTGTAGAGCGCCTTCAAGAGAGCGCCTTGCCCTTGCGTCACGGCGTGCCCTCTTCATCGCCGCCCATCGCGGACCCGGAGCAGCATCATGACGACGGTTATGCAAACCCCATCAACGACTAAGCTACGCAGCGAGAAATTTTTTACTTGCCGAACTAATCGATCGGTTCAACCCACTGGGCGCGCCCAGACCAAGGCTCGAACGGATCACCGAAGTGCTGCGTCTCGCGAAAGACCTTCCCATCCCTGAACTCCATGATACTGACGCGAACGGGTCGTTATGTCGGCTAATGACCCAAAGCTTCGACCCGCACGTCACCCCGCAAGCCGCTTATTTCCAAGTGCCTCGGTTGCGAAAGCCCGCAACATGCGACAGAAAGGTAACCTTATGATCA
>DATAOB010000051.1:0-8413 GCA_036265935.1 Beijerinckiaceae bacterium
GTCGATCAGCGTGCCCTTGCGTAAAACAAAGCCCGACGCATCGAGCTGCGCGCCGATCGCGGCAAACAGCGCTTCGCCGCGCTCGGCCGCCTTCAGCGCGTTGCGAAACCGGCACAAGGTCGTCTCGTCCGGGATCGCCGCCGTCGAGCGCAAAGCCGCAGAACCGGCGAAACGACACGCGATCGAGCAGCGCCTCTTCGAGACCGGGATCGGACAGCCCATACCATTGCTGCAAGAGCAGAGCTTTGAACATCGCCAGGGGCCATATGGCGGCCGTCCCGTCTCGCCCTGCGAGGAGCACCGTGCGAAGTCGGCTATAGCCGACTTCGAAACAAAGCGACGAAGCAATCCAGGAGCAACGCTGCAATCACGTCCCACGAGTTAGTTAGCCCGTGTCCTCTGAGACGTCGCAAACGTGACCGCAGCTGGCAAAGCACTCGACATCAGGTAGGCATCAGTGTTTGTTCTCGACACTGCTCACATGCGATGTCCAAATATTTTCTTTGCGGTCCGATTTTTTCGAATCTGCTCAGCTCGGCCCGCAGAGTATGGAATGCCTCCGGGACCTTGCGCTTCGCAAAGCGTCGAGAAATCTGTTCAAACCGTACTTCTGCGTCGTTCGGTGGTATTTGGCAAAGCGTAGAAAGTTCCTTCGGCGATTTGCAGAGCTGTACAATTTGAGCAGGCATATGAAATGCTAAACTGAAGTTGGTGGCTTGATCTTCGGCTGATCTCTCCCCGGTTATCCATTCCGGACTGATGTTCCCATCAATCATCCGCGGCTTTGGATCGCCGGGATGATAGAGCAAGTGAAACCACTCGTGGCCAAGCACGATTCGGCTGTGCCCTTCCTTCCGCTTTAGTGCGCTCAACAGCGGTTCGGAAATAAATATCCGCTTCGACTTTGGTGCGGCATAAGCCTCGCGGCCGCCCATGTGTCCGACGTCGCGTGCTACAATTGCGAATTTATCTAGCCCCGGCAACAGTTTGGCGCAGGTCTGAAGTATCGAAAGAGTCTCCGGGACATATTCCCCCGATATTTGAAACTTGGCGCGCCAGAAATCGGCGATACGTTCGCATTCCTCCAGCGACCTGCTCTTGACAAGATAGTCCTCAGCCATATCCCATTCTCTTCAACTCAACTACACCCCGTCGTCGCGCCGCACGTGTCGCACTTCAAACACGTCCCGTTCCGCACCAGCGTGAAATTGTTGCACTCGGAGCAGGCTTCGCCGGTATAGCCCTTCATCCGTGCCTCGGCGCGTTTATCGGCGACGCGCGCGACAGCTTCCGGTTCAGCCCATGCAAGCTCGGCGAGTTCGCTGTGCGTCGCTTCGCGCGCGCGCGCTTCGATATCGCCCTTCAGCGCGGTCGCGCCCGCGGTCGCGAGCCCCATCGGCTGCGACAGCGTGCGGCCTTCATGGCCGCCGCCGCTATGGACCAGTTTCAGTCCGTCGCCGGGCTTTGAGCGCACGAGCCCACGCGAGACAACGCCGGGCAGCATCGGCTGGCCGATGGACGCGGCGCCCTCCGGCGCCTTGCCCTCGTTCTCGCCGCGGCCGAGCGCATCGAAGGCCATGTCCTCGGGCTGCACATGCGCGAGATCGTAGCGGCCGAGATAGGACACGGCGAGCTCGCGGAACACGTAATCCAGAATCGACGTCGCGTTCTTGATCGTGTCGTTGCCCTGCACGAGGCCGGCCGGCTCGAAGCGCGTGAACGTGAACGCGTCGACGAACTCTTCGAGCGGCACGCCGTATTGCAGGCCGAGCGAGATCGCGATGGCGAAATTGTTCATCAGCGAGCGGAAGGCGGCGCCCTCCTTGTGCATGTCGATGAAAATCTCGCCGATGCGGCCGTCCTTGTATTCGCCGGTCTTCAAGTACACTTTGTGCCCGCCGACGATCGCTTTCTGCGTATAGCCCGTGCGGCGGTTCGGCAGCTTCTCGCGCTCGCGCGAGACATGCTCGACGACGCGCTCGACAATCCTTTCGGCAACGGCGGCGGCGCGCGCCGGCGTATTCGAGGCGATAATGTCGGCGATCGCCTCTTCATCCTCGTCCGCCTCGTCCTCGATCAGCTGCGATTGCAGGGGCTGCGACAGTTTCGAGCCGTCGCGATAAAGCGCGTTGGCTTTGAGCGCGAGGCGCCAGGACAGCATATAGCTTTGCTTGCAATCCTCGACGGTGGCGTCATTCGGCATGTTAATCGTCTTCGAGATCGCGCCCGAAATGAAGGGCTGCGCCGCCGCCATCATGCGGATGTGGCTCTCGACCGAGAGATAGCGCTTGCCCGTGCGCCCGCAGGGATTGGCGCAATCGAAGATCGCGTAGTGCTCTTGTTTGAGGAACGGCGCGCCTTCGAGCGTCATCGCGCCGCAGACATGGATGTTGGCGGCGTCGATCTCGGCGCGCGAGAAGTTCAGCCAGGTGAGCAGATCGAAGTTTGCGTCTTCGAGCTTTTCCGCCGGCACTTTCAAAGTGCCGGTGAGGAAATCGGCGCCGAGCGTCCATTTGTTGAAGACGAACTTGATGTCGAAGGCGGAGGCGAGCGCCGCCTCCACCTGCGTGAGTTTCTCCTCGGTGAAGCCGCGCGCCTTCAGCGTCGACGTGTTGATTGACGGCGCCTGTTTGAGGCTCGCCTGACCGAGGGCATAAGCCTCGATCTCGGCGATCTCGGACTCGCGATAGCCGAGCGTCCGGAGCGCTTCGGGCACCGCGCGATTGATGATTTTAAAGTAGCCGCCGCCGGCGAGCTTCTTGAATTTGACCAGCGCGAAATCGGGCTCGATGCCGGTTGTGTCGCAATCCATGACAAGGCCGATCGTGCCGGTCGGCGCGACCACACTCGTCTGCGCGTTGCGATAGCCGTGCGCTTCGCCTAAGCGCAGCGCATCGTCCCACGCCTGCTTCGCATGCGCGATCAGCTCCGGATCGGGGCAGGCGGAATGGTCGAGCGGCACCGGCGCGACCGCGAGCCTCTCGTATCCCGCCGCCTCGCCGTAAGCGGCGCGGCGATGGTTGCGCATGACGCGCAGCATGTCGGCGGCGTTCTCTTGATAGCGCGCGAACGGCCCGAGACCCGCTGCCATCTCGGCCGAGGTCTTGTAGCAAATGCCGGTCATGATTGCCGATAGCGCACCACAGATCGCGCGGCCGGCGTCGGAATCATAAGGAATGCCGGACGACATGAGCAGGCCGCCGACATTGGCGTAGCCGAGGCCGAGCGTGCGGTACTCGTAAGAGAGCTTGGCGATCTCCTTCGAGGGAAATTGCGCCATGAGGACGGAGATTTCGAGCACGATCGTCCACAGCCGCACGGCCTGCTCATAGGCGGCGATGTCGAAGTGCTTCGTCGCGGGGTCGCGGAACGTCAGCAGGTTCAGCGACGCGAGATTGCACGCCGTGTCGTCCAAGAACATGTATTCCGAGCACGGATTCGAGGCGCGGATGTCGCCGCCTTTGGGGCAGGTGTGCCAATCGTTAATCGTCGTGTGGAACTGGATGCCCGGATCGGCCGAGGCCCACGCCGCTTCGCCGATCTTCTCCCAGAGATCGCGCGCCTTCAGAACTTTGTGCGGCTTGCCGTCGAGGCGCTTTGTCAGCGCCCATTCTTTATCGTTCTCCATTGCGCGTAAAAACTCATCGGTGACGCGCACCGTATTGTTCGAGTTCTGCCCGGAGACGGTGAGATAGGCTTCCGAATCCCAGTCGGTGTCGTAAGTGTCGAAGTCGATCTCAGTGTAGCCCTGCTTGGCGAACTGGATGACGCGCTTGATGTAATTGTCCGGCACCTCGGCGCGGCGGGCGAATTTGATTTCGCGCTTCAAGGCCGGGTTCTTCTCCGGGTTAAAGCAATCGTCGCCGTCGCCCTCGCAATTCACGCAGGCGCGGAGCACCGCCTTCATGTGCTTCCTGACGATTTTCGAGCCGGTGACGATGGCTGCGACCTTCTGCTCTTCCTTGACTTTCCAATCGATGAACTGCTCGACGTCGGGATGGTCGATGTCGACGATCACCATTTTCGCCGCGCGCCTTGTGGTGCCGCCCGACTTGATCGCGCCGGCGGCGCGGTCGCCGATCTTTAAGAACGACATGAGGCCCGAGGAGCGGCCGCCGCCCGAGAGCTTCTCGTTCTCGCCGCGCAGCCGCGAGAAATTGGTGCCGGTGCCCGAGCCGTACTTGAACAGGCGCGCCTCGCGCACCCAGAGGTCCATGATGCCGCCCTCGTTGACGAGGTCGTGCTTGATCGACTGGATGAAGCAGGCGTGCGGCTGCGGATGCTCGTAGGAGGATTTCGAGCGCGTCAGCTTGCCGGTCTCGTGATCGACGTAGAAATGCCCCTGGCCGGGGCCGTCGATGCCGTAGGCCCAGTGCAGGCCGGTGTTGAACCATTGCGGCGAGTTCGGTGCGGCGATCTGCGCGGCGAGCATGTAGCGGAGTTCATCGAAGAAGGCGGCGGCGTCCTCGTCCGAATCGAAATATCCGCCTTTCCAGCCCCAATAGGTCCACGCGCCGGCGAGCCGGTCGACGACCTGCTTCGCCGAGATTTCCGAGGTGAAGCGCGCCTCCTTGGCGAGGTCGGCGAGCGCCGCCTCGTCGGCAACCGAGCGCCAGAGGAAAGAGGGGACGTTGTTCTCCTCGACGCGCTTCAGCCGTGCCGGCACGCCGGCCTTGCGGAAGTATTTTTGGGCGAGAACGTCGGCCGCGATCTGGCTCCAGGCCGCCGGCACTTCGATGCCTTCGAGCGAGAAGACGATGGAGCCGTCGGGATTGCGGATTTCGCTTTTGGTCGTGCGGAAATCGAGCCCCGCATACGGGCTCTGACCGGCTTTGGTGTAGTGGCGTTCGATCCGCATTTTGTCCCCACCCCTCATTTTTCAAACCGGGCGAGGTTCGGCGAGTCTGCGCCGCCTCCGCAACCGATTCGTTGGCTATGTTGAAAGATTCCTGTCAATAGGTGGTGAACGGCCACAGCCGGCTCACAATATATAGTGGTTTTCGGGCCTGCTGGGAAGAGCGGGGATAGCGCTTTCACGCCCCGATGTAAGCGGCTGAGCAGCCAAGCGGAATCCCGGTCCGACGGTGCGGAGTAGCGGCCGGATTCGGCTGGGGAGCGGCCCCTAGGTGTGGATAGGTAGCTCCAGGCGCCGCGCCTCTAGTTCTCCGTTAATTCGCGTTGAAATGAAGAGCGGAGGCCAATATGAAAGCTTTGGGCAAAATCGCAGCTGCCGCCCTACTCGGCGCGGGCGCCTTGACCTTGGCGGCAACAAGCGCCTCGGCGCGTCGTCTGCAATGCCGATGGTGATTGCTGGCACACCACAACCGTCTACGACTATCCGCCGGCGGCGGGCGTCATCATCCACGAGGACAATTGGGCCTGGGGCCCGAGCGACAAATACCGCTGGCGCGAGCACGAAGGCCGCGGCTATTGGCGCGGCGGCGCCTGGGTCGACTTCTGATCCGAACCCGGAGCCGCGCCGAGCGCGCGCGGCTCCCTTTCTTTAGCGAGTCAGGGACGGCGGCACGTCACACATGCACCATGCCGTCTTCGTGTTCGACGCGTCCGCGATAAAGCCAGAACGCCGCGTAAAGCAGCCAGGCATAGAAGACCACCACCGCGGCGATCACCAGAATGCCCGGCAGCGGCCCGATATCGGCGCCGGCATACCAGCTCTGCGCAACACCGGCCTGAGCGCCGGCTTCGCCGATCGCGTGCGACCGTCCGGTCGAGATTTTTAACACCCAGGCCAGAAGCAGCAGCAAAAACATCCAGATGTAGTTGCGTCTGAGCCGCCGCGACATTGCCTCGCGATGGCTGATCAAGAACACCGGCCGCTGCAAATCGTCGCCGAGAGCGCGCGCCCAGTGCGGTGCCACATCCACCGCCGGATTGAAAACCTGGGCGAAGTAATTGCGCTCCATCGACCTCACGCGCCTTCGATAGACGTCGAAAAAACGATAGCGCCGTGCCTCGATCAGGATGAGCAAGAGGACAAGCAGCATGCCGAACAGGAGCACGCTGTGATGCGCCGTCGGCGTCGAGAAAGTGAGCGACAGCATTGCCGCGACAGCGGTGATCGCCCAGTTGGTCGTGCGGTCGATGCGATCGCGCCAGCCCGCCATGCGCGCGATCTCGGCGCGATGAAAGTGCGCGAGAATGGTGATGTACTCGTTGCGCGATTGCGGGAAAGGCGGATCGAAAATCCGCCCCGGCCCAATCCGAGGAGTTCCGTCAGCGTCCATTTTCCTTAGTCTTTTCTTCTGTTTATAAGTGCATCCTAATCCGAGGGGTTCCGTTGCCTTCCGGCCAAATCCGGTTCACGTTTGTACGCACGTAGGCACATAGGAAAATGGCGGACACAATGGCACGGTCGGGCAAATAGGCTCTCGGCGCTCGCGATTTCCAAGCTGAAAAAGCGCGGCGTCTATGCAGACGGGCAGGGGCTTTACCTGCAGGTGAGCGAGAGCGGCACGAAGGCATGGCTCTTCAGGTTCATGCAGAACGGGCGCGCTCGCAAGATGGGTCTTGGCCCGCTGCACACAGTCTCGCTTGCGGAAGCCAGAGACGCGGCGCTGGCCTGCCGCAAGCAGCTGCGCGAAAGGATCGACCCAATAGAGGCACACAAAGAAAGGAAGGCTGCCATACGGGTCGAGGAAGCCCGTCAGATGACGTTCCGGCAGTGCGGGACGAAATACATCGAGGCAAACAAAGTCGGCTGGAAGAACGCCAAACATGCCGCGCAGTGGCCCTCCACACTAGAAGCTCACGTCTATCCAAAGCTCGGCGGCCTGCCGGTCAACAAGATCGAAGTCGCGCACGTGATGAGGGTGGTGGAGCCGCTATGGACATCTCGGCCCGAGACGGCCTCGCGAATTCGCGGTCGAATAGAAACGATCATCGACTGCAGGTCGTGCGGCTCGCGCTGATCTATGCTCTGCTCGACGGCGAGGACAAGCTCGCGGAGCCGCATTTGCAGGCGGCGCTAGAGGTTTGGAGGTATTGCGAGCAGTCGGTCTCCGTCATCTCGGCACCAGCACCGGCGACCCGCTAGCGGACGAAATCCATCGGATGCTGACGAAGTCCCCCGACGGGCTCACGCGTGCCAACATCTAGGACTTACTCGCTCGCAATCGCAGCAAGGATGAGATTGGTCGGGCACTGGCGCTGTTGCTTTCCGCCAGCGCTGCTCGGTCGGAAACCCGCCTAACTGGAGGACGCCCCGAGGAGAGGTGGTTTTCGCTATGAGCCGGTATGCGATAAACGAGAAATACGCGAAAAGGTCAGGCGAGCAGGTACTTAACGCGTTTACCGCGTTTATCGCGTACCTTGTATGCGGGCGGGACTGGACAAGTTGTTCCGCTTTTGCGTTTCGCACCCCGATCACATCGTACTGATCCCATCTGTTGCCGCGAAGCTCCGATAATAGCGTTGGATGTCGGTCTGCGTCGCATTTCGCGGCGGAGCATTACAATTAAAAACGAACTGGGTTTCAAAATAGAAACGGTTTGAAATGGCAGGACTGCCGGGTCGGCCCAAAGGTCTGCCGAAAACAGGCGGATGAAAAAAAGGCGCCGTAATGAATAAACAGGAGGCGATGGTCGCCGCGAAGGAACAGTTCTCGTGGCTGAAAATACAGCGAGAAAACAGCGGGGACGCCCCTTCGAGCAAGGCGAGTCCGGAAATCCTTCCGGTAAACCTAAGGCCGCTCGTCACCGGACCACCCTGGCGGTCGAAAGTTTGCTCGAAGGGGAGGCCGAACAAATCGGCGGAAAGGCCGTCGAGCTGGCTAAATCCGGCGACACGGTTGCTTTGCGGCTATATTTGGAGCGCATCGCGCCTGTGCGGGAGGGGCGGCCGATCACTCTGACGCTGCCACTCATGTCGACGCCGGCGACGTGACGGCGGCGCTGTCCGCAATCGTCTCGCAGATGGCTGACGGCGAGATCACGCCGGACGAGGCCGCTACTGCTGCCTCTGTGATTGAGAGCAAGCGGAAGGCGCTGGAAACCGAAGAACTGGACCGCCGCCTGACTGCCCTGGAGCAGCAACTAGCCAAGAAAAAATAGCTATGACCACACGATCACGGGTGTCAGCTGTCGAAGAGAAGGTGGCGAGTAGGGACCCGCAGCACGCGATTCGGCTCTCCTTCGCGGAGGGCTACCCGGCAGAGGGTGCGGAGGCTCTTCTAGCGGCTAAGGAGCGGGATTTATCCGTCCCGCACAGGATCGTGGCATTCGTCACGTGGGCCGATGGCGCGGCAGTTCCGACGCCGTTTGTCGATGTGACCGATATTTTGAGCGGAGGACCGCGTGATCAACCCGCACGCCAGCAGGTTGGCGGCGCACGAAAAAACCCCGTCAGTTTCCCGGCGGGGCTCCATAAAAGCGGAGAAGAGACCGGCTGAGAGGTA
>DATAOB010000052.1:0-53394 GCA_036265935.1 Beijerinckiaceae bacterium
CGATGCGGCCCGGCTGGAATTGTCCGAACATCGGTCCCGACAAAAATCCGAGCGCGATTGCGAGAACGCGGCCGCGCGCGCCGATGAGCAATCCGCCGCACCAGGCGAGCCCGGCATAAAGGCCGCCCTGCAGCATCAGTGGAAAGGCAATGCGCGCGAGACCCTCCGCTGCTTCCGGATTCGCGAACAGGCGAAAGATGCCGATCGACAGGACAAGCGGCACATCGACGACGCGCGACCAATGGATGAAAAGACCCTGCGCTGGATCGATGCGATGGATGATCATGTCGAACCAGCCTTGGCCCGCCATGAGATCGCGCACTTGAACCATGCACATCGCGTCATCGCTGTCGAAAAAGGCGCCGCTCTGCCAGACCGCGAGGAGGCGCGGCCAAGTCAAAGCGAGCCCGAACACGAGCGCAGCCGCAATCGCCAGCGGCACCGGCGGCAGCGCCGTGGGTTTCGCACGCACGCAAAGCTCGCCCGACGTTCCCGCAGTGATTGTCAACCGATGCTCCTGGCGTGAGGCCGCTCTCAAGCGCTCCGTTCACCCGATCTCAACCATTCCCTGAAAGCTTTGAACGTCCGGTTACCGGGGCCTTGGAAACCTGTCGAAATGGCTTCTCCGCTACATCCCGCGCGGGCGGCCGCTTCCCCCGGGGGACAAGAGCAAAATCGCGATCGCACGAGCGAGCCGCAGGGTTTCGACTCCGTGCAACTCGTCGCGGAACTGCAGAGCGCGGTGCCACACGCGCGGCTGCCCGATGTAACGAGCGACAACGCGGCCGATCTTTTTCCCGGGATCGCGATCGCGGTGCTGATCCCCTGCCACAACGAGGCGGCGACGATCGGTACGGTCGTGCGCGATTTTCGTGCCGCGCTGCCGCAGGCGCGCGTCGCCGTTTTCGACAACGCTTCAAAGGACGACACGATTTTGGAGGCGCGAGCCGCCGGAGCGGAGGTTTTGCCGAGCGCCGCCGCGGCAAGGACAATGTCGTGCGCCGCATGTTTGCCGAAATTTCTGCCGACGTTTACATCATGGTTGACGGCGACGGCACATACGACGCCTCCGCAGCGCCGCAGCTCGTCGGCATGATCATCAACGACCGCGTAGACATGGCGATTGGTGTTCGCGCCAATGTGCGCGAGAATGCGCATCGCGCCGGCCACGCCCTCGACAATCGGCTGTTCAACTCCGTTTACAAAGCGCTCTTCGGTTACGCCTTCGGTGACATGTTTTCGGGATACCGCGCTTTTTCCAGGCGCTTCGTGAAAAGTTTTCCGGCGCTCTCGTCCGGGTTCGAGATCGAGACGGAATTGTCGGTGCATGCGACGCAATTGCGCTTGCCGATCGGGGAAATCGTCTTGCCCTACGGCAAGCGCGCGGAGGGCTCCGCATCGAAATTGCGCAGCGTCGGCGACGGCTGGCGGATATTGCGCACGTTTGTCTACCTCTTGAAAGAGACTCGGCCGGCGCTGTTTTTCGGCATTCCTGCGGCGGTGTTTTTAGTCGCCGCAGTCGCGCTGGCGCTGCCGCTCGTCGAGACCTATCTCGCAACCGGCCTCGTGCCGCGCTTCCCGACCGCGATCCTCTGCACCGGACTTGTGATTCTTGCCTGCAGGAGCGCGACCTGCGGGCTCATTCTCGATTCGCTGGCGCGGTTCCGCGTTGAGCAGAAGCAGCTGCTTTATTTGGCGCTGACGCAGCGGGAGCGCTGAGCGCGTCTGAGGATTAGTGCAGGGCCGCACTCGTCTGAATCGCGGCAAATTCCGAGGCCGCGCCAAGCACGTTGTTGATCATCTCTTGCGGCTGCCACGGTTTGGCAACGAAGCGGGCATTGCCCGGCAGCCCATCAGCTCCATCGTAATAGCCAGACATCAGGATGACCTTGATCCAAGGCCAGCTGCGTTACGCGATGCGCGCGAGGTCTATCCCATCGACGCCGCCCGGCATGCGGATATCCGTCAACAAAACGGCGACCGCATGCGCGCGCTTGTTGAGCACTTCCAACGCTTCGGCGCCGTTTTTGGCTTCGAGAATGGAGAGGCCGGCGCCGCTCAGAAGCTCAGAGACGGTGTCGCGGACCAAGGGCTCGTCGTCGACGGTGAGAACGGCGGAGTGTGTCACGCTCACCTCAACGCTTGGAGCCGTGTTCTTAAGCGTAGATTTCGCCGATATGCTTAAAGAACCATTAAGCCATCGTGCATTTCAGCCGCCGAACAACTTCTCAAAGAAGCTTGGCTCGCGCGGCGGATAGCGATGTTCAGCCGATGCGTCGGCGCCGGGGATGTCCTCGGGAGGCAGCAGCGCGTCGCGGCGACGCGTCGGTGGCACGGAAGCGGTCGGCAGCGGATAACGCGCGGCCGCTTGCGCCGCCTGATCGAGATTTATCGGCGCGGGATAATTATCCGCAGACCCTTGCGGCCGCGCGGCCGCAACCGGCGCCGGTGCTTGCTCGCGCGCCGGCGATCCCGGCAGCAGCGATTGCAGCATGTCGAGCCCGGGTGGCATCGCCGGCGGCAGCGGCGGCGCGCGCCACGTGCCCGACGGCAAGGCGGCGACCGCCACGCCTTTATGTGCTTCGCGCATCAGCCGGCTCCAGATCTCGACCGGCAGATTGCCGCCGGAGACGTGCTTCGTCGCGGAATTATCGTCGTTGCCGAGCCACACGCCGGCGACGAGATGACTCGTGTAACCGACAAACCAGGCGTCGCGGAAATCCTGACTGGTACCCGTCTTGCCCGCCGCCTGCCAGCCCGGCAATTCGGCCTTGCGCGCCGTGCCGGTCAGCAGCGTCTCCTGCATCATCGTGTTCATCATCGCCACATATTGCGGCTCGACGATGCGGCCGTTCGACGTACCTTTGCGCTGATAGAGGAGCTTGCCGTCGGCAGTGCGCACCTTCAGGATGATATGCGGCTGCACCGCGACGCCGCCATTGGCAAATGGCGCATAGGCAGTGACAAGCTCGAGCGGCGTTACTTCCGATGTGCCGAGCGCGATCGATGCGTTCGCCTGCAGCTCCGAGGCGATGCCGAGACGATGCGCCGTTGTCGCGACCGCCTTCGGCCCGACTTCCAGCCCGAGCCGTACCGCAACCGTATTCAGCGATAGCGCGAGCGCTTTGGTGAGGCTCACCGGTCCGAAATATTCGTGCGAGTAATTTTCCGGCTGCCAGCCTTTGATGTTGATCGGGCCGTCGGTGCGCAGCGTATCGGGCGTCAGCCCGGTTTCGAGCGCCGTCAGGTAAACGAAGGGCTTGAACGCCGAGCCGGGCTGGCGCTTTGCCGCCACCGCGCGGTTGAACTGACTTTCGGAATAATTGCGGCCGCCGATCAGCGCGCGGACGGCGCCGTCGGGATCGAGCGCGACGATCGCGCCCTGGGTCACGCCGAATTTCTGGCCCTTCTTGTCTAATTCTTCGGTCAGGGCTTTTTCCGCCGCGCTCTGCACGGCGGGATCGAGCGTCGTCGACACGACAATGTCCCGATCGATCGCGCCGATCGTGTCGTCGAGCGCGTCCATGATGTAATCGGCGGCGTAATTGACGGAGGCCGCACCGTGGTCGTGGACGGCAGATGCCGGGTTGGCGAGCGCGATTTGCGCCATCTTTTCGGTGACGAAGCCTTCCTGCGCCATCGCGGTGATGACCTGCGAGGCGCGCTCTGCCGCGGCCGAGGGATTGCGGTTCGGCGCAAGTTTTGACGGCGCTTTCATCAGCCCCGCCAGCATCGCGCTTTCCGACAGCGTGATCGTGCGCGCGCTATGGCCGAAATAGCGGTTCGCCGCCGCCTCGATTCCGTAGGCACCAGAGCCAAAATACACGCGGTTCAGATAAAGCTCGATGATCTGGTCTTTCGAATATTTGTGCTCGAGCCAGAGCGCGAGGATCGCCTCCTGGATTTTGCGCGATAAGGTGCGTTCCTGCGTGAGAAACAGATTTTTGGCGAGCTGCTGCGTCAAGGTCGAGCCGCCTTCCATCCCGCCGCGCCGTGTCACGTTGCGCGCAATCGCACGCAGAATGCCGAGCGGATCGAGCCCCCAATGCGAATAAAAGCGGCGGTCCTCGATCGCGATAAACGCTTTCGGCGTGTAGGCCGGCAATTCGGCGAGGTGAACCGCCGCGCCGCCGGTATCGCCGCGATTGGCGAGAAGCGCGCCGTCGACGCTGAGGATCGCGATATTCGGCGGCCGTTTCGGTACGGCAAGTTGATCGATCGGCGGCAGTCTCGAGGCGTGATAAGCAAAGAGTGCGGTGAGGCCGATGGCACCCCACACGCCGGCTACAAGCGACCAATAGGCAAGGCGGCCGATCAGCGATCGCCGGCGCGGAGGCTTATCGCTTTTACGTCCGGCTTTGCGGCGCGGCGCCGCGTCCTGCTCTGCAAGATGGTCGGCTTCCCGTTGGGCACGCCGTTTCGTCGACCGTGACGCCAAAAGCCTCTCCTCTGGATCGGCCCTGAGGTCCGGCGCCCGGGGACCGAAATGCGGCTCGACCCGTTTGCCCTTGCCTCGACCTTTGCGCCGCCCCGTCAACCACATCTTCATCCACGCCTCTAGGAAGCGCTCTGCTTGAACCTAAAGAGGGCGAATGAAGGGCCGGTTAAGGATCAGGGTGCGCCGCTAACGCGAAGCGCGGAGCGGCGCTAAAATCCGTTCTGCAAAAATTCCCGCACCGGCCCGATCTGCTCCGGCACGTTGAGACACGGCGCGTGGCCGCAGCCCGGAATTTCGAGGACGCGACAACGCGGGCCGCTCGTTTGCATGCGTGCGGCGATCTCCCTGGTCAACAGATCGGATTCGGCGCCGCGCAGGCATAGGATTTCAAAATCGAGTGTCGCCCATTGCACCCATTGCAGATTGTCTTCGGGGTGATGGGTGAACTGCACGACCATGTTCGGGTCATAATGCGTGGTGATGCCGCCGTCAGGCAGACGTCGTACCGAGGTTTCAGCCATGCGCCGCCATTGCGCATCGGTCTGAAAGCCATATGGCTTGTAGATCGTGCGGAAATAGGCTTCGAGTTCGCTCACCTTATCGAAGCGCGGCGGCTTGCCGGCGTAAGAGCGGATGCGTTCGACCGCGGCGGAGGCGACTTCCGGTCCGATGTCGTTGATGACAAGCCGCTTGATGCGGCCTTTGAGCGGTCCCGCCGCGGCGCGGATCGCGGTTGCGCCGCCCATCGACGTGCCGATCCAATCGACCTTGTCGAAGTCGACTTCGTCGAGCAGCGCTTGGGCAAGTGCCGCATAAAATCCATAGCAGTACTCTTTATCCGGCTGAGGACTCCATTGGCTGAGGCCGCGGCCGATCGTGTCGGGCACGATGATATGATATTCGTCGTGGAGCACCTGCGCGATGTCGTCGAAATCGCGGCCGGTGCGCGCAAGGCCGTGCCACATGATCAGCGGTTTGGCGCCGCGCTCACCCCATTCCATGTAATGGATTTCGCGGTCGAGCACCGTGACATAGTGCGAACGCGGAGCATTCATGATTTTGCCGCTCCCTGGCGAAGCCGGCCGACAATGCCGGTCGGGAAAAAACGTACGCTCAGAATGAAGAGAATGCCGAGCCATAGGAGCCAGCGGTCGGGATGGAAGAGGCCGGGCACGAGCGGCACGCCGGCGCTCGCTGCCGCGTTCGAGACGTTGCCCATCAGCGTCTGCAGGTAATTCTGAGCCAAGATGTAAAGCACCGCGCCGATTACCGCGCCGTACATCGTGCCCATGCCGCCGATGACGACCATGACCAGAATATCGAGCATGATCGAGAAGCTCAGGCTCGTCTCCGGCCCAGTATAATGTAGCCAGATCGCATTGAGCGCGCCGGCGGCGGCCGCGATCAGTGCTGCGATGACATTCGCCAGCGTGCGATGCACGACAATGCGATAGCCGAGCGCCTCGGCACGGAACGGATTCTCGCGGATCGCCTGCAGCACGCGACCAAAGGGAGAATTGACGATGCGCAGCAGCAGCAGAAAGAGCAGCACGCAGGCGACAAAGACAAGATAATAGCTGGCAACGCGTCCGCTGAACGCGACGCTGAAAATTTCAGTGTCGAACAGGCGATTGCCCGGGCGCAGGACGGGGGGCACCTGGAAGGAGCGGCCGTCCTCGCCGCCCGTCAGCCATGATAATTGCGAGGCCAGCACGGCGAAGGCCGAGGCGACGGCGAGCGTCACCATTGAGAAGAAGATCGCCTGCACCCGCAACGAGAAGAGGCCGATCGCCAGGGCGAGCAACGCGGCGACCGGCAGCGCGACGATGATTCCGAGCGCGATCATGCTCCAGGTCGCACCGTAATTGAACAGCGCGAGCGCGACACCGTAAGCGCCGATGCCGAAGAACATCGTGTGCGCGAAAGAAACGATGCCGGTATAGCCGAGAAGCAGATCGTAGCTCGCGACGAGAAGCGTGAAGATGCAGATTTTCGCCGCGACGTTCAGCGGCTTCGAGCCGGGAAACAGGAACGGCGCCAAGGCGAGCGCGAGGAAGATCGCGATCAGGATGATCGATAGGATAATGCTGCGCGGCTTGTCGCCGGACAGGATCATCATCGGGATGTCACCGGGAAGAGACCGCGTGGACGCCAGAGCAGAACGGCGACCATCAGCAGGATGTCAGAGACAAGCGCGAGCTTCGGCACCAGAAATCCCGCATAATTGGCGACAAGCGCGACGAGGATCGCACCGATGAAGCATCCGGTGACGCTGCCAAGCCCGCCGATGATGATGACGATGAAGACGAGCACCATGAGCTCGCCGCCCATCGAAGCATGCACCTGCTCGCGATAGAGTGCCCACATGACGCCGCCGAGCCCGGCCAGCGCCGAGCCCGCCATGAACACCCCGATGAAGAGCTGCTTGATGCGGTAGCCGAGCGCCTCGACCATCTCGCGGTTCTCGACGCCGGCGCGGATGAGCAGGCCGATCTTGGTGCGCGTCAGGATGAGGATGAGCGAGGCGAAAATAATCAAGCCGACGATGACGGCGAGCAGGCGGTATTTCTCGACGGCCGCATCGCCCAGCACGATCGAGCCTCGCAATGCGGTCGGCAGCGGCAGGGCTATCAGCTGCGGACCGAACAGCGCATAAAGCAATTGCTCGGCGACGATCAGGCCGCCCATCGTGACAAGGATCTGTTTGAGGTGCTGGCCATAGACCGGGCGGATCAGGAAGCGCTCAAACGCGATGCTCAGCGCAGCGCTGACGGCCATCGCGACAATTGCCGCGGGGACGAGCGCTGCAAGGCCGCTCCACAGCGAATCCGTTTGCGTCCAACCGGCAAGCGGCAGCAGCACCAAAGCGGCCATGTAAGCGCCGACCGCGATGAAGGCACCGTGACCAAAATTCAAAACATCCATCAAGCCGAAGACGAGGGTCAGACCCGACGCCATGGCGAAAATCATCATGCCCATGGAAAGGCCGGCGACGGTGAGTGTGATCCAGGTCGAGGGCGAGCCGACGAAAGGCAATGCGGCGAGCGCCAGCGCGATGGGCAAAAGCGCGGGGATGAAATCGATGCGCTGTTTCGGTAGCGCGGCACCGGAATCGATGGCGGTCATTAAGTTAGTCCAAGCGGAGGGTGGCCACTTCCCCGGAGCCGCGAAGCGGCATCCGGGGTCCAGAGCAAAAGCGTCTGCCCCTGGACCCCGGATCGCGTTCCGCTGCGCTCCACGCGTCCGGGGACGTGGGTTTGAGAGACGCGATTCAAGGTCATTGATGCGTATCCAAGCTCAGACCCAGCAGCTTCTGTTGCAATCCCTCATCCGCGGCGAAATCCGCCATCGCGCCGGCATGCACGATGCGGCCGTTATCCATCACGCAGACATGGTCGCCGACAGCTTGCGCGACGCGGAAGTTCTGCTCGACCAGAAGGACGGTCGTGCCAGCGCGCATGATCTCGGTAAGGCACTCGACGAGCGCGGCGACGATCGCCGGGGCAAGGCCCTTGGTTGGCTCGTCGATCAGGATGAGACGCCGCGGCTCGACCATCGCGCGCGCGATCGACAGCATCTGTTTCTGGCCGCCGGACAACGTGCCGGCGCGCGACAGCCAAAATCTTTTCAGCGCCGGGAAGAAGCCGAAAATCCAATTGAGCCGTGTCTCGTCGAGCGCCGCGTCGCGTGCCGCAAGCACCAGATTTTCGCGCACTGTAAGATCGGAGAAGACCGCCATCGTCTCCGGCACATAAGCCAAGCCGGCGCGCGAAATATCCGGCGTCGCATCCTTCTCGATGCCGCGTTCGGCAAAGCGGATCGTGCCGGCGGACGCACGCCACAGGCCCATAATGGTGCGCAACGTCGTCGTTTTGCCGGCGCCGTTGCGACCGAGCAGCATCGTCGTCGCGCCTTCCGGAACCGCAAAATCGACGCCCTGCAGAATGTGATAGCGCCCGATATGCGTGTGCACGCCGGAAAGCGTGAGGAGCGCGCTCATGCGGCGGTCGCTTTTGCCGGCGCGGCGCCGAGATAGGCTTCCTGGACGATTGGCGAGGCGATGACCTCCGCCGGCGCGCCATCGGCGACAAGCCGGCCGTTGTGCAGGACGATGATGCGGTCGGCGAGCGAACGCACAACGTCCATCTTGTGCTCGACAAGCAGGATGATTTTTGAGGCATCGCGCTTCAATTTGGCGATGAGATCGAGCACCACCGGCACTTCGTCGACACTCATGCCGGCGGTCGGCTCGTCGAACATGAAGACATTAGGCTCGAGCGCCAGCATCATCCCGACTTCGAGCTTGCGCTGATCACCATGTGACAGCGCCGCAGCCGCGACATTGCGGCGCGCCGTCAATGCGACGTCGGCGAGCACTTCATCAGAACGCGCTATAAGATCGGCGCGATCGGACCAGACGCGCAGCATCTCGTAATGCACGCCGCGCCTCGCCTGCACGGCAAGGCGGATATTTTCCGCGACCGTGAGATTGGGAAAAAGGTTCGTCAGCTGGAACGCGCGTCCCAATCCGCGGCGCGCGCGCAATGAGGCGGGCAGACGCGTCAGGTCCTCGCCGTTGAACAACACGTGTCCGGCGCTGGCGCGCAGCTGACCGGAGATCAGGTTGAAGTAAGTGGTCTTGCCGGCGCCGTTCGGACCGACGATGGCGGTAAGCTCGCCGGGGCGAAACGCGCATGTCACCGAATCGACGGCGACATGGCCGCCGAAACGGATGGTCAGGTCGCGCGTCTCGAGATGCGTGCTCATGCGGGAAGTGGACAGCCGGGGGAATCCCCGGCCGAACCGATCTTATTTTTTATTGCGGATCGGGATGTTCATGTCCTCGATCTTCAATTCGCGCACGAGCTCGGGGATCGCCCAGGCGACATTGGGATCGACCTTGATCTTGAAGTGATACATGCTCTGCAGCGCCTGATGATCTTCCTTGCGGAAGACCATCTTGCCCTTCGGCGTGTCGAACTCCATGCCTTCCATCGCGGCGATGAGCTTCTCGCTGTCGGTGGACTTGGCTTTCTCGATAGCAGCGACAGTCGCCATCGCCGCGGCAAAGCCGCCGGCGGTGAAGAAATCCGGCGGCTCGTTGAAGCGCTTCTTGTGCTCGGCGACGAGCCATTCGTTCACCGGGTTTTTCGGGATGTCGTAATAATAATAGGTGGCACCCTCCATTCCTGGAAAGGCCTTGTAGGCGGCGAGCGCCGGCAGGATGTTGCCGCCGGTCGAAATCTCGATGCCGTAGCGCTTCGGGTCCATGTCCTGCAGTTTTGCCAGCGGATTGCCGGCGCCGGCCCAGATCACCCAGATGATCTTGCGTCCGGGCTTGTCCTTCAGCACGTCGAACAGACGCTGCGCCGGCGCGGTGAAGTCGGTGGCATTCAGCGGCGCATATTCTTCCGCCGCGAGCGTCGCGCCGGTCTTCCCGAGCGCTTCCTTGAACGCCGCTACGCCGTCGCGGCCGAAAGCGTAGTCCTGCGCCAGCGTCGCGATCGTCACGCCCGGCTTGCCGATGGCGACGGCGTTCGAGATCGCGTCCTGCGACGAGTTGCGCGCCGTGCGGAAAATATAGCGGTTCCATTTGTCGCCGGTGATCTGGTCGGCAACCGCCGGCTCGACGATCAGGATTTTCTTGTGCTCCTCGGCGACCGGCAGCATGGCGAGGGCCGAGCCCGACGAGCTCGTGCCGATGGCGATGTCGGCTTTGTCGTCTTCGTAGGCCTCGGCGAGCGCGGTCTTGCCGAGATCGGGCTTCGACTGGTCGTCCTTGGTAATGATGACGATCTTGCGTCCGCCGACGGTCATCGATCCCTTCGTGGCGTATTCGAAGCCGAGGCGGAGCCCCGTTTCGGTCTGCTTGGCGTAGGCTTCGAGCGCGCCGGTGCGGCCGTAGATCAGTGCGACCTTGAGGTCCTCGGCTGTCGCCGCGCCGGTTATGCCGGTCGTGCCGGCGATGGCCCCGAGCCCGATGAGCACGGTGGTCAGAGTGCGCATATGTACCCTCCCTTGATGTTAGGGAGGTGTAACCTAAGCCGCACCGGCGGGTCCATAGGCTTTCGTCGGAACAGGCCGCATGGTTATTTGGGTCTTCGGGCGAGGACAGCAGGCTAAAAATTATGCAGCAAAAGCTCTGGCTGGAAGACCTCTCCGTCGGCCAGGAATTCTTAAGCGGCACGCACAAGCTGACCGCTGACGAGATCAAGGAATTTGCCGGCCGCTACGATCCGCAGCCGTTCCACACGGATGAAGCGGCGGCGCGGAACACCATGTTCGGCGGTCTTGCGGCGAGCGGCTGGCACACCGCGGCGGTGACGATGAAGCTCTCGGTGCAAAGCTTTCCGCTGGCGAGCGGGATCATCGGCAGCGGCGGCGAATTGCGGTGGCCATGGCCGGTGCGCCCCGGCGACACGCTTCAGGTGAAGAGCGAAATTCTGGAGATCATTCCGTCGCAATCGAAACCCGATCGCGGCATGGTGCGGGTGAAGCTCACCACGACAAATCAGAACGGCGAGGTGGTGCAGACATTTTCGCCGAAGCTCGTGGTGTTTCGCCGTCCTTCATCCTGAGGCGCGCTGCGCAGCAGCGCGTCTCGAAGCATGGCTATGCTCATGCCGCACGCGGCTTAAGGCGCGCACATGCAGAGCTGCGTTAAGAGAAGGCGGAGATGCGATGACTGACGCGAGCGACGACGAAGCCGCGATCCGCACTCTGGTCGAGACCTGGATGGCGGCGAGCAAGGCTGGCGATGTCGCCACCGTGCTCGATCTGATGACCGACGACGTCGTCTTCATGGTTCCCGGCCGCGAGCCGTTCGGCAAGCAAGCTTTCGTCGCCGCGTCAGACGCGATGAAGAACATGCGGATAGACGGGAACGCCGAAATTCGCGAGCTCAAGGTGCTCGGCGACTGGGCTTACATGCGCAATCATTTGGAGATGACGATCACGCCGGAGCGCGGCGCGCCGGTGAAGCGGTCGGGCTGGACGCTGACGATTCTGCGCAAGAAGGATGGGCGGTGGCGGTTGGCAAGGGATGCGAATTTGCTCGTCTAATTGACGGACGTCATTTCGAGGAGCGCCGTGCGAAGTCGGCTATAGCCGACTTCGAAAGAAAGCGACGAAGCAATCCAGGGCCAGTTCCGCAATCATCGAAGCGTTTGCCCCTGGATTGCTTCGCTTCGCTCGCAATGACGTTCGCGTTCATTTGAAAGCGTCATTGCTCACGGATAACTCACCACCTTCGCCTCCTCCGGCAGCGGGATGAATTCTTCCGCGTCGCCGGGAACCGTGTCGAACTTGCCCGACTTCCATTCGGCTTTCGCCTGCTCGATCCGCTCCTTGCGCGAAGAAACAAAATTCCACCAGATGTAACGCGGCCCGTCCATCGGCGCGCCGCCGAGCAGGAGAAAGCGCGCCGGCGTCGCGGCTCTGACGCTGATCGCATCGCCCGGACGCAACACCAACAGCTGCCCCGGCCCGAAGCGGTCGCCGGCGATTTCGACATTGCCGGAGACGAGATACAACCCGCGCTCCTCGTGCGTCGCATCGATCGGGATCGCGGCGCCAGCCTCGAGCGCGATGTCGGCATAGATCATCTCGGACGCCGTTTGCACCGGCGAGGTCTTGCCGAAGGCGCTGCCGACGACGAGCCGCACGCTTTTGCCGCTATCCTCGATGACAGGCAGCGCGTGGGCATCATGGTGCGCGAAATTCGGCGCGCTCTCTTCCGCATCGCGCGGCAGCGCCACCCAGCTTTGGATGCCGAACAGCTTTTGCCCCTTCGCCTTGCGCTCCGGCGCGGTGCGCTCGGAATGGACAATACCGCGTCCGGCGCTCATCCAATTGACCGCGCCGGGCTTGATCGGCTGCTCGGTGCCGAGCGAGTCGCGATGCATGATCTCGCCTTCGAAGAGATACGTGACCGTCGCGAGATTGATGTGCGGATGCGGGCGCACGTCGATGCCCTGCCCGGTGATGAACTCCGCCGGGCCCATCTGATCGAAGAAGATGAACGGGCCGATCATCTGCCGTCTCGCCGAGGGCAGCGCGCGGCGCACTTCGAAGCCGCCGAGATCGCGCGCACGCGGCACGATGATCATCTCGATCGCGTCGCAGGAGAGCTTGTCCCCGGGGCGCGGATCGTCTGCGGTGAGCCAGCTCATGCGGCGTTCTCCTTTGTTTGCGAAGCGAAGCGGTCGCGCAGCCAGTAGGCGCTCGCCTGCAGATCGGGCTCTGCGAGATTATGTCCGAGCGGCTGGCGCTTCAGCGTGACCTCCGCGCCGGCACTCTGCAACAGGTTTGCGAGATGCAGAATGTTCGCCGCCGGCACGATCGGATCGTGCTGGCCAGCGCTGATGAGCACGGGTTTGCCGGCGAGGTTCGGCAGCTCCGGCGGGATCAGCGGCACCATCGGCCGCAGCAGCACCGCGCCGGCGAGCACGTGCGGATGCAACAGCAAGAGCGCCGCGGCGATGTTGGCGCCGTTGGAGAAACCGAGCGCGACGACGCGCGCGGGATCGAAATGGTGGGTCTGCGCCGCCGCGCCGACAAAATTGGCCAGCGCCAGCGCTTCATCTTTGAGGTTTGCTTCATCGAAGCGGCCTTCGCCGAAGCGACGGAAGAAACGCGGCATGCCGTTCTCAAGCACGCGGCCGCGCGGGCTGAGCAAAGCCGCCCCCGGCATGACCGCTTGGCCGAGCGGGATGAGATCGCTCTCGTCGCCGCCCGTACCGTGCAGCAAAAGCAATGTCGGTGCGTTCGTTTGCGGCTGCGCCGGGATAAAGCGATGGATGAAGCCGAGATTCGCGCTCATGCCGCGGCCTCTTCTTTTGTCTTCAGCGGCTTCAGTCCCGCTTCGATTTGCGCGCGTTGCGATTCGAGGAACGGCGGCAGCGACAGTTTCTCGCCGAGCGAATCCAGCGGCTCGTCGGTGGCAAAGCCCGGCCCGTCGGTGGCGATCTCGAACAGGATGCCGTTCGGCTCGCGGAAATACAGGCTGCGGAAATAAAAGCGGTCGACAGGCCCGCTCGAAGGCACGCGCAATTCCTGCAAGCGATCATTCCAGGCGCGATAGCTTGCCTCGTCCGGTGTGCGGAACGCGACGTGATGCACGGCGCCGGCACCTTGCCGCGCCGGCGGCAAATCTGGCTCGATGATGACATGCACTTCCGCCGCGGCGCCGCCCTCGCCCATGGAATAGACGTGAACCTCGCGGGCATTTTCCTCGTAAGTGCGGATTTCGTGCATGTTCATGATGGCGGTCAGCGCGGCGTCGGTACGCGGCAGATCGGGGACGCTGAGCGTGACGGGCCCGAGACCGCGGATCTGATGTTCCGCCGGAACCGAGCTGCGCTGCCAGGGATGCGCGTTGCCCGCTCCCCCATCGTCGACCAACGACAAGCGCTGGCCCTCAAAATCCTCGAAGTCGAGCACGGCGCGCCCGTTGCGCTCGGCTATGTCGCCGCTTGCCACGCCGTGCTCGCGCAAGCGCTTCGCCCAGAACGCGAGTGCGTTCTGGCCGCCGACGCGCAGGCTCGCGCGCACGATCGAATTCGTGCCGCGCCGTTCACGTGCGACCGGCCAGTCGAAAAAGGTGAGATCGGAGCCGGGGCTCGCGAGTCCATCGGCGAAGAAGAGGTGATAGGCGGAGACGTCGTCCTGGTTCACGGTCTTTTTCACCAGTCTGAGGCCGAGTGTCTTCGTGTAGAAATCGTAATTGCGCGGGGCGTCTGACGTCACCGCGGTGACGTGATGGAGTCCGGTGAGTTGCATGGAGAGGCTCCTTTTCTGCGCTCAATCTGGCGGTTACCGGCGGGCGGCGAAAGCCCTTCCTGGCGCAAATGACTGTTGAGTGGTATGCAACACCAACGGCGCGCGATGCCGTCCTCTGCCTGTCATGGTCAACAGGATGAGCGATTTCGACGACATTCTTGCCTTCACCCGCGTCGTCGAGCTCGAGAGCTACACCAAGGCGGCGCGCCGTCTGGGCATCTCCAAATCAATAGTGAGCCGCCGCGTCGCGCGCCTGGAGAAGCGGCTTGGCGCCCAACTCCTGGTGCGCTCGACCCGCGGGCTCACCCCGACCGAACCCGGCCGCGCCTTTGCTGAGCGCGCCGCCCGCAGCCTCGCCGAACTGCAGGCGGCGGAGGTGGAGGTCAAGGAAGGCGAGCGCGAGCCCTCAGGCGCGCTGCGCATTGCTGCGCCGCTCTCCTTCGGCATCATGCATCTCGGTCCGGCGCTGATCGAATTTGCCGAGCGCCATCCGCGCATCGTGGTCGATGCCGCCTACAGCGACCGCTATGTGGACTTGGTGGAAGATAGCTTCGACGCGGCGGTGCGGATCGGTGCTCTCTCGGATTCGAGTCTGGTCGGGAGAAAGCTCTCGCCGATCCGCGCGCTCGTCGCGGCCAGTCCGGATTACCTGGCCCGGCATGGGCGTCCGGCAGCCCCGCGCGATCTCGTGCAGCATCGCTGCCTCGGTGGGGCTGGGAACGACGCGCAATGGCGCTTCCGCATCGCCGAGCGCTGGCAGACGATGAAGCCTGTGCCGGTCTTCCGCGCCGATAACGGCGAGGTCCTGCGCGATGCCGCCGTTGCCGGGCTCGGCGTCACCGCGCTACCGAGCTTCATCCTTTCCCCGGCGCTCGAAAGCGGTGCACTCGAGCCGATCCTCACCGATTTCGCCTTGCCGGAGCGGGGCCTATATGTTCTGCGCCATCAGGGGAGGCCGCCGCTGAGGCTGCGGCTTCTCATCGATTTCCTAGCCGCGCGGTTCGGGCCCGAACCCTACTGGGACCCGTGTTGGCGGAAGGTGCCGTCCGGCATGGAGCTCGCCACCGGCTGAAGCGGAAAATCGCCACACCGGCCCGGCAGGACAGCAACGGATGAACATGCAGGCTCCGCCCGCAAAACCGACGAGATCGCTGGCGCTCGGCATCGAGCGGCTCGGGCTCATCTCGCTGCGTTTTCCCGCCGTTGCCGCTATCATTCTTATTATTCTCGCGGTGCTCGGCGGCTTTGGCGTGGCGCGGCTCAAAGTCGATGATTCCTTGAGCCAGCTCTTCCGCTCGAACACACCGGAATACCGCCAGTTCGAAGAGACGGTGCGGCGGTTTCCCTCGGCCGAATACGACGTGCTCGTTGTCGTTGAGGCCAAGGACCTGCTCGCCCGCGAAAACATCGAAAAGCTGCGCGATGCGGTCACCGATCTGCAGCTGATCGACGGTACACGCGGGCTGATCTCGCTTTTCTCGGCCCGCCAGCCGCCCGAGGGCAACGAGCTGCCGGCGCCGCTCTTTCCCGACGAACTGCCGCAAGGCGCCGACTACGACAAGCTTGTCGCCCGCGTGAAAGCCAACGAGATCATCCGTGGCAAGCTTTTGTCGGAGGACGGCGAGCTCGCGCTGATCGTGCTTTCATTGAAGCCGGAAATCGTCGCGACCGACGGTTTGCGCAAAGTCATCGGCGAGGTGCGCGAAACGCTCGAACAGGACCTCGCCGGCTCCGACCTTAAGAGCGAGCTTTCCGGCGTGCCGGTGATGCAGCTCGAAATCCGCAACGCAGTGGAGCGCGACCGCATCCTCTACAACGCGATCGGTTTTTTCGCCGGCTGCGGCATCGCCATCCTGTTCTTCCGCCGCGTCTCGTTCATGATCATTGCAGCGGCGCCGCCGCTCATCGCCATCCTGCTCGCGCTCGGCACGTTCGGCTGGTTCAATTTCCGTTTAAACATGTTTTTGAACGTGATGACGCCGCTGATCATGGTGATCAGCTTCGCCGACTCGATGCAGCTCACCTTCGCGGCGCGCGACCGGCTGATAGCAGGCGAGGACAAGTACACCGCCTTCCGCAATGTGCTTTTCATCGTCGGACCTGCCTGCGTGCTGACGCATGCGACGGCGGGGCTGTCGTTCATTGCGCTTTTGTTTTCGCAATCCGACCTCATCCGCGCCTTCGGCGAAGCGGGGCTGCTGGCGACGATCATCGCGCTTGCGACGGTGCTCCTCGTCCTGCCGCTTCTCGGCGTGATTCTCTTGCGCGACACGAGCAAATTCGCCGTGAAGATCCGGGGCGCCGATACCGGCGTCGATCTCTTGCGGCGCTTCTGCGCCTGGATCGCGGCGCGCATGGTCAGCCGTCCGGGCTTTTTCAGCCTGGTCGGCGTGACCGTCGTCGTGATTCTCGGCATCATCTATGCCAATCTGCAGCCGCGTTATCGCCTCGCCGATCAGGTGCCGGATCGCGAGCAGGCGGTCTCCGCCAGCAATCGTCTCGACGCAAAGCTCACCGGCGCGCAGCCGATCGACGTGTTGATCCAATTCCCGAAGGGCGAATCGCTTTATTCGCCGCAGACGCTGCAGACGATCGCCGACGTCCACAACGTCGTCGAGCGCCAGGCCGGCGTCGGCAATGTATTGTCGGTCGAAACGCTACGCCGCTGGCTCGCGGAAAAGGCCGGCAAGCACGATGTCGCGACACTGAAACAATATGTCGACGTTCTCCCCGCTTTTCTGACGCGGCGCTTCGTCTCGGAGAATCAGGACGCGGTGCTTGTCTCCGGACGCGTGCCCGACGTCGATGCCAACGACCTCCTGCCGATCGTGCAGAGCCTGGACAAGACGCTGAACGATGTCAGGGCCAAGCATCCGGGCTACGAAATTGCCGTGACCGGCCTTTCCGTCATCGCCGCGCGCAACAGCGCCGACATGATCGGCAAGCTCAATCGCGGCCTGACGATCGAGATCATTTTTGTCGCGGCCTTTATCGGCCTCGCGTTCCGCTCGTTTGTGGTGATGCTGGTCAGCATTCTGCCTGGCGTGTTTCCGATCCTTTTATCGGGCGCGTTGCTTTATGCGCTCGGACAGGGCCTGCAATTTGCCAGCATTGTTGCGCTGACCGTGTCGTTCGGACTGGGTCTGTCGGCGACGATCCACTTCCTCAACCGCTTGCGGCTCGAAGATCGTCCCGACGCCGATCCCGCCATTGCGGTCGAACGCGCGACCGTGCTTGTCGGACCGGCACTGATTTTGACGTCTGTCGTGCTCGCCTGCGGACTTGCTGTGACAGTGTTCTCCGACCTGCCGTCGCTCAGACTGTTCGGCTGGCTCAGCGCGTTTGCGATGATCTCGGCGCTGATCGCCGACCTTCTGATCCTGCGCCCGACCGCGATGTATTTGTTTGCGCTGACGCGGCGGCGACGGCGCGCCGTTGAGCCAAAGCCAGCCGAGTAAGGGCGCCCCCAGGGAGGCGTGGAAGAGCGCGGTAGGGTCGTTGTCCAAGGTCGGTGAAGCCGGTCCGTGACGGCACGGGAGACCAACGCTTACCTCTCAGCCATCATGCTCGGCCTTGTGCCGAGCCAAGCCCGGCCATGACGGCTGCAACTATGCGCCTAACGTTTCGGTCGAGCGGCGATAGCGCCCCGGAAGCGCGGGTGGGAGATTGAGATGGATGATCGAGCCGTGCGGCTGGCGCTGCAGCGCCATTGGGATGCTTCGGACGCGAGCGATTTCACGATCGAGCATGAAATCTATCGTGAGGATGCCGTGCTTTATTATCCGCAATCGGGCGAGCGGATCCACGGCCGGCACAACATTCAAGAGAGCCGATTCGTCCAGCCGAACAAGAAGCGTTTTACCGTCCGGCGGATTATCGGCAGCGGCAATCTCTGGATCACCGAATTCGTGCTTACCTATGACGGCATACCATCCTACGCGGTGAGCATCATGGAATTCCGCGACGGGCTGGTGGCCAACGAAACGCAATATTTCGCCGATCGGTTCGACCCTGCAGCCTCGCGTGCGCATCTTGTCGAGCGAGCGGGCGAGATCGTGTCGGGCTAAGGAGATCGCAGTGGCTGCGCGCCGCAAGGGGCAGAAAAAGCGCGCATCACGCAAGGCGAGATTGCGCGGAGTATTCGGCAAAGACCCGGCGATGTAGGAGCTATTGCTCGCGATTGCGCTCTACGAGCGCGGCGCGCAGCCGGTCCGGCGTGACCGGTACTCGGTACATGCGCACGCCCGTCGCGTGATGGATCGCATTCAGAATCGCCGGCGCGGTCGGGATCAGCGCCTGCTCGCCAATTCCTTTCGCGCCATATGGCCCGAGCGGCGAGGCATCCTCGATCAGAATCGACTCGATCGGCGGCACGTCGCCGATCGTCGGGATGAGATAATCGTGCAGGTTCTCGCCGCGGCCGGGGAAGAATTCTTCCATGAGCGCTAAGCCCAATCCCTGCGCAATGCCGCCCTCGATCTGGCCTTCCACCAACGTCGGATTGATCGCGCGTCCGACATCATGCGCGGCGGTGATTTTCAGGATTTTCACCGTGCCGAGCGCGATATCGACCTCGATTTCCGCCATATGCGCGCCGAAGCCGAACACCGCGTAAGGCACGCCTTGGCCATCCTCGTCGAGCGGCGATGTCGGCGGGTCGAACGTCTCCTCCGCCGACAGGACATAACCTCGTGCATCTGCTGCCAGTTTCGTGAGATCGATCTGCCGGATGGTTTCGCCTTCGCTGATCGCAAGGCGTCCTCCATCAAAACGCAACGCGGCATGCGGCCCGGCATTGGCGAGCCGCAAAATCTTTGAGCGCAGCGCCTGCCCCGCGAGGAACGCGGCCTTGCCCGTGACAAAAGTCTGACGCGACGCGGATGTCTTGCCGCAATCGGGCGTGATGTCAGTGTCGGCCGAAACAAGATCGATTGCGTCGAGCTCGACGCCGAGCGCGTCGGCGGCGATCTGCGCGATGACAGTATTCGAGCCCTGCCCGATATCCACGGCGCCCTGATGCAAGGCGACACGGCCCTCGCGCGTCACACCGATGCGGATCGTCGACGGATTAGAGAGCGAAGTGTTGCCGCAGCCGTACCACATGCCGGCAAGGCCGATGCCGCGGCGGCTCGCGCGCACAGCATTGGCGTTGAAATCGTCGGCAGCGACGCGCGCGCGGCCCCACGGCTCGCGCAATGCTTCGAGACAGGCCTTGATGCCGACGCCGGCGCCAAGCACCTGACCGGTGACCGTGGGCGTCTCCGCATCCAGTGCGTTCGTGATACGGAATTCCAGGGGATCGATGCCGAGCTCAAGTGCGAGCTCGTCGAACAGCTGTTCCTGTGCGACTGCCATCTGCGGCACGCCGAAACCGCGGAAAGCACCCGACGGCACACAATGCGTATGCACGGCGCGCGTCAATGCGCGGTAATGCGGAACGACATACGGACCCGACGCGTGCACCGGCACGCGGTTGGCGACCGTCGGTCCCCACGACGCATAGGCGCCGGTGTTAAAATCGCCGGAGAAATCGACGCCGACCAGCTTGCCGTCCTTGCTCGCGCCGGCGCGCATGCGGATCGAGGCGGGATGGCGCTTCGTCGTCGATACAATCGATTCCGGCCGGCTGTAGATCATGGCGACGGGCCGATCGAGATGCCACGCCGCGACCGCGACGAACGGCTGCACGGACAGATCGAGTTTCGAGCCGAAACCGCCGCCGACGGCACTCGGCACGATGCGCACATCTTCCGGCGCGAGGCCAAGGATCGCCGCGATATCGTCGCGATCCATGTAGGGAGACTGCGTGCAGGCGGTGACTTCCATGCGATCGCCGACGCGCCGCGCAAAACCCGCTTCCGGCTCGATATAAGCGTGCTCGACGAAACCGGTCTCGAACGCGCCTTCGACGACTACGTCGGCTTTGGCAAGCGCATCATCGACATCGCCTTTGACGACGCGGCCGCCGACCAGGATGTTTTGCGATCGGCCGGCATGGATCAGCGGTGCGGACTCCGAGACCGCCTCGCCTATCGTGAGCAGCGGCGGCAGCGATTCCCAGGTGATCGGGAAATGCGCGACATCGAGCGCGGCGATCACGTCAGCTTCGCCGACGATTGCCGCGACCGCTTCGCCCTTGAAGCGCGTCTCTTCCTCGGCGAAGACCGGCTGATCGGCAAAAGGCGCGATCACGCCGAAGCAGTTGCGGCCACGCACATCGGCGGCGGTGAAGGTGCGCACGATGCCGGGATGCGCGGCAACAAAGGCGTCGAGATCGCCGAATGCGAATTTCGCGTGGTGATGCGGCGAGCGGATGACGCGGCACAGAAGAGCGTCCGCTGGAATGGCATCGGCACCGAACAGATCGCGGCCGGTGATTTTTGCTTCACCATCGAGGCGCCGCACGCGCACTCCGACCGCAGTGCCCGAATTCGAAAATCGAATTTGCGGCGCGCTCCGCGCCGCCGCACTTACCGCGGCAATGATCTTGCGATAGCCGGTGCAGCGGCAGAGCACGCCGCCAAGCGCGTCGCATATCTCTTCTTCGCTGGGCGTGTCGGCGCGATCGAGCAGCGCCGCGGCGCTCATCAGCATGCCCGGCGTACAGATGCCGCATTGCGCAGCGCCATGATCGAGGAAAGCGCGTTGCAGGGCAGCGCCGCTCCGCGTCTGTGCGGGCAGACCTTCGACAGTGGTGATGTTCGATCCCGCGACCTGGCCCGCTGCCGTCAGGCAGGCGCAGACCGGGGCGCCATCGACGAGCACCGTGCAGGCGCCGCAATCACCGGCATCGCAGCCGACCTTGGTGCCGGTGAGTCCGAGATCGTCGCGCAGCACCTGCGACAGCCGCTTCGCCGCCGCGGATGCTACGCGCACCTCGCTGCCGTTGACGGTGAAGGTAAGCAGCGGCGCGACGTCAAGCATGCGAATGCGCCTCGCAGGCCTGCGTCAGCGCACGCGCGATCAGCTCGCGCGACGCATCGAGGCGGTACCCGGCGGTTGCGCGGACGTCGTCGATAGGTGCAAGCGGCGCGAGTTCCTCCGCGCTGATGCTACGCGCCAGGTTTGCGTCGATGCGCTGGCCGCGCAGCCGCATCTCAAGCGCCGGCAATCGCGTGGCGACGACAGAGGCGGAACCCACCGCGATTCGCGCATCGCAGATCGTGTGATCGGGTGCGCAATCCACCACCACCGCCACCATCACGATCGAGATCACGAGATAGCGCCGCGCCCCGAGCTTCAGGAAGGCCGAGCAGGCGCACGCATGCGGCTCCGGGACGAGGATTGCGGAGAGGATTTCATCCGGCGCCCGCGCGGTGTGACGATTGCCGAGAATGAAATCGGCAAGCGCCAGACGCCGCGTGCCGCAGCTCGAGACGAGCTCGACTTCCGCATCGAGCGCCAGCAGCGGCGGCGCGCCGTCTGCGGCAGGCGAGGCATTGCAGAGATTGCCGGCAATCGTGCCGCGGTTCTGGATCTGCACCGAGCCGACCTCGCGGGCGGCGGCCTTCAGTGCATCGAAGGCGCGCGGCAGCGGCGCAGCTATGATCTCCGACCAGGTCGTCGCGCCGCCAATGCGGATCGCACCGTCCCGCCGGCTGATGCCGCGGATTTCGGGAAGATGCGAAACGTCGAGCATCGCTGCCGGCGGCGGCCGATCGACCAAGGCCGGAAACACGTCGGTGCCGCCCGACAGAATCGTATAATCGCGCGCGGCGAGAAGGCTCGTTGCTTCCGCAAGCGACTCGGGACGGACGAGAATGCTCACGCGCTCACCCTTAAATCCCCTCGCGCGACCGCCTCGAAAATCTAAGCGGATTTGTTAGTATGCAAACAGTCTGCGGGGCCCCGGTAGGTCCGTCAAGCGAGGTGCTCGTGGTCGAAGCTCAATCCGCATTAGACGGGAACACTCCGCTAGGCCCGGACACCAAGCCGTACCTTTTGGACGAGCAGGTTGGCTTCCTGCTGCGTCAGGCAAGCCAGCGGCACACGGCGATTTTTGCGGCGCGAATGATGGACGATCTGACGCCGACGCAGTGGGCGGCTCTGGCGCGTCTCAACGAGCGCGGTCCGTGCTCGCAAAATCTGCTCGGTCGCCTGACCGCGATGGACGCGGCGACGATCAAAGGCGTCGTCGATCGCCTCGTCTCGCGTGGGCTCGCCGAAACGCGTCCGGATCCTCAGGATACGCGGCGGCTGACGATTGCGCTGACCGCGGCCGGCCGCGAGCTTGTCGGGCGCGCGGCCTCCGTCGCGCATCGGATCACGGAGGAAACACTGGCGCCGCTCGGCGCGAGCGAGCGGCGGGCGATCGTCAAGCTGCTCGCCAAGCTCAAATGAAAAGGCCCGGCACTTGGCCGGGCCTGATCGTTTGAGGTTTGCTTCGCTCAGTAGCGTGCGACGACCGGAGCCGGCGGAGCCAGAGTGAAGTGGTAGTTGAGGCCGATGCGAGCAGTGTGCATGGCGATCGGCGGATTGACGTGGGTGATCACGAAGGCCGTTCCGAGCCCGCCGACGAACTCGGTGGCGGATGCCACCGGGCCGTGGCGTAGCCCGATATACTGATACTCGCCCTTGATCGACCAGTTCGGGAGGAACATCCACTCGATACCACCGCCAGCCGCGAAGCCGGTGCGGCCATTGTTGCCGATGTTCGCCGCCGAGAAGCCGAACGTGTCGGTCATGGCGAAGCCTTCACGCACGCCGGCATAAGCGAAGCCACCGGTGAGGTAGAGGAGCATGGAACCGCCCAAACCGCCAGTTCCGTACCCATAACCAGGTCCCGGACCATAACCAGGTCCCGGACCATAAGCATGTCCCAGGCCCCACAAATCGAAGGCGATACCGACGCGGCCGCGCGCCGTGCCGAAATAGTCGATGCGCTGGGTGGTCGCGATCGAGATCGCATTGCCCGGCGCGAGATACGGCGCGATCGGCCCTACGACATTCGAGCTGATACGAGCGCCCTGGAAGTCGAGCTCACCGCCGGCAACGAACATGCCCCATTGCCAGTTAATACCTGCTTGGCCGCCGAAAAATCCGCCGCTACGCGAAGGAAGCGGACCGAACTCAGCGAAACCGGCGGTCGGGAAGAAGGGGGTGCCCGCAAATGAGCCTATGAGTATTCTTCAACATGATCGCCCCTCCGAGGCTTGGTAGCTTTCCCGGAGATCATTGACAGCCAAAGCTTCATAAGAGCTGAGGCCACACTCTTGCTGCATTAAGCCGCGCTGTGTTTTTCCGGTAACAGAATTGGCCGGGGCGAGCCGCGGCTTACCTGCGCATTTCAAGCCGCCGCGACCACTTCCGGCACGCGCTCGGCAGGCGGGGTGTTGCGACTGCGTCCGCTGCGCACCAGCCCATCGATGATGACCATGCCGATTCCCGGCAGATCGCCGAGCGCGACGCTCTCCAGCAGGGTATTCGCCGGCGAATGCTGGGCCTTGTCCATCAACACGAAATCGGCGACGCGACCGACCTCGATCAGCCCGCAATCGAGGCTGCGCATCCGCGCGGTATTGCCGGTGCCGAAGCAGAAGGCGGTCTCGGCCGAAACCTCACCGAGCGAGGCCAGCATCGAGACCATGCGCAGGATGCCGAGCGGCTGAACGCCTGAGCCTGCCGGACCGTCGGTCCCCAGAATGACGCGATTGAGCTCACCCATCTCCTTGGCGAGGTGCAGGGTGTACAGCGCGGAGCGGCCGTTGCCGTTGTGCACCAGTTCGAGCCCGCGTTTGCAGCCCTCGCAGATGCAGCGGATCTGATCGTCCGGCAGCGCGGTGTGGCCACCGTTCACGTGCCCAACGACATCGGCATCGCATTCGAGCACGATGTCCTTATCGATCAGGCTGGAGCCGGGGATCGAGGGTCCGCCGGTGTGGATCGTGCTCTGGATGCCGTACTTCCGCGCCCAGGCAACCATTTTGCGGCCGGTCGGCCCGTCCTTGACGCCGCCGAGTCCGATCTCGCCGAGGAGCTTCACGCCAGCCGAGGCGAGCTCGGCGAAATCGATTTCTTCCATTCCGTGCTCGATCACCGGGGCGCCGGCATGGAGCTTCACCCCACCGGGCCGGAATGCCGCGAATGTCCGCTGCGCGGTGATCGCCATCGCTTTCAAGCCTACAATGTCGCGCGGGCGGCCCGGCGTGTGCACCTCGCCGGCGGAGATCATCGTCGTGACCCCGCCGTGCATCGAGGAATCGATCCAGTTCAGCTGGCTCTGGCGCGGCGTCCAGTCGCCGGCAACGGGATGAACGTGGCTGTCGATCAGGCCGGGAGTGAGCACCGCACCCTTGGCATCGACAACAGTCGTTGCGCCGTCGGTGTCGAGGTCCTTCAGCCGCCCGATCGCACTGATGCGGCCGTCCACCGCCACCACTGCGTCGCCGTCGAGGATCGGTCGCTCGAGGGCGCCGCTAAGGATCAGGCCGATATTGCGGATGACGAGCTTGGTCGGCCCGGCTTGCTTTTGCTCTTCAGCTGCCATTGCGAAAAGTCCTCCTCCCTCGCGGCGTTTGGTCCCATGCAAGCACTTGCCGTCGCGAATTGACAGAGGCCTGCCGCCGCACCATAAAACCGTTCGTGTACAAACGATCCTGAGTAAGGTAAATAGCTGATTTAGATGGATTTTGTGCAAATCCGTCGATCGGCAGCGGCTTTATGCTCGGGCAAGCGGCAGGACGAGAATGAGCAACTTCAATCAAGAAGAAGTCGTCTCGGTGCATCACTGGACCGATACGCTGTTCAGCTTCCGCACGACCCGAAATCCCACCTTCCGCTTCCGCAACGGTCAGTTCACCATGATCGGTCTGGAGGTCGAGGGGCGGCCGCTGTTGCGCGCCTACAGCGTCGTCAGCCCGAATTATGAGGAGAACCTCGAATTCTTCTCGATCAAGGTTGCGGACGGGCCGCTGACCTCGCGGCTGCAGCACCTCAATGTCGGCGATCCCATCATCGTTAGCCGCAAGGCGACGGGCACGCTCGTCCTCGACAACCTGCTCGACGGCCGTAATCTTTATTTGCTCGGCACGGGCACCGGCCTGGCGCCGTTCATGAGCATCATCCGCGATCCCGAGACTTACGACCGCTTCGAAAAGGTCGTGTTGGTGCATGGCTGCCGCCATGTCGCTGAACTCGCTTATGCCGAGACGATCACCGAGCACCTGCCGGAAGATGAATATGTCGGCGAACTCGTGCGCGAAAAACTCGTCTATTATCCCACGGTGACGCGCGAGCCGTTCCGCAATCGCGGCCGCATTACCGATCTCATCACGTCGAAGACGTTGTTCAATGATACTGGTCTGCCGGTTCTAGATCGTGAGCAGGACCGGCTGATGCTCTGCGGCTCACCGCAAATGATCGGCGAGATGCGCGAGCTTCTGGACGATTGCGGCTTTGCCGAGGGCAATCACGGCGAGCCCGGCGAGTTCGTCATCGAGAAAGCGTTCGTCGAGAAGTAGCGCGGCTCCGCCTTGCAACTTTGCGAGACGGCACAATAGCAATCTGCTAGCCTCCAAAACCCGTCGGTCATCGATGCGCTCAAAGATAAATTCGAGAAAGTCGCCGTTCCGATCGTCTTCGACCATTTCGCCGGCGCGCAAGCCGACCGCGGCCCCGAGCAGCCGGGCCTCGGCACGGTGTGCGGTCTCGTCAGTAGCGGCAAGGCTTATGTCAAAGTCTCCGGCGCCTACCGCGCGTCGAACGCCGCACCGGATTATTGGGAGGTGGCCACGTTCGCGCATGCGCTCGTCAACGCCAATCCGGATCGCCTGGTCTGGGGTAGCGACTGGCCGCATCCCGATTCCGCAAAGGTCGATGGCCGTCAGCCGACGGACATCGCGCCGGCGCTTAATATCGATGACGGCCGCGTGCTGAACCTGCTCGCCAAGTGGGTTCCGGACGCGCCGAGATTTGGTCGACAATCCGAAGCGGCTCTACGGGTTCTGACGCGCCCTTCGCGCAACAAAAATCGACCGCCGCCGATTGACGACGCAGCGACTTTGTTCCATCTTTGTTCACGGCGATTCGGTAGGAGCGTGTCGTGGGCATTCATGTCAGATGGCCTTTTGAGTCTACCGACCGGAAAGCCCCCCGGTTACGCGGCAAAAGCTTCGCGTGCTCGCCTTACGGGGCGCTCGGCGACCGCTTCCATTTCTGGATCGGCGCGTCGGGCCGGCGCTATGTCTGCTCGATTTTCGCGACAGCCGATGCGGCGCTCGAAGAACTCGATCTGACGCATGCGATCGTGATCGCCGTGGAGCGGCTGCGCGACGGAAACTGCCGCGCCCTATCGATCGTGCCAAACGGGCTGCCGCTGCGGCTGCATAGCAGTGCCGGAAATTGGCTCGGCGGACGTGCGCCGAACGAATTTCACGTGCATCTTTTGCCAGCGAATAGCGACGAGCGGAACGCGGCGCTGGTCGATCTGCAGCGCGCCTTCATTCAACGTCGCTAACTTCCGCCGCGCTGATTGCATCCTCGAGCCCGAGCTCGGTCACGAGGCGCGCCAGCACGTCGTCGCGCAACGACAGTTCGGCGAGATGCCGATGCGTGTTCAAGACATAAGCCGGGTTATCGCCCGATTGGCCACTTCCGGCTCGCACATATTCGAGAATTTTTTCGAGCGGCAGCTTGCCGGCATATTGCACGTGCCGCCGGTCGACGACGTATGTCAGGGCCTCGACCTCGCGCCCATCATCGAGTCGCAGGCGGACGCGGCGTTCGACATAGACGGCGGTCACCTGCTCGCGCGCGCGTAGATAGGCGATTGTCGCGTGCGCCTTTGCGGCTTCCGCCCGGAACGCCACGCCGCGGCATGAGCCGCCGCGATCGAGGCCGAGCACGAGGCCGGGGCGCTCCGGCGTGCCGCGATGCACATGCGAATAAATGCAGAGCGCGCGATGATAGCCGCGCAGCCACGCGAGTTGACGCTCGAGGTAATCGAAGCCCGGCCGCCACATGAGCGAACCGTAGCCGAAGACCCACAGATCTTGGGCTGCTTTGCCTGTTTGCGTGGGCGCGCGCATCGTTCGACCTCATTGATGAGCGGCGGCGGCTGAAATGAGGCGCCGCGCTTGACCGGGCGCTGTTTCGGTCCGAAACAATCGGCGGAGCGTTGGAGGAAGACATGGCTGCCACGGCAGAGGCGAAGAAGGCCCGCGCGAGCGAGGCGCCGCAATCGCACGAACCGCACGTCATTGCGCTCGATCTGCCGCAGGCCGAGCTCACCCCGGCAATGCAAGCCTATTTCCAAAAATGCCGCGACAAGATCGGCTTCGTGCCGAACGTGCTCACCGCTTACGCCTTCGACATGGCGAAGCTCGAAGCTTTCGTCGCCTTCTACAACGATCTGATGCTCGCCCCTTCAGGCTTGAGCAAGCTCGAACGCGAGATGATCGCCGTTGCAGTCTCTTCCGAGAACAAGTGCTTTTATTGTCTGACGGCGCATGGCGCGGCGGTGCGCCAACTCTCCGGCGATCCGGTTCTCGGCGAGATGATGGCGATGAATTACCGCGCCGCCGATCTTACGCAGAAGCAGCGCGCCATGCTCGATTTCGCGGTGAAGGTAACGAATGCGAGCCACACGATCGAAGAGAGCGATCGCGCGCATTTGCGTGAAGCTGGATTTTCCGATCGCGACATTTGGGACATCGCCGCGGTGGCGAGCTTCTTCAACATGTCGAACCGCATGGCGTCAGCCGTCGACATGCGGCCGAACCACGAATATCACGTGCAGGCGCGGTAGTTGCGAAACACCCCTCGTCCTGAGGAGCCGCTTTAGCGGCGTCTCGAAGGACATCGCGCGTACATCCTTCGAGACAGCGCTTCCCGCTTCCCGCTTCCTCAGGATGAGGGCTGTTGCACACACAAATTACGCCGCCGCGGCTTCGATTTCTGCCAACTCCGCCGCGTAACTTGGATAGGACTCCTTCAGAGTCGCGCTATTCAACAGCATCGTCGCCAGCAGGTCGTTCGAATCCGGCGCGTAGACGCGTGTTCTGATCCACATGCTTTCCGTTCGCTTGCTGCCGGAGAGCGCCACGACTTCCCGCTCGATTTCGTAGGCCTCGCCGACGAAGAGCGGCCCCCTGATCAGCCTGATCTCCTGGTCGGCAAACAGGCCGATTGCGCCGCCGCGCACGGGAAGCGCGTCGAGCTTGCTCGTATAATTGAGAAGCACGCTGATCATCTCAAGCGGAACGATGGCGCGGCCGAAAGGCGAGCCGCTTGCGCCACTTGCTTCGTACCACGGACTTGGCTCGGTAATCTTGGTTAGTTTTTCGGCAAGAGAGAATGGGTAAAGCGCGCCCATGTTCTGCTCAGGACCCATCTCGATGCGGCGGCGCGGCGTTTTCATGCCGACGCGGATATCACGCAGGATCACCAGCGGTCCTGGCGGCGATAATGTTTTCATTCGCTGCTCGAGCGCCAATGCCGACGCATCGGGGCCGACGGATGCCGAGCCGCGAAGCACCTCCGCGCCATCCTCTTTTTCCATGGTGATTTCGGCGTAATTATCGGCGGTCTGCGTCATCTTCGCGCGCACGCGGTCGCCTTCGTAGACGATCGTTCGATAATGCGCGAAGATGCAGCCCTGCGTGAGCCAGCGCTCGCCCCAGAGCGCGAAAGCAAGCGGCACGAACTGACTGAAATGCGTCGGCCCCTCGATCGTGCCGCCGCGAAAGCCGAGCTTTTGCGCGGTGGCGTCGTCATGAATGGAGCCACCCGCGTCATAGCTTTGCGCGGCAAGCATCTGCAGCGGCGCGCGCCATGGGCCGACGAGGGTGTCGCCGGACTTCTCGATCGGCGTCGCAAAGGGTTTTGTCGGCATTGCGTCCTCCCATCATAAGCCATTGAAGCATTTGCGAAAATCCTCGGCAAATGCGCAGCGAAACCGCTGCGGAACGCACCGGAACGTTTCCGCTTGAAGCGAGTTTTGTCGCCTGACGCAAAATAACGAGGAGAGACAGAATGAGGTTCAAGCTTTTGATTGGAAGTGCGGCTCTTGCAGCGGCGCTCCCGCTTGCGGCGAATGCACAAGGTGTCGTCGGCGGCGCCGAGCGCGGCGCGGCAGCTGGTGGCGCAGCGGCCGGCCCAGTTGGCGCGGCCGTCGGCGGCGCGGTCGGCGCGGTGACGGGCGGTGTTGCCGGCGTGCTCGGCGTCGATCAGCGTCCGCGCTTCCGCGAATACGTCGTGCGCGAGCACGTGCCGTCCTATCGCTACGCGGAGCCCGTGCATCCTGGTGTGGTATTGCCGCCGGAAGGCGTGCGCTACTACGAAGTGCCAGCCGAGTATCACGTCGCCCCGACATATCGCTATACGGTCGTTAACGATCGGCCCGTCATCATCGACCCGCATACGCGGCGCGTCGTCGAGGTGATCGACTAGCCTTTGACCAAACCGGGTGCGCGGATGACTTAAGTCTGCGACGGCTGTGTAAACATGCCTGCTCTGCGCGTCCGGTTCAATTCGCCCCCTCGGCCGCGAGCAATTCGGCTTGATGCGCCGTCGTCAGGGCATCGACGATCTCATCGAGCGCCTCGCCTTCCATCACTTTATCTAGCTTATAAAGCGTGAGATTGACGCGATGGTCGGTCACGCGCCCCTGCGGGAAATTGTAGGTACGGATGCGCTCGGAGCGATCGCCTGATCCGACCTGCGAGCGGCGGTCGGCGGCACGGGCGCTGTCGCGGCGCTGGCGCTCCATGTCATAGAGCCGGGCGCGCAGCACATCCATAGCCTTGGCGCGATTGCGATGCTGTGAGCGCTCTTCCTGCACCACCACGACGATACCGCTCGGCACGTGCGTGATGCGAATCGCCGACTCGGTTTTGTTGACATGCTGGCCGCCGGCCCCGCCTGAGCGCATCGTGTCGATGCGCAGATCGGATTCGGCGACATCGACGTCGACATCTTCCGCTTCCGGCAAAACCGCCACCGTCGCGGCGGATGTATGGATGCGCCCCTGGGTCTCAGTGGCCGGCACGCGCTGGACGCGATGCACGCCGGATTCGAATTTGAGCCGCGCGAACACGCCGCGGCCGTTGATCTCGGCGACAATTTCCTTGTAGCCGCCCGCCGTTCCCTCGCTCGCCGAGAGCAGCTCGACCTTCCAGCCATGCGTCTCGGCGTAGCGCTGGTACATACGGAAGAGATCGCCGGCGAAGAGCCCTGCTTCGTCCCCGCCGGTACCGGCGCGCACTTCAAGGATGACGCCGCGCTCGTCGGCAGCGTCTTTCGGCAAGAGTGCGAGCCACAATTTGCCTTCGCTGTCACCGAGACGGCGCTCCGCCTCCTGCAATTCGGTTTCGGCGAGGCCGCGCATTTCAGGGTCGAGCGCCGGCTCGGCGAGCATCGCGTTAAGCCCATCGACCTCGTCCTGCGCCGCGCGATAGGCGCGCACGGCCTCGACGACATCGTCAAGCGACGCAAGCTCGCGCGACGCCGCGACGTAAGACGCGCCGTTCGTACCCTCCGCCAATTTTGCGGAGAGCTCGTCATGGCGCCTGAGGATCAGATCGAGCTTTTGCGTAGGAATCATCGTCGTGACTGGCGCTGGACCGCGCACCTCCTGGTACGCCCGATTTAGACCAATTGTATGCGCACCGGGAGGTGCGCGGTCCAATTTAGATGGCCGCGTCGAGGGCGACCTTATGCATTGCCGCCGCCTGGCGTGCGGCCAAGGTCTCGATACGGAAATCGCCGAGCGCCTCGTTGAATAGCCGGTGGTAGTTGAGCTGCGCGTCGAGATGCAGGAACACGCTGCCGAGCCCGATCGCGGCGCGATCCATGAACACGAATTCGCGCGGCACTTTCACCGGCCCCTTGGATTTGAGCGCCTGGTGCACCTGAAAAGCCTCGCGGCGTCCATAGCGCCCCGGGGCAACGCCGTCGGCAATCGTGCGCACGCGATCCTCGAGCAACGGTCCGTAAATAAACCGGGCCCAGATGTTCAGGATATCGATCACATCCTTGCGCAGGTTCTTGAAGCCCCAGGTCTCGTAAGCATGCACGACACGTGCTTCATCACCGGTGCGCAAACCTTCATAGAGATCGTAGACGCCTTCGACAAAGGTTGGTGGAAAAATCCGGATGCAGCCGTAATCGAGAAGATTGATGCCGGCCGACGCGCCGCTCTCGTCCGAGAAGACGGAATAATTGCCGAGATGCGGATCGCCGTGGATCACACCATAGGCGCTGAACGGCACCCACCACGCCTTGAACATCGCGACGGCGAGGCGGTCGCGCAGGTCCTGCGGCGCACCTTTGAGGGTCAATAGCTTCGCGCCTTCGAGCCATTCCATAGTCAGGAGCCGGCCGGTCGATAGATCCGGCCAAACGCGCGGCACGCGCACCTCTTCCACGTTGGCAAGCATGAGCGCGTAAAGCGCGGCGTGCTTCGCCTCACGCCAATAATCCAATTCTTCGCGCACACGTGCGCCGATCTCTTTGGCGATTTCCCGCGTGTCGATCACCGGGTTCAGGCGCCGATGAATCGAGAACAGAACCGAGAGCTGCGACAAATCTGCTTCGACGGCGGACTTCATGTCGGGGTATTGCAGCTTGCAGGCAAGCGCCGCGCCTTCGTGCGAGGTCGCGCGATGCACCTGTCCGAGCGAAGCAGCCGCGGCGGGCTTCAGATCGAAACTGCCGAAGCGGGTCGCCCAATCGGGCCCGAGCTCCGCCTGCATGCGACGCTTCACAAACGCCGCTCCCATCGGGGGGGCGTGCGACTGCAATTTGCCGAGTTCATCGGCATATTCCGGCGGCAGCAGGTCCGGGATGGTCGCCATCAGCTGCGCGACCTTCATCAGCGGGCCTTTGAGGCCGCCAAGCGCCTGCGCCAGAGCGGCAGCATTGTCGCCGCGTCGCCCGGTGCCGGTGAGGCGCTGGCCGGCCATCCGGGCGGCGACACCGCCGACATTGGCGCCGACGCGCGCATAGCGGGCCGCTCGTGCGGAGAATCGGTTGGCTTCGCTGTCGGTCATCCCATGCAAGATAGTGTCGTGTAGCCCCCAGTGCGACCCTCGCCGGCCGGCGCCGACGGCGATCAGGCGGTGATTCGGCTCTTCTTCAACTATTCTTATGGCCCGCTTGGCGCCTTCACGGCCGATTCGAGAGGAAACGCGGGCGTTCAAAATCGGCTTTTGGCGCGAAATCTGGCTACCTTGCGTCTGTTTATCTGTGCAAGACTGTGTTTCGGCGCGACTACACAGTGGCCTCAGGGAACAACGGGGGATTAGGCTCGTTCTCCGCCGGGGGCGCATCTCCTTACGCGCCGGGCCGAATGGGAGACGACTGATGGCAGCGAAGAGTACAGCGAAATCCAAGTCAAAGGCGCCCGCAAAGAAGAGCGCCTCGAAGGGCAGCGCTTCGAAAGGCAAGAGCACGGCAAAAGCCAGCGCCTACAAGAAGAGCAGTGCCAAGCCGGCCGCAAAGAAATCATCGGGACGCAGCGCGGCTGCGAAGAGCAATTCCGGCTTGATGAAGCCGCTGCAGCCATCGAGGGAATTGGCGCAGGTGGTCGGCGACAAGCCGCTGCCGCGCACTGAAGCGGTCAGCAAAATCTGGACGCACATCAAGAAGTACAATCTGCAGAACCCGCAGAACAGGCGCGAGATTCTGGCTGACGACAAGCTTGAGCCGGTCTTCGGCAAAAAGAAGGTGACGATGTTCGAGATGAACAAGCTGCTTGCGGGTCATCTGAAGTAACGAGCGCCGGAACCCTGGCGGCAGCGGCTCGTTCCTGGGGAGCCGTGCCGCCCGCAATGGCACACCCAGGAGAGGCCAATGCGTTTCGCCGCCGGACTGATCGTGGGAATTCTGATCACGATCGCCGCCGCTTATCTGCGCGATGCGGCGGTTCCGAGCGGCACGGGCCCCGAGGCGCGTCCCATGGTCAATTGGGATGTCGTTGATCGCAGCGTGCACGATCTCAGTGAAACCGTGCGCGAACAATGGGCGCGCTTGGTCGGCGGCGTCCGGCGCGCCGAAAAGGATATTTGATCGGGCCGTTACTTTCGGCCGTTACGCCGGACCGAACAGCGCAATCTCACGCCGCTTGAACAGCCCAACGAGCGCGCATCCCGCACCGATGCCGCCGAGATGCGCCCACCAGCCGATATCGCTGCCCTGCAAATACACGGCCGAAAGCACCTGGAATAAAATCCAGATGCCGACAAACCAAGAGGCCGGAATGCGCAGAGGCAGCCAAGGAACGAACACGAAGCCCCAGATGCGCGCCTTTGGATACAGCAAGAGATAAGCGGCCGCCACACCCGAAATCGCGCCGGATGCACCGATTAGCGGCGCCTGGCTCGCCGGCACCATCGCAGAGAATGTCAGGGCAGCAATGATTCCGCAGAGCAGGTAAAAGAGAAGATAGCGGCCTGAACCCATCGCATCCTCGACATTGTCGCCGAAGACCCAGAGAAACAGCATGTTGCCGAGGAGATGCGCGATATTGGCGTGCACGAACATGCCCGTGAGCAATGTCACCGGCGTCGAGACAAGCGCGATATCAGGCGAAAGCACCGCGGTTCCGAAAAGAACAGCCGGAATGACTCCGAGCGCCGTCTCGACTCGGCCCGTATCGGGCGCGCTCTGCAGCCAAAGGAACATGAAGGCATTGACGGCAATGATCGACCAATTGGCGAGCGGATAGCGCAGGTACCGCAGCGGAACGCCATCGTAGAGCGGCACGAACATGCGCGAATCCGGGAAGCTCGACCGCCTTGAACCACGTCTAAGACTCTAACCTGGACCGGATCAGAGGGGCAGCCGAAGCAATATCAATCCGTCAGCACGATGCGCGGATCGTTGCAGAGGTCGGCGGTCGACTCGTCGCTCGCGTCCTCGAACTCCCATTTCACGTTGTATTCGCAGCCCTTTGCGCCCTTGAGCGCGACGCGCGCACTCTTGCCGCCTGCGACTTCCTTCGCGAGCTTGCCAACGACTTTGCCTCCGCCGCCTGCCAGCGCAATCTGCAGGCCCTTCAGCGTGACGGTGCGTTTATTCTCGACGGTGATCATCGAGGGCGCCTTCTTTCCGGCGGTCGGCTTCGTCTTCGCCGCCGCTTTGATTTTCGGCTTGGCCGGCGCCGCCGCGGCAGGCGCGGCCGGTGTTGCTGGGGCCGGCGCTGCGGTCGGAGGCGGTGCTGCGGCTGGTGCGGCAGGAGTGGCCTGCGCAACGTCGAACGCGGATGCCGCCAATGCGGGAAGTGAACCGAGCCCTATGAAAAGGCCAACGCATACGCCAAGGGATTTCATTGTTCATGCCCTAAATTGCCAGCACCAGCCTATACTTAACCGTAAAAGGCGCAAGTCTGGCCGATCAACCGAGATCGAGCTAGCCAAGGTGCAGTGCACAAGCCTCCGTGTGCCTATTTCAACCGAAGCGGCAGGCCCGCGGCAATAAAGTCGACGCGGTCGGCGCGCGCGGCGAGCCTCTGGTTGGCTTTGCCGGCGATGTCGCGAAAGCGGCGGGCGAGCGCATTGTCCGGCACGATGCCGAGCCCGATTTCGTTCGAGACGACGATTGTCGCGGCGGAGCGGGCGGTGAATGACTCGATGAGCATCGGCAGCTCGCGATCGAGATCGGCTCCGGCGATGAGACGGTTGCTCAGCCAAAGCGTCAGGCAGTCGATAAGGAGCGGTTGATCGGCCGGTGCTTCCCGCACGGCTTCGGCAAGTGCGTGCGGCGCTTCGATCGTTCGCCACCTCTCGTCACGACGCCCGCGATGCTCTGCGATGCGCGCGCGCATTTCGTCGTCGAGCGCCTCGGCCGTGGCGAGATAGGTCCACGGCGGCGCATAGTCGGCGATCAGCCGCTCGGCATGGCGGCTCTTGCCGGAGCGGGCGCCGCCGAGGATCAGAATCAGCGGCGCCATCCCTTCAGTCCGCGAACACGACAGTCTTGGCGCCGTTCAGGATGACCCGGTCGTCAAGGTGATAGCGCACCGCGCGCGCCAGCACGCGCCGCTCGATGTCGCGGCCCTTGCGCACCAGGTCCTCCGGCGAGTCCGCGTGGCTTATGCGCTCGACATGCTCGATGATCGGTCCCTCGTCGAGCGCCGCAGTCACGTAATGCGCCGTCGCGCCAATCAGCTTCACGCCGCGCTCATGTGCCTGGTGATAGGGCTTGGCGCCTCTAAATCCCGGCAGAAACGAGTGATGGATGTTGATGCAGCGGCCGGCGAGCTCCGCCGTCATTTCCTCCGACAGAATTTGCATGTAACGCGCGAGCACGACGAGCTCCGTGTCGGTGGCACGGATGAGCTGCAGGACTTTTTCCTCCTGCTCGCGTTTCGCCTCTTTCCTCGTCGGCAGGAAATGAAAGGGAATGCCCTGCAAATCGACATGCGCATAGAGATCGAGCGGGTGATTGGCGACGACGGCGGTGACTTCCATCGCAAGTTCACTGATGCGGCGGCGATAGAGCAGATCGACGAGGCAATGGTCGAAGCGCGAGACGAGGATCATCACCCGCCGGTTCTGCATGCGCGGCCGGATCGACCAGGTCATGCCGAATTTCTGCGCCAGTTCGGCGAATTCCTCCTGCAGATTTCCGGCGCGCGCTCCTTCGACCGCATTGAACACGACGCGCATGAAGAAGCTGCCGCCGATCGTATCGTCGAACTGGCGCGATTCGAGAATGTTGTAGCCGTGCCGGAAGAGGAAATCCGATACCCCCGCGACAATGCCCGGCCGATTGCGGCAGGAAAGCTTCATCACATAGGAGGCATCCATCAGGGCTGCGTGCCAAAGGTGCGCAGGTGCGTCAAGGCGTGCTTGGTGATGTGACCGCCGGCTTCGGCTCGGTTCGCGCAAGCAACACGCCCTGGCGGTCGAAAACCGCGATGTCGAGCAGAATGTCGCGCTGCTGCAGCACGTTTGCCGCGGTCTTCCAAGCGGCCTCCGCGACATGGGCGGCAACACCGAGTCCCGCGGCACGCGTCCGCTCCAGCACTTCCAGCGCGGTGTTTGCGCGCGCAACTCCCTCCACGACAGCGTCGCTCCCACCCGCTTGCGCGACAAACTTCGCGAGCCGCGCGCGATCGACCTCGCCGCGCTTCGAATGCAGGTCGAGCAGGCCTTGCGCGAGCTTCGTCATCTTGGCAAACCCGCCGGCAATCGTGACGCGGCGTACGGGATGTGCGCGCACATATTTCAACATGCCGCCGACGAAATCGCCCATGTCGATCAGCGCGACCTCGGAAAGATCGTAGAGCTTGCGCACCGCCTCTTCCGACGTCGCGCCGGTCGCGCCGGCGATGTGATCGAGACCTTCGGCACGCGCCACATCGATGCCGCGCTGGATGGTGGCGATCCACGCCGCGCAGGAGAAAGGTACGACGATGCCTGTCGTGCCGAGGATCGACAGTCCGCCGACAATGCCAAGGCGACCATTCAACGTTCGCTTCGCCAACTCCTCGCCATCGGGGATGGAAATCTCGATCTCCGCGTCCGCACCGACGCCAAGCGCCGCAGCCGCTTCCTCGATCGCCTGCCGCATCATGGCGCGCGGTACCGGATTGATCGCCGGCTCGCCCGGCGGAATCGGCAGGCCGGCACGCGTGACCATGCCGACGCCCTCGCCCGCCTTGAAAATAATGCCGCTTCCCGCCGGCAGAGGCCGCACTGTCGTGACGACGAGCGCGCCATGCGTCACGTCGGGGTCGTCGCCAGCGTCTTTCACAATGCCGGCGCGGGCGAAGCCGTCGCCCCGCTCCTGCATGGCGAGTGCGAAGCTCGGCCGACCTCCGCGCGGCAACACCACGGGCACCGGATCCGGAAAATGGCCGGTGATGAGCGCTTCAAAGGCGGCGCGGGCGGCTGCCGTCGCGCAGGTCCCGGTCGTCCAGCCTCGGCGCAGATGCGCTCCGCTCGCCTCGTTCATGCCGGGAGATTAGCCGCCGCAGCCGAACAAATCAGCTTCCCAAAATCAGCTTCCGATGAGGCTGCGCGCGCCGTCGAAAATCAGTTTCAGTCCGACCAGAAAGGTGAAGAGGTAGACGATGCGGTAGAACAGCCGGCCGGAGACGCGGCGCACCAGCCAGATGCCGGCGAGAGTTGCCGCGATCGCCAGCGGAAACAAGGTCGCCGAAATCTTGAAATTTGCGAGCGACACTTGCCCGATCGCAAAGAACGCGCCGACCTTCAGCCAGTTAATCGCCGCGAACACCATCGTCATCGTGCCGGCATAAATTTGCGGCGGCAGGCGCTGCGGCAGCACGTAAACCTGGAATGGCGGGCCGCCGGCATTGGCGATAAAACTGGTAAAGCCCGCGCCTGCGCCCCAGAAAATGCCGGCGGGAATCGAGCCGGCGCGGTGCCTCTCGCGCATGCCCGGCCGCAGCCAGGTGTAGAGCACGAAGCCCGATGCGATCAGTCCCACACCCAGCACGACGATCGCGTCGGTGACATAGCTCGCGGTGATGGCGGCGATGGCAATGCCCAAAATGCCGCCGGGAATCATGATTGCGACGATGCGCGGATTGAACGAGCGGCGATAAGCCCATACGCTGACAATATCCTGCACGATCAGGATCGGCAGCATGATCGCCGCCGCGCGGATCGGCGAGGTCACCAGCGCGAGCAGCGGGATCGAGAGGAGGCTCAGGCCTGAGAAGCCGCCCTTTGACAGGCCGACGAGGATCACGGCCGGAATCGCGGCGAGATAGAATTGCCAGGTCATGATGTCGCGAGCTGGGTAACGGCAGGAAAGCGGCCCGTCCACCTCGCGGCTGGGCGCCAAGACCGCTGAGAGGATATGAGAGTGGGAAAGGCGATGGCGAGCAGATATCCGGAAGTCTACGCGGCCTGGCAACGTGACCCTCAGGCTTTCTGGGCCGAGGCGGCGAAGGAAATCGACTGGATCGAGCCGCCGAGGACGATTTTCGATCCGAAGGCGGGCGTCTACGGCCGCTGGTTTCCCGACGCGGTGTGCAACACCTCATGGAACGCGATCGATCGCCACGTGAAGGGCGGGCGCGCCGCGCAGCCGGCGCTGATCTACGACAGTCCGATGGCCGGCGCGAAGCGCGTCTATACCTATGCGGAGCTGCTCGCGGAAGTGCGCACGCTCGCCGGCGTGTTGCAGGAATTCGGCGTCACCAAAGGCGACCGCGTCGTCATCTATATGCCGATGGTGCCGGAGGCGCTGTTCGCGATGCTCGCCTGCGCGCGCATCGGTGCAATTCACTCCGTCGTGTTCGGTGGTTTCGCGGCGAAAGAACTCGCAACGCGTTTGAACGACGCGAAGCCGAAGCTCGTGCTCAGTGCGTCCTGCGGATTGGAGCCCGGACGCACCGTCGCCTACAAGCCGCTGCTCGACCAGGCGATCGAACTCGCGCAGGCAAGGCCGAATGCGGTGATGATCCTGCAGCGACCGCAATTGCAGGCGCCGTTCGTCGACGGCCGCGATCACGATTGGGCGGAACGCGTCGCCGACGCGCGCGCGAGCGGACGCGCCACCGATTGCGTGCCGCTTCTCGCGACCGATCCGCTCTACATCCTTTATACATCCGGCACGACCGGCGTGCCGAAGGGCGTCGTGCGCGACAATGGCGGCCACATGGTCGCGCTCAAATGGTCGATGTGGAATCTCTACGGCACCAAACCCGGAGAGGTTTACTGGTCGGGCTCCGACATCGGCTGGGTCGTTGGTCACTCCTACGTCGTCTACGCGCCGCTGCTGCATGGCGCGACATCGATCATGTATGAAGGCAAGCCGGTCGGCACGCCCGACGCTGGGGCCTACTGGCGCGTGATTTCCGAACATAAATGCGTGGCGCTGTTCACCGCGCCGACCGCCTTCCGCGCCATCAAGAAAGACGATCCGAACGCCGAGCACGTGAAGCGCTACGATCTATCACACATGCGCACGCTGTTTCTCGCCGGCGAGCGCGCCGATCCCGATACGGTGAAATGGGCGCAGAGCGTGTTGCAGAAGCCCGTCGTCGACCATTGGTGGCAGACGGAGACGGCGTGGTGCATCGTCGGCAATCCCGTGGGTTTAGGCATGATGCCGGTAAAAGTCGGCTCGCCGAGCGTGCCGATGCCCGGCTACGCGATCGAGGTGCTTGACGAAGGAAGCCATCCCGTCGCGCGCGGCCAAATGGGTTCGATTGTCGTGAAGCTGCCGCTGCCGCCCGGCTGCCTGCCGACCTTGTGGAATCAGGATGAACGAATGCGCGGGAGCTATCTCGCGGAATTTCCCGGCTATTACAAAACCGCGGACGCCGGCTACATCGACGAGGACGGCTACGTCTACATCATGGGCCGCACCGACGACATCATCAACGTCGCCGGACATCGGCTGTCGACGGGTGGGATGGAGGAAGTGCTCGCCGCACATCCCGATGTCGCCGAATGCGCTGTTATCGGCGTCAAAGATGAGCTCAAAGGCGAAGTGCCGTGCGGCTTCATCGTGCTGAAAGCGGGTGTCAATCGGCCGTCGACGGAAATCGAGACGGAAATTGTGTCGCTCGTGCGCGAGAAGATCGGGCCTGTCGCCGCTTTCAAGCGCGCGATTGCGATCGAGCGCTTGCCGAAGACGCGATCAGGCAAGATCCTGCGCGCGACGATGAAGAAGATCGCCGATCATGATTCCTGGACTATGCCGGCGACGATCGACGATCCCGCTATTTTGGATGAGATCGCCGAGGCGCTGCAGCGGAAGGCGGGGTGAAGTAACGTTATTGCGAGGAGCGCAGCGACGAAGCAATCTAGGAGCAGTTCTGCAATCCTCGAAGCGTTTGCCGCTGGATTGCTCGCTTCGCTCGCAATGACGGCGTTGACTTTATTCCCCGATCGGCAGGAACGCGACGCGGCGCGGCTCCGTCCCGAGACTCCACGCAATTTGCTGATGCAGGATCGATAGTCGCGTGTCCGCGTCGCCCGGGATAGCGGGAAGCGCATTATCTTTGCGATCGAACCAAGCGATGTGCAGCCCACTCGTATCACGCGACAGCGTGCCGACGGCATGGTCGTTGACGACGATCATCCAGCGCTCGGTCCAGTCGCTCGCAAACAGACGGCGGAGAGCGCCGCGGAGCTTTCCCGCCGATAGACCAAGCGCGCCATTCGCGTCGGCGGCAAGATTGGCCGCATTGGCAATGAACGTCATATGCCTCCTCCGTCGATTCCCATGTCAAGTGCATCGCCGGGCACACCGCGCGGCGAGACGCGCAGCCAAGGCCGCGGCCCGGGCGCTGATTCTTCGTCTTCGCGCGCTGCAGGCTGATAATGCTTGCGCACCAGCCTGATCTTGCCGTCGCGCAAAGCGGCGATCGTGCCTTCATGCGTCACGTCGAACGAATTGAAGCCGACGCGATGCAGGAACATGATCTGGTCGCGTAAGACGTCGCCGCTGGCGCGCAATTCGCCGAGATATTCGTAGCGCTCGCGCAGGAGTCGTGCGGTCGAATAGGCGCGCCCATCTGTATATTTGGGGATGTCGAGCACGATGAGCGAGAAACGCTCCAGATCATCTTCCAATCCATCGAGCGTCTCGCCGGAACGCAAAATGAAGCCAAGCGGCGCGTTACGCGCGGCAAGTGCGTTGCGCTCGGCGGTGAAGCGCGCTTTTGACACGACAGCGTTGCCGGGCGGCATGGGCGCATCATCGCCCACTAGCGTCCACTCATTGTCGATGAAGCCGTGGCCTTTAAAGATTGGCATGTCAGCGCGCCCTATGCCGCGTGCGCATAAAGCGCCTCCTGGAACGGTGCTTCGCCGACGCGCCGATAGGCAATCAAAAAATCCTCGCGCGGCGATTCGCGCAGCTTCAGGTACGTGTCGACAATCGTCTCCACCGCATCGATCACGCCTTCGGAGGAAAAACCTTTGCCGACGATTTCGCCGATCGAGCAGGTCTCGTCGCCCGAACCGCCGAGCGTGATCTGATAAAATTCCTCGCCTTTGCGGTCGACGCCCAAAATGCCAATGTGGCCGACATGATGATGGCCACAGGCATTGATGCAGCCGGAAATCTTGATTTTTAGGTCGCCGATATCGCTCTGGCGTACGGGATCGGCGAAGCGCTCCGACAGACGTTGCGCGATCGGGATCGAGCGCGCATTGGCAAGCGAGCAATAGTCGAGACCCGGACAGCAGATGATGTCGGTGACGAGGCCGTAATTGGCCGTGGCGAGATCGGCCGCGTGCAGCCGCGCATAGACGGCGGGCAGGTCTTCGAGCTTCACATGCGGCAGAACGAGATTCTGCTCGTGGCTGACGCGAACCTCATCGAACGAATATTGCTCGGTGATATCGGCGACCGCGTCCATTTGCGCGGACGTCATGTCGCCGGGAGTGCCGCCGATCGGTTTCAGGGAAACCGTGACGATCGCATAGCCCGGCATTTTATGCGGGTGCACATTGCGCGCGACGAAGCTTGCGAATTCTTTGTCGGTCTCGCGCGCGCGCTCGAAGGCCGGCGCGCCGTTGGAGCGCGTGTCGAACGCTGGCGGCGCGAAGTAGCGCTCGATGCGCTCCACCGCATCGCGCGGCAGCTGGAGATTGCTCTTGTCGATCGCCGCAAATTCGCGCTCGATCGCGCTCTTGATCTCCTCCTCACCCATTTCATGGACGAGGATTTTGATACGTGCCTTGAACTTGTTATCGCGCCGTCCCTGCTGATTGTAGATGCGCAGGATCGCTTCCATGTAGGCGATGAGATCGGCCTCAGGAAGGAAATCGCGCACCTTCTTGGCAATCATCGGGGTACGGCCTTGTCCGCCGCCGACCCAGACTGCGAAGCCGAGCTCGCCCGCTTCGTTGCGTTTCACTTCAAGACCGATGTCATGCACCTGGATCGCGGCGCGATCCTTCGGCGCGCCGATCACCGCGAGCTTGAACTTGCGCGGCAGCAGCGAGAATTCCGGATGCAGCGACGACCATTGCCGCAAAATCTCGGCATAGGGCCTGGGATCGGCGATCTCATCGGCGCTGGCGCCGGCGAAATGATCGGCGGTGACGTTGCGGATGCAATTGCCCGATGTCTGGATGCAATGCATCTCGACCTCGGCGAGCTCGGCCAGCATTTTCGGCACTTCCGCAAGGTTCGTCCAATGGAATTGCAGGTTCTGCCGCGTGGTGAAGTGGCCGTAATCGCGATCGTAGGTACGCGCGAGGTGCGCGAGCTTGCGCATCTGCCGCGCCGACAGCGTGCCGTAGGGAATGGCGATGCGCAGCATATAGGCGTGCAGCTGCAGATAGACGCCGTTCATCAGGCGCAGCGGCTTGAACTGATCTTCGGTCAGCTCGCCGGAGAGACGCCGCGCCACCTGGTCGCTGAACTCGGCGACCCGTTCGCGGACGAGGTCATGATCGAATTCGTCGTAGCGGTACATGTTCGGTCAACCTCAGAGCCGCGGCGGCGGCGACGGCAGCTCGATCGTCGGGCCGGTGGCGCGGATGATTTCGCGCAGCGCCGCTGGCCGCACGAACGCGCCGTCGCGAATGATCGGGATGAGTGCGAGATCGGCGACCCGCAAGGCAAGATCGGTCTCGGCGCGCTGCTGCAGATCGGCGGCGGCGTCTTTATCCTCGGCGATCTCGGCGCGCGAAATATCGCGCTGCCAGGCGCCGTCGCGGGCGCGATAGACGACGGCGCCGGTGCGCAGATCGTTGGCGGTGGCGACCAGCGGCAGATCGGAATTCTTCGATTTGGCGCTCATGCCGGGGACCCGCATGCGAGAAGCAGCGCCTTGATAAGGCAACTTCTTCCAGGCTTTCAACGGGCCGCGCGCAGAAAAGTCAGGCTTGCTCCCGCAAGCGTAAAGGGCAGAGGATTTTCTCTCTTTTCAGATTGCGCCGCAGTTCAGATTTTTCGCGGGGCTCAGCCCTGCTTGGCTTGGAAACGCACCGCGAGGCGGAGGTCCCTAACAAAGTCCTGGTAGGCTTCGTGGCGCTCGTCGTCGCCCTGCAGCCGCAACAGATACGACGGATGCACGGTGACAAGGCCATGCCGGCCGCCCGGCAGATCGAAGACGCGACCGCGTTGCTTCATCACCGAGGCGGAGCGCCCGAGCATCGCCTGCGCGGCGCTGGCACCGAGCATAACGACGATTTTCGGCGCGACCAGGATCAGCTCGCCTTCGAGCCAGGGCGCGCAGGCGCGGATTTCGCCGACTGTCGGTTTCTTGTGCAGCCGGCGTTTGCCGCGCGGCTCGAATTTGAAATGCTTGACCGCGTTGGTCACGTAAGCACGGCTACGATCCAGTCCCGCGTCGGAAAGCGCTCGGTCAAGAATCTTGCCCGCCGGCCCGACGAATGGACGCCCGGCCAAATCCTCCTGGTCGCCCGGCTGTTCGCCGATCAGCAGGATCGGCGCGCCGCGCAAACCTTCGCCGAACACCGTCTGCGTCGCCGGCGCCCAGAGTGGGCAGGCGCGGCATTCCAGCGCCTCGCGCTTCAGCTGCAGGAGATCGTCCGCCGCCTCGGCGCGCTCTTCGGCGGCGGCGGGATCAGGGTGCTTGGCGCCGCGCCGCACCGGCGGACGTGTCGGAGCCGGACGTGTCGAAGCTCTGGCGACCATTGCCCGCTGATAACTCGGCGGCGCTCATCCGAGTTCATCCGGCTTCAAGCCGAACCGGCCTCAGCTTCCGTCGCGACTGTGAATCTCGGGAAACCACATATCGCGCCAGTCGGTAGGCTTGGCCTTGATCGTGCCGACCGTGCTCATGAATTCCGCGGTGCGCATGGTCTTGTGCGGCGTCGTCGTCATCTCCACCTCGGGATCCTCAAGCATCGCGACCAGCTCGTCGGCAGTCTCCTTCGTACCCGTGATGCGAATATAAGTCTCGGCCGTGGCGCGCTTGTCGCGGCGGATCGACTCGGTTGCGCTTTCAAGCGCAGACAAGAACGCCGCATACAGTTTCGGATTTGCGTCATGGAAGGCACGCGTCGTCCACACGACGTTGAAGGTCGCCTTGCCGCCGAGAATGTCATAGTTGCTCAGAACGCGGCGGATGCCGGGCCGCTTTACCTCCTGATATTGAAACGGCGGCGACGAGAAATGCGCGGTGATGGCACCGGCATAGAGCGCGTTCATCGCTTCGGGATGCGGCATCGAGACGGTCAGCGTGTCGAGCTTCGCAAAATTCGATTGGCCCCATTCCTTCGCCGCCGCCATCTGCAGCAGCAGAGCCTGCGTCGAAATCTTGATCGCGGTCACCGCGATCTTGTCCTTTTCGGTGAAGTCGCGGATCGACTTCACCGCCGGATTGCTGGTGACGAGCTGGACCGGCATGTCGTTGAGCGCGGCGACGCCGCGCACTTCGTTCGGCGTATTGCGCGTCTTCGCCCAGAGCGTCACCAGATTGGGCACGCCGCCGGAGGCGAAATCCAATCCGCCGGAGAGCAGCGCATCGTTCATCGCATTCGGGTTGCCAAGTTTCGCCCATGAGACTTTCACCGGAGGCAAGCCCATTCTTTCCGCCTCTTTCTCGACGAGCTTGCCGTCCTCCATCATCATCAAAGCGAGATAGCTCAAGCCGTATTGCTGCGCGGCACGGATTTCCGACACTTCGGCAAAAGCAGCGGAACCCGCGAGCGACAGGGCAGCGGCAACAACAATTCGCAGCATCACGTTTCTCCCTCGGTCACATATTGTCGCCGGCAAGCGCTGCGCAGACCGCGTCCGTCACCTGATCCATCGTCGCATTGCCGCCGAGATCGGGCGTGTGCAGCGAGGCATCGGCGGTAACGCGCTCGATCGCCCGCATCAGCCGATCCGCTGCTGCCTTTTGACCGAGATGTTCGAGCATCATGCTTCCCGACCAGAACGTCGCGATGGGGTTGGCGATGCCCTTGCCGACAATGTCGAAGGCCGAGCCGTGGATCGGCTCAAACATCGACGGAAACCGCCGCTCTGGGTTGAGATTGGCCGTTGGCGCGATGCCGATCGAGCCGGCCAGAGCCGCGGCGAGATCGGACAGAATGTCGGCATGCAGATTGGTCGCGACGATCGTATCGAGCGATCGCGGCTGCATGGTCATGCGGATCGTCATCGCATCGACCAGCATCTTGTCCCAGGCGACGTCGGGATAGTCTTGCGCCACCTCGGCAGCGATTTCGTCCCACATCACCATGGCGTGGCGCTGCGCGTTCGATTTGGTTACCACCGTCAGGTGCCTGCGCGGGCGCGAGCGCGCCAATTCGAAAGCAAACCGCATGATGCGTGCGACGCCGCTGCGCGTGAACATCGCGACGTCGGTCGCGACCTCCTCCGGCAGGCCTTTATGCACGCGGCCACCGACGCCGGCATATTCGCCTTCGGAATTCTCGCGCACGATCACCCAATCGAGCTCCGGCCCTGAGACGTGACGCAAAGGGCTGGTGATCCCCGGCAAGACGCGTGTCGGGCGGACATTGGCGTATTGGTCGAAGGGCTGACAGATCGCCAGGCGCAGTCCCCAAAGGGTGACGTGGTCGGGCACGTCGGGCGCGCCGACCGCGCCGAAATAGATCGCATCGAACGGCTTCAATTTTTCCAAGCCGTCGGCCGGCATCATCATGCCGTACTTTTTGTAATGGTCCGATCCCCAGTCGAAATGCTCGAAGCTGAAGGAGAAGCCGCCGTCACGGGCCGCGCAGGCCTCGAGCGCGCGAATGCCTGCGGCGATCACTTCGCCGCCGATCCCGTCACCCGGAATGGCGGCGATTCTGTACGATTTCACCCGGGTGTCTCCGTTGCTCGGCGGGTTTTGACGTGAAAGAGCGCTCTCGCACAGAAAGGGCGCGCAATCCAGCAGGGTTGACGGGCCGCCCCGCACTCGGGCAAGCACAAGAAAAATCCCGAGGAAACGCCATGCTTCATACTGTCCCGGGCTTCGCGCGCATCGGCGAGGAGAATGCGTTTGCCGTTCTCGCCCGCGCGACCGAGCTGCAGCGCCAGGGTCGCGACATCATCAATCTCGGCATCGGCCAGCCGGATTTTCCGACGCCGCCGCACATCGTCGAAGCGGCGGTGAAGGCGCTGCGCGACGGCCATCACGGCTATACGCCCGCAATCGGTATCCTGGCGCTGCGCGAAGCGATCGCCGCCGATTATCACAAACGCTACGGCGCCGAGGTCTCGCCCGATCTCGTGATGGTGATGCCGGGCGGCAAAGTGACGATGTTTGCCGCGATCCTGATGTTCGGCGAGCCCGGCGCCGACATCCTCTATCCCGATCCCGGTTTTCCGATCTACCGATCGATGATCGAATATACCGGCGCCCGTCCGGTGGCGGTGCCGATCCGCGAGGAGAACGGTTTTGCTTTCTCCGCCGACGAGACGCTGGCGCTGATTACGCGTGAGACGCGGCTGCTCATCCTGAATTCGCCGGCGAATCCGACCGGCGGCGTCACGCCGAAAGCGGAGATCGATAAGCTTGTCGCCGGTCTCGCGCGCTTTCCCGACGTCGCGATCATGTCCGACGAAATCTACGCGCAGATGACCTACGATGGTCTCGCCCATCAGACGCTGCTCGCTTATCCGGAAATCCGCGACCGCCTGATCCTGCTCGATGGCGCGTCGAAGACATATGCGATGACCGGCTGGCGGCTCGGTTGGTCGGTCTGGCCACAGGCGCTTTACGATAATGCGCGCAAGCTCGCGGTGAATTCCTTCTCATGCATCAACGCGTCGACGCAATTTGCCGGCATCGCCGCGCTCGAAGGACCGCAGGATGCGGTGAAAAGCATGGTCGCTGAATTCGACCGGCGGCGGGGCATCGTGGTCGATGGATTGAACCAACTGCCGGGCATCTCCGCGGTGACGCCGAAAGGCGCTTTCTACGCATTTCCGAACATCTCGCGCTCGGGATGGGCGGCGAAGAAGCTAGACTCAACGCTGCTTGAAGAGGTGGGCGTCGCGACGATCGGCGGGCCGGATTTCGGCATTCACGGCGAGGGCTATCTGCGGCTTTCCTACGCCAACTCGGCCGAGAACATTATCGCGGCGCTCGGGCGCATCGGCGAGTTTTTGGCGGCGCGCAAGGCGGCGTGAGTTTGCACCACATTCCCGGAGCCGCGCGCAGACCAGTGTACGCAGGCTGCGCAAGCTTGCCTGCGTTGCGGCATCCGGGACGAGGCAAACGCTTGTTCATGTGTGGCGCATTTGCTCCTGGACCCCGGATCGCGTTGCGCTTCGCTTGACGCGTCCGGGGATGTGGCCGCTCGTTTAATCTTTTACCCGCGCGGAGCCGCCATACCGATGCAGCTCTTTGCCATGTGCTTTCAGCCAGGCCTCGGTGCGGTCCGTCTCGGAGCAAAGTTGCCGCGTTAGTTTCCAATAGCGCGCCGAATGATTCATGTGCTTCAAATGCGCGACTTCGTGCGCGGCGAGATAATCCAGCACGTAGGCCGGCGCCAAAATCAAACGCCAGGAAAAGTTGAGCGAACCCGCCGTGGAGCACGAGCCCCAGCGGCTTGTCGTGTCGCGTAAGCCGACGGCGCGATTCGGCAGAGCGAGCGCGCGCGTATAATGCAGCACGGCGGCTTCGAGATCGCGTTTCGCCTCGCGCCGCAGAAAATCGCGCACGCGCCGCTCCAAATGCGCCCGGTCGCCGGCAACGCAGAGCGCGAATTCGCCGTCTGAGAACAATCCCGGCTCTTTGGTTTCGACCCACACCGTGCCGCGCCGTCCGGGGCAATGCACGATCTCATGCGGGATACCGCGAAACGGAATGATCGCGCCGGGCTCGAAAGCGATGTTTGTCGGCAGCCGCCGCAGCCGCGCGCCGATCCACGCACCCTGCCGCTCGGCAAAAGCCTGCGCTTCTTTGAGCGAGCCGCGCGTCGGCATCGTCAGCACGATATCGCCGCTGCCGTTCTTGACCCGCAGCGTATAGCGCCGCGCCGAGGCGACGCGCTTCAAGAGGACTTTGTAGGTAGACCCGTCGTGGCGAACTTCGAAGCTCGATGCGCGCGGCGTGCCCGGGGCGCGCCGAGAGGTCTTGCGCAAACCATCGCGGAAAAGCCGCAGCATCGGCCGATCGTCACTCAGTTAAACGTGAGTCGCAAGCTTCGCGTCGGCGAAGCTCACATCATGCGCCGGCGGCGGCGAGGCTCACCAGCCGTGCTTTCGGGCGGCGCGCCGAGTCGATGCGCTCGTGGAAGGCGGTGATGCGCGGCGCGATCTCCTTGCGAAACCGCGAGCCGTTGAAGACGCCGTAATGCCCGACGCCCTCCTGCTCGTAATGCTCTTTTCGGTCCGACGGGATGTTCGCGCAAAGATCATGCGCCGCATAGGTCTGGCCAAGGCCGGAAATATCGTCCTTCTCGCCCTCGACGGTCATCAGGCCGACGCGGCGGATCCCCTTGAGATCGATCAGCTCGCCGCGGTGGAGCATGTTGCCTTTCGGCAGGTCGTGGCGGACGAAGACCGAATCGACCGTCTGCAGGTAATATTCGGCGGTCAGATCCATCACCGCCATGTACTCGTCATAGAAATCGCGGTGCTTCTCGGCGGAGTCGCCGTCGCCGCGCACGAGATGCTTGAACATCTCGACGTGAGCGGTGAAGTGGCGATCGAAATTCATCGCCATGAAACCGGACAGCTGCAGGAAACCGGGATAGACGCTGCGTCCCATGCCGGGATACGGGAACGGCACTTCATGGATGCAATTCTCGCGGAACCAGGCGGAGCCGCGCTTCTCGGCGAGCAGGTTGACCGCCGTCGGGCTGCGCCGCGTGTCGATCGGCCCGCCCATCAGCGTCATCGACGCCGGCACGTTCGGGTCGCCGTCGGCTTCCATGCGCGCAATCGCGCAGATCAGGGGCACGGACGGCTGACAAACGCCGAGCGTATGCAGCGGCACGCCGTCATGCCCGCGGGAGAGCTTGTGACAGATGGTGATCAGGTAATCGATATAATCGTCGAGATCGAACGAGCCGTCGCCGAGCGGCACCATCCGCGCATCGGCCCAGTCGGTGATGTAGACGTCGTGGGTCTTGAGGAACTGCTCGACCGTACCGCGTAGCAGCGTCGCGTAATGGCCCGACATCGGTGCGACGATGAGCAGCTTCGGCTGCGGGCGGCGGAGCCGCGTCGTGGCGCGCTCGAAATGGATGATCCTACAGAAGGGCCGCTCCCACACGACATTCTCGGTGACGGCGACTTCTTCGCCCTCGACGGTGGTCGTCTCCAACCCGAAGGACGGCTTGCCGTAGCGCCGCGTCATGCGCTCGAACAGTTCCGCGGAGGCGGCGAGATTGCGCCCGAGATAGGTGTTGCGCAGCGGGTTCAGCGGGTTCTTGAAGACCAGGCTGGTCGCGTCCGACACGGCTCGAGCGGGCGCCAGCGCCATGTGCATCCACTCGTAGACCTGGTAGGGGTAGCCGTACATCGGACCTGCTTTCTGCTGCGTTTTAAGCACCTACTGCACAGTCACTGTGCAGCGCAGCGTAAAATCAAAGCCGCCGCTGTCAACGCGGGTCGGGCCGCACGGTTCATGATATTTTGTGAAGTGTGGCTTTTTGGTTGCCGCGCTGCGGCGGGCAGCTGAGTTGAACAACATTTCAGCAGACTTATGCATTCCGGCCACAGAGGCGCAGGGGCGGAAGGCACCTATTTGTCGTTCGTGGCGTTCAATTTATCGGGAGGAATCGCCGAATCGGCCGGCAATTCCGGTATTTTCGCTCGCGCGGGTTTGAGTTTTCCACTCGGACGCGGCGTGTTGGCGCTCCGGCGCGGATCGGCTTTGTCACGCGGCTGCTTACTGCCGGAGGGTTCCGTTCGGCCATGACTCATGTCATTGCGCGGGCGCAAATAAAGTCCAGCGCCGGCGCACGAAAAACGGTTATCCCGCGGATTCGGCAGCAGTTTCGCCGCTTCGGCCCGGCCACTGTTGCCGCTGCGATACTCTCGGCTTAAATTGCAAAGGTGGGGACCGAAGCGGCGCTTCGAGCACCCTCATGAGGACCATGGCGCATACACTGGGGGAGCCAGTCTGCGCGAGGCGTGAGGGCCCGACTTCAATGCAATACGATTTCAAAGACGACCGGCTGCATCTGCAGCGCACGCCCGAGGAGAAAGAGCCGCTGCTGCAGCGGCTGAACCGCGTCGAAGGCCAGGTGCGCGGGCTGCGTCAGATGATCGAGAACGACCGCTATTGCGGCGACGAGGTGCAGCAGGCGAGCGCGATTACCGCCGCGATCCGCGAAGTCGCGCTGATGATGATTTCGCAGCATCTCGCCGCCGGCGTGAATTACGCCGCGGAGAATGGCAGCCGCAAAGCCGCGGTCGACGAGATGATCGGTCTTTTGCGCATCGCCATGCGCCAGCAATAGTCGGGAGGAGAGATGATCTACGTGATCGCGACGGCGAGCGTGAAGCCGGACAAGCGCGAGGACTTCAAGCGCGGCGCCGCCGCCGCCATTGCCGCGACGCGCCAGGAGGACGGCTGCCTCCTCTACGATCTGCACGAAAGCATTACCGATCCGACGCGCTTCGTCTTCGTCGAGCAATGGACGACGCGCGAAGCGCTCGGCAGCCACGGGCGGGCGCCGCACATCAAGGAGTGGCGCGCTATCGTCAAAGACTGCGCCGCCGCGCCGACGAAGATCGAGATCATCACGCCCGGCAACGTTGAGACGCTTTAAGAAATCTCACTCGGGGGCTTACATGAAAAGATTGGTACTCGCGGCGGCGCTGCTTGCGAGCTTTTTGAGCGCGCCGGCTTTGGCGCAGACCAAGGTCGGCGACTGGGAAGTCGAGAAGCGGCCGAAGGACGAGCATTGCAATGCGACGCGCGCCTTCAAGGATTCCGACGGCGACCAGAACGTCATCGTGCTGACTTATTCCAAAGAGGCGATCGTCCTCGTCTTCGTCTACAGCGCCTGGGAATGGGGCAAGGACGACAAGATTTTGAAAGCCGACTTCGCCACCGACAGTGCCACCACCTTGAAGAAAGCGAAGTGGGAGGTGATGGACAAGACTAGGGTGCGCGGCATTTTCGAATTCGATCCGTCGATCCTCGACATGCTCGCCGCCGCCAAGCGCATTTCGATCGATTTCGAAAACGACGATGACGACGACAGCATGGAATTCGAGACGCCGCGCATCGGTGAGGCGATCGCCGCGTTAAAATTCTGCGAGGAAAACAAGGGCGGCGCAGCAGCTCCGCCCGCGGCAGAACCGCCGCCTGCCAGGCCCTCGCGCGACCGCGAGTAAGCCACCGCTCAAACCAAAGGGGCTCCCCGCGCGGGAGCCCCTTTTTACTGGATCAGTCGTCGTCCCAGCGATGGCGATAGCCGTAGCCGCGGTCGCGATCCCAGCCGCGATGCAGGCCGCGATCGTGGTCGAAGTCGCGGTCGCGGCGATAGACGCTGCGGCCCTCGATCCCGCGAATGACGCCGCGGGCGATGGCTTCGCCGGGATTGTCGGCGCGGTCCCAGCAGCGGCCATATTCGTTGCAGATCATCCGCACCGGCGTCGCCGCGCTGCCCGTCGATGGCGCCGCCATCGGCATGGCGAAGGCGCCGGTGGAAAGAGCGCAGCCGAGGCCGGCCGTCAGGACAGCAAGTTTGATGTGCATCGCCTGGTCTCCCTTTGCTTTGCTGTGCCGGCAATACCGGACAACGGCTTTTGTTCCCTTGGGTCTCTGCTTTGTCTTGGCCGAACGGCGAATCGGCCCGGCCGGAGGGCCGATGCAACCTTAAACGCAGGTGGCCGTTCCTTTCGGCGACGCGAACACACGGGAGGTCTCGCAAATGAAGCTTATTGCTACAGCCGCTGCGGCGGTCGGATTTGCCGCGCTTGCATTCAGTGCTCCGGCGCAAGCCGGCTGCCTCAAGGGCGCGCTTGTCGGCGGCATTGCCGGCCATTTCGTCGGCCATGGCGGCGTCGGCGCCGCGGCGGGCTGCGCTTACGGCATCCACAAGAACCGCGAGCGGCGCGCGCTCCGCAACGATATGAATATGGGCCGCAGCGCCTATCCCGGCCCGCGCTACTGAGCGAGCAGCAAGTTGAACTAAAGGAAAAGCTCGGCACATCGTGCCGAGCTTTTTTGTCAGATGTGCTTGCGTATCCAGTCGGCGACCTGCTCTTCCGTCGTCGTGCCATCGGCAATGGCGAGCCAGACGCGGACCTGCTCTGCTGCCTCGGCCTGAAGAGGCGTCCGTTTAGGGCGAGAAGCATAAATGTTACGACGTTCGAGACGCGTTTGTTCCGTCGATGAACGGGTGATTTTTCGCAAATCCAACCGCGTACGCGGCAGCTAAAGAGGCGAGATCCGTCTCGCCGCCAAAAGCGAATGCATTTCTCGGTCGCGCGAGCGCCGAGTCGAGAAGCCCTTCGTCGCGCAGGCCGGCACGGCCGCCATGCTCCGCAAGTTGCTCCTCGTGGAGCGCGAGAACAACGGCTTTGAGAACCCATTCGGGTTCGTCCATTTATTTTGCCAGCTCCCGCAGGGCATCGCGGTTCTGTTTCATGATCTTGCGTGCGACGTCCATCTGCCGCTCGAAAGCCGGATCGTAGTTGGTGATCCGCAGCCGCCAGGGGCTTCCGTGACGTGAACGATGTCGCCTGCCCCGACCCGAAGCCGCGCGAGTTCCTCCTTCGGGAACACCAGCCCGACGGAATTGCCGATTTTACGAAGTTTTAGCGCGGTCATGGCGGGAGGTTATAACAAACGGCATAACGCCGCAACCTTCTCGGGATGGGTGGCACTGAGGTGGCCACCTCCCCGGACGCCGAAGGCGATCCGGGGTCCAGGGCAAACGCACTTTACGCTGACGTTTAACGAAGCAAAACGCGGCGTTTGCCCCTGGGTCCCGGATGCCGCTCCGCGGCTCTGGGAATGTGGCTAACGATCAGCTATTCAGCTCGTCATAGAGATCGCGCCAATCTCGGGTTCATCTCCTCGATCAGTTTGAGCTTTCACGCCCGCCGCCAATGCTTCACCTTGTATTCGCGGGCGCGCACATCCATCAGCCGATCGTAGTGCTCACAATAAACGAGCTTCGTCACGCCGTATCGGCTGGTAAATCCAGGCGTCAGCTTATTCTTATGTTCCCAAACGCGCTTCGACAGATCGTTCGTCGAGCCATGATAGAGCGTCCCGTTGCGACCCGATGCGAGGATGTAGAACGTAGCGGGCATGCGCGCTGCTGTAGACGAGAGCGCTTAGATTAACATGATCCGAAAAAACTGTTGCTACAGTGGCCACATCCCCGGGCGTCGAA
>DATAOB010000053.1:0-5453 GCA_036265935.1 Beijerinckiaceae bacterium
TCGAAGCGGCGGATTTTGCCGTCCTCCAGCGCGACGACATGGGTCGAACCGGTCGTCGTCATCTCGTCCATGCCGTCCGAGCCGTGCACTAGCCAGACGCGCTCCGAGCCGAGATTTTTCAGAACCTGCGCCAGCGGCTCACGCCAGCTCGCCGAAAACACGCCGAGAAGCTGCCGCTTCACGCCGGCCGGATTGGACAACGGCCCGAGCAGATTGAAAATCGTGCGCGTGCCGAGTTCGACACGCGCCGGGCCGACATGGCGCATCGCGGCATGATGCGTCTGCGCCATCATAAAGCCGATTCCGGCCTCGCTCACGCAAGCGGCAACATCTTCCGCCGGCAATCCGATGCGGACGTTGAGCGCGCTCAAAACATCACTCGCGCCGGAGCGCGACGACGCCGCGCGATTGCCGTGCTTGGCGACCGGCACGCCGCACGCGGCAACAATGATCGCTGCGAGCGTCGACACATTGTATGAGCCGACACCGTCGCCGCCGGTGCCGACAATGTCGATGGCATCGTCCGGCGCATCGACGCGCAGCATTTTGGCGCGCATGGCGGTGACGGCGCCGGTCAGTTCGTCGACGCTTTCGCCGCGCACGCGCAGCGCCATCAGGAAGCCGCCCAGCTGCGCCGGCGTGACTTCGCCCGACAGCATCGCATCGAACGCCTCGGCGGCCTCGGCCTGCGTCAGCTTGGCGCCGGCGGCGACTTTGGCGAGGAAGGGTTTGAACGATTCCATGCAAAACTCACGCGGCGCGGCGCTGATTTGCGTTCCACGCCGCCGCGATGCGCAAGAAATTTTGGATCATCAGGTGGCCGTGCTCGGAAGCGATGCTTTCCGGGTGAAACTGCACGCCGTGGACGGGATGGGTCGCATGCGACAGGCCCATGATCAGTCCGTCGTCGGTTTCCGCCGTGACTTCGAGTGGCAGCGGCAGATTCTCGCGCGCAACGACGAGCGAATGGTAGCGCGTCGCCAGAAACGGACCGTTGATGCCGCGGAACACCGAGCGGCCCTGATGCCGGATGATCGAGCGCTTGCCATGCACCGGGATCGGCGCACGCGCGACAGTTCCGCCATAGGCCTCGCCGATCGCCTGGTGACCAAGGCAGACCCCGAGGATCGGAACTTGTCCGTGCGCTTCCTTGATTAGATCGAGGCAAATGCCCGCCTCGCGCGGCGTACAGGGCCCGGGCGACAGCACGATTGCATCGGGCGAGCGCGCCAATACGTCGGGCACACTGATCTTGTCGTTCCGGTGCACGTCGACGCGCGCGCCTTCTGCCCCGAAATAGTGCACGAGGTTGAAGGTGAAACTGTCGTAATTGTCGATCAGCGTGACGTTGAGTTTCGACATGGCGATTGCGGGACGTCGGATCAGCCCCGCTTTCTCCGCCGATCGAACGGTGAAGTCAAACCGCATCGCGGTCGTTGCGGCCCGACAAAGTCAGCGAGTTCCGCCCGGCATCCCGGCGCAAGCCTGCGGCGATCCGCTCATAGGCCGCGCGTACCGGCGCCTGGCCATAGGTGCGCTCGAGCCGGCGCACGATGAAATGCCCGCGCGCCAAAGACTGAAAATGCTGCGCGAAAGCGAGGTTCACGGCAGCCCCGCCGACGGCGCCGAGCACCGGGATCGCCTGAGCAGCGATCTTCTGCGACACGACCAGGCCGAAACGGCCGGCAATCTGGCTCATCAGCCGCAGCAGGATCGGCGCGGTCTCGCCGCCGACGCCGCGGAGCGCAATATGGCGGGCGGCCTCGCTCACCGACTTCGCCAAGAACCCGCGGAACGCGAAATACCCGCCCTCGACGAGGTCCGAAGTCCCCGGCTGGCGGCCGAGCGCAAAGACTTCGAGACAGGCCAGCGCCGCTTCGGGATCGCTGAGGTCCTCGCCTTCGGCGTGACCAATTTCGGCAATGGAGCGCAGGATCAGCGTTGTCGAGACCGGCAGCTCGACCGGCAGCGTGATGAGCCCAAAGGCACCGCCGACCGCACCGGAAGCCGTTACCAGCGCGCGATGCAGATTGCGCCGGTCGCCTCGTTGCGGCGGGGCGCTGGCGAGGCCCGCCAAAGCGACGCGCATGGCCGCTCTGAGCGCGAGGGTGACCGCCTTGCCCACGACCCCCGAGATCCGCTGCGGCACAAGCTTACCTGCGAAATCGATCTGACGGCCGACCATCTCAGTGAGCCTGCCGGCAAAGGTTGTGCGCTCAAGCGCATGAACCGCTTCGCGCAGCGCAGCTTCGTCCTTCGGCGACATGGCGGGAAACGGCGGCGCATCGGATGGTGTGACAAGGTCGAGTGCTTGCATGAATGCAAGATCGTGCGGGGCGGCGCTCTGGACAAGGCGCGCCCGCGTCCTGCGGCACATTTGCGCTTGAGCATGGCTCGACGCTAACCTCGCACTGACGCGGAGTTTCGGAAGTCCAGCACAATGTCCGAAGATTCGTTTTGTGCGATCGTCACGGGAGCGGGGTCGGGGCTCGGCGCCGCCACAGCCATCGGCCTCGCCGATACGGGCGCGTGCCTCGTCATAAATTACCTGTCGAATCGCGACGGTGCTGAGGACGTTGCCGAAACCTGCCGCATGGCGGGAGCCGAGGCGGTTGTCGTCCATGGCGATGTCGCTTCCGATGCCGATTGTCAGCGCATCGTTGCGGCTGCCGAATCGTTTGGCAGGTTGAACGCGCTCGTAAATAACGCCGGCACAACAAAACACGTGCCGCATGGCGAGCTCGATCGGCTCTCTGCAGAGGACTTCCACAGAATCTACGCGGTGAACACAATCGGTGCCTATCAGATGGTCAGAGCTGCAGGTCCGCTGCTCGAGGCCGGTGCGAAGAGTTGGGGGATTGCATCGGCTGTGGTGAACGTTTCCTCGATTGCGGGCATCAGCGGCATCGGTTCTTCGGTCGCATATGTCGCAAGCAAAGGCGCATTGAACGCGATGACGCTCGCGCTCGCCCGTGCGCTCGCACCAAGCATTCGGGTCAATGCGGTTTGTCCGGGCTACATGGATACGCCGTGGTTTGAAAAAGGACTCGGCGCGGCGGCCGCGGATCAAATACGCGAGCGGGTCAAATCGGGCATGCCGCTGAAACTTGCGCCAACCGGCGAGGACATTGCCGAGCTCGTCTGTTTCCTTGCCACGCCGAAATCCATGAGCATGACCGGAGAGATCGTGCGCATGGACGCAGGATATCATCTCGTGACCGCTCCCGGCTAGAATCGTTGTTTTCATGTCAACCATTCGACACAAGGAATGTGTATCTGGCGTTGAGATAGGCCGTTGCACTGATCGAACGCATCTCTCGGCTTTAGAACCGGAAGTTGCGGAACGCTCTCTACAAAGGCGAGGGCCTGCCGATTTCAGGAAGACCATTTTTGGTCGGCACTAATGATGCGCCGACGGCCGCCGGCCAGAGCGTCATCGCCGATGCCGGCGCGAACGGCGTGCTGTTCATTCCGGATTGGGCGATGGTCGCGAATGCGAGCGATCCCGACACGGCCGACGCGCTGACGGTCGGCGCTACAAGCGATCAATCGGGGGGTGGCGCGAGCCCCTTCGGGACCTCAGTCTTCTTCAGCGACGACTCGATCCTGGGCGCCTCGTTCGATTACCAGGTCAGCGACGGCAATACGCTGAGCGCACCGGCGACGGTGACGGTCGACAACAACCCGAACCCGACAAGTCCTCTCACCGGCGCGAGCGGCGATGACATCATTAGCGGCGTTCACGGTGGCGAGACGCTCAAATGGCGGCGCCGGGAATGACGTCCTGCTCGGCCGTGGCGGTGCCACCCTGACCGGTGGCAGCGAAACCTCAGGGGACGATCAGTTCCAGTCGACGACGAGCCTCTTCCACTTCGACACCGCGAACAGCACGTTGTACTTCAGCCCGGACGGGACGACGGGCTCCGCAACGGCGCTGGCGCAAGTGCAGAGCGGCGTGACCTTGGGGCCTGCGGACATCCGCATCGTCGGCTGATTGCAGCTTCGGCTGACCAGAACAGGCGCGACCCGCAGGGGCCGCGCCGCTGCATTCGCGACCTCGGCAAGTCGCAAACCGCGTGCTAGCTTTCGCGCGCATCGCGTAAATGACGCGCGCGGGAGACACACGTGGGGCTGGAGCTCAACCCGGATCGCAGATTCGACGCGGTGATCGTCGGCGCCGGGCTTGCCGGCATCTACATGCTCCATCGTCTGCGCAGTCTCGGCTTCTCGGCGCGCGTTTATGAAGCGGGCAGCGGCGTCGGCGGCACCTGGTACTGGAATCGCTATCCCGGCGCACGCTGCGACGTCGAGAGCATGGATTACTCCTACTCCTTCTCGGACGAGCTGCAGCAGGACTGGCGCTGGAGCGAGCGCTACGCTGCGCAGCCGGAAATCCTCGCCTACGTCGATCATGTCGTCGACAGATTCGATCTGCGGCGCGACATAGAGCTCGACACCCGCATCACCGAAGCTCATTACGACGAGGCCGCCGCACGATGGACGATTTCGACCGATCGCGGTGAGCGCGTCGCCGCGCAATTCTGCATCATGGCGACGGGCTGCTTATCGGCGGCACAGATTCCGGAAATTCCCGGGCTCAAAGCCTTTGAAGGCAAGCGCTATCACACCGGCCATTGGCCGCATGAAGGAGTCGATTTCACCGGGGAGCGCGTTGCCGTGATTGGAACGGGCTCATCCGCAATCCAATCGATCCCCATCATTGCCGAGCAGGCGGTGCACCTCTTCGTCTTTCAGCGCACGCCGAATTTTGCCGTTCCCGCGCATAATAAACCGCTCGATCCGGAATACGAGCGGCGCGTCAAGGCGAACTACACCGCGTTCCGTAGAGAGGCGCGGGAATCGCGTCTCGGCTTCATGGTCGAACGCAACGAGCAGTCGGCGCTTGCCGTTCCCGCCGAAGAGCGGCAACGCGAATACGAGAAGCGTTGGAATCGCGGTGGTCTCGGCTTCGCGGCGACCTATGCGGACCTGCTCACCGACGAAGACGCCAACGATACGGCGGCGGAATTCTTCCGCGCCAAGATACGGCGCCTCGTCCGTGACCCGGCAATTGCCGACGCGCTCAGCCCGAAAGATTATCCGATCGGCACCAAGCGCCTCTGCGTCGACACCGATTATTACGCCACCTTCAATCGCGACAACGTCACGCTGATCGATATCCGCAAAAACCCGATCGAGGCGCTGACACGGAGCGGCGTGCAGACGCGGGACGCGCATTATGCCGTCGACAGCATCGTCTTCGCCACCGGCTTCGACGCGATGACCGGCGCTCTCCTAAAGATCGACATAAGCGGACGCGCGAATCAGACGCTGCGGCAGAAATGGGAAGCGGGTCCGCGCACTTATCTCGGCATCGCGGTGGCGGGATTCCCGAACCTGTTCCTCATCACCGGGCCAGGTAGCCCCTCCGTCCTCAGCAATATGATCGTTTC
>DATAOB010000054.1:0-51973 GCA_036265935.1 Beijerinckiaceae bacterium
GAGCGCGCGTGCGCCACCATCGGCACGGTCGAGAAGCTGTTCCGCGAGCACTGGCCGACCTCGGCCGCCACCTACCTGCCCAACGGCAAGGTGCCCACGCCTGGCACCCTGTTCTCCAACCAGCGTCATGCCGACACTTACGCACGCATCCTCAAGGAGGCCGAGGCTGGCGGCGGCGGACGCGAGGCGGAGATCGAGCGGGCGCGCCGGGCCTGGAGCCAGGGCTTCGTCGCCGAGGCGATCGACGGCTTCTGCCGCAACAATGCGGTGATGGATATCAGCGGGCGGTCGCATCACGGCGTGCTGACCGCGCAGGACATGGCAACCTGGCTGCCGACCCGCGAGCAGCCGCTGCATCTCGACTACGGCAGCTACCGCGTGCTCAAACCCCAGTCGTGGACGCAGGGCCCGGTGCTGCTGCAGATGCTGGCGCTGCTGAAAGGCTTCCCCCTCGATCAGATGTCGCCGACCGATCCCGAGTTCGTGCACCTGTGGACGGAATGCGCCAAGCTCGCCTATGCCGACCGCGAGGCTTTCTATGGCGACCCGAAGTTCGTCGAGGTGCCGATGCAGACGCTGCTGTCGGAGGCCTACAACGCCGAGCGGCGCAAACTTGTCGGTCGCGAGGCTTCGCTCGAGCAGCGGCCCGGACACATCGAGGGCTTCGGCGGCAAGGTAATCGTCAAGGATGCGCGGGCCGCTGGCGCCGGTGCCGGCGAGCCGACTTTTGCGCGCATCAACACCGGGCACGGTGCGGACGAGCTGGTCGACGCCAAAGGCCGCGTTATCGGTGACACGGTGCACATCGACATCATCGACAAAGCCGGCAACATGTTCACGGCCACGCCGTCGGGCGGCTGGCTGCAATCCTCGCCCGTGATCCCCGAGCTTGGCTGGCCGCTCGGCACGCGCGGGCAGATGTTCTGGCTGGAGGAACGCCAGCCGGCTTCGCTGGCGCCCGGCAAGCGTCCGCGCTCCACGCTGTCGGTCGGCATGGCGCTGCGTGACGGCAAGCCGTACATGACCTGGGGCACGCCCGGCGGCGACCAGCAGGACCAGTGGAGTTGCCAGTTCTTCCTGCGCCACGCGCGCCTCGGCGACGCCAGACCGCGCATGAACCTGCAGGAGGCGATCGACGCGCCGGCCTGGCACAGCGAGCATTTCCCCTCGTCCTTCTGGCCGCGGCAGTCGCGCCCCGGAGTGCTCGTGCTCGAGAGCCGCGTCCCGGAAAAGACAGTCAGCGAGCTCAAGCGCCGCGGCCATGTCGTCGAGATGGGCGAAGCCTGGAGCGAGGGCCGCCTCACCGCGGCGCGGCAGGATGGGCCGAACCGCCGCGCCGCCGCCAATCCGCGCGGCATGCAGGGCTACGCCGCCGGACGCTGAGCGGCGATGGCCGAGCTCACGAATCTGAAGATTGACGGCGCGCGCCTGTGGGATTCGCTCATCGAGATGGCGAAGATCGGCGCGACGCCGAAGGGCGGCTGCAATCGCCTGACGCTGACCGATCTTGATCGTCAGGCTCGCGAGCTTTTCGCGCGCTGGTGCAGCGACACCGGCTGCAAAATGTCGGTCGACCAAATGGGCAATATGTTCGCGCGGCGCGCCGGCGCGGACGAGTCTTTGCCGCCGGTCATGATCGGCAGCCATCTCGACACCCAGCCGACCGGCGGCAAGTTCGACGGTGTGCTCGGCGTTCTCGGCGGTCTCGAAGTGTTGCGCACGCTGAAGGATCTCGGCGTCGCGACGCGCCATCCGATCGAGGTCGTCAACTGGACGAACGAGGAAGGTTCGCGCTTTGCGCCGGCGATGATTTCGTCCGGCGTGTTCGCCGGGATTTATCCGCGGGATTACGCCTATGCCTGCACCGATCATGATGGCGCGACGCTCGGCGGCGAGCTCGCGCGCATCGGCTTCAAAGGCGACGCGCCGGTCGGCAAGCGGCCGATCCACGCGATGTTCGAACTGCATATCGAGCAGGGCCCGATCCTCGAAGCCGAGGGCGTCGATATCGGCGTTGTCACGCATGGGCAGGGGCAGTTCTGGTACGAGGTGAGGCTCACCGGCTTCGAGAGTCACGCCGGCACGACGCCGATGAACCGCCGCAAGGACGCGCTGGTCGCGGCTGCGCGGGTGATTAGTCTCGTGCATGAGATCGGCGAAAAGTACGCGCCGCCGGGGGTCGGCACGTGCGGGCTGATCGAGTCTTTTCCGAATTCGCGCAACGTCATTCCCGGCGCGGTGTTCTTGACCTCGGAGTTCCGCAATCCCGATGCGGAGAAACTTGCGGAAATGGACGGGGCGTTTCGGGCGCGCGTAGCGGAGATCGGTAGGAACAGTAGCGTCGAATATGATCTCAAGGTGGTCTTCGATTCACCGCCGATCGCTTTTGACGAATCCTGTGTCGCCGCGGTGCGCGATGCCGCCAAGCGTCTCGGCTACTCGCATCTCGACATCGTCTCCGGCGCCGGGCACGACGCCTGCAACATCGCCCGCGTCGCGCCGACGGCGATGATCTTCACGCCGTGCGTCGACGGCATCAGCCACAACGAGACGGAGACGATCTTTCCCGAATGGGCGAGCGCCGGGGTCAACGTGCTCTTGCAGGCCGCCTTGGAGAAGGCGGAGATTGTTGCCTCCTGAACGCAGGTCCAACCCGGGCATGAACGATCCGCACGTACTCCAGCGATTTGTTAGCGCACAGGAAGTGAATTTCGCCTCGGCTCGCGAGGAGCTTCGTCGTGGGCGCAAAACCAGCCATTGGATGTGGTATGTTTTTCCGCAGATCGAGGGACTCGGATATTCATCGACATCGCAAAAGTTCGCGATCAAATCGAAAGCGGAAGCGCTCGCCTATCTCGCGCATCCGGTGCTCGGGCCTCGGCTGAAGGAGTGCACAGAGATTGTGAACGCATTACACGGCTCGTCCGCACACCAGATTTTCGGCAGCCCGGACGACATGAAATTCAGATCGTCGATGACGCTGTTCCACAAAATCTCTCCCGAAACGGGCAGCTTCAAAACAGCACTGGAAAAATATTTCGGCGGCGAACCTGACCGACGAACGCTCGAACGTATGCGCGCCAACCTCTCCGCGTGGGCGTGATATCCGGCATGGCTCTCGAACCAAGCTTACGCGACCGCATCGTCGCTGCCGTCGAGCAGGGCTTCGCGGACCAGATCGCGTTCACGCAAGACCTCGTCCGCTTCCGCTCGTTGCGCGGTGAGGAGCACGCGATCCAGGATTTTGTCTTCCGCGCGCTGCGCGATCGCGGGTTCGCAATCGAGCGCTTCGCCATGGACCAGGAGGCGATCTCCCGCCATCCCGGCGGGGCGGCGTTCTCGCCCGAGCACTCTGAAGTGCCGATCGTCGTCGGCATTCATCGCCCGCGCGAGGAGAAAGGCCGCTCGCTCATTCTGCAGGCGCATGTCGACGTTGTGCCAGAGGGTCCGCACGACATGTGGACGCATCCGCCGTTCGAGCCGGTCATTGAAGGTGACTGGCTCTATGGCCGCGGCGGCGCCGACATGAAAGCCGGGCACGCCGCCAATCTCTTTGCGCTCGATGCATTGAAGCGCATTGGCCTGCAGCCCGCCGCAACCGTTTATGTGCAGTCGGTCGTCGAAGAGGAATCGACCGGCAACGGCGCATTGATGACGCATCTACGCGGCTACAGAGCCGATGCGGTGCTCATTCCCGAGCCGGAAGAAGAAATGCTGGTGCGCGCCAATACCGGCGTACTCTGGTTCCAGGTCGAGGTGCGCGGCGTGCCCGTTCATGTGCGCGAGATGGACGCCGGCGCGAACGCGATCGATGCCGCCTATCGTGTCATCGGCGAATTGCGCAAGCTCGAAGCCGAGTGGAACGCGGACAAAGCCGGCCGGCCGCATTTCGAAAACGAAGAGCACCCGATCAATCTCAACATCGGCAAGATCGCCGGCGGCGATTGGGCCTCATCCGTGCCCGGCTGGTGCCGGCTCGATTGCCGCATCGCCATCTATCCCGGGGTTGCGGCGAAGGATGCGGCGTGGGCGATCACCGAGCGAGTCGCCGCATTTGCCCGTGCCGATCGGTTCCTTTCGAACAATCCGCCGCAAGTCACCTTCAACGGCTTTTATTCCGAGGGTTACGTGCTCGAGCCGGGCTCGGACGCCGAAGCCGTGCTCGCCGAGGCCCATCGCGCCGCAACCGGCAAGGACCTCAAAAGCTTCATGACGGCCGGTTATCTCGATGCCCGTGTCTACGCGCTCTACGACAGGATTCCGGCGCTCTGCTATGGACCTATCTCGCAGAATATCCACGGCTTCGACGAGCGCGTCAGCCTTGCCTCGGTGAAGCGAATCACGGCCGCCATGGCGCTGTTCATTGCCGAATGGTGCGGGGTCGAGCCGCTGGAGCCGCGGGAATAGTGCTGGCTTTTCAGCCACACCTCTGAAAAGTCACGAGAAGCGCCTTCGCCATAGAGGCCGCGCCATTGACTTCCGTGCGCGCAGCCACGATTTTCGCCTCGGGACCTTTGGGGCTTCGTAGCTTCGGCTGCGGAGTGCTTTTGCTTACGTCCCGCTTGCGCAACCTGCATGGAGAAAATGCCATTCGCCGTCCGATGAAAGCCACTGCGGCGCCGCAGAAAGAAGGACCCCGCACCAACCGCGATATTCGCGTTCCGATCATCCAATTGATTGACGCACAGGGCCAGAATCGAGGCCCGACCCCAACGGAAGAGGCCCAGCAGCTCGCCGAAGAAGCCGGACTGGATCTCGTCGAGATCGTCCCCAACGCCAACCCGCCGGTCTGCAAAATCCTCGATTACGGGAAATTCCGTTTTCTCGAGCAGAAGAAGGCTGCCGAAGCGCGCAAGCGTCAGAAGGTGGTGGAGGTGAAGGAGATCAAACTGCGGCCCGGCATCGACGACCACGATTACGATGTGAAGATGAAGGCGGTGCGCCGCTTCTTTGAAGAGGGCGACAAGGTGAAAGTCACGTTGCGCTTTCGCGGCCGCGAGCTCGCCCATCAGGACATCGGCTTCCGTCTGCTTGAGCGCGTGCGCGACGAAACCTCCGCGATCGCCAAGATGGAAACCGCGCCTTCGATGGAAGGCCGCCAGATGGTGATGATTCTGGCGCCGAAATAATCATCCCCGCGCCAATAAACCGCTGGAGCATCAGCGATGCTCGATGATGCTCTCGCCGCCTTCCGGCAAATTTTCACGCCGCCATTCCGTGCGGTGCTCGTCAAGACGCTCGGCCTGACGCTGCTTATCCTGACGCTCGCGTGGCTCGGTCTCGATCGGCTCGTCCTTCACTTCGTCAGCGTGCAGACGCCCTGGGTCGCGACGCTTCTGTCGATCGTCACGGGGGTCGGGCTATTTGTCGGGCTTGCCTTTCTGCTCGCGCCGACGTCGTCGCTTGTCGCGGGTCTTTTCCTCGATGAGCTTGCAGAAATTGTCGAGCGCGAAATCTATCCGCCGGGCGCAACCGGCCACACGCTGCCTGCCGGTTACGCGGTTTGGCTTGCGATAAGATTCGCGCTTCTTTCGGCGCTCGTCAATTTCATCGCACTCATTCTTCTGCTCGTGCCCGGCATCAACGCGATCGCATTCTTTGTCGCCAACGCCTACCTTTTCAGCCGCGAATTTTTCGAGCTTGCCGCTTTGCGCTATCGCCCGCTCGAAGAGGTGCGTGCACTGCGCCAGCGCTATCGCCTGCGGATTTTCATCGCCGGCTTGCTGATTGCGGCGTTTCTTGCCGTGCCGATCCTCAACCTGCTGACGCCGCTTTTCGGCACCGCGTTCATGGTGCGTCTGCACAAGCGGATCGCGCCGCCGGTTCTGCCGCGCCCGGCTTAGTGCGTTGTCGTCGAGGTCAGCCGCTCGTCGGCATATTGGCCGGTCTTGCGATAGCGATAGAGGTAGGTCGGCACAATCGCTTTGATCGTCTCCGCCTGAATGCCGAGCGCTTGCAGGGTGCGCCCGGCTGCGATCGCTTCCTCCGACACGACGTTGTCGCGACGCAGGAGCATCACCTGGTCACGCGTTGCGCGGAGCATTTTCGGCAAAATGCCCATCGACAGGGTCGTCGCGACCTCGAGTCCCCAGCCCATATAATGCGCTGGCCCGAACGGCACCGGCAATAAAAACCGCTTGCGGTTGGCGAGGGCGCAGACATAAGCGACGATTTCACGCAACGAATAAATGTCCGGCCCGCCGAGCTCCCAGGTGCTGCCGGGCGGCAGCGCGCCATCGAGCCCGCGGGCGATCGCTTCCGCGACATCGCCGACAAAGACCGGCTGGAATTTCGTCTCCGCGCCGATCAGCGGGATGACCGGCATCACGCGTGCCATCCCGGCGAAGCGGTTGAAGAAATCGTCCTCCGGACCGAACACGACCGATGGCCGCGTCACGATCGCTGCGGGAATGAAGTCGCGCACCGCAGCCTCGCCGCGCGCTTTGGTGCGCGCATAATCGGCGGGCGAATTCGGATCGGCGCCGAGCGCCGACATGTGCACGAGACGTGTGATGCCGGCCTCCTGCGCCGCCCGCGCCACCGCGCGCGCGCCGAAGGCGTGCACCGCCTCGAAATTTTGGCGGCCGGATTCGGCGAGAATGCCGACGAGATTGACGATCGCCTGCGAACCCTGCAGCGCCCGGGCGACGGAGGCCGGATTGCGCAGATTGGCCTGGACCGCATGGATTTGGCCGACGCGGCCCGAGGGTTGCAGGTGGAAAGCCAGATCCGGCCGGCGCGTTGCGACGCGGATGCGCCAGCCGCGCTTGGCAAGCTTGCGCACAACCTGCCGACCGATGAAGCCCGAACCGCCGAACACCGTGACGATGTGGCCCGTCGGGATCAGTCCTTCTGCCATTTTGCCCTCGCGCTGGTGCAGAGCGTCATCTAGTGCAATTTCGCGCCGCTGGGAAATAACGCCGGCTCGATTGGACCGCGCGCCTCGCCCTGCATATTACGGGGTGGTACGAAGACGTTCGAACCGCCTGCAGATTGAGAGACGATGCGAGTTCTGGGAATTGAGACGACCTGCGACGAAACCGCCGCCGCAATCGTGCAGCGCGGGCCGGATGGCGCCGGCGAAATTCTGTCGAACGAGGTGATGAGCCAGATTGCCGAGCACGCGGCCTATGGCGGCGTCGTCCCGGAAATCGCCGCCCGCGCCCATATCGACGTACTCGACCGGCTGGTTGAACGCGCGCTCGCAGATGCGGGTTTGGACATTTCCGAAATTGACGGAGTCGCCGCGGCGGCGGGTCCGGGCCTCATCGGCAGCGTGATCGTCGGCCTCACCGCCGGCAAGGCGCTGGCGCTCGCGGCGGGCAAACCCTTCGTTGCGGTCAATCATCTCGAAGCGCACGCGCTGACCGCACGTCTCACCGATCGCGTCGATTTTCCCTATCTGCTTCTCCTGGTGTCCGGCGGCCACACACAGCTCGTCTCCGTGCGTGGCGTCGGCGATTATGAGCGGCTCGGCTCGACGGTCGATGACGCGATCGGCGAGGCCTTCGACAAGGTCGCCAAGATGCTCGGGCTTGGTTATCCCGGCGGACCGAATGTCGAACGCGAGGCGATCCACGGCGATCCGCAGCGTTTCGATCTGCCGCGGCCGATGTCGATGCGGCCCAAGCCGGATTTCTCGCTGTCGGGATTGAAAACAGCCGTGCGTCTCGAAGCCGAACGCATCGCGCCACTGACGCGCACGGACGTTTCGGATCTCTGCGCCTCGTTCCAGGCCGCAATCATCGATGTGGTGGTCGACCGCTCGCGCGCGGCGTTACGTGTCTTTCGCGAAGCCTATGGACACCCGAATGCGTTCGTCGCCGCCGGCGGCGTTGCGGCGAATGGCGGCATTCGCCGCGCGCTCGGCCGCTTCTGTGCGGAAGCCGGCATTCGGTTAGTGACGCCGCCGCTCAATCTCTGCACCGACAATGGCGCGATGATCGCTTGGGCGGGCATCGAGCGTCTTGCGCTCGGACTGGTCGACGATCTCACCTTCGCGGCGCGGCCGCGTTGGCCACTCGATGCAAACGCGGAAGCGATTCATCACGGCAAGGCATAATGAACATCGTCGTGCTTGGCGCGGGTGCGTGGGGAACCGCGCTAGCTAATCTTGCGGCAGCAAATGGCGAACGCGTTCTCTTCTGGGGACGCGATCCCGCGCGCATGGACGCGATCGCGCGCGAGCGCGAGAACAGCCGCTATTTGCCGGGCGTGCAGCTTGCGCCGGGCGTTGAGCCGGCTTCAGATATTGCCTGCGTTGGCGGCGCCGATCTCGTCTTGGCTGTCGTGCCGACGCAAGCCTTTCGCGAGGTGGCGCGTGCCGCGCGTCCTTTCGCGCGCGCCCGTGCGCCTTGGGTGATTTGTGCCAAGGGAATCGAGCGCGCCAGCAAGCGCTTTCTCAATGAGGTGCTTGTAGAGGAAATACCTGGGGCGGTTTCTGCCGTTCTCTCCGGCCCGAGTTTCGCTGCCGATGTCGCGAGAGGATTGCCCACCGCTGTCACCGTTGCCGCGCAGGACGAAAGTGTCGCCCAACAGATCGCGGAGCGCCTCGCGACCCCGGCGTTCCGCCTCTATCGCTCGACCGATATAAGCGGCGTGGAAATCGGCGGCGCGGCCAAGAACGTGCTCGCAATCGCCTGCGGCATTGCCGAGGGCGCCGGCCTCGGCGCGAGTGCCGGCGCGGCTTTGATTGCTCGCGGCTTTGCCGAACTCGCGCGTTTCGGGCGTGCGTTTGAAGCGCGCCCGGAAACGCTGATGGGCTTGTCGGGACTCGGCGACCTCGTGCTCACCTGCAGCTCGGAGCAATCGCGCAATTTTTCTTACGGGCTTGCGCTCGGGCGAGGCGAAACGCCACAAACGGCGACTCACGGCTATCTTGTCGAAGGCGCGTTCACCGCGCCGGTTCTGATCGCATTGGCGCATGCGGCAGGTGTCGATATGCCGATCTCGCACTGCGTCGCGCGGGTCATTGCCGGCGAGTTGACGATTGCGGATGCAATCGAGGCGCTGTTGCAGCGCCCGCAGAAATCGGAGTGGTGAGGAAAGATCATGGCGCATTGGCTGATGAAGAGCGAGCCGTCGAGCTGGTCTTGGCAGCAACAGGTCGAGGCTGGCGAAAAGGGCACCTTCTGGAACGGCGTGCGCAACCATCTCGCCAAGAAACATCTGAAGGAGATGAAAGTCGGCGACCAGGCTTTCTTCTATCACTCCGGCGAAGAGAAGGCCGTTGTCGGAATTGTCGAGATCATCAAGGGCTACTATCCCGATCCATTGGACAAGACCGGCGTATTCGGCATGGTTGATGTGAAGGCGGTGAAGTCGCTCGCAAAGCCCGTCACGCTCGCTGAGATCAAAGCCGATCCGCGGCTGAAGGACATGGTGCTGGTGAAGAGCTCGCGTCTATCGGTGCAGCCGGTCACCGACGCGGAATGGCGCACCGTGCTGACAATGGCGAAGTGAACGGTAGGCGCGCTTTAGTTCAGCGCGTCGGCGCGTAGGCGAGGAAGCCGTCCGGCAGTGCCGGCAGCGAGCCTTCGATGAGCTTGGCGATGCTACCCGCCGCGTTGCTCCTCTCGAGCGAGGCCTGCGGCTTCGGCAATGACGCCTGGGGCTTTGGCGTGCTCGGCGCCCCGGCGGCGCGCTTCGGGGGCAGTGGAACCTTGGTTGGTTGCGGAGAAGCGGTTTCAGTCGACTCCGATTTCTGATCGTCCGAGCCGAAGAGGCGCTTTAGGCCGAGCCAACTCGAGCCGGAGCTTGAATTCGCCTCGATTGCCGAAGACGGCGACGACGTCGCCGGAATGGAAGCGGTCTGCGTTGGCGCATACGCCGTCACGTTCGTCGTTCCGCCATTCAGCCGCGATTTTGCGGCAGCCAATTGCAGCGCCGACGACTTCGCCAGCTTCGAATCCGAAAGGTCGATTTCAATCGGCGCCTGCGCAAGCGCGTCCGGACGGCTGACTTCCGGCATCTTGCTGAAGAAATCCGGATGCTGGCCGCCATCGGCATAGACGAGGCGCACCGGCTTGATCCCGCTCGCGGTCATCTCGGCGATCTTCTGCTCGTCCTGATGCTGCTTTTCTTTGACGAGGGTGGCGATCTCCGTGTTCGGTTTCAGGGGCGGGCAGGCAGCATCCGCCTCGAGCCGCTGGTCGGGATTTTCCGGCGTTTCGTTGAACACGTAATGGCGGCCGCAGACGCCGACCTTCGGCTCCGCCTTGGTGACTTCGAAATTGTCGGCGCCTTCCTTCAGCTGCTTCCAGAACGCGATATTCGGGTCAGCGCGGTGCTTGGCGAAGTTCTCCGCATTCATGTGGAAGGGGTAGGACTGCATCTGGATTTCGCGCTGGCCGCCGGCGAAGGACTCGCGGGCGATCGCGTAAATCTCGGCAATCTGCTGGTCGGTCATCGAGAAGCAGCCGGCCGACGAGCAGGCGCCGTGCACCATGATCGCGCCGCCGGTCGCGCCCTGGGCGCGGTCGTAGGCGTTGGGATAGCCGACATTGAAGGAGAGATAGTAGGCCGAGTTCGGGTTCATTTGGCCCGGCGTGATCGCGTAGAAGCCCTCCGGGACCTGGCGGTCGCCTTCTTTCACCTTGGGGCCGAGCTGGCCCGACCAGCGGCACATCGGATAGGTCTTTAACAGCGCGTACTTGCCGTCCGACCGCATTTTCCAGATTTCGAATTCCGCTTCCTTCTTGTAGGTGCGGATCAGCATTGGGGATTGTTTGGTCGTGCCCTTCTCGGTCATGAGGGCGAGGGTCTGCGGCGGGATCGGCTGATAGGCGCGCGGTCCGCCGCTCATGCTGGGCGTTTCCTGGCAGGCGGCAAGCAGGCCAACGCCCGCTCCCACGAGGCCCAAGCGGGCCAGGACAGAGAGGCTTACGCCAAGAACGCGTACGCGTTGGCTTCGAACCATGCGTCTAATCCCCTCGGCCGACCTTGAGAGGCGGCGTCTCGCTCAAGCTTTACGGTGCTTATCCCTAAGGCGAACTTACCGAAGGGCCCCGCGATCTTTGCCAAGCGTTAACGGAACCTTAGCGGCCCCTTACGGCCAAGTTTGTCTACAATTTCCGGCCCATGGCCAGAAATTTTTCCGCCCGCGCCGATTTTATCTGCTCGCGTGACATATTTCCCAAAGCGGCGAGCGCGCCTGAGACCGCTTCGCCGGTCGCCGCGATGACCTTTTCAGGATCGCGATGCGCCCCGCCCGGCGGCTCCGGGACGATCCCATCGATAATGCCGAATCTGAGCAAATCCTGGGCGGTGATCTTCATGCCCGTGGCGGCGTCCTCGGCGCGGCCGGCGTCGCGCCAGAGGATCGAGGCCGAGGCCTCGGGCGAGGCGACCGTGTAGATCGCGTGCTCCAGCATCAGGACCTTGTTGCAGCTCGCAATCGCCACCGCCCCACCGGAGCCGCCCTCGCCGACGATCACCGCGACATTGGGCACGCCGAGGCCGAGCGAGGCTTCGGTCGAGCGGGCGATCGCCTCGGCCTGGCCGCGCTCCTCGGCATCGATGCCGGGAAAGGCGCCGGCGGTATCGACGAGCGAGATGACCGGCAGCTCGAAGCGATCGGCCAGTTCCATGAGCCGCACTGCCTTGCGGTAACCCTCCGGCCGCGCCATGCCGAAATTGTGCTCGAGCCGGCTCTCGGTATTGGCGCCCTTTTCCTGTCCAAGGACGCAGACCGGCTGGCCGCGAAAGCGGCCGAAGCCGCCCAAAATGGCGCCATCGTCGCCGAAATGGCGGTCGCCAGCGAGCGGCGTGAACTCGGCGACGAGACCCTTCACATAGTCGACGAAATGCGGCCGCTGCGGATGGCGCGCGACCTGCGTCTTCTGCCACGGCGTGAGGTTGGCGTAGAGCTCGGTGAGCGCCTTGGCGGCCTTGGCCTCGAGCTTGGTCAGCTCCTCGCCGATCGAGGCGGTATCGCCGCCATTCGACAGCGCGCGCAGCTCCTCGACTTTGGCTTCGAGGTCGGCGACCGGCTTTTCGAAATCGAGATACGAACGCATCTGCCCGCGGGTTTAGCGTGCTTTGCCGTGGGAAACTACCCGGGCTAATCGCCCCAGAAGACGTTCCAATCGGGAAGCGGCAATTCCGCGGCATTGAATGCTTCGTTGACTACTGATTCAGGCAGATAGCCGTGAACGTTCGGCATTTTCACAAAAACAAACTCGCCGTTCGAACGATAGGCATAGTGCGTCTGAGTTTGTCCCCACCCGGAAGCCGAGGCGATGGAGTTCCGCTTCGACATCAACGAAGGCGACGCAGGCGATCACCGACCTTGCAGAGTTGTTTCCAGCTCAAGCGCGGTGATTTTTTCTTCGGCTTTGCCCTCAGCCTGCCGAATAAGGGAGAGCTGGGCAAGAGCTTCCTGTTCTGCCTCGCGCAATGTGCCGGCAGTTGCGCAGAGACCCCTCACGTCCGGAGACGTGATGACGTGGTAGAGACCATTCTCGATGGTTTTATGGTCGAGGCGGATTCGCAACATTGCTTCTCAGCGTTTGGCGCTGGCCCGAATATAAGCCTTTCCAGCGGATTGCCATAGCGACCTTGACGTCTCACCCATCCCCGAGCGGGTGCAGATCGCGCACCATCGCGGCCATGCGCTCGTCGAGAACATGCGTGTAAATCTGCGTCGTCGAAATGTCGGTATGGCCGAGCAGCTCCTGCACGACGCGCAGATCCGCGCCATTCTGTAAGAGATGGCTCGCAAAGGCATGGCGTAGCACGTGCGGGCTGACGCGCCGCACCGGAATGCCGGCCGCCGTCGCAGCCGTCTTGAGATCCCGGGCGAAGGCCTGCCGTGTCATGTGGCCGCTCTCGCTGTCGGCGGGGAAGAGCCAGGCCAGGCGTGCGGCGGCCGGCCGGGCCTCTTGCAGCAGGCTGCGATAGGCGGCCATGGCCTCGCGGGCTTTCGGCGTCAGCGGCACGAGACGCTCGCGCCCGCCCTTGCCGCGCACCGAGATGAAGGCCTCCCGCGTTCGCGCCGCGCTCTTCGGCAGAGCGACCAGCTCGGAGACGCGCAACCCCGTCGCGTAGAGGATTTCCAGGAGGCAGAAGGTGCGCGCGGCGCGCAGGCGCTCGCCTATCGGGCGGCTCGCGTCCTCGAGCCCCTGGCGCGACACTTCGAGCAGGCGGTCCACTTCCGCGACGCTCAGCACTTTCGGCAAGGGCCGGCCGCGCCGCGGTCCCTCGAGGATTGCGGCGGGATCCTCGGCGCGGCGGCGTTCCGAAAACAAAAACCTGTGGAATTGCCGCAGGGCCGAGAGCTGCCGCGCCGACGAGGAGGCGGCGAGACCCTGATCTGCCAACGCGGCGAGATAGGCGCGGATCGTCTCCGTATCCGCGCTGAGCGGCGAACAGCCTTTTGCCGAAAGCCAGCCGAAATAGGAGGAAAGATCGCGACGATAGGCGTCGATCGTATTCCGCGCCGCGCCGCGCTCGGATGCGAGCATGTCGAGAAAAAGCTCGATCAGACCGAAATCGCGGTTTGCCGCCTGCATCTATTTGTTGAGTTTGCCGGTCGGCAGCGTCTGGGTCATCTCGCGCGGCTGCGGCTCGACAAAGGTGACGAGCGCGATCATCCCGCCGTAGCCGAGTGCGGCGAGGATGGCGACGATAACCAGGAAACGGATCAGACTGGGCAAGGATCACCGCGGCGCAGGAACCGCCAACCTATTACTTGAAGCTTAACCGATTACAACAAATCGCCGCATCTGGCGACGCCGCTCACATGCGCCGCCGGCTATCTGCGCCCGCACCCACCCACCTCGATGGCAAGATGGTCTCGGCGCTCGCGGCCATACTCGTCGCTCACCAGAAAATCGGCGCGATGCGTGCCGGGCTCGAGATCGGCGGGAGACGCCCCATCCAAATGTGCGAGGAGGGCTCGGCCCTGACCCAGGATTTCTTTGTCAGGGGGTTTCTGAGAAAAACCTGGCTGACAAAGGGATCGGGCCGTCTGATGCGCCGCATTTCGATCGGGCTACGCCCGCCGTTCGAATAGCGGACGCGGGTCTTCGGCCCGCCGTCGAAGACGTTGACGACGACATAAGTGGTGCCGGCGGACTCCGCCGAAATGGGAGAGCCGAAAAGCTGGGCGATCCGATAATCGCGCGCCAATTCCGGGTCGAGGCCGTTCGATCGAAAGGATGTGGAAGCCGTTGGGGGAGCCGTCGACACTATCGGCACAGGCAATGCCGCGCCGGTCGTACGGTCCGCTCCACCACGAGCCGGAGACCGCCGTCATCACATGATGATGATGCTTGCCCTGCGGCCCGAGATAATGGTGCTCGGTCGTGTGGGTATGGCCGGAAATGCTGAGGACCGTCCGACCGGCGAGAAGCTTCAACAGCTCGTCGCGATCGACGGTATTCTGTGCGGGATCGTTGGGATCGAGATCCGTGATGAGCGGAATATGCATGGCCACGACGACCAGCCGATTCTGCGGCGTCTCGCGCAGCACGTCGGCGACGAAGGCAAGTTGGCGCTCGCCGATGCGCCCTTCATATTTGCCGCTTGCGCCGGGTCGCGGTGCCGTCGCAACGCCTAGATAATTGACGTTGTCGAGCATCAGGAACAGCGCGAAACCGTAGTTGAATGCGTAATACGGCGCGCCGTAAGTGCGCTTGTAGGTTTCGCGGCTGCGCGCCGCATCCGGCGCTTCGAAATTGGGGTCATGATTGCCGCCGATATGCCACCACGGCACGTCGATCTGGCCAATCAACCTGTTATAACGGGGATAAAGCGACAGGTCGTCGAACATGATGTCGCCGGTCGTCATACCGAAGGCGGCTTTGGTGCCGACAACGTTTGCCAACGCTATGTCGCGAACGAAATCGAGCTCGGCTCCGCTCTCGGGCTGCGGGTCGGTGAACAGGATCACATCGAAGGCGCGCGACTCGTCTGCGCGGGTGAGGGCGAAATCGAGGAGGCGGGAAGCGGCCCCGTCGGGTCGACGCCTTTTGTAGCGCAGACTCAGGCTGGCCGGCGTGCCACTCGGCTGATGCAGATAAGTGAAGCGCGGCAGATTGTCGGAATCGAGGGGAACGGAAAAACCCTCGGGCTTGATGACAAAGACGAGTCCCTCGTCGCTGATCGGAAGTCTATAGCGGCCGTCGGAATCCGTGCGCACGACGTCGCGGCCGTTCGAGACAAGAATGTCGGCTATGCCGGGATCGTTGGCTTGGCGCGTTCCGGCACGGGAACGGTTTTCATAGACGATGCCGGAGACGGTATTTGCTGCCGTTTGCCGCGCAGTTACCGAACCGACGGGGGCAAGCACCGCACTCGCTGCCGCGCCGATCATTGCGACGGCCTCTCGCCGGCTGACCTGCTGCCTCAGCCATGGACGCCTCCGTTGCGAGAGGCCATGCTGAAGCGTTCTCAGAGGCTGCGCAACATCGCGGCGGGTTTCACCCCGAGCACCTGCCAAGTGCCGACAAGGCCGAGCAACACGGCGAACGCGAGCGCCAGCGCGGCGGCGGCAAGCGACTGGCCCCAAATCCAGGCGAAGTCGAAGGCCATCACCCGCGTCACGATGACGTATGCGGCGGCGGCTCCGGCGCTGAGACCGAACAAAGCGGCGATCGCGCCGAGCAGCGCATATTCGACGAGCATCGCAGCGAGCAGCCGCCGCCGTGTCGCTCCGAGCGTCTTCAGAATCACCGCGTCGTATGCTCGCGCGCGCTGGCCCGCGGCGACCGCGCCGGCAAGCACGAGGATCGCTGCGATCAGGGCAACACTCGATGCGGCGCGGATCGCGACGGCGAGCTGACCGATAATGTTGGAGACCGCCTCGAGAACGTCCTTCACCCTGATGCTGGTGATCGCCGGATAATCCTGCGCGCTTGCCCGCAACACCGCGCTCTCCTCCGCGCTATGATCTCCCGGCGGGAAGGCGAGCGTGACGAGGGTGGTGTAAGGCGCGCCGCCAAACGTGTTCGGCGAGAAGACGAGGACGAAATTGATGCCGAGCGTGCGCCAATTCACCCGCCGCAAATTGCCGATGCGCGCATTGAGCTCGCGGCCGAGCACGTTGACGCCGATCGTGTCGCCGATTTGCAGTCCGAGACCGTCGGCAATTTCCTCATCGAGCGAGACGAGCGGCTCGCCCGCATAATCGGCCGGCCACCAGGCGCCCTCAACGACGCTCGATCCCTCCGGAACCTTTGTCGCGAAGGTGATGCCGCGATCGCCGTCGAGCACCCAGGCGGCGTTGTCCTTGGCGTGCACCTCTTCGGCGCGTTGATCTTTCACTCTGACGATGCGGCCACGCAAGAGCGGCGCCGTCTCGATTGTTCCTGCAGGTGCCTGGCGTTTTAAATAGTCCACAAAGCCGGGAGCATCGGCAGCGCGTATATCGAGGAAGAAGAAGCTCGGGGTTCTGCCTGGAATCTGCTGCTCGATCTGCTGGCGCAAATTGACATCGATCATGGCAAGCGCGACGAGAAGTGCCAATCCCAAGCCGAGCGAGAGGAGAATGGATGGCGCGAGCGTGCCCGGACGGTGGATATCGAGGAGCGCCAGCCGCAAGGCGAGACCGCGCGGGCGGTTCAGCCGACGCAACAGCGCGATCAACACGCCGGCAAGCAAACGCAAAACGAGAAAGCTGGTCAGCGTGGCGCCGAGATAGATCAGGGCAAGCCGCAGATTGCGGGACGTGGCGAGCACCGTCGCAACCAGTGCAAGGGCCGCCGCAGCCGCCAGCAAGCGATAACGCCAGCGCAAAACCGAAAGCTGCGGCTCGACCTCATCGCGAAATAATCCGGCGACAGAAATGTCGTGCACGCGCCCAAGCGGCCCAAGCGCGAACGTCAACGTGGCGAGCAGGCCATAGACGATGCCGCTCATGATCGCTTGTGGATACAGCGCCGCAATGAGCGGAAACGGGATGAGCGTGCCGAAAAGGCCGGTGACGACAAAGGGCATGATCGCGCCGGCAATCGTGCCTGCCGCAATTCCCAAAACCGCAATGCAAAGGATTTCGACGAGGGTGGCGGTGAAGACGTATGAACCGGCCGCGCCGAGCGCTTTCATCGTGGCAATCGACATGCGTTTACGCTCGACGAAGCCGCGCACCGCATTGGCGATGCCACTGCCGCCGACGATGAGCGACGTAAGCCCGATCAACGTCAGGAATTGTGTGAGCCGATCCGTATTTCTGGAAAATTGCGGCGAGATGTTCGTTCGCGTGCGCACCTCCCAGCCGGCATTCGGGAAGGCGCTATTGGCTTGATCGATCAAGCGCGTGATATCGCCGTCCGACGGGAGGCCACCGCCGCTCGCCGGCGCAACAATGATGCGATTGACCCAGCGCACGAGCGCGCCGGGCTGCAGCAGCCCGCTGGCGTGCAGCGCGTCCTGCGAAAGCATCACGCGCGGGCCGAAACCGACGCCGCCGGCGAGCTTGTCCGGCTCGCTTTTCAGGAATGCACGCAATTCGAACGACGCCGTTCCGATCTCGACGCGATCGCCGACTTTCACGTCGAGCTTCGCGCTCAGCGTCTCGTCGGCAACGATGCCATAGGTCCCGTCGCGTTGGATCAGCGCATCCGAAAAGGGCCGAGCAGGCGACAGCACCACCGCGCCGGCGGGGGGATAAGCCGCATCGACGGTCTTGATCTCGATGAGGCCCGCCTGATCGCCATGACGTGCAATTGCGCGCATGAGGGCGACAGTCGAGAGAGAACCCCGCGCGGCGAAGAAACGACGCTCGTCGTCATTGAGCGGCGTGTGGCTGCGTGCAAACGAAACGTCGCCGCCAAGAATCGTGCGTCCTTCGCGTGCAAGCCCGTCAGAGAGCGAATGCGACAGTGCGGAAACGGCGGTGATCGCCCACACGCCAAGAAAAATGCAGCCGATGAAAATGCCGAAGCCGCTTATGCCGCCGCGCAGATCGCGCAACGCGAGCCGCAGCAGAAGCGGCATGCGCAGGACGTTCATGCCGTCGGTGCGGCCGATCGCAAGGCTCATTGGGCCGCCGGCAGAATGAGATTGGACTCGGCCGGCTCGATGCGGCCGGAGCGCATGCGCACGACGCGATCGCATCGACAGGCGAGTGCGGTATCATGGGTGACGAGGACGAGCGTCGTGCCGCGCGCGCGCTTCAGATCGAAGATGAGATCAATGATCGCCGTGCCGGTCGTCTCGTCGAGATTTCCAGTCGGCTCGTCGGCAACGAGAATAGTGGGATCGGGCGCGATGGCGCGCGCTAGCGCGACGCGTTGCTGCTCGCCGCCGGACAATTGCGCGGGATAATGCGACGCGCGATCGGCAAGGCCGACTGCCGCAAGTTCTTCTCGCGCGCGCCCGAACGCATTCGGCGCACCTTGCAATTCGAGCGGGATGGCAATGTTTTCCAACGCGGTCATCGTCGGGATGAGGTGGAAAGATTGAAACACGATGCCGATGCGCGCGCCGCGAAAGCGCGCCAGCCGATCTTCATCGAATGTCGCGAGGTCGTTTCCCTCGACAATGACCGATCCGCTATCGGGCCGCTCCAATCCGGCGAGCACCATGAGCAGCGTCGACTTGCCCGAGCCGGAGGGCCCGACGAGGCCGACCGCCTCACCCCGCGCGATCGTCAGATCGATGTCGCGCAGGACATGCACCCGGGCTGCGCCGCGCCCGAGATGGATGTTCACGTTCGCCAACTCGACCGCGGGCGCCGCAATGCCCATATCGTCCCCTCTACCTGCCGCTCTCCGGCGATCCGCATCATATGGCGACAGAGGACTGATCTTGCATATGCGACAATTGAGGTGGCGCGCCGCCGCGCTCCTCGCCCTGATCCTCGCGCCGTTTCATTCGGGGAGTGCCTTGGCCCGTCCGCTGCGCATCGTCGCTTTTGGCGACAGCCTCTCGGCCGGTTTCATGCTGCCGGCAAACGCGTCCTTCCCGGGGCAGCTCGAGGCGGCGCTCCGCGCCAAGGGGTGCGACGTGACGGTCGTGAATGCCGGCGTCTCCGGCGATACGGCGAGCGACGGCCTCGCGCGGCTCGACTGGTCGGTGCCGAAAGGGGCGGACCTCGTCATCGTCGAGTTCGGCGCGAACGACATGCTGCGCGGTCTCGATCCCGAGATCACCCGCCGGGCCCTCAATGAGATGATCAGCAGGCTGAAGGCGCGCGGCGCATCGGTGCTGCTCGCCGGGATGCGCTCGACGACCAATCTTGGCGAGAGCTATCGCGGGCGTTTCGAGGCGATCTATCCCGCGCTCGCCAAGGCGCATGAGGTGCCGCTCTATCCCTTCTTCCTCGACGGGATCGCCGAGGAGGCCGGCTTCAATCTCTCCGACGGGATTCATCCGAACCGGGCAGGCGTTGCGAAAATCGTCGAGGGCATTCTCCCCGCGGTCGAAGCGGTGCTCGACCGGCTCGGCCAGGCGGGGGCACCTTCCGGCGCGGCGGGAAATCGCTAAGCTGGGCCGTGCCGATTCCAAGAGGCCGAAAATGCCCCGTCTGTTCACCGGTCTCGAAATCCCGCCGGAGATCGCGACCGAGCTCTCGCTGTTGCGGGGCGGATTGTCCGGGGCGCGGTGGATCGATGTCCAGAATTACCATCTGACCTTGCGCTTCATCGGCGACGTCGATGAACGCACGGCGAGCGACGTGTACTTGGCCCTGGAGCGGGTGCGCCGGCCGCCGCTCAGCGTCACCCTGGACGGGCTTTCCGCCTTCGGCGGCGACAAGCCGCGGGCAATCGTCGCCAAGGCCAAGCCGGAGCCGCAGCTCGTCGAGCTACAAGCCGAGCACGAGCGGCTGATACGCCGGATCGGCATTCCGCCGGAGCCGCGGAAATTCGTGCCGCATGTAACGCTGGCGCGGCTACGCGCCGCTTCCTCCATCGCGGTCGCCGACTACCTTGGGGCGCGGGGTTATTTCCTGAACCGCACCTTCGAGGCCAATCGCTTCGTGCTCTTCTCGTCTCGGGCTTCGACGGGCGGGGGGCCATACGTGGTCGAGGCGGCCTATCCGCTCGGCTGATCACGTTCGCGCGAATAGCTAAGGAACCACAGATTCGCCGGCTTTGGGCCGTTTCATTGCCCAATAGCGCTTCGATCTTGCCGAGCGTTGCCTCGAACGGCCCGGTCTCGTGGGCGTTCCGGAATCGTCAGCCCCCCAGCCCCCCGGGGCGTCCGTGCGCGGGCCGGGCCACATCGTGAGCGCAGCATTGAGCCGGTGCAGGAGAAATCCGCACCGGCTCTTTTCTAGCTTGACCATTGGTTGAAAGTCGTCTTGCGGGCCGTTCGGCTTCGCGCGATCATGGGTCACGGAAGGTACCCATGAGCGAAACGGAAACCCTGGAAGCAAGCCATCACCGCGGCCCGGCGGAATTCGCCGAGAGCCGCCGCAGAAACCCAATCCCCCTCCAGCTCGCCACGCAATCCTCGATCAATACGGCCGCGCCCGTCGTCTCTTTCGATCGCCGCGAATTACGCGAAATTCTCAATCTTTACGGTCGCAAAGTCGCCGAGGGCGAATGGCGCGATTATGCGATCGATTTCAGCCCGGCCAAGGCGGTATTCTCGATCTTCCGCCGCACGTCGGAAGTGCCGCTTTATCGGATCGAGAAGGACCCGAAGCTCGCCCGCAAGCAGGGCGCCTTCTCGGTCATTGCCGCGACCGGGCTCATCCTCAAGCGCGGTTCGGAGCTGAAGCGCGTCATTGATGTGCTCGACAAGCGCTTGAAGCTCGTCTCGGGCTAGGTAGAACCACAAAAAGGCCCCGCATTGCGGGGCTTTGGTCTTTGAGTCGTCGGTTGGAGGGGCCGGCTCAGTTGTTGCGGTTACCGGTCAGGTAGATCAGCGACTGGAAGATGTTGATGAAGTCGAGATAGAGCATCAGCGCCCCGTTGACCGACTTCTTCGTCTGCACCTCATAGCCGTCGCCAGCATAGTACATTTCCTTGATCGCCTGGGTGTCCCAGGCGGTCAGTCCGGCGAAGATCAGCACCGACAGGATCGACAGGCCGAACTGGAAGGCCGAGCTCTGGACGAACAGGTTAACGAGGCTGGCGATGATCAGCCCGATCAGGCCCATGATCAGGAACGAGCCGATCGGCGAGAGATCGCGCTTCGTCGTGTAACCGTAGAGGCTAAGCCCGCCAAACGCCGCCGCGGTGATGAAGAAGGCGCGCGCCACCGAGGTGCCCGTATAGACGAGCAGGATCGTCGAGAGCGACAGGCCCATCGCCGCGGCGAAGGCGAGGAAGAGATTGCGGGCGCTCGCCGCCGACATCCGGTCGATGCGGAAGGAAAAGAAGAAGACGAAGGCGAGCGGCGCCAGCATAATTACCCAGCGCAGTGGGCTCGTATAGAGGCCCACGCCGATATCGGTGAGCAGGATATTGCCAACGCGCGCGGATGCGCGGGCAGGGTCGGTCGTGGTCGCCAGCATATTAGCGCCGAAGGCGACAAGGCCGGTCAGCGCAAGCCCAAGCGTCATGTAATTGTACACGCCGAGCATGTAGGCGCGCAGGCCCTGGTCGATCTCGGCTGTACGTGTCCTGGCCGCGGTACCCCAGCGGGCACTCACGTTGCGGTCATAGTCGGACATTGGTTCCTCTCGTGTTGCGAGCCTTTGGCCCTGGACCACCCACGGGCGGTCACCTCCCAAAATATGTAACGAGGCTTCACGCCTTACAAGGGTGTAGCACACTTAACTCGCCGTAATCAAAGACGGCTTCGGCGGGAAAATTAGCGATTCCGGTAAACGCGTTGACCGCGCTGGGCGCGTATTGCATGCTGCCGCTCTCCGACGGTCCTCCCGCAAGGAGGCCAAGAGGGAATGCGACCGGCCAGTTCGCCGGAGCGCAGCTGCCCCCGCAACTGTCGGCGTCGAGGCGCGTACCGAAGCCACTGATCTCGCGAAGAGTTTGGGAAGGCGGTGCGCGGCGGTGAAGCGCCAGCCAGGAGACCTGCCGTCGGTTATGAGGCCAGAGCCGCCGGTGGGGCGGCGAGGAGGTTTGATGAATACGCATTCCGCCGCTCTCGACGTGGGAACCGTTTCCGCCACGAGCGCCGAGGCGCTCAAGGCGGCGCTGATTGCGGCCGTGCTCGGCATTGGCCTCGTCTTCCTGACCGGCTTTGCCCACACCCTCGTTCTGCATAACGGTGCGCACGACACGCGCCACGCACTAAGCTTCCCCTGTCATTAGCCACGCCATGATCCAGCGTGTGCTGAAGGCCGGCTTCCTCGCCGGCCTCGTTGTCGGGCTTGCGATCGCGGTCCTGCAGCACTTCACGACGTCGCAGCTGATCCTTCAGGGCGAGGTCTACGAGAAGGCCGCGCATCACCATCATGCGGCGCTGAATTCACCGGCGCTGCCGATTGTGCTCGTGCATGATCACGGCACCAATGCCGCGGCGAGCGAGCCCGAAGAGGAAGAAGATGAGGGCTGGCAGCCGGCCAAGGGTTGGCAGCGCGTCACCGCGACGAGCATCGCGACCATAGCGACCTCCATCGGCTACGCGCTGATCCTCATCGCCGCGATGGTTGCGGCCGGCGTGCCGATCGCGCCGCGCACCGCCTTTTTGTGGGGGATCGCCGCCTTCGCCGCCACCTCGCTTGCGCCGGCGCTCGGTCTCTCGCCGGAACTGCCTGGTAGCGCCGCGGCGCCGCTGCTCTCGCGGCAGGTTTGGTGGGTTGCAACGGCGCTCTCGACAGCAGCCGGGATTTTTGTTTTGGCCCGTCTCGAGTGCACGACCGCGAAGATGCTCGCCATCGCGTTGATCGTGTTGCCGCATCTCATCGGCGCGCCGAAGCCGCCGAATTTCAAGAGTACGGCGCCGGCCGAACTCGCGGCGCAGTTTGCGTCCACGTCTCTGGTTGTCAGCGCAGTTTTGTGGGCGCTGCTCGGGCTGGCGGTTGGATATGCGTGGCAGCGCGTTGCGCGGCAACAGGCCGCTGCAGTTCCGGCATGACAGACGGGCGCACGACAATTCACGTCTGCACGACATGCCGCTTTGGCGACGAGCCGCTCGAGCCGAAAGAGGCGCGTTCGGGCGCGCGGCTTTATCGCGAACTCAGCGCGCGGGCGAATGACGAAGAGTTCGAAGTGATCCCGGTCGAATGTCTCAGCGTCTGCAAGCGACCGGTGACGATCGGTTTCTCGGCACCGGGAAAATGGAGCTACATCTACGGCGATTTTCCTCCCGAGAGCAGCGCCGATACGATCATCGCCGCCGGGCGGCTCTATGCGGAGACGCCGGACGGGCTGATCCCCTGGGGTGACCGCCCCGCTGAAATCAAACGCGGTGTCGTCGCTCGCATTCCGGCAGCTTTCGTGCATTTACGCGAGGCGGCGGAATGACGGGTTTGTCGAGCAAAGTGCCGGTGACAATCGTCACGGGCTTTCTCGGCGCCGGCAAAACGACGCTGATCCGCCATGTCTTGGAAAACGTGCGTGGCCGACGCCTCGCGCTGATCGTCAACGAATTCGGCGATGTCGGTGTTGACGGCGAAATCCTGCGCTCCTGCGGTGCGGAGAGTTGCCCCGACGAAAACATCGTAGAACTGGCGAATGGCTGCCTCTGCTGCACTGTCGCTGACGACTTCGTGCCTACGATCGAGGCGCTGCTCGCGCACGAAAAGCGGCCGGATCACATTGTCGTAGAAACGTCAGGATTGGCCCTGCCGAAGCCACTCGTAAAAGCGTTCGACTGGCCGGATTTACGCGCCCGCGTCACCGTCGACGGCGTGATCGCCGTGGTCGACGGTCCGGCTGTGGCCGAAGGACGCTTTGCCGACGACCCGCAAGCGGTGCAGCGCCAGCGCGCCGCCGACGAGTCGATCGAGCACGACAATCCGCTTGAAGAGGTCTACGAAGATCAGCTGCTCTGTGCGGATCTTATCATCCTCAACAAAGCCGATCTGTTGCAAGACGCGAAGGTTCGCATTCTTTCAGCCGAAATAAATGCCGCTGCGCCGCGCGCCAAAATCGTGGTGACGGAGAAGGGTCGGATCGAACCGATTATCCTGCTCGGGCTCGCCGCAGCGGCAGAAGACGATCTCGCCCGCCGTCCCTCGCATCACGATGACGAGGAGGAGCACGATCATGACGATTTCGACACGTTCGTTGTCGATCTCGCCGCTCCGAATGACGCCGGTACATTCGTCGAGCGGCTGAAAGGCGTTGCCGCAGATCATGACGTTCTGCGCATGAAGGGTTTTATCGAAGTCGCGGGCCGTCCGATGCGTCTCCTTGTGCAAGGAGTAGGAGTTCGTTTCACGCATCATTTCGATCGGCCCTGGCGCGCCGACGAGCCGCGCGCGAGCCGGCTTGTCGTCATCGGTCAGAAGGGGCTCGACCGTGATGCGATCACACGCGCATTGACGGGATAGAAGTGCATCTCCTGGCGCGGCAGATCGGCACGCTCAACGAGATGGCTTCAGCCGTCGATCTTGAACAGACGCCGGCTGAATGCGTATTTCTTTCCTTCTCCGATTCCGATCTCGGCCTCGTGGCGGCGGTGCATGAGACCATGCCGGTTGAGCGCCCGAGCCTGCGCCTTGTCAGCCTGAGCGATCTCAAACATCCGTTTTCGGTAGATATCTATCTCGAAAACGTGGCCGCGCACGCGCGGTTCGTCATCGTGCGACTGCTCGGCGGCGCCGATTATTGGCGTTACGGCGTCGATGAACTCGCGGCTGCCGCACGCATGCGCGGCTTTGATCTGGCAATCGTGCCGGGCGATGGACGCGAGGATGCCAGACTCGCTGAAGCGTCCACGCTAAGCACTGCCGATCTTGAGCGCATTTGGCGCTGGTTCCAGGAAGGTGGACCGCAAAACATCCGATCTTTCCTCGACCTCGTCGCAACCCGAATAGGACACGCGCTCCCGTGGCAAGAGCCGGTCGCCATCGCCGCCGCGGGAAGACATGAGGCGGGCTGCCGGCCCGCGAAAGTAGAAGCGCCGCGCGCGGTGATCCTGCTCTATCGCTCGGTGTTTCTCGCGGCCGACACAGCCCCGGTCGATGCTCTCGCCGATGCTCTCGCGTCACGCGGCTTCGTCGTCGAGAGCATGTTCGTCACAAGCCTCAAAGATCGCGCTGCTGTTGATGTCGTCGCGAATGCGGTTCAAGATTTTCGTCCCGACATTATCCTCAACACAACAGCTTTTTCCGCGCGCCTCGACGACGGCGCAAGCGTGCTCGATTGCGCCGACGCGCCGGTCTTCCAGGTCGCCCTCGCAACCTCGACTGAGGAGGCTTGGGCCACAAGCCGCCGCGGACTCTCTGCCGCGGACCTCGCGATGAACGTTGTCCTGCCGGAGATCGACGGCCGCATCGTCACTCGCGCGATCTCGTTCAAGGAAGCGCGCCCGCGCAGCGAGGCGCTCGAATTTTCCTGCTTGCGTCACAAGCCGGAGCCGTCTCGGGTCGATTATGTCGCCAACCTCGCGGCGGCTTGGGTTTGCTTGCGGCGAAAGCCGCGCAGCACACGTCAAATCGCCCTCGTTCTCTCCGATTATCCTGCCAAAGGCGGCCGCGTCGGCTACGCCGTTGGCCTGGATACGCCGGCGAGTGTCGGGGGCATCGCGCGTGAGCTGCGCAATGCGGGCTACGAAATCGGTCCCTTGCCGGAAGGCGACGCATCATTGATGCACGCGTTCAAGAGCGAGAGCGCACTCGTCGAATTGTCGCTTACCGAATATCGCCGACACTTCGCGACGTTACCGCGCGAGTTTGCTGAAGCAGTAACCTCCGGCTGGGGCGATCCAGGCGACGATGCGTCCGTGGCAAACGCGGCTTTCCGCCTTCGTGTCCTCCGCGCCGGCAATTTCGTTATTTCCGTGCAGCCGGACCGGGGCCGGCGCGATGCGCGCAAAGCCGAATATCACGACGCCAACCTGCCGCCGCGCCATTCCTATATCGCGTTCTACATATGGCTGCGCGAAATCGCTTGCATCGACGCACTAATCCATCTCGGCACGCACGGCACGCTCGAATGGCTGCCGGGCAAAGCGGTCGCGCTTGCGGAGGAATGCGCGCCGGAAGCGGTGCTCGGGGCCGTGCCGGTGATCTATCCTTTCATCGTCAACGATCCCGGCGAAGCGGCGCAGGCGAAGCGGCGCATCGCGGCAGTCACGATCGGCCACATGACGCCACCGCTCATCGAGGCCGGCCTGCACGGCGAGGCGCGCGAGCTCGAGGCGCTGCTCGACGAATATGCGCAAGCGCAGGAACTCGATCCGCGACGCGCCCGCATGCTTGCCGATGCGATACTCGTGCGGGCACGCGAGAGCGGCTTCGCCGCGGAGAGCGGCTTATCGCATTTCGACGATGTGCCGGCCGCGCTGGCGCGGCTCGACGCCTGGATTTGCGATCTCAAGGAGATGCGCATCGGCGACGGGCTGCATGTGTTTGGAAAAATCAATGCTGAGGCATATGCGGGAGCACTCGCATCGCACAGCGCCTTGAAAAACTGCGCGCGCGGCGAAATCGACGGGCTGCTCGCAGCACTCGATGGCCGCTTCGTGCCGCCCGGACCCGCCGGCGCGCCATCGCGAGGGCGGCTCGATGTGCTGCCGACCGGGCGCAATCTTTACTCCATCGATCCGCGCGCCGTGCCGACGCGGACGTCGTGGGAGATCGGCCGGCAGGCGGCGCGCGCCTTCATCCAGCGCTACATGCAGGATCACGGCGATTATCCTCGCCGCATCGTGCTCGATCTCTGGGGCAGCGCGACGATGCGCACCGGCGGCGACGATCTTGCCCAGGCTTTCGCACTTCTCGGCGTGCGGCCCTTATGGGATCACGCGAGTGCACGCGTATCGGGGTTCGAGATCGAGCCTGCGGCGATGCTCGAGCGTCCGCGCGTCGACGTCACGCTGCGCATTTCCGGGCTGTTCCGCGATGTTTTTCCGATGCAGATCGCGCTGTTCGATGCAGCCGTGCGTGCGGTCGCCGCGCTCGATGAAGATAGCGAGACGAATCCGCTCGCACATTCTCAAGCAAGTGGCGAAGTGCCGCTGCGCATTTTCGGCGCTGCGCCGGGCGCCTACGGCATCGATTTCGCCGATATAATTGCCGCGAATGCCTGGACCACGCGCGCCGAACTCGGCCGGCATTATCTCGCGGCGAGCAGCACCGCCTATTCCGCTCACGATGAGGCGATCGAAGCCGGCGCCGCCTTTGCCGAGCGCGTCAAAAGTGCCGACGCACTTGTGCATGTGCAGGATGTTGCCGAAATCGACATTCTCTCCGGCGACGCCTTTGCCGAGCATGAGGGCGGCTTTTTCGCCGCGGCGGAGGCGCTCGGCAATGCACCTGCGCTCTATCATGCCGATGCGACGCGGCCGGACCGCACAATCGTACGCAGTCTCGACCAGGATATCGCCCGCGTCGTGCGCAGTCGCGCGGCAAATCCGCGCTGGATTACCGGGCAGATGCGGCACGGCTATCGGGGCGCGGCGGAAATCGCCGAGGCGGTCGCCAACTTGCTGGCATTTGCCGCAACGACGGATGCGGTACATTCGCACCAGTTCGATCTCGTCTATGATGCGACGCTCGGCAACGACGGAGTGAGCTCGTTCCTGCGCAAGTCGAACCCTGAGGCGGCGCGAGCGCTCGCGCGAACTTTTGCAATCGCTCGCGAGCGCGGCTTCTGGATCACGCGCCGCAATTCGATCGGTCTGCTTTTGGAAGAAGTGGAGGCGGTGTAGTGAATGCCGCGCCGCAGATCAAGGGTTGGTGCCCGAGCGCCTGGCGGCCGATGCTGACGGGCGACGGCTATCTCATGCGCCTGCGCTTCTCCTGTGGGATTTTGTCTTCGGAGCAGGGACGCGCGATTGCGACGTTGGCGCAGTGCTACGGCAATGGCCTCATCGATTTGACCCGGCGCGCCAATCTGCAAATCCGCGGCGTCGCGGAAGATGGAATCGAAGAGCTGCAGCGCGAGCTGCTCGCGCGCAATCTCATCGCGCCGGATACGCAGGGCGTGGACGCGCCGAACGTGATTGCCAGTCCGCTCGCCGGCCGCGACCGTGCGGCGCTCCTCGATATCCGGCCGCTTGTGCGCGAGCTCGAACAGCGTCTGGCGAGCGAGCCCGATGTACGGGACCTGCCGGCAAAATTCTGCATCGCTGTTGAAGATGGCGGGCGGTTCTCTCTGAAGCACATTCGCGCGAACATTGCGTTTGAGGCAGGCCAGCAGGATGGGCAGATTCGCTTTGCGGTGCGGGTCGATGCGTTGAGCCTTGCCGATCTTGTCTTCCCGACGCAGCTTGTCGATGTGGTGCTCGAGCTGATCGGCGCGCCGCAGCCCTGGGACTCTGGATCGCATTCCGCTTCGCTTCATGCGCGCGACGATGTGATCGCCGCTGAGAACGCAGTGGACTTGATCGCTGATGACGTATTCGGCGTAGCTGCGCCTTTTGGCTCGCTTAAAGCCGATCAGCTCGCGCTCCTTGCCGAACTGGCAGATGGACATGCCGAAGGCGAATTGCGGCTCACGACGCGGCGCTCGGTACTCATTCCGGCGATTGCTTCCGGCGCGAACGAACAGATCGAAGACGAATGCGCGCGCGCCGGGCTTATCACGGAGCCTTCCGATCCGCGCCGTCACGTAGCGGCCTGCACCGGCGCGCCAGGCTGTACTTCTGCATCGGTTGCGACACGTGACATAGCGGCGTCGCTCGCATCCTTATTGCCACGGCATGACACGCTGCACGTCTCCGGCTGCGCGAAGAGCTGTGCCTCTTCGGCGGCGGCCTCCGTCACGCTTGTCGGTCGCGACGGCCGCTTCGATTTGGTTCGCAACGGTAAAGCAGGCGATGCGCCGCTTCTGTTCGGCCTCTCCGCCGCAGAGGCGCGCGCCGCGGTGCAGCGCATCGCCGCTGAAGAGCTCGCGCATGTCTAAGCGCACGGCTTATATCCGCGACGGCGCGGCGATTTACGAGCGCTCCTTCGCGATCATCCGCGCCGAGGCCGATCTTGCCCGCTTCTCGCCCGAGGAAGAGCGCGTGGCGGTCCGCATCATTCACGCGAGCGGTATGGTCGAGATCGCGCGCGACATCGTCTTCTCGCCGGGTGTGGTGGCAGTCGCACGCGATGCTCTCAACAATGGCGCGCCAATCCTCTGCGATTCAAAGATGGTCGCGAACGGCGTCACGCGCGCGCGCCTGCCGGCACACAACGAAGTCGTCTGCACGCTTGACGATCCGCGCGTTGCCGATCTCGCGCGCGATGTCGGAAATACCCGCACCGCTGCGGCAATGGAGCTGTGGCGCGATCGACTCGCTGGCGCGGTGGTTGCGATCGGTAATGCGCCGACCGCGCTCTTTCGTCTGCTCGAAATGCTCGACGCCAGCGCACTAAAACCCGCAGCAGTCATCGGCATGCCAGTCGGCTTCGTCGGCGCGGCGGAATCGAAAGAAGCGCTGATCGCCGACGGCCGCGTGCCGTTCATCACTATCCGTGATCGCAAGGGCGGCAGCGCCATGACTGCCGCCGCCCTCAATGCACTGGCGAGCGAGCGGGAATGAATATCCGCGACCCTCGTTCCGATCTCGCCACGAGCGTGCCCGTCCTCGCTGGCACATTGCACGGCATCGGCGTTGGACCGGGCGATCCCGAACTCATGACAATGCGCGCCGTGAGGCTCATTCGCGAGGCGCGCGTGATCGCCTATTTCGCCAAGAAGGGGCGGCGCGGCCACGCCCGCACAATTGTGGAGCCATGGCTCACCGCAGCGCGCGAAGAGCTGCCGCTTTATTATCCGATGACGACGGAAGTGCATTTCGGCGACGCCGCTTACCGCCGTGAAGTCGCCGCCTTCTACGACTCGGCCGCCGACGCGATCGCCTTGCGGCTCAAGGCCGGCGACGATGTCGCGCTGCTCTGCGAGGGCGATCCGCTCTTCTACGGCTCCTTCATGCATGTGTTCGAGCGCCTGAAGGAGAGCTGCCGCATTTCGGTTTGTCCGGGGGTGACCGGCATGTCGGGCTGCTGGGCGGCGGCGCTGGCGCCGATCACCTGGGGCGACGACGTGCTGACCGTCTTGCCGGGTACGCTCGACGAGGCCGCGTTGGTTCAGCGGCTCAGCGGGACCGACGCCGCTGTGATCATGAAGCTCGGCTCGAATTTTCCGAAGGTCCGCCGCGCCATCGAAGCCGCGGGCCTGATTGAGCGCGCGATCTATGTCGAGCGCGGGACGATGGCTGGTGAGCGCGTCCTGCCGCTCGCCGAGACGGCGCCGGATGAGCCCGCACCCTACTTCTCGCTGATCTGCGTGCCGGGGCGCGGTCGCCGGCCGTGAGCGGTCGCCTTTTTGTCGTAGGTCTAGGCCCTGGCGATGCCGATTGGCTGACGCCCGAAGCCGCGCGCGTGCTTGCCAAGGTAACCGACATCGTCGGCTATGGCCCTTACATCGATCGCGTGCCGCTGCGCGCGGGCCAGGCGCGCCACGCCAGCGACAATCGCAGCGAGATCGAGCGGGCGCGGCATGCGCTCGGGCTTGCGGCTTCCGGCGGTGATGTTGCAGTTGTCTCGGGTGGTGATCCCGGCATCTTTGCGATGGCCGCGGCTTTGTTTGAAGCGATCGAGGAGGGCGATAAAACCTGGCGCGATCTTTCGATCGAGATCGTGCCGGGCATCAGCGCCATGCAGGCGGCGGCGGCACGGGTTGGCGCTCCGCTCGGACATGATTTCTGCGCGATCTCGCTCTCCGACAACCTCAAACCGTGGAGCTTGATCGAACGTCGCCTGCAAGCGGCGGCGGACGGCGATTTCGTCATCGCGCTTTATAATCCGGCATCGAAAGCACGGCCGGACGGCATTCGCGATGCTTTTGCACTGCTGATGCAGCACCTGAAGCATGAGACGCCGGTGATCGTTGCCCGGGCGGTTGGCCGTTCGGACGAGTTGATCGAGATCACCACGCTCGCCGAGGCCGATCTCTCGCGCATCGACATGTCGACACTGGTGATCATCGGCTCGAGCGCGACTCGGCTCCTTCCGTGCGCCAGCGGTCGTCCGTGGGTCTACACGCCGCGAAGCGTCTCATGAGCAAGGAAGCGCAGCGCGGCGTCTATGTCGTGCACGACAGGCACATCGGGCCGCGACGGCGGCGCGATCACGATTGTCCGCAGGCCCAGATGCCGCGCGGCCATCATTTTCGCGTATGTCGCCGCCCCGCCGCTGTTCTTGCTGACAAGCACGTCGATCGCCGCATTGCGCATCAACCGCTCTTCGTCTTCGACCGCAAAGGGGCCGCGCGCGAGTATCAGCTGGTGATTGGGCAAGGCCGGCAAATCCGCCGGGGGATCGATCGTGCGGACGAGATAAAAGTGCTGCGGCGCGCGCGCGAAAGCCGCAAGACCAAGCCGGCCGATGGTCAGGAAAACGCGCCTTGGCGCATCGCCGAGCGCACGCACCGCGCTGTCGAGATCGGCGACTTCGCTCCACTTGTCGCCTATCTGCCTCTGCCAGGGCTCGCGCGTGAGGGTCAGCAGCGGAATGCCAAGCCGTGCGCAGGCCGCAGCGGCATGGCGCGACATCTGTTCCGCAAACGGATGCGTCGCGTCGATCACGCGCTCAATCCCCTCGCGCTTCAGATATGTGCACAGCCCGTCGATGCCGCCGAAGCCGCCGATGCGCATCGCGATCGGCTGCGCCTGCGGCTCGCGTGTCCGGCCGGCAAGCGAAAGCACGGCGCCGATGTCAGGCAACTCGGCAACGCGTGCGGCAAGCGTGCGGGCTTCGCTCGTGCCGCCGAGGATCAGCACGCGCATGCGACCAATTCGGACATCATCGAATGAGCGGAGCCGCGCAAAAATGGCTGGCGCTCATCGGCATCGGTGAGGATGGTCTCGACGGTCTCTCTCCCGTGGCGCGGCGGCTCATCGCGGCCGCCGAGTTCATCGTCGGCGGTGCGCGGCATCTAAAGCTTGCCGGCTCGCCTACATGCGAGACACTGGTATGGCCTTCTCCAATCAGCGAAGCAATCGCGCCGATCCTCGCCCGGCGCGGCAAGCGCGTCGTCGTGGTCGCCAGCGGCGATCCATTCTTCTATGGCGTTGGCGCGCTGATTGCAGCACATGTACCGATCGACGAAATCGTTTCGCTTCCTGCACCGTCGGCCTTTTCGATCGCGGCATCGCGGCTCGGATGGAGCCTGCAGGATTGTACGCTTCTGTCGCTGCATGGCCGCAGCTTCGAGCGGATCGTTCCGCATCTGCAGCCCCGCGCTAGAATCCTGGTTCTCGCCTGGGATGAGACCACGGCGCCGCGGGTCGCGACCTGTCTCGAAGCACACCGCATGGGCGGCTCACGCGTCACGGTGCTCGAAGCGCTCGGCGGACCCCGCGAGCGGGTGCGCACGATCCGCGCCGATGCGTTCGAGCTGCCCGGAATCGATCCACTCAATATCGTGGCGATCGAAATTGCTGCCGATCCGGACGCGCGGATCATTCCGCTCAGCCCCGGTCTGCCTGACGATTACTTCGAGCATGACGGCCAGATCACCAAGCGCGACATACGTGCCGCAACGATCTCGGCGCTGGCGCCGCGCCGCGGCGAGCTTTTGTGGGATGTCGGCGCAGGCTCCGGCTCGATCGCTGTCGAATGGATGCTTTCTGATCCTGCCAACACGGCAATCGCGATTGAAGAACGCCCCGATCGCGCCGCGCGCATCGCCCGCAATGCGGCTTCGCTCGGCGTTCCCGGCTTGGACATCGTGAGCGGAAGAGCGCCAGCGGCTTTCGTCGAACTTGCCACCCCCGACGCGATTTTCATCGGCGGCGGCGCTAGCGACGATGATGTCATCGATCGGGCATGGGACGCGCTTCCCGCCGGCGGCCGGCTCGTCGCCAATGCCGTCACCCTCGAGACGCAAGCGCTTCTTGCCCGGCAGTTCAAGCAACGGGGCGGCGAGCTCGTGCAGATGCAGGTCGCGCATGCTCAACCGGTTGGCTCGTTCTTCGGGTGGCGACCCGCCATGCCGGTCGTGCAGTGGCGGATCACCAGGCCTTGAGCGGCCGCGTTATTGCAATCGGGATCGGCTGCCGCAGCGGCGCATCGGCAAGCAACATCGTCTCTCTTGTGCAGCGCACGCTCGGTGACGCTGGGATCCATGGCGGAGAGGTCAAACTTGTCTCGATCGATACGAAGAAGGACGAGGCTGGCCTCATCAAGGCTGCGCGCCTGCTGTCGATGCCGCTCGTCTTTCTGCCGCGTGAGGCCCTGGCGGCTCGCTCAGCGGATGTCAGCACGCGGTCAGCGCGCGTGGAGAGCCTTTATGATCTCCCCTCGATTGCCGAGACGGCGGCGCTCGCGGGCGCGGGAGCCGGCTCTCGCCTCATCGTACCACGCGTGACTGCCGGCGCTGTGACCTGCGCCATCGCCATCAGCAAAGATTGAAAAGAAAAAGCTCTTCCGCCGGGAGAAAACGGAAGAGCTTTGAGCACCGCCATGCGCTTTCGCGCCAAATCGCCGCGCACCCGGCCCCTCCAACCTGCACCGGGCGCGGGTGATCATGCCGGCCGGTTAGATGCGTCGACTTCGATCGACAGGACGCTTTCTTACCGGCGCCTTTGTCGAATGCCACCAATCTTACTCGCGCGATTGCAGCCGTAAATCGGCAAAATCGCGGAATCGTTAAGATTCGGACCGGCGTTGCGGATTCGCCACGAATCCGGTCCCGCGCGCGATCCTTCTCATCACGATGAAGCGCGACGCGCGGCGTTTGCAGGGCAGATCAGGCGCGATCGAAGCACCTCATTGTGCTTCGCCTGAAGGTCTTTCTGACAAAGAAGATGGGTCTTTCGAGCAGAATCCGCATTTTACTGGCCATGAACACGCATCAATTCAGGAACTTATACAGCTTTTCATTCGTTGCGCGGGCGGTGTGAACAGCAAAGGAGCTAAGTTCATGGCCAGACAAAGCTCGGGACAGAAGAAAACTGTCAAGCGCGTCATGCACGAGTACAAGCATGGTGAGCTCAAAGCCGGTAGAGGCCGACGCGGCAAGGTCAAGAACCGCAAACAGGCGATCGCGATCGCCCTGCACGAGGCGGGCGCCTCCAATCAGGAAAGCTCGTCCGAGAACAAGCGCAATTATCGTCGCACGAAGCGGCGCGAGCGCACCGGCAGTACCGGGGCAAGCCGCAAATCCTCGAGCGCGCGCAAGACCTCCGGACGCAAGAGCACGGGGCGCAAATCGACGGGCCGCAAGAGCACCGGCCGTAAGACTGCGTCACGCAGCACGACGCGCCGGTCGTCGGGACGCAAATCGACGGCCCGCAGGTCGAGCCCGCGTAAATCGACGGCGCGGCGGAGCACCGGGACGAAGCGGCGCACTGCCTCGCGGAGCACCACACGCTCGACGCGGCGCAAGAGCACATCGCTTTCGAAACGCCGCTCCAGCTCGAGCCGCTCGAAACGCGCGAGCAAATAGGATTGGCGCCAGCCGAGCCGGCCAGATGCCGGCTCGCTTCCGAGAAAACAAACGAGCCGCTGGAGCCCGCAAGGCCCAGGCGGCTCGTTGCCTTTCTGGTCTTGCGCACGAAATCGGCGCATACAACGCCGAATTTGGAGCGGCCGAAACATTGCGCCGCATAGCTCGCGTCAGGGGAGGCCTGCCATGAACAAACCGGTCCCGCAATCCGACATGCAGAGCGAGGCGCGGCCGCGGTTCAAGACCGAGAATCCGGCGACGGGACAGAAGGGCCGCGTCTACGAAGGCCGCACCAAAGCGGAGGTGCGCGACATAGTGGTGGCGGTGGACCGCGCCTTCAAAAAGTGGCGCCGGCGCTCTTATTCCGAGCGCGCGACCATGATGAAGGAAGCGGCTGCTGTCCTGCGGCGCAAGAAAGATGAGTTTGCCGGCCTAATGACGGAGGAGATGGGCAAGCCGATCTCCGATGGCCGCGCGGAGGTCGAGAAATGCGCGACCGCTTGCGATTATTTCGCCGATAATGCCGAGCGCTTCCTCGCGCAGGAAAAGGTCGATCTCGGCGGGCCGGAAGCTTTCATTACCTTCGAGCCGCTCGGGATCATCCTGGCGATCATGCCATGGAATTTTCCGTTCTGGCAGGTGTTCCGTTTCGCCGCGCCGACACTGATGGCCGGCAATGTGGCAGTGCTGAAACACGCGAGCAACGTGCCGGGCTGTGCGCTCGCGATCGAAAGTGTGTTCCGCGACGCGGGCTTTCCCGACGATGTTTTTCGCACGCTCTTGATTCCGAGCCGCGACGTCGAAGCCGTGATCGGCATGAATGAAGTGAAGGCGGTGACGCTGACGGGCAGCGTCGAAGCCGGCCGCAAGGTCGCGACCGCCGCCGCGCAGCGCCTGAAGAAGAGCGTGCTCGAGCTCGGCGGCAGCGACCCTTACGTGGTGCTCGAAGACGCCGATATCGCCAAAGCGGCAAAAATCTGCGCGACGGCGCGCATGGTCAATGCCGGCCAGAGCTGCATTGCCGGCAAGCGATTCATCGTTGTCGAGAAGGTGCGCGATCGGTTCGAGAAGGCCTTCGTCGAGGCGATGAACGCTTTCCGGATGGGCAATCCGCGCGACGACGACACGAAGTTCGGCCCGATGTATTCCGTCGCCGGCCGCGACGAATTGCATGAGCAGGTCGAGCGCAGCGTCGCCGCCGGCGCGCGCGTGTTAACGGGCGGCGAGAAGCCGCAAAAACCCGGCGCCTGGTATCCACCGACCGTGCTGACCGATGTGCGTCCCGGCGTGCCGGCGTTCCAGGAAGAGATTTTCGGCCCCGTCGCGTCCGTGATCGTCGCCAAGGACGAGACGGACGCAATCGCCATCGCCAATGATTCCGAGTTTGGCCTCGGCTCCGCGGTGATCACCCGCGATCTCGAGCGCGGCCGCCGCATCGCCGCGCACGAGCTCCAATCCGGGATGAGCTTCGTCAACGACAATGTGCGCTCCGACGCGCGCATGCCGTTCGGCGGTCTGAAGCATAGCGGTTATGGCCGCGAAGTGTCGCGCTACGGCCTGCTCGAATTCGTCAACATCAAATCGGTGCTGGTCACGCCGATGGCGTGATCGCCCGCGTCAAACGCCGCGCGTGCCCAAGACCTTGGCAATGTCTGCAAACGTGTGATGCGTGAGATCCTTGTCGATTTCGGCGAGGATCTTGCCCTGCAGCCGCTTGGAATATTCGCGGCGCAATTCGCCCAACACCTTTGGCGGCGCAGCGATGACGATGTGCTCGAACTTGTTTTCCTCGGCGGCACGGTTCAGGCGCTCGGCAATCGTCGCGGCGAAGCGCTCTTCCTCAAGCGCATGCCAGTCCGTCGCCTCGATGGCGCTGCGCGGTCCGACCTGCATGGTCGTGCGGCCGGGTCTATCGGTGCCCTGCTCGCGGCTCGGCGGATTGTCGTCCTCGCGTACCTCGACACGCCTGAGATCGAGGAGATCGGGGTCCCCTTCATTGCGCAGAAGCAAGGCTTTGCGGCCGTCGCCGACAAAGACCCAGTCGCCGTGCTTTATTCTCAAGTGCGCCATGGCGGCCTCCGAAGCTCGGTTCGGGAAAAGCGCCGCGCCGGATCGGGTTCCCCAGAAAGGTCGGCGAAATTCAAACCACGCGGATATGCCGGATCGGTTTGCCCGGCGCGATCGTCTGCACAGCTTTGGCGATGCCTTGCGCGTCGATGCCGAAGTGCCGGTAGAGATCCGCAATCGTCCCGGTCTGGCCGAAATGCTCGACCCCGAGCGAGCGGGTGCGGTGACCATAAACCGAGCCAAGCCAGGCGAGCGTCGCCGGATGGCCGTCAATCACCGTCACGAGTGGGCAATGCGTGGGAACATCGGCGAGCAGGCGCTCGACGTGGCTTCGCGCGTGAACGAGCCCGTGCTCGCGTGCGCGCTGCGAGGCCATCCAGCCGGCATTGAGCCGATCGGCGGAAGTGACTGCGAGAAGTCCGACGTCGCGCCGGTCTTCGCCGACAAGCCCAATCGCCTCGATCGCCTCCGGCGCGACTGCACCCGTATAGGCGACAACGACCTGCGCATTCGGACCTGGGCGGCGCATCCAATAGCCGCCATTGATGATGTCGTCTTCGAGTGCGGGCGAGATATGGCGTCGCGGCTGCTCGAGCATGCGCGTCGACAGACGCAGATAAACCGAGCCGCCAACCTTGTCGCGGAGCCACGTCGTCTCGTCGTGCTCGGCATCGCCGTCGCGCTGCATGTAGTCGAACGCCCAGCGCATGATGATCGCGAGCTCGTCGACAAAGGCCGGTTCGAAACTGGCGAGGCCGTCCTGCGCCATGCCGATCAGCGGCGTCGCGATCGATTGATGCGCACCCCCTTCCGGCGCAAGGGCCACGCCGGACGGCGTTGCGACGACCATGAAGCGCGCATCCTGATAGCAGGCATAGTTCAGCGCATCGAGACCGCGCTCGATGAACGGATCATAGAGGGTGCCGACCGGCAGCAGCCGCTCCCCGAAAATTGAGTGCGACAGGCCGAGGGCGGAGAGCATGATGAACAGGTTCATCTCCGCGATGCCGAGCTCGAAATGTTGGCCGTGCGGCGAGAAGGTCCAATTGAAGGTCGAGGGAATGCGCTCTTTCTTGAACGTGTCGACCATCTCTTCGCGCGCGTAAAGCGCGCGCCGGTTCACCCAGGCGCCAAGATTGGTCGAGACCGTCACATCCGGCGACGCCGTGACGATGCGCCGCGCGAATTCGAAATCGCTTTTGCCGATCTCGTGCATGATCAGCCCGAAGCCTTGTTGCGTCGACATCGCGGGCTGTCGCGAGATATCCAATCTCTGCGGAACCGGCACGACATCAGCGCGATAGCGGCGCGGCCCATGCTGTACGAACGGCACATTTTTTAGGAAGTGCTGGATCGCTTCGTGGTCCTGCTCGACACCTTCGAGCCGATCCCATTCATGTCCCTCGCGGACATTCATCATGCGGCGCAGGCCTTCGACCTGCGGCGCGGTGAGCAGGCCGGCATGATTGTCCTTGTGGCCCGCGAGCGGCAGGCCAAAACCTTTGATCGTGTAGGCGATGAAGCAGACCGGCCGGTCGTGCTGTTGCGCGGCTTCGAATGCTTCGAGCAGCGACGGCAGATCGTGGCCGCCGAGGTTGCCCATCAGCGCGGCAAGCTCTGCGTCCGTGCGCTTGTCGATGAGTTTTGACACGGCACCCTGGTCGCCGAGATCGTCGGTGAGGCGCCGCCGCCACGCCGCGCCGCCCTGGAACGTCAGGGCCGAATAAAGCTGGTTCGGGCAGGCTTCGATCCATTCGCGCAGGCGCGTGCCGCCGGGCTCGGCAAACGCCGCCTGCTGCATCTTGCCGTGGCGCAGGACGACGACATCCCAGCCGAAATTGCGGAAGATGCCCTCGAATTTCGACCAGAGGCCCTCGCGCACGACAGCATCGAGGCTCTGCCGGTTATAATCGACGACCCACCAAGTGTTGCGAAGCCCATGCTTCCAGCCTTCGAGCAGCGCTTCAAAAATATTGCCTTCGTCCATCTCGGCGTCGCCGAGAAGCGCGATCATCCGCCCTTCAGGCTTGTCTATGCCGAGCCCCTTGGCACGGAGGTAATCCTGCACAAGCGAGGCGAACAAGGTCTGCGCGACGCCGAGACCGACCGAGCCCGTGGAGAAGTCCACGTCGTCGGCGTCTTTGGTGCGCGAGGGGTAGGATTGCGCGCCCTTAAAGCCGCGGAAGTTCTTGAGGTTATCGAGGCTCTGATTGCCGAGTAGATATTGAATGGCATGAAAGATCGGGCTCGCATGCGGTTTCACCGCGACGCGGTCCTGCGGGCGCAGCACGGAAAAGTACAAGGCCGTCATGATGGTCGCCATCGAGGCGGACGAGGCCTGATGCCCGCCGACTTTCAGCCCCGAATCCTCACGCAGGTGATTGGCGTTGTGGATCATCCAGGTCGCGAGCCACAGAACCCGGCGCTCGAGGGCCGAGAGGATTTCGAGGCTCACGGGGCTCACCTGCCGCGGTTCATCACCGCCGGGATTGTCGCGCTGGATGGGGGTTTAATCAATCCGCGGTGAGCCGCGACAGCGAGCACTGCGCTATAGCAGCCTTGCCTTGTGAGCTGACGCTTACAGTCCGAGGATGGACAAGAGCCCGCCGGCCCTCTGCACTCCGCCCGCATTTACCGCGGCGTTCACCGGAGGCTGACCGAGGCGAGCCGGAGATCGTGATGGTGCCGCCCTCGGCCCGCATCAGGTTGAAGAGCCTGGTCGCGTTCTGCGGCGCCAATCGCACGCAGCCGTGCGAGGCGGGACTGCCGAGGTGGCGCACCTGGTTCGTGCCGTGGATCGCAAATCCTTGCATGCGGCATCGGCGCGTTGTCGTATTTCTTCGAGTGGTAGACCGCCGCGAAGCGTTCTGCCTGGAAGCTGCCGGTCGGCGTCACATAGCCTTCGCGCGCCGACGAGATCGGCCAATCGTAACGCGCCCCGCCGGCGCCCTCGACATGCATGCGTTGGGTCGACAGATCGATCGAGACGGTTGCTGCAGCGGCCGGCAATGCCGTGGAGAGGAGGCCGGCCAGAGCGGCGGCCGTTGTCACTGAACCGAAGACGCGTCGCATGAAGCCCCCGTGCTGATTCATGCACCCCAAGGTGCGACTCAATCGCTTAACAAACCTGCCTCACGAGCCGGCTTCGGCGTACCTGCTTTTGCGGCGCTCTGGCGCGATTTTCCGCGAGCGCGGCTTCTTTGCCACGGCTCTTGGATAGCCCACGGTCGGTTGGTGCAATATTCAATTGCCCGAAGTTTTGCCGAGTTCTTTTGCCCGCTGCAAACATGCAGGAGTGCGCTCGTCGACCGTGCCCGACGGATAGTTCGCACCATTACCGTACCTGGCGTGCTGCGCCCAGGAAGAACATTTGCCGTTCGGCAGCCGGAAGCCGGGGCCTCCCTTGCAGCAGCATCCCGAGCAGTAATCCGCAAAGGCGGGAAAGGTAAGCAGCACGAGAAGGGCTGCGGCAGTCGCGAGTCGAATTGGTTACTCCCGCTTTCTACTTTAGCGGGAGCATAGCGAAACTACGGAAGGTCGGTGATTCAGCGCGTACCCTGGACTACCTCGTCGCTCACGCTCTTCGGAGGCTTTCAGAGGGGACCCGCAACTATCCCCAACATCGAAGTGCGGAGCTAAACGTATGGCGCGCAAGCAGCGCGCGCTGCTGAGTAAGGAATTAGTATTCTGGGAGGCGGCAGTCATCTTCCTCGCCCACACTCCTTGCGGTGACAACCTAGTTCCCTCCCTCCAACAGTCTCCGCGCGATCACTTGCGCCTGGATTTCCGCCGCGCCCTCAAAAATGTTCAGGATGCGCGCGTCGCAGAGCACGCGCGAGATCGGATATTCCAGGGCAAACCCATTGCCGCCATGGATCTGCAGCGCGTTGTCGGCCGCCGCCCAGGCGACGCGTGCGCCCAAGAGTTTGGCCATGCCGGCTTCGAGATCGCAGCGCCGTCCGTCATCCTTGGCGCGGCCGGCGAAATAGGTGATCTGCCGGGCGATGTGGATTTCGACCGCCGTCATCGCCAGCTTGTCGGCGACGCGCGGGAAATTGATCAGCGATTTGCCGAACTGGATGCGCTCCTTGGCGTACCGCAGGCCGAGATCGAGCGCCGATTGCGCGACGCCGACGGCGCGCGCCGCGGTCTGGATGCGCGCCGATTCGAACGTCTGCATGAGCTGCTTGAAGCCCTGGCCTTCCTCGCCGCCGAGCAGGTTTTCCGCCGGCACTTCGAATCCGTCGAAGGCGATCTCGTATTCCTTCATGCCGCGATAGCCGAGCACTTCGATCTCGCCGCCCGACATGCCGGGCGCCGGAAACGGATCGGCGTCGGTGCCGCGGGGCTTTTCCGCTAAAAACATCGACAGGCCGCGATAGCCCTTCTCGTTCGGATCGGTGCGCGCGAGCAGCGTCATCAGATCGGCGCGCACGGGATGCGTGATCCAGGTCTTATTGCCGGAGATTTTGTAAGTGTCGCCGTCGCGCAATGCGCGCGTGCGCAACGAGGCAAGATCCGAGCCGGTATTCGGCTCGGTGAACACCGCGGTCGGCAGGATTTCACCGGAAGCGATTTTCGGCAGGTATTTTTGTTTCTGCGCGTCGGTGCCGCCGCTGAGGATGAGCTCGGCGGCGATCTCCGAGCGCGTGCCGAGCGAGCCGACGCCGATATAAGCGCGCGAGAGTTCCTCCGAGACGAGGCACATCGCGACCTTGCCGAGGCCCATGCCGCCGAAATCCTCGGGGATGGTCAGGCCGAACACGCCGAGCGCCGACAAGCCCTCGATCACCGCGAGCGGGATGTACTCGTTCTTCAAGTGCCATTCATGCGCGTGCGGCAGCACCTCGGCTTCGGCGTATTTGCGGATTTCGCCGCGCATCGCTTCCAATGTTTCGTCGATCCCGGGATCGCCGATCGTGCCGTGCGCGTCGGATTGGTCGATCAGCTCGGCGAGCCGCTTGCGGTGGGCGGCGATGTTGCCGCCAGCGATCAGCCGCTCGACGGCGTCGCTGCGATGGCGCGCGATTACATCCGCGCTGAGCCCGAAATCGCCGAGCCGCACGATCTCGCTTTGGCTCATCGGGATGCCGCCGAAAATCTGCGCCAAAAATTCGCCGATACCGATCTTGGTCAGCAGTTCCTCGGTCTCGCCGAAGCGGCCTTCGCCTGCAAGCCGCTCGCGATAGGCGAGCATTTCGCGGATCGCCTGCACATACGTGGCGAGCCAGGCGAGCCCGTGCGCCGCGTGCTGCTCCTGCTCGATGAGATCGGCGGACAGCGCGCCGTCGGCGCTGACCGTGCGCCGCACGGCGGCCGTCGCCTCGAGCTGCAGCGCCTCGATTTCGGCCAGAGCGGCGCCGGCATCCTCGGCCCAGGCGGGCTCGGCGGAGGGGGCAAAAGCGCGGGCGGTGCTCGGCATGGGGCGCTCCTTCAAGTCTCACCCTTCATGGCAGCCTTGCTTTCGCGGTGCAACAATGATGCCGCCTCACGCGGCGCGGCTCGCCAGCGCCACGCCGATGACGGTCAGCGCCATGCCGGCGAGCTGCAGCGGCGACAGCTGCTCGCCGAAGAGGAGCCAGGCCTGCACGGCCGCCGTCGGCGGGATGAGGTAGATGAGCTGCGCGGCACGCGAGACCTCGCCGCGGCGGATCAGCAGCAAGAAAAGCGCGATGGCGCCGATCGAAATAGCGAAGACCGACCACAGCATGATGAGGATCGTCGTCGCGTTGATCTCGAGCCGCATCGGCTCGATCAGCCACGCGACCGGCAGCGTCACGGCGATCGCGCCCGCATATTGCAGGATCGTCACGGTGCGCAGATCGCCGGAATGGATGTAACGCTTCTGGTAGAACGTGCCGGCCGTCACGGCGAGCATTGCGATAATGTTGATCGCGAGCGGGATCGTCACCGCGGCGAGCTCTCCCGGCGCGATTCCGGCGAGTTTCGGCGACAGCACGACGATGATGCCGAGAAAACCGAGCGCGATCCCCAGCCATTGTTTCAACTCGATGCGCTCGTGCAGAAGCAGCGGCGCGAGTGCGGCGGTGAGGATCGGCTGCAATGCGGCGAGCAGCGCCGAGATCGACGCCGGCACGCCCTGCGCGATCGCGATCCAGACGCCGCCGAGATAGATCGCGTGCAACAGCACGCCGGAGAATGCGGCGTGGGCGAAGTCCTGCGGCGTCGCCGGCCAGCGCGCGCCGGCGATGAGCGCGTAGACGAAGAGCACCGCGCCGGCGCAGGCATAGCGCGCCGAGAGGAAGGTCAGCGGGTCGGCGTATTCGGCGGAATAGCGCGCGACGATCCAGCCCGTCGACCAGAGGAAGACGAAGAGGGCGGGCGCGGCGCGGCGGAAGAGCACATCACTGGTCATGACGCTGATTACCAGGAAGCGCTCACCGCGTTACACCGCCGCCCTCTCCCCCAACCCGCAAATCCCCCTTGCCTCGTCGGCGCTCGCAACCTCCCGCCCCAAATCGCGCGAAATGCGCTCGATCTTTTCAACGAGTTCCGCGTTCGAGCGCGCATAGGTGCCGGGCGCCATGAACGGATTGTCCTCCATGCCGACGCGCACGTGGCCGCCGAGCATGATCGCGGCGCTGAGCACTTTCCAATGCTCCTCAGGGTCCATCACGCTCGTGTTCCAGATAAACCCATCGGGGCAATGGTCGGCCATGTAGACCATCGCCTTCGTCGTCGGCGGCGTCCAGCAGCCGCCCTTCCAGCCGAGGAAGAACGTCACCCAGACCGGCGTCTGCATCAGCCCCTTCTCGACCATGCGCATGGCGTTCCACACGCCGCCGTAATGGAACGCCTCGACCTCGATCTTGACGCCGAGCGCGCGCGTCACCTCGCAATATTCTTTCAATTCGTCGCGGCTGTGCAGGCCGTATAATTCGACCGGCTCGCGGCCCGGCTCGTAATCGAAACATTCGTCATGCGCGTTGAAGCAGGTCGAGATCATGTCCGGCCGCTGCTCCTGCATCAGCTGCTTGCGCTGCGGGAAGCGGCCGTTGGCGATGCCGTATTGAATGATCGCGTCGCGCTTTGAGGTGATGCCGTCGCGAAGCCGCTTCCAGCCGGGAATGTCGAGATCGCTGAGCTTGCTGCCGTCCGCCTGGATTTCCGCGTCGACCGAATAAGGCCCGTGCAGATGGCAGATCGACGCGCCGGCATCGATCGCGCGGACATATTCGTCCGCCACCGCATCGATGCCGCGCGGCGTCGGATTATGCGGGTTCGACGGATACGACATCGTCGAATCGCAGGTGACGGTGACAACAAGCTTTTGCATTGATTCCCTCCGCAGTGGATTATGCGGCGGGGAAGCTCATGCTCGCAATCAGGTCTTCACCTCAGGGTGCGGCGATTCCTCTTCCTTGCGGTCGATCTCCGCGTCGACGGTGGCGCCGAGCAGCACGATCAGCGCCGAGAGCCACAGCCACAGCATGAGGATCGCGACGGCGCCGAGCGAGCCGTAGGTCGCGTCGTAATCGCCGAATTTCGACACATACAATGAGAACAGCGCCGAGCCGGCGATCCACAAAATCGCGGCGGCGATCGCGCCGCGGCTGAAGAAGCGCCATTGCGGCAGCGGCAGCGATGGCGCGAACCGGTAGATGACCGCAAGTCCGATGAAGATCAGCACCGCGAGCAGCGGCCAGCGCAATAGGCTGATCAGCGTCTCGGTGAAGGCCCCGAGCGGCAGGAATTTCAGCACGACCGGCACGCCGGCGACCGTCGCCAGCGCGACGACGGCGAAAATCACGGCGCCGAGCGTCAGCGCCAGGGCGATCACCTGCTGCATGATGAAGGAGCGCTTCTCCGGCACCTCGCAGGCGATGTTCAGGCCGGTCATCAGCGAGCCCATGCCGGAGCGGGCGGAAAACAGTGCGATAATAATGGCGATAATAGCAGTCATATTTAGCGACGGCTTCGACGCCGAGACGAGCTTTTGCAGCGCATCGGTGATGAGCTTCGCCGCTTCCGCCGGGATGAAGGATGAAATCTGCGCCGCCGTCTGCATGACGTTGTTCGGGTCGGCGACGAGGCCGTAGATTGCGACAAGCGCGCCGAGCGCCGGGAAGATCGCGAGCAGCCCGTAGAAGGCGACGCCGGCGGCGACCAGCGTCAGGTTGTCGTTGCCCATGCGGATGAAGACGCGCTTCAAAATCTCCCACATGCCTTTGCGGCTGGCGGGCTTATCCGCGGTGGGCGCGGTCGGCGCGTCGCCCGGCTGCGGGCCGGCGCCCGCCGGTTTCACCGCGTTCTTGCCGTCCTTCTGGCCTTTGGCGTCCCTGCCGTCCCTGTCGTCCCCGGTTTTGCCCGCGGCGACGCCCTTTGTCGGCCCGAGCACTTCGAGCCCGCTCGCGGCGGTGCGATGACCGGCTTCCGCTAGGGTGAGCAGGACGAGCGAAGCCGCCCAGACGAGGGGTCCGGGCCTCGGGGTCTGCTTCACATTTGTTGCCATGGCGCCGCCTCGGACTTGCTCGCCCGTCAATGCCGGATGCGCGGCGGCGTTCCCGAGGATTGTTGACGCAAGCACCCCCCGCATTATGGATGATTGAAAACACGGGGAGGACCACATGGCCGGCAAAGAGCGCCCGGTGCGGCTTGGCCGTCCCGATGTCGCGGTCGAGCGGCGCGCCGACGGCACGACGCTGGTCAAATCGATCTACGGCTTCGGACCGGTCGAGACCTGCATGACCGATTACCTCGTGCGCTATGCGCGCGAGGCGCCGGACCGCGTCTTCGTCGCCAAGCGCGACGCCAATGGCGAATGGGTGAAGCTCACCTATGCGCAGACGCTTGCCCGCGTCGAGCGCATTGCCGCGGGGCTGTTGTCGCGGGATCTCTCTGTCGAGCGGCCGATCGCGATCCTCTCGGGCAACAATATCGAGCATCTCCTGCTGGCGCTCGCGGCAATGCATGTCGGCATTCCCTTCGCGCCGATTTCGGTCGCTTATTCGACGGTGTCGAAGGATTTTTCGAAGCTGCGCTTCATCCTCGATCTGTTGACGCCGGGCCTGGTCTTTGCCGCGGACGCCACTCGCTTCCGGGCAGCGATCGAAGCCTGCGTGCCCGAGGATGTGGAAGTCGTCACGACGCTGCCGACCAATGTCGTGCACGCGACGCGCTTCGCCGAACTTGAGCGCAATCCGGCGTCGGATGTCGCCGCCGCACATGAAGCGGTGACGCACGACACGATTGCGAAATTCCTGTTCACCTCGGGATCGACCGGCTCGCCCAAAGGCGTCATCAACACGCAGCGCATGATCTGCAGCAATGTCGCGCAAATTTCCGCGGCGATGCCGGTCTATGCCGAGGAGCCGCCGGTCTTCGTCGATTGGCTGCCGTGGAACCACACGTTTGGCGGCAATCACGATGTGCACGTGACGCTCGCGCATGGCGGCACGTTCTATATAGACGATGGCAAGCCGCTGCCCGGCGCGTTCGACGAGACCATCCTCAATCTCAAGGAGATCGCGCCGACCTGCTATCTCAATGTGCCGAAAGGTTTTGAGATGCTGGTGCATGAGCTCGATCGCGACGATGAGCTTGCCAAAAACTTTTTCAGCCGCGTGAAATTTTTGAAATATGCCGGCGCGAGCCTGCCACAGCATGTCTGGGATGGTTTGGAGCGCGTCGCGTTAAAAACCTGCGGCGAGACGATCCGCATGATCACCGGCCTCGGCGCGACGGAGACCGCGCCATCGGCGATGTTCACGCTGAAGGGCGATGTCAAAGCCGGCATGGTCGGCACGCCGGTGCCCGGTTGCGAGCTGAAGCTTCTGCCGAATGGCGACAAGCTCGAATTGCGCATGCGTGGCCCGAACATCACGCCGGGCTATTGGCGCGAGCCGAAGCTGACAGAGGCGGCGTTCGACGAAGAAGGTTTTTACCGGTTGGGCGATGCGGTGCGCTGGGTCGACGAATCGCAGCCGGAGCGCGGCTTCATCTTCGACGGGCGGATTACCGAGGATTTCAAGCTGGCGACGGGAACGTGGGTGAACGTCGGATCGCTGCGCACGAAAATCATCGCGCATTTCGCGCCGTTCGTGCGCGACGCCGTCATCACCGGGCACGACCGCGACGATCTCGGCGCGATTTTGATCCTCGATCCGGACGGCTGCCGCGGCCGTTTCAGCGACATTGCGGCGGGCGTGGCGCCGGCGGATCTGGCGAAGCATTCGGGGGTGCGGAGCGCGTTGGCGGAGCGACTCGCTGAATTTGCGCGAACCGCGACCGGCAGCTCGACGCGGCTCGTGCGTATCGCGGTGCTCGACGACGTGCCTTCGATCGACAAAGGCGAGGTCACCGATAAGGGCTCGATCAATCAGCGCGCGCTGCTCGGCCAGCGCAAGCATATTGTCGAGGCGCTATATGACGAGCGCGGCCATCCCCAGGTGATCGCGCTCGAGACCGTGATTTGAGCCGACGGCTTGCGGGGAAGGGCGGGTTTGGCGAAGCTGGCAGCTAGCAGGCGAATGGAGCCGCCGGGGAGAACGTATGGCAGTTGCTGAAAATCTAGCGCGGAAGCCGGCCGGCACCCGCCCGACGCCGGTGCCGCAGCCCGAACCCGCGCCGCTGCTCGACGTCAGCGGCGTGACGCTGCAATACAAGACTCGCGACCACCTGGTCACCGCGACGTACCGCGTCGACTTCCGGGTATTTCAGTCCGATCGTTTCATTCTTCTCGGACCTTCCGGCTGCGGAAAGTCGACGCTCTTGAAGGCGGTGGGAGGTTACATGAAGCCGGTCGAGGGCCGCATCACGTTGAAAGCAAAGGAGATCGACCGGCCCGGCCCGGAGCGGATGATGGTTTTCCAGGAATTCGACCAGCTCCTGCCGTGGAAGACGGTGAAGCAGAATGTCACGTTTGCCTTGACTGCGAGCGGGAAGAACAACGGAAGCGCCGCCGAAAAACAGGCTCTCTACTATATCGAGAAAGTCGGTTTGACGAAGTTCGCCGATTCTTATCCGCACACGCTCTCAGGCGGCATGAAAGCGCGTGTTGCGATCGCACGCGGCATGGCGATGGAGCCCGATATCCTGCTCATGGACGAGCCTTTCGCCGCGCTCGACGCGCTGACGCGAAGGCGCATGCAGGACGAGCTTCTGCGCTTGTGGGACGATACGAAATTCACCGTGCTTTTCGTGACGCATTCGATTCCCGAAGCGGTGAAGATCGGCAACCGCATCCTTTTGCTTTCGCCGCATCCCGGCCAGGTGAAGGCCGAGCTGAATTCCAATGGCCACGACGAAGGCCAGGAAGGCGAGCGCCTGTCGGACCGCATTCACGAGCTGCTGTTCGCCGATTCAGTCGAGGAGGAACCCGTTCATGACTGATGTGACAGCGGGCCGGCTCGGCACCGCACCGATGCGGCCGGAATTCATCCGCGACGGCGTCGGTTCAGAGGAATTCGGGGTCGTCGAGAAACCGCTTTCGACGTGGGAGCGGCTCTATGAACAATCGGCGCTGCGCAAGGTCGTCATCCTCGTCGCCCTCGCGCTGATCTGGGAAATCTATGCACGCTTTCTCGACAACGAGTTGCTGTTTCCGACGCTGACGGCGACGCTCGACGCGTTCTGGGAGGGGATGGTTTCCGGCGATCTGCCGCGGCGGATCGGCTACACGCTCAAAGTTCTGCTGATGGGCTACGCATCCGGCCTGTTCATCGCGGCGCTAATGACCGCGCTCGCGATTGGCTCGCGCATCGGCCAGGACATACTCGAAACCTTGACCTCGATGTTCAACCCGCTGCCGGCAATTGCGCTTCTGCCGTTGTCGCTGATCTGGTTCGGCCTCGGCAACGGTAGCCTCGTCTTCGTGCTCATTCATTCGGTCTTGTGGGCGGTCGCGCTCAACACGCATTCCGGCTTCAAATCGGTTTCGCAGACGCAACGCATGGTCGGGCGCAATTATGGGCTCACGGGCCCGCGCTACATCATGCAAATTCTCATTCCGGCGGCGTTCCCTTCGATTCTGACGGGATTGAAAATCGGATGGGCGTTCGCCTGGCGCACCTTGATCGCGGCGGAACTTGTCTTCGGCGTCAGTTCCGGCGGCGGCGGGCTCGGCTGGTTTATCTTCGAGCGCAAGAACCAGCTCGAAATTCCCTCTGTCTTCGCCGGCCTGCTCTGCGTCATTCTGATCGGACTGCTTGTAGAGAACCTGATCTTTCGGGTGATCGAAGAGCGTACGGTGCGCAAATGGGGGATGCAGGCCTAAGGGCGGATTTCCTCGCAAGCGAAGAATCCTCTAGACCGGAAATATGCAATGGTCGCCGGAGCAGGAGCGCGCACTTAGAACCGTCTCGCAGTGGATCGAGAGCGGTGACGCCCAAGTTTTTCGCCTCTTCGGTTATGCCGGCACGGGCAAGACCACGCTGGCGCGTCATCTTGCGCAACATATCGATGGCGAAGTGGCGTTCGGTGCGTTCACCGGCAAGGCCGCTTTAGTCCTGCGCGCCAAAGGCTGCAAGGACGCGCGCACCATTCACAGCCTGATCTACCGGCCGCGCGACATGGAGAGCGAAGAGCCAACGTTCGTTCTGAACGAGGAAAGCGCTGCCGCCGGCGCCAGTCTCATCGTCATCGACGAATGTTCCATGGTCGATGCGGAGCTCGGCCGTGATCTCCTCTCCTTCGGCAAGAAGGTGCTGGTGCTCGGCGATCCCGCGCAATTGCCGCCGGTGAAAGGTGGCGGCTTCTTCACCGAAGCCGAGCCGGACATCATGCTCACCGAAGTGCATCGCCAGGCGGCGGACGATCCGATCATTCGCATGTCGATGCTGGTGCGCGACGGCGGGCGCATCGTCCGCGGCGCGTATGGGCGCTCGCGCGTGATCGGCCGCGACGAGATCGATACGGAGGATGTGCAGAATGCCGATCAGGTGCTGGTCGGGTTGAACAAGACGCGCCGCGCTTATAACCGGCGCTTGCGCGAACTCGGCGGCTATTCCGGCACCTTGCCCGGCGCGGGCGAAAAGCTGGTTTGCTTGAAGAACAACAGGCAGAAGGGGCTGCTCAACGGCGGCATTTTCACCGTCGAGAAAGCGGCGACGGTCCGGCGCGGCAAAGTGCGGATGGCGGTGCGGCCGGAAGAATCGCGCGGCGGCAAGCCAATCCGCGTCGGTGTCCTGCCGCAATTCTTTGAAGGCGGCGAGGACGAAATACCGTATGCGCTTCGCCGCAACTCCGATGAATTCGATTTCGGCTATGCGCTGACCGTGCACAAGGCGCAGGGCTCGCAATGGGACGATGTCGTGCTGTTTGACGAGAGTTTCGCTTTCCGCGAACATCGTGCGCGCTGGCTTTATACCGGTATCACCCGCGCGGCGGAGCGACTGACGGTCGTGGTGTAGCTAAGCCGCGAACGCGCGCTCAATGAGCGCTGCTTCGCTTCGCCGCAGGTCGCACACCCCCCAAGTGCCGCGCGCCTGCCCATCGAGTCGAGTTCGGGCATAATCCGGGGCGAACCTCGAACCGGCCTCGCACAGAGCTGCGAGCGCCGCGAGATGGGCGAGACTCTCGCACACGTAACGTGCGCGGCGCTCCGCCTCACCCGAGCGCATCAGTTTGGTAAGCGCATTCACCAACGGCTGCGCCTGAAAGACATCGGCTGTTGCGCGCGCGAAGCTGTCGAGCACACTCATTGCTTCTTCCGGATGACGCCCAATCGCGCGCAGCACGTCGAGTGCCATGACGTTGCCTGACCCTTCCCAGATCGCGTTGAGCGGCGCCTCGCGATAGAGCCGCGCCAGCGGCAGCTCCTCGACATAGCCGTTGCCGCCCATGCATTCGAGCGCCTCATAGACGAAAGGAGGCGCGCTCTTGCAGACGAAGTATTTCGCCGCAGGGATGATGAGCCGCGCATAGGACGTGTCGCTGCGTTCTGCCCCACGCTCGAACGCGCGTGCGAGGCCAAAAAACAGCGCAACGATCGCTTCCATTTCGAGCGCGAGATCGGCGATCACCGCGCGCATTGCCGGCTGATCGACGAGGTGCTTCTGGAACACCGAGCGATGCCGCATATGGTGGATTGCTTGCGCCAATCCGGCGCGCATCTCGCCTGCCGATCCGACGATGCAATCGAATCGCGTCAACTGCACCATTTCGATGATCGTCGGCACGCCGCGCCCTTCCGGTCCGACGCGCTGCGCATAAGCACCGCAAAATTCCACTTCCGACGAAGCGTTCGAGTGATTGCCGAGCTTGCTTTTAAGCCGCTGAAAACGGATGGCATTGGCACTTCCGTCGGGCCTGAAGCGCGGCATCAGATAACACGTGAGACCGCCCTCCGCCTGCGCCAGCACGAGAAAGGCATCGCACATCGGCGCCGACATGAACCATTTGTGGCCAACGATCTCCGCATGATCGCCTTGTGGCACCGCGCGTGTGATGTTGGCCCGCACATCGGTGCCGCCCTGGCGCTCGGTCATGCCCATGCCGAGCGTCACGGTCGGCTTTTCCCACCATGGTTTCTGCGCCGGATCGTAAACGCGACCGGCGATTTTCGGCAGCCAGGCGTCCAAGAGATGCGGCTCGGTGCGCAGCGCGCCGACAGCCGCGTGGGTCATAGTGATCGGACAGAAATGTCCGTTCTCGACTTGATTCGCGAGATAGAATTGCGCGGCGCGGCGCGTGAAGGCTCTGTCACCGCCGGTCCCGTCAAAGGCCGAGCAATGCATGCCGTAGTTCATGCTCTTTGCCATTAGCGCGTGATAGGCCGGATGAAACTCCACACGATCGAGGCGATGGCCTTTGGCATCGACGGTGCGCAGTTTCGGCGGATTTTCGTTGGCTTCGCGCGCGAGATCGAAGCTCTCGGCTGATCCCCAATCGCGGGCAAAAGCCGAAAGCGCGTTTAAATCGACTCCTGCACCTCCTCCCGCGTCCAGGAGCGGCGCGTCAATCGCCGCGAGATCGATATCGGCGAAAGCCGGCGACTGGTTGAAATCGGCGTCTTCGAGCAGCGATCTCGTGCGTCCATGGAAATTGACGTCCGCAAGACCGCTCATTGCCCGGCCAGCCGCAGGTCGGCCGCCGGACTTTCGCGTGCGCGCAGCTCGTTTTCGCGCGCGGCGATATAGTCGCGCGTGATATGTGGTAGCGGATAGATATCTTTGGCGAGCTGTATCTGCCAGACGACATGATGCTCATAGAGGAAGGCGAATCGAGCGCCGGTGAGATAGAATTCCCACATCCGGCAGAACCGCTCGTCATACATCGCTTTGGCTTTCTCGCGGTTCGCCTGAAACCGATCGGCCCAAACCTGCAGAGTTTTGGCATAATGCAGGCGCAGCACTTCTATATCGAGAATGATGAGGCCGGCCCGCTCGATATGGGGGATGATCTCGGAAAGGCCCGGTATGTAGCCACCGGGAAAAATGTATTTGTCGACCCAAGGGCTGGTCGCCCCGGGGCCGTCGGTGCGCCCGATCGTATGCAGGAGCGCGATGCCGTCGTCGTTCAGCGATGCGGCAATCTTCTCG
>DATAOB010000055.1:0-14809 GCA_036265935.1 Beijerinckiaceae bacterium
GCAGCGACGCCGCGTACGCGCCGAAGGCAATCGTTTCCATTCATGCCAAATTCTCCCAGAGGTCCGGCTTGTCTCGAATGCCGGTCGGCGGGAGTGTTGTGGCGGAGACCAGCATACGTCAAGGGCGCCCGGCGAGCCCGCCGAGCGCCCATTCGCAACACTCGACTACGTTACGCTACGCTTACGCAGCGGCTTTGTTGACCTTGTTCTCGGCGAGCGTCGTCAGCTTCTTGTCGGTCGCCTCTTCCTCTTTCAGCGTCTGCTGCAGGAGTTTTGCTGCATCGGCGCGACCAAGCTGGTTCGCCCAGGCGATCAGCGTGCCGTAGCGGGTGATCTCGTAATGCTCGACCGCCTGCGCAGCGGCGATGAGAGCCGCGTCCAGCACCTGCTTGTCGGCGACTTCGCCGGCGACTTCGTTGGCTTCCTTGATGATGCCGTCGATCGCCGGGCAGGTGGTGCCTTTCGGCTCGAGGCCATACAGCTTGAATACCTGCTCAAGCCGGGTGACGTGCGTCTTCGTCTCTTCGAGATGCTTCTTGAAGCCGTTCTTCAGCTCGACCCGCGTTGCCTTTTCGATCATCGTCGGCAGCGACTTCACGACCTGGTTTTCGGCGTAGTAGATGTCCTTCAGCGTATGCTCGAAGAGGTCCTCGAACGTTTTGATGTCCTTCGTGAACAGACCCATTTGCGTCTCCCTGTGAATTCGTCGAGCTGAGCCTCGGGCATACCCGGCACCAGCTTCGAACCTACCAATGGGAAAGCCGCGGATCGGTTCCGGCGTGGCCGTTCGAAGCAAAGTTCCGTTCGCACTCTGTTCCGGCCTGCCCGAATCAGCCTAGACTGGCCAGATGGATCGCCTCCTGTTTTCGGCCGGCGGGCTGCCGGTGACACTCGCGCATGCGCTTTTCGCGGCAGTGGCGCTGCTGTTGCTGCTGCTCACAATAGCGACGGTGGCGCTGATCCGCGGCAGCCGCGCGCGGACGCGAGTCGCAGAGGAGGCGCTCAAGCGCCAACGCGAATTCGACGAGCGGATGGGCGAGCTCGCACGCAACGGCAGCGAGCTTGCCGGCCGCGTGCAGGCCTTTGCCGAGGCGCTGGGATCGCGGCAAGCGGATTTGGCGCGGCTGGTCAGTGAGCGGCTCGATGCGGTCGGGACGCGCGTCGGCCAGGGGCTGGAGAGCCAGACGCGCGCGACCGGCGATCACCTCGCCAAATTGAACGAGCGGCTCGCCGTTATCGACGCGGCGCAGGCGAAGCTGACCGGGCTGACGCAAGAGGTCGTCGGCCTGAAAGACATCCTCGCCAACAAGCAGGCGCGCGGCGCCTTCGGCCAAGGCCGCATGGAAGCGATCGTCAAAGACGGGCTGCCGCCATCTGCTTACGAGTTCCAGTACACGCTCAGCAATCGCAACCGGCCGGATTGCATCATCCGCCTGCCCGGCGACGACCGCGTGCTGGTCATCGACGCGAAATTTCCGCTGGAGGCGTTTTCGGCGTTGAAAGCGGCGGATAGCGATGAGCTGCGCAAGCAGGCGCTGGCGCGCGTGCGCAACGACATCGGCAAGCATGTGCGCGACATTTGCGAGCGCTATTTCGTGCCTGGCGAAACCCAGGATTTGGCGGTCCTGTTCGTGCCGTCGGAATCGGTCTATGCCGATCTCGCCGAGCATTTCGACGATCTCGTTCAGAAAGCGCATCGGGCGCGGGTGATCATCGTCTCGCCGTCACTGCTCATGATGGCGATCCAGGTCCTGCAGGCGCTGGTGCGCGACGCGCGGGTGCGCGATCAGGCGCATCTCATCCAGAAGGAAGTGCAGCTGCTTGTCGACGACGTCGGCCGCTTACGCACGCGCGTGACTAAGCTCGACACGCATTTCCGCCAGGCGCAGGAGGATGTCGCGGCGATCACCACCTCGACCGACAAGATCGCGCGGCGCGGCGACAAGATCGAGCAGATCGATTTCGCTCAGGACGGCGAGGTCGCGCGACTGGTATCGCCGCGGTTGGCGGCGGCGGAGTAAGGCGCGGGATCGATCCCGGCGGCTTCGAACGCGAGCCGCACGCGCTCCGCGATGAGCGAGATGCGCAGCTCGAAATCTTCCACGTCGGCGCGCAGAAACTGCACGATAAACGAGGACAGCGCGCCGTTGATGAAATCCGGATGCTCGAAGCGGATGGCGCGGATAAGGGAAGGATTGAGCCGCAACGTCCAGTGCAGCAGGATTTGATCGTTGACGGGCGCGAGCCGCGGCGGCAGCCTGCAACAGGCCGGCCGCGCAGCAAAAATCGAACAAGCGCTTCCAGGTTTTGATCAGCCGCGCCGTCTGCGGATGCTTCATGTTGAAGATCAGCACGCCGGCATTGATGTTCCAGGTCGGGGCTTTTTCGGGAACGACAGCGCGCGCGATCAGCGGCGCATCGGAATGCTGCTTGAGGTAGGCGGCGAGATCGAATTTGAGGTCGACAACGAAGGAATCGGCGTCGAGATAGACAATCCAGCCGTCGAAGTCCGCGTCCAGAGCCTCGTTCAGAAGATCGATGCGATTGAAGGTTGCGTGCCAGGGATGCCGGCCGCGCTTTACGCCGACGAAAGCTTCATACTCGTAACCGTTCAACGCACAGAAGGCCCGCGTGCTCGGCGCCGACGCCTCGAGCAGCCGTGCGTATTTTGTTGGGTCGGCAGTCTGGATAAATTTGACGCGCAAGCGGCTTACAACTTGGTCAGAAGATTTTTCGATATTGAATGAAACCCGACCTCTCGGCGAGCTTGTCGTAAAGTGCGCGGGCGGTCGCGTTATCTTCCTGGGTCAGCCAATAGACGCGCGATCCGCCCGCAGCCTTGGCGCGCTCGTACACCGCTTCGATCAGCTTCCGCCCGACCCCGCCGCCGCGCGCATGCTCGGCAGTGAAGAGGTCCTGCAAATAGCAGTACGGCCCCTTAGTCCAGGTCGAGCGATGGAAGATATAATGCACGATACCGACGATCTCGCCGCCGTGCTCGGCGACAAGCGCATGCATCGGCTCGGCCGCGTCGAAGAAGCGCTGAAAGGTGAGGTCGGTGACCTCGTCCGGCACGCTGCTTTCGTAAAAGGCAAGATAGCCTCGCCAGAGCGGCTCCCATTGCGCGCGGTCGGCGCGCGCGAGCGGGCGAACTGCGATGTCAGTCATCTACGCTCCACATTCCCGGACGCGCGGAACGCGCGATCCGGGACCCAGGGCAAACGCATCTGCCCCTGGACCCCGGATCGCATTCCGCTTCGCTCCACGCGTCCGGGGAAGCCTTATCAATCCAGCCGGAACTTCGCCATCTCGCGATGCTCGGCATGGATGCGCCGCACCGTGCCGGTCACCGAGCGATAGATCACCGTCTCGGTCTCGATCACCTCCTTGCCAAACTTCACGCCGCGCAAAAGCGCCCCGTCGGTGACGCCCGTCGCGCAGACGATCACGTCGCCCGAGGCCAATTCGCGCATGTCGTATTTCTTCTTCGGGTCCTTCACGCCCATCCTTTTCGCGCGCTCGACCTTCGCCTCGGTGTCGAAAATGAGCCGTGCTTGCATTTGGCCGCCGACGCAGCGCAGCGCGCCGGCTGCGAGCACGCCTTCGGGCGCGCCGCCGGTGCCGAGATATAGGTCGACGCCGGTATGCTCGGGTTGCGTCGTATGGATGACGCCGGCGACGTCGCCATCGGTGATGAGCCGGATCGCCGCACCCGCCTCGCGGCAGGAGACGATGAGATCGGTGTGGCGCAGCCGGTCGAGGATCAACACGGTGATCTCGCCGGGCTTCACGCCTTTCGCCTTGGCGAGCGCGTTGATGTTTTCGCCCGGCGTCGCGTCGAGATCGACAATGCCCGGCGGATAGCCCGGGCCGATGGCGATCTTGTCCATGTACACGTCGGGCGCGTTCAGAAGCGTGCCGCCCTCGGCCATCGCCATCACCGCTATCGAGCCCGGCATGTCCTTGGCGCAGAGCGTCGTGCCTTCGAGCGGATCGACGGCGATATCGACCTTCGGCCCGGTGCGCGTGCCGACCTTCTCGCCGATAAACAGCATCGGCGCCTCGTCGCGTTCCCCTTCGCCGATGACGATCGTGCCGTCGATCGGCAGGCGGTTCAATTCGCGCCGCATCGCGTCGACGGCAGCCTGGTCGGCAGCCTTCTCATCGCCGCGGCCGCGTAGACGCGCCGACGACACCGCGGCGCGTTCCGTCACGCGCACCAATTCGAGCGTGAGAATGCGCTCGATGATTTTTTCTTCTTGGATGACGAGATCGGCCACGCTGTTCTCCGGGTAGGCGCGCATCGGAGTGCGCGCAAATTTTCATTGCCGTTCGATACGGATGACCTGCGGCTTCTCGGCGACCGTGCCGTCGGCGACGATCGCATCGACCGCGTCGCGCACCAGCTGCTCGGTCGTCGCATAAGTGATGAGCACGACGGGGACCGGACCGCCGGGCCGCACCTCGGCGCCGGGATCGCTCTTCTGCATGACGCTTTCGAGCGAAATCTGCCGCTCGGCCATGCGTTTGGCGATGGCCGCGATCGTGCCCGGCTGATCGATCGCCGAGAAGCGGATGTAATAGCCGCCCTCGTGGCGCTGCATCGCGATCTTTTCGGATTTTTGTAGCCGCGCGACGGGCAGGCCGAACGGAGCGGAGCGGATGCCTTTGGCGATGTCGGCAATGTCGGCGACAATTGCGGATGCGGTTGCCTCGCCGCCGGCGCCGGGACCGACCAGGGTCAATTCGTGCACGGCGTCGGCGTCGATCGTCACCGCGTTAGTGACGCCCATGACTTCGGACAGCGCGAGCGATTTGCGCACCATCGTCGGATGCACGCGCTGCTCGATGCCCTCGCGGGTGCGCTGCGCGACGCCAAGGAGTTTTATCCGGAAGCCGAGATCTTCCGCCGCCTTGATGTCCGCGAGCGTCACGCCCTCGATACCTTCGACATGGATCGCTTCGGCGTCGATCGCCGTGCCGAAAGCAAGCGACGTCAGGATCGCAAGCTTATGCGCGGTATCGAAGCCGCCGATGTCGAAGGTCGGATCGGCTTCGGCGTAACCGAGGCGCTGCGCCTCTTTCAAACATTGATCGAAAGAAAGTTCCTCGCGCTCCATGCGCGACAGGATGTAATTGCAGGTGCCGTTCAAAATCCCGTAGACGCGCTCGATCGAGTTGCCCGCGAGACCCTCGCGCAGCGTCTTCACGATCGGAATGCCGCCGGCGACGGAGGCCTCGAAGGCAAGCGCCACGTGCTTCTCTTCCGCAACCTTCGCAAGTGCCAGTCCGTGCTTCGCCAGCAGCGCCTTGTTGGCGGTGACAACATGCTTGCCGGCGGTGAGCGCCGCCTCGACCGAGGCGCGCGCCGCACCCTCGTCGCCGCCCATGAGCTCGACGAAAAGATCGATGTCGGGCGAGCGCGCCAGCGCCACTGGATCGTCGAACATTTTCAGGGATGAGAGATCGACTTCGCGCTTTTTGCTGCGGTCGCGCACCGCGCCGGCGGTGACGCGGATGCTGCGGCCGGTGCGCGCAGCGAGCGCCTCGGCCTGCCGCTCGAGCAGGCGGAACGCCGCGGCGCCGACGACGCCGAGGCCGGCGATCCCGACGCGCAGTGTTTCACCCATTTGCAGGCCTAAAAAATCCTTCGCGCTCCGCGGGTTCTCGCGAAGCTCAAGCGGGGCTTCTGCCCGATTTCCCCTGCCCGATCAAGAAACGCGGCGCGGCGCCGCGAATGCCAGTTTCAAATGCTTCTAAATCAAAAAGATAGCGGTTGCTGCGCTGTGGCACGTCCGATACTCCGCTTATATCTCGTTAAAGGAACGAAAATCCGCCAATGCTCGGTGCGCTGCTCATCGTTTTCCGCGAAGTCGTCGAAGCCGGCCTGATCGTCGGCATCGTACTTGCGGTGACGCAAGGAATGGCCGGGCGCAACCTCTTGATTGCCGGCGGCATCGGTGCGGGCCTCATCGGCGCGAGCGTCGTTGCGGCATTCGCCGGTGTTCTCTCCGAATTGTTCGAGGGCAGCGGCCAAGAGCTGTTCAACGCCTGCGTGCTCATCCTCGCCGCGATCATGCTCGGCTGGCATAACATCTGGATGGCGCGCCACGGCCGCGAGATCGCCGAGGAAATGTATGCGGTCGGCCGCTCCGTCTTCGCCGGTAACAAGCCGCCGAGTGCGCTGGCGATCGTCATCGCCATTGCGGTGTTGCGCGAGGGCTCCGAGGTCGTTCTGTTTCTCTACGGCATCGTCGTCTCGCATAACGAGACCGGCTGGAGCATCGCGCTCGGCGGGGTTCTCGGCCTCGCCGCCGGAATCGCTTTGAGCGCGCTCACTTATGTCGGGCTGATCCAAATTCCGGCGCGGCGCCTGTTCCAGGTGACGAGCGCGCTGATCGCGCTGATGGCCGCCGGCATGGCGGCGCAGGCAATCGCTTTCCTGGCGCAGGCGGACATCGCCACCGCGCTTGGCGCACGCATCTGGGATACGTCGCGCTTTATTGCCGACGACAGCATTTTGGGCCGCGTGCTGCACACGCTGTTCGGGTACACCGACCGGCCGACCGAGCTGCAGTTTTTAGTCTATCTCGCGACGCTGGCGCTGATCCTCGGGCTCATGCGCGTGTTTGCGCCGGCGCGTGCAAGCCCGCGGCCGCGCCTCGCACCTGGCGAATAATGCGCTTTATTTCGAGCAGGTCTTCGTCGGCAGGATATCGAGCTGCGTCATCTCGCCGGCGAGGACGAAATCACCGTAATCGAGTTTCAGCGCGCGCGACACGCCGTTCTCGTAAAGATCGAACGACAGGACATAAGCCGGCGCGCTGTCATTCTTGCCCTGCTCGAAATACGAGATCGCGACCGGCCAGCGCTTCATGCCGTCGAGTGCCGGCACCTGCGCGGCCTTCTCCACCGCCTGCGTCTCGATCGGCTTGCCGATGATCGTCGTCGTATCGAAAATCTTCTCGCCGCTCTCGGAGCCGTCAAAGACTTTGACCTCGAGGATTTTCGAACCGGCGCGCGCCGCGGCGAGAATGCGCTTCAAATGCTCGGTCGGAAACACGACGTCCTCGCCGACATCGAGCTTGGTGCGCTTCGGCTGTTTGAGATCGATCGACAGCGCGCCGTCGTCGGCGCGTTGCGCCGATCCGTCGACATTATCGCCTGGCTTGCGATCGACCGTCGTCTCGATGCGGAAGCGGAAGCTCTTGCCCTGCCCGTCCTCGAAGGTCGCCGAATGCATGTCGGAGACATGCGTCGGCCCCTCGGCCGGCTGCAGCTCCGTCACCTGGCGGAAATTCTGGACGTAGCCCTCGCAGGCCGAGCCGGTGAAATCGAAGGCGATGCGGCCGCGCGCCGCGGTCGGCGACTTGCTGCCCGTCGCCTTGGCGAGGCTGAGCTCGTAGACGGCGCGGTGCGAGGCGAGCGGCAGGCTCTGGTCCGATGCGGTCGCCGCCGGGACGGGACCGGCCGGCTGGTTGGTCGCAGCGGAAGCCAGGCCGGAGACGCTGCCGGCGGCGACGAGGCAGAGGCTCAGGACGCGGAGGGAAGGCATGGGATTCACGTGACACTCCGGTGAATAGATTACATCCCATAATGCTATGCGCTATGGCGGAATTAGGATGTCCACATTCGGGTTCGAGCTAAGCGGCTAACGCGAGCACAACCAATACTGATGCCCCGAAGATTCGTACTTGCGGAACGCAACGCGAACGGCTAGCATGTTCATGATTTGTTTAAGCCCGGGCGCGAATCTGCGGCCGAAACCTGAGTCGCACGCGGGCGGGAACCAAGGCAGAGCCAATGCTGACCAAGAAACAGAGCGAGCTTCTGCGTTTCATCCACGAGCGGCTCAAGGAAACCGGCGTTCCGCCCTCCTTCGACGAGATGAAGGACGCGCTCGACCTGCGCTCCAAGTCCGGCATCCATCGCCTCGTCATGGCGCTCGAGGAGCGCGGCTTCATCCGCCGGCTGCCGAACCGCGCCCGGGCGCTCGAAGTGCTGAAACTGCCGGAATCCTCGACGCCGCAGAGCCCGCGCGGCGGCAAGTTCTCGCCAAGCGTCATCGAGGGCAATCTCGGCCGCGTGCGCCAGATGCCGGCCGGCAGCGACGATGCCATGGCCGCGGTCGCCGTCCCGGTCATGGGCCGCATCGCCGCCGGCACGCCGATCAGCGCCATCCAGAACCGCAGCCACACGATCTCGATCCCGCCCGAGTTTCTCGCGAGCGGCGACCATTTCGCCCTCGAAGTGAAGGGCGATTCGATGATCGAGGCGGGCATCCTCGAAGGCGATACGATCGTCGTCAAAAAGCAGGACAGCGCCGATACCGGCGACATCGTCGTCGCGCTGATCGACGAGGAGGAGGCGACGCTGAAGCGCTTGCGCCGCCGCGGCGCCTCGATCGCGCTCGAGGCCGCCAATCCCGCTTACGAGACGCGCATTTTTGGGCCCGATCGCGTGCGCATCCAGGGCAAGTTGGTGAGTCTCATTCGGCGATATTGAGTATTTCCGGCGCACGCGGCGCCGCCTTTCGGGAGAGTGGGCCACGTTCCCGGAGCCGCGAAGCGGCATCCGGGACCCAGAGCAAACGCGTCTGCCCCTGGACCCCGGATCACACTCCGCTTCGCTTCGTGCGTCCGGGGATGTGGCATGCGTCGATGCACATCAATGTTGACCGGCGTCGCTTCCCCTGTGGGAGAAGGTCCGCTAATCGGCGCCGCTACTCGAACCGCTCCGCCGCGTGGGCGAGCATCGTGTAGACCTTGCCCGTCTCCGAGGTGAGATAGCTCTTCGCCAGCGGGCTGTCCGGATCGTCGCGGCTGACTTCCGTCAAAAGCCGCTCGAATTCCTGGATGTAGCGGTCGACAGTCTCGCGGAAGGCGTCGTCGGCGCGATAGCGCCGGCGAATTTCGTCGTAGGCCTGCTGGCCCTGCGCGGTGTAGAGGCGGCGGCTGAAGACGTGCCGCTCGCCGCGCCGGAAGCGATCCCAGAGTTCGAAAACCGCATCGTGATCGAGCAGGCGCGCAATATCGAGCGACAGCGCATCGATGGAATCGATGGCGCGGTTCGGTTGACGCGTTGCCTCTTGGCGCGGCGCCGGCTCCTCACGCTCTTCGCGTGAGGCGCGCGCCAGGAGATCGGTGAGCCAGCCGCCGCGGCTGCGCTCCTGCGCTTGCGCCGGCGGATGCTCCTCGGCCCGCGCGATCTGCGGCGAGCGCGTCGTCGCCGGCCGCGGCCGCGTCTGCACGGCAGGCTCGCCGAAACGCGCCGGCTCGACAGCGCGCGGCTCGGCGGGGCGCACTTCGGCAGCACGCGGTTCAGGGCGTCGCGGCGCCGGCGGATCCGGCGGGCGCATCGGCTGGATGAGGCTTGCCGGCTCGGCGATATCGAAGGCCCGGCCGGAGCGCGCGACGATCTCGGTGAGCTCGTTCAGCGCCTTGATCTGCTCGGCAACGACGCGGCGCATCGTGCCAGCCTGCTCGGCCGTCTCGCGCGGCAAGTCGAGCGCGCCGCGGCGCACCTCTTCGCGCGTCGCATCGAGCTCGCTGCGGATTTCCGCCGAGACGCCGCGGATCTGTTCCGCCGCGGATTGGAAGCCCTGCGTGGCGCGGCCGAGGAGTTCGGCCATTTCCTGGTTTGCCTGCTCGTAGGCGGCGCGGAGCGCCGCGGCAGTGCGTTCGCGCTCCTTGCCGGTCGCCGCGCGGATTTCGTCGAAGCGGTTCTCGACGTCGTGCGTCGTCTGCTGCGCCGATTCGGCGAGGAACGTACCGATCTCGCGGGCGCGCGCTTCGGCATCGCGGAACGCGTCGTGGATCAATCCGCTGAAGGCCTGCAGCACGCTTTCGAAATCGCTGCGGCGGTTTTCGATTTCGCCGAGCAATCCTTCGAGTGCATCGTGGCGCTGCACCAGCGCGGCATCGATCTCGCGCTGCGAACGTTCGAGTTCGCCAGCCGTTTGCATCAGCGTGTCGCTATGCGAGCCGATGGAGCCGGTGAGCGCATCGGCCCCCTGCAGCGTGCGGCTGGCGACGTCGCCGAGATGCGTGACCTGCGCGGAGACGTTTTCGATCGCGTGGCCGAACGCACCGAGATGCTCGCCGAGCTTGGAGTCGATCGCCGACAAATTGCCGCTCGCCTGCGAAATGATCGATTGCAGCGAGACATTGGTTTGGCCGAGCCGGTCGAGCACGGCACTCATCTCGCCTTTCAGCCGGTCGTTGGCACCTACCAGCGCACCAATCGAGCTGTTCGCGCTCGCTTCGATTGCCTCGCGCAAGGCGGCGCCGGATTCGTCGATCGCTGCAGCGAGCTCATTGCGGCGCACGCCGAGATGCTCGACGATGGCCGTGCCGCGGCTCTCGATCGTGTTGGTGACGAGCTCGCCGACATCGGCAAGCTCTTTGGCAATCTCGCTGCCGCGCGACGAGATAAGCTCGGCGATCAGCGGCGCCTTCGTCTCGAACAAATCCTGCAATTCGCTCGAGCGCGCGACAAGAAGTTCATGCACCTCCCTGCCCTTCTCGCCGAGCGCTACATTCAGCTCGAGCAACCGGTCGCCGACCGCGGAGCCGATCTCGGCGACGCGGGTGGAGAGCGCGACGCCGAGATCTCCGGCCCGCGCATGCAGCGTCGTGTCGAGCTCGTGTGTCGCGGCGCCGAGCGTCGCGTGAATGTCGGAGAGGCGCGCGCCGATCGTCTCGACGACTTCGCGTCCCCGTTCGTCGATTTCGCTCGTCACCGTGCCGAGACGGCCGACCACGCGCTCCTCGAAGGTCGCAATGCGGCTGTCGAGCGTGTCGGCGATTTCGCTGGCGCGGCCGCCGAGCGTCTCGCTGAGCGAGGTCGAGCGCGCCAGCAGAATGTCGTCGATCTCGCGCGCCTTGCTGTCGAGCGCCCGCGTCACCTCGCGTCCGCCTTCGCCGAGGACGCGCGCCACTTCGAGCGCGCGCATGGCGAGCGCATCGTTGAGCGTCTTCGCCCGCGTCTCGAGCCCGGTATCGATGCGCGAAATCAGGCTTTCGAGCTGTTCGGTGATCTCGCCGGCCTTGCTTGCGGCACGCTCGTCGAAGACGTCGACATGGCCGCCGAGAAGTGCGGCAGTTTCCTGCGCCTGCTGCTCCAGGCGTTCGCTGAGCGCGGCGCCGTGCGTGGTAACTGCCTGCTCGATCGCATCGAGATGACCGGCAATCTCGCCGGTGAAGCGTGTCGAATGGTCGGCGATGCGCTGCGCGACGTCGTCGCCATAGGTACGGAAGGTCGTTTCGAACGAGCCGAGCCGATCCTCCAGCGATGCCGCAAGACGATTGCTCTGTTCGCCGAGCCGCTCGTCGACGCGGATCGTGCTTTGCGCAACCGCCGCCTCGAATGCCGCGAGCCGGTCGCCCAGTGTCCCGCTGAGATTTTCGCTATGATAACCTAACCGCTCGTCGACTTCGCCGGCGCGCTGTGCAACCGCCGCCTCAAACGCGCCAAGCCGCTCATCCATTGATGCGGCGAGACGATCGGAATGCTGCCCGAGGCGCTCGTCGATTTCGCCGGCGCGCTGCGTCACTGCATTCTCGAAGGCGCCAAGGCGCTGATCGAGCGAGGCAGCGACGCGCTCGCTGTGTTGCGCCAGCCGCTCATCCGCTTCGCCAGTGCGTTGCGCAAACACTGTCTCGAATGCGGCGAGCCGCTCGGCAAGCGCACCGGTGAGGTGCTCGGAGTGATGACCGAGGCGCTCGTCGATGTGACCGACGTGTTGCGCGACGGCTTCTTCCATCGCGCCCACACGCTCGCTCAGCGCTGCGGCGAGCCCTTCTGCCTGCTCGCTCAGGCGCTCATGCGTTTCGGTGCCATGGCGCAGAAGCGCCTCTTCAAATCCGCCGATCGTGCCGCTGACGCGCTCGGCATGCTGATCCAGTCGCTCGTCAATGTCGGTGCCGTGGCGTGACAGCGCCTGTTCGAGACCGCCCATCGTTCCGGTGAGCCGCTCCGCATGACCGGCGAGGCGTCCATCGGAATCGTTGACGACGCGCGCAATCGCGTCTTCGAAGGCTGCGAGACGCTCGCCCAAAGCGCCGGCCATGTGCTCGGCGTGATGTTCGAGCCGCTGGTCGGCTTCACTGCCGTAATGCAGCATCGTTTCTTCGAATACCCCGAGCCGATCGCCAAGCGCCTGATGCACACGATCGGAATGCGTGCCGATGGCGACGATCGCCTCGCTCGCCGTCGTTGCGAAGCGCTCCTGCAAGGTGCTGGTGTGCTCGTCCATCGCGGTGATGGTGCGCTCGGCAGTAGAGGCGAAGGCCTGTTCGAGCGAGCCCATATGCGTCGCAAGCGCGCTCGCGGTCTGCTCCGCCGTTGTCGAGAATTGGTCCTGCAGCGCCGCGGCATTGCTCGCCAGCGCCGAGACCGTCTGCTCGGCGGTGGCCGAGAATTGCTCGTGCACGGCAGCCACATTGTTCGTAAGTGCGGCGACAGTCTGCTCCGCCGTTCCGGTGAACTGCTCGTGCAGCGCGCTCGTATGCGCAACGAGCGCCGCGGCAGTATCAGCAATTGTCGTCGCAAGACGCGTATGCACCTGGTCGGCATGCGTCTCGAGATCGAGGCGCAGGCGCTCCTGTGCATCGGTCAACAGGCGGCCGAGGCGATCGCTCGATTGGGCGAACGCTTCGTGCGCATGATTGACCGTGTCGTGGACACGGTCGCCGGTCTCGGTCAGGCGCGCCGCGATGTGGTCGCCATGGCTGACGACGGTTTCGGTGAAATGGTGGCCGATTTCTGCGAGCCGCTGCGCGACATCCGTGCCGCGCGTCTCGAAATCGGCGAGGAGTCCTTCGCCCGTCGAGCGCAGCCGCGTATCGATTTCAGCAATGCGATCGGCAAGCGTCTGGGCGACACCGTCGCCGACAGCGCTGACCTGCATGGTTGCCGCCTCGCCGGTCTCCGCCAGGCGCTGGACGAGATCGCCGCCATGATCCGACAGGCTCTGCACGAGGTCCGCCCCAGTGCGGCTCAACGCGAAGGCAATCTCCTCGCTTTTCGAGCCGAGCGATGCCGTCACGCGCCCGCCCGCTTCGCTGACCGTCTCCGCAAGGCGCACAGATGTGGACGCGAGATCGCGCGAGAGGGATTCGTGCGCGCCGACGATCGCGGTACGCACCTTTTCGGAATTGATGACGATCTCTTCGCGCTGCTGCGACAGGCCGTCGATCAACGAGCGGATGCGCCGCTCGTTATCCGAGTAAGAGCGCTCGAGGTTCGAGACCTCCGCGCGCATCATGGTTTCGAGCTCGCTCGCGCGGGCGAGCGCGCGCTCGATCCCGTCGCCAAGCGAGGCGACTTCGCGGCGGATCGCTTGCGACAGCGACACGACCTGCTCGGTCGCGACCGTCTCCGGTTCGGCAAGCCGGATCGCGACTTCCGTCATCGATCTCGCGGTCATGCGCATCTCGTTGGCGCGGCGCGCCATGAGCGCGGTCACAAACATGAAGATGATCGGCCCGAAGACACCGAGCGCGATGACGCCCAGTTCCGGCCGCCGGTAGAGCGGCACGCCATCGGCCGGCACGAGAAGCTCGCGGTGGCCGGCAAGATAGGCCGCGCAGATGCCGGCCCAGACGATCGACAGAAGCAGCGCGGCAACGAGCGGTGCCGGACTTGGGCGAACCCGCATCGCCTGCAGGATGGCGCCGACCGATTGCCGGTTCTCGTTCGCCGCCGGAACGGAGGGTGCGAGCGGCGCGTCGCGGCCAGCGGCCCGCGGCGGTACGGCGGGCTGGCCGACGACGGCGGCGGCCAGCGCATGCTCGCCCACACCTTCGGTCAGGTCCGGCGCGCTCCAATCGTCGATCGGGGTCGTGCGTGCCTTCGGCAGTTGCACGCCGGCGGCAAGCGGCGCCTCGCCTTCAGCTTGCGTACCGGCGGCTTCGGCGGCACGACCGGCGGCTTGATCTGCGGCAGCTTTTTCCTCCGCGGCAGGATCGCCGAGGTTCAACGCCTCTTCGATTGCCGACAATGCCGCTGCCGTGGGGTCTTGGGCCCGGCTCGGTGTGGCCATTGCAAACCGCCTCTCGCGCTACGCCTCTCGTCCTCCTTTGACGCGCGGACGAGTGACGACGGCCGCCGCCCGCCTCGCGGGGCCGAAGTTAACCAAACGTTACTGTACAGATGAGCAGCACTTAAAGGAACAGGTGTGGCAAGCGTTCCGCAAAAACGTCGTTAACGCGCCATTTACCCTGACTGCGGAGACTTCTTCCGCTCTAGCTCGTTCCAACACCTTCCACTCGCGTCCGAAATTTCGCCGTGATTTCTGTGGGTTACAACCCCGTTTTTTCCCCAGCTTCCATTGCGTTCCGGCTAAATCCAGTTCACGTTTGTACGCAGGTAGGTGCACGAGAAAACGGCGGACATAATGGCACGATCAGGCAACAAGCTTACTACGCTCGCGATTTCGAAGCTCAAAAAGCGGGGCGTCTACGCCGATGGGCACGGGCTTTACCTGCAAGTAAGCGAGAGCGGCACGAGGGCGTGGATTTTCCGATTCATGCAGAATGGCCGGGCCCGAAAAATGGGGCTCGGCCCGCTTCATACCGTCTCCCTAGCTGAAGCGCGAGACGACGCCCTGGCGTGCCGGAAGCAGCTTCGCGACGGCATCGACCCCATAGAAGCACGCAAGTCGAGGAAGGCCGCTGCACGTGCGGAAGCAGGCCGCCAGATGACGTTTAGGGAATGCGGAGCGAAATACATCGAGGCAAACAAAGTCGCATGGACGAACGCAAGACATGCCGCACAGTGGCCGTCCACGTTAGAGGCTCACGTTTAT
>DATAOB010000056.1:0-37238 GCA_036265935.1 Beijerinckiaceae bacterium
GGGATCGATTCCGTCATCCCGCACCGGCTGAAATACAAGAAATTCGCCCGGGCATAGCCGCACGCATGCGCTCGCTTCTCTTCGTTCCCGCCGACAGCGATCGCAAGATGCAGAAGGGTTTGGCGAGCGGCGCCGATTGCCTGTTCCTCGATCTCGAAGACTCGGTGGCCGCCGGCAATAAAGAGAAAGCGCGCGAAATGGCGCGCGATTTCCTGCGCGCGATGCGCGATCGCGAGCCGCGCCCGCGGCTCTACATGCGCGTCAACGCGCTCGACAGCGGCCTCACCGATGCCGATCTCGATGTGGTGATGCAGGGAGGACCTGACGGCATCGTGCAGCCGAAGCCGCTGGGTGGCGCCGACCTTCAGCATCTGAGCAACAAGATCGCCGTGCGCGAGGCCGAGAACAATCTGCCCGACGGCGCGACGCGCGTCATCGTCATCACCACCGAGACCGCTGGCTCGCTCTTCCACATGGGCAGCTATGTCGGCGCGAGCCGCCGCCTTGCCGGTCTCACCTGGGGCGCCGAGGACCTCTCCGCCGATCTCGGCGCCGAGACCTCGCGCCTGCCGGACGGCACCTACACGCCGCCTTATGTGCTTGCACGGAATCTGGCGCTGTTCGCCGCGCATGCCGCCCGCGTGCAGGCGATCGACACGGTCTATCCGAACTTTCGCGATGAGGCGGGCTTTCGACGCGAATGCGAGGCGGCGCGCCGCGACGGCTTTACCGGCAAGATGGCGATCCACCCGGCGCAGGTGTCGATCATCAACGAGGTCTTCACCCCGCCCGAAGCGGAGGTCGCGCACGCCCGCGCCGTCGTCGAGGCGTTCGCGCGCGAGCCCGACGCCGGCGTCATCGGCATCGGGGGCGAGATGTACGACCGTCCGCATCTCGAGCGCGCCAGACGGCTCCTGGCGCGGCTCGGTTAGGCCGAGCTTCAACAAAACGGCGCGTTTGCTATAAGCCGGCGGCGATTTGCTGCCGCGCGGGCGGCGTAAACCTGAGGATTCGATGGCTGGCCACAGTCAGTTCAAGAACATCATGCACAAGAAGGGCAGGCAGGACGCGATCCGCTCGAAGCTCTTCTCGAAGCTGGCGCGGGAAATCACCGTCGCCGCCAAGATGGGCCTGCCCGATCCCACCATGAACGCGCGGTTGCGCGCCGCCGTCCTTGCGGCGCGCGCCGAGAACATGCCGAAGGACAATATCGAGCGCGCGATCAAGAAGGCCTCGGGCGCCGACGCCGAGACCTACGACGAGGTGCGCTACGAGGGCTACGCGCCGGGCGGCGTCGCCGTCATCGTCGAGGCGCTCACCGACAACCGCAACCGCACCGCTGGCGAGGTGCGCTCGTATTTCACCAAGGCCGGCGGCTCGCTCGCCGAGACCGGCGCCGTGTCCTTCATGTTCGACCGCGTCGGGCTCATCGAGTTCGACCGCAAGGTCGCAAGCGAGGACGCCATGCTGGAGGCGGCGCTCGAGGCCGGCGCCGAGGACGTGGCGACATCGGAAGACGGGCACGAGATCATCACCACGCTGGAATCGCTGCGCGAGGTCGCCCAGGCGCTCGAGCAAAAGTTCGGCGAGCCGCGCAAGGCGGCTTTGGTCTGGCGGCCGCAGAACACGATTTCCGTGGACGACGAAGCCGGCGAGAAGATCCTGAAGCTCGTCGGCGCACTCGAAGACAATGACGACGTGCAGAACGTCTACGCCAATTTCGAAGTGTCGGACGCGCTGGTCGCCAAGATGGGTGCGTAGCTAACATCCAAGAGCGGCCAGTGTATGATCGCGGCATGCTCCCGCCCCCGATTCGCATCATCGGCATCGACCCGGGTCTACGCACGACCGGCTGGGGCATCATCGAGGCGCAGGGCTCGCGCCTCTCGTTTGTCGCCTGCGGCTGCGTGCGCTCGGACGAGCGCCTCCGCACGGCGGCGCGGCTGCGTCAGCTGCACGAAGGCTTGACGCAAATCATCACAGCGCATGCGCCGCATGAAGCCGCGGTCGAAGAAACTTTCGTCAGTCGCGATCCGCAATCGGCGCTAAAGCTCGGGCACGCGCGCGGTATTGCGCTCGCCGTGCCGGCACTCGCCGGACTAGAGGTCGCCGAATATGCGGCGAACCTGATCAAGAAGACGGTCGTCGGCGCCGGTCACGCAGAGAAGAATCAAGTCGCGATGATGGTGCGCATTCTTTTGCCGAGGAGCGACGCAGCGACAGCCGACGCCGCCGATGCGCTCGCGGTGGCGATCACCCACGCGCAGCATCGCGCCGCGCGGAAGCTTCTGTCGGCGTAAGTTGGACCGCGGACCTCCTGGTCCGCACCCGATTTGGCGTGAGGCGTGCGCGCCGGGAGGTGCGCGATCCGTTACCGCACCAGCACGTTGCGGAACTGCCAGGGATCGGACGTGTCAATGTCCTCGTCAAACAATCCCGGGCGATCGGTCAGCGGGGTCCAATCGGTGTAGACGCCGATCATCGGCCCGAGATAAGGCCGCTGCACTTCGAGACAGCGGCGGAAATCCATCTCGTCCGCTTCGACGATCCCCGCTTCCGGATTTTCCAGCGCCCAGACCATGCCGGCAAGAACGGCGGAGGTCACCTGCATGCCGGTCGCGTTCTGATACGGCGCGATGCGCCGCGTCTCCTCGATCGACAGCTGCGAGCCATACCAATAGGCGTTCTTCTTATGGCCAAAGAGAAGCACGCCGAGCTCGTCGATGCCGTCGACAACTTCGTTCTCGGTCAGAATGTGATTGTCCGGCTGCACCACTCCCGCACGGCCGAAAAGCTCGTGCAAAGATAAGACCGCGTCGTCGCAAGGATGATACGCGTAATGACAGGTCGGCCGATAGCTGGGGAGCCCAAGCCAGCTGCGGATCGTGAAATAGTCGGCGATCGAGATCGACTCGTTGTGCGTGACCAGAAAACCGTATTGCGCGCGCGGCGTCGGCGTCCACGAGCGCACGCGTGTATTAGCGCCCGGCTGCTTCAGATAAATCGCCGCGCCGCAGCCGGTGTGATGCTTGCCGGCATTATCGGGCGTCCATTTCTCATGCGTGCCCCAGCCGAGCTCGGCCGGCTGCATGCCTTCGGACAGAAAGCCCTCGACCGACCAGGTATTGACGAACACGTTCAGCGGCTTGTGTTTCCGCGCATATTGCGTATCACGCTCGGCGATGTGGATGCCTTTGATTCCGAGCCGCTGCGCGAGTTCAGCCCACTCCTCGCGGGTTTGCGGCTCGGCGCCTTTGTCGCCGAGATCGGCGGCGAGATTTAAGAGCGCCTGCTTAACGAACCACGACACCATGCCGGGATTGGCGCCGCAGCAGGAGACCGCCGTCGTGCCGCCGGGCTGCTCGCGTTTCGCTTGAAGCACCGTCTCGCGCAGGGCGTAATTCGAGCGCGCCTCCGGCCCGAGCGATTTGTCGAAATAAAATCCGGGCCAAGGCTCCACGACGGTATCGATATAAAGCGCGCCGATCTCGCGGCAGAATTTCATGAGATCAAGCGACGATGTGTCAACCGACAGGTTGACGCAAAAGCCTTGGCCTTTGCCTTGCTTCAACAACCCGCCGAGAACGTCGCGGTAATTGTCGCGCGTGATGGCGAGATGCTCGAAGCGGATGCCGCGTTGATCGAGCAGCGCGCGATCGCAATCATCGGGATCAATGACCGTGAAGCGCGGCTTGTCGAAATCGAAATGGCGTTCGATCAGCGGCAATGTGCCGCGCCCGATCGAGCCGAAGCCGATCATGACGATCGGGCCGGAGATGCGCGCGTGAACGGGCCATTGCGGCATGTCGGAAGCTCCAAAGGATCGGAAGAGCGCGCCTTGAAACAGGGCCGCGCGACACAGTCAAGGCGAAGTTGCTCACCGCGGAGGCAGCGGCTCGCCACGTGAACGCAAACCGATGAGCCGCGTTCATCTCCGCAACACACGGAGATGATCGATGAAGTCCGAAGATACGGATACGTCGCGCCGCCTCGTTGTCGGCGGCCTCGCAACCGGTCTAGTCGCGGGCGCAGCTGTTGCAGGGTCGACGCCGGCCGCCGCCGTGGGCGCCGAGACCGCAACCGCCGCGCCACTGCAGGATCCTCAAACAAAATACCCGAAGCCGCCGTTTCAGCGTCAACAACAGGAATGGCCCGGCCTCGCCAGTAAGATGAATCCGCCGCCCGATCATGGCGAGACGAGCTACAAAGGCTCGGGGCGATTGGCGGGACGCAAGGCGCTGATCACCGGCGGCGATTCCGGCATGGGACGCGCCGCGGCCATCGCTTACGCACGAGAAGGCGCTGATGTCGCGATCAACTACTTTCCGACGGAAGAACCCGACGCGCGCGAGGTCATCGCGCTGATTAAGGACGCCGGCAGGAAAGCGCTGGCGATTCCGGGCGATCTCCGCGATGAGGCATTCTGCCAACGCTTGGTCAATGAAGCCGTCCGCGGACTTGGCGGTCTCGACATCGTCGTCTGCAATGCCGGCCGGCAGCAGGCGCATCAGTCGATCCTCGATATTACGACAAGACTTCGACGCGACGATGAAAACCAACATCTACGTGCCGTTCTGGATCATCAAGGCGGCGCTGCCGCATCTGCAGCCGGGTTCCGTCATCATCGGCACCGCGTCGGAGCAGGCCTACGATCCGTCGCCGGAATTGTATGACTACGCGCAGACCAAAGCGGCGACAATGAATTATGTGAAGTCGCTGGCGAAGCAGCTTGCGCCCAAGGGCATTCGCGTCAATGCGGTCTCGCCCGGGCCGATCTGGACGCCATTACAGGTGAGCGGCGGCGCGACCCAGGAGAAGCTCGAAAAATTCGGCGGCATGACCTCGCTCGGCCGTCCCGGACAGCCGGCCGAACTTGCCTCGATCTATGTGCAGCTCGCCGCGGCAGATGCGAGCTTTGCGACGGGCCGGGTTTACGGATTGGCGGGTGGCACGGGCCAGCCGTAGACGCAGGTCATTGCGAGCGAACCCGGATCAAGTCCGGGGGAAGCAATCCATCTTTACACTGCCTCGTGGATTGCTTCGTCGGCTTCGCCTCCTCGCAAGTCACCGCTCCGCCGCAGCAAAAGCGATGCGCACCATGTTGGTCGCGCCAGGCGTACCGAACGGCACGCCGGCAACAATGATCACGCGGTCGCCTTCCTGAGAAAAGCCCTCGCGATTGGAGAACTTGCAAGCGCGTTTCGCCATATCGTCGATATCGTGCGCATCGCGGGTGACGACGGCGTGCACGCCCCAGACGAGCGACAGGCGCCGCGCCGTTGCGCGGTTTGGCGTGAGCGCAAGGACTGGCGGCTCCGGCCGCTCGCGCGCGAGACGAAACGCGGTCGAACCGGAAAATGTCCAGGCGCAGACCGCTTTTAATTCCAGCGTCTCGGCGACGTCGCGTGCCGCCATCGCGATTGCGTCGGCGCCGGTCGGATCGGGCGCCGCGCCGCGCTGCGCTTCGATGACGGCGCGATAGACTGAATCTTTTTCCACCTCCTCGGCGATACGGTTCATCGTTGCGACCGCCTCGACTGGAAACTGGCCGGACGCGCTTTCCGCCGACAGCATGACGGCGTCGGCGCCTTCGAATACCGCCGTCGCAATGTCGGAGACTTCGGCGCGCGTCGGTACCGGCGACGAGATCATCGATTCGAGCATCTGCGTCGCGACGACGACCGGCTTGCCGAAACGGCGTCCCATGCGGGTCATGCGCTTCTGCAGTCCCGGTACTTTCTCGAGCGGCATTTCAACGCCGAGATCGCCGCGCGCGACCATCAGCGAGTCCGAGATTTCCATAATCTCGTCGAGCCGATTGATCGCCTGTGGTTTCTCGATCTTGGCCATAACCAGCGCGCGGCCGCGCGCGAATTTTTTCACTTCGGCGATATCGTCGGGCCGCTGCACGAAAGATACCGCGACCCAGTCGACGCCTTCGTTCAGGCCGGCATCGAGATCGGCGCGATCCTTCTCCGTCATCGAGGAGACTGGAATCTCGGTATCGGGAAGACTCACGCCCTTGCGATTGGAGATGTTGCCCGGCACGTCGACGATGGCCCTCGCCTTTTCGCGCGAGGCCTCGATGACGTGCAGACGCACTTTGCCGTCGTCCACGAGCACGGTATTGCCGGGATGCAGCGCGCTCAAAATCTCCGGATGCGGCAGGCGCACCCGCTCCGCATTTCCCGGTGCAGGATCGAGATCGAGCGTAAACTCCGCGCCTTTGGTGAGATAGACGGCGCCCTCGGCGAATTCGCCCACCCTGAGCTTCGGTCCCTGCAGATCGAGCAGAATGCCGATTGGGCGTCCGACTTCCTTCTCGACGGCCCGGATCATCTGCACGCGCTCGCGCATCGTAGCATGATCGCAATGACTCATGTTGATGCGGAAGAGATCGGCGCCGGCACGATAAAGATCGACCATCGTCTGCTGATTGACGCAGGCAGGTCCGAGGGTCGCGACGATTTTGCAGCGGCGCAGCCGTCTCATGCGTGAGCTCCCGGGGGTGGCGAGGTTACGGATTTCGGGCCTGACCCGTATCCGTCAACTGCACCGTCCAGTTCTTGGCGTCCTTGCCGGTGTCGATCTCGAAGAAGCCGGTGCGATCGAAGCCGCGCACGAAACAATCCTCGCGGCCATCAATGTGAAATTCGCGGTCGCGCGTGCACATGAAGGCTTTGCCTTTCCATTCGCCGCCGCGCTCATCCATGGCGTAGACGTAATAATACTCTGCCGCCAATGGTCCGCGCAGCAACGTCTCGCAGGCGCTGGGTTTCAGATTCCACCAGCCCTCGCTGACCCAGCGCTGACCGTCGGTATAGGCGAGGGACACGCTGACGCGGGCATTGGTGTTGTTGCAGAGCCGGAAATCGGCGTGCGCCGCGCTCGGCAGCGCCGTCGCGACAAGAACCAGCATCGGAAAGGCGTAGCGGCGCATCGAATCTCGGTTGGGCGGGTAAGGCAAGCCGCCTTCTCATGGCGAGACAATGACGCGGCGGCAAGAGCGCGGCCGAAATGATTGCGCCGCCGTTCCCGGAGGACGGCGGCGCAAGGGATAGACTGCTCGGCCGAAGGGCGATCAGGGGCCGGTATAGCGATTGAACAGGAACTTGCCGTGCGTCGCCTCGAACGGCATGTTGTTGAAGTAGACCTGCTGGGCGATGTAGCGGTGCTCGTACATGGGTTGCACGACGGTGCCTGGGTCGAGCCAGCTGCGGCGCGTGACGGTCAGCGGCCTCTCGCCGGTGATGATGTAGCCGCGGCGATAGCGATCCTGGGCGTCGGCGGTCCCGGCGATGGTGAGCAGAGCGGCCGCGCTCGCAGCGGCGGCAAGGGTAAGCGAAACAATACGGCGCATGATGGGTTCCTTGCGGCGGGAGCTCGACCGGGCCGGCCGGGCCGAAAGCCACATTCTGGCCTTCTTTCGTAAACAACCGCTACAGCTACGCTTGGTTCCCGAGATTTCTCATCATGGCAAACGCGACGCTCGGGCCAGCTGCCACCATCAATTCCGCCGCCGGATGCGGAACACATGCAGCCCCTCGGCGCTCTCCTGCGCCTCGAGCTCGTCGCCGGTCTCCCTCAGCAGGTTCGGGATGTCGATGGTCGACAACGGATCGGTGCACTCGACCAGGAAAAGCTGACCCGGCGCGGCCTGTTTCAGCGCCTTGCGCGTCCGCAGCGCCGGCAGCGGGCATTTGAGGCCGCGTAAATCCAGCCGGACCGCCGGGGTGGAATCGTCGCTCATTATGGTCTCTTGTGCCGCGCCGAACCAGAGGCCGGAGTTGGATCGTGCGGCTTGTTCCGCTTGGTGAGGCCCGCACCGCCTTCTTATCGAAGATTGCGCCGGTCGCCAGTGCGGGCATGGCGAGCGCGAAAGCCGGAGGCCTCGTCCTCGCCGAGGATGTTGCCGCACCGATCGACATTCCGGCGAGCGCGCTGGCGCTGCAGCGCGGTTATGCCATCGCCTCGCGCGCGAGCGTCGGGGCCTCATCCTACTTGCCCACACCGCTGGCGCTGCCCCTCGCGTTAGTCGAACCCGGCGACGTTTTGCCAGCGGGCACCGACGCCATCGCCGACGCGGAGGACGTGCGCGTAATCGCAAACGCCGCCGAGATCATCAGCGCGGTCGCCCCCGGGCGGCACGTGCGTCACGCCGCCGGCGATCTGGCCAAGGGCCGCGTCATCGCCGCAGCGGGGACGCGCCTCGAGCCGGCGCAGATCGCGGTGTTGCGTGCCGCCGGGATCAAGGACGTGCCCGTTCGCCTGCCGGCGGTGATCATTCTCGCGCCGCAGGGCTCGTGTGCCGCCGGCGCGCTGGTGATGGACTTGGTCGCGGACGCTAGCGGCGACGTCAGCATCGCTTATGTGCCGGAGGCGCGCCTTGCCGGCGCGCTGCACTCGGCGGCGAGCGCGGATCTCGTCTTGGTAGCGGGATGGAGCGGGGCTGCTTATCGAACCGCGTTGCGCGGTTTGGCGGAATCCGGCCAGGACGTGGCGCGCGATCTTGCCGTCGCGCCGGGCGCCGCGATGGCCTGCGGATTTGCCGGTCCGGACAGGGCCCTCCCTGTGGTGCTGCTCCCCGGCCGTCTTGAAGAGACGCTGGCGGCCTGGCTCCTGCTGGCCCGTCCCGGGCTCGACCGGCTCACCGGATACACCGGCTGCCGCGCATCTGCCGCCTTACCGCTCGCCCGCAAGATCGCGTCGACACCGGGGATGGTGGATCTCGCGCTTGTCCGCCGGCAAGAGGATAAGTGGAAACCGCTTGCGGTCGGGGATATTTCCTGGACTGCACTTGCGGCGGCGGAGGCGTGGCTTGCAATTCCGGCCGAGAGCGAGGGATTTGCATCAGGCGAGACGATCGAGGCCGAGTTTCTGTGACCGAGGATTCTGAATGAACGAGATGCGGCCGGCCCGCGATGCGTCGCGGGAACAGGCGCAATTCCTGCGGGTCCTGTCGCGCGAAGAAGCAATGGCGCGCTTCCGCCAAGCGCTCGATCCGAAGCCACTGGGGATCGAGCACGTGGCGCTGGCGCAGGCGCTCGGCCGTGTGGTCGGCGATCACATCGCCGCGCCGGTCGACGTGCCGCCCTTCGACCGCTCGAATGTCGATGGTTTTGCGTTGCGCGCGGGCGATGTCGCTCGTGCCTCCGACAATTCGCCGGTCTCGCTCGCTCTCAACGATGAGACGATCGCCTGCGGGACAGAGCCGCGCCTGACTGTCAGCGCCGGCACGGCGACGCCGATTGCAACCGGCGGCCCGATTCCGCGCGGCGCCGACGCCGTCGTGATGATTGAGCAGACCGAGATCGAAGACGAGCGCCTGCTCGTGCGCCGCCCCGTCGGCCCGGCGCAGAACATCTCGTTTGCCGGCAGCGACATCGCGCTCGGCGAGGTCGTGCTGCGCAAAGGCACGCAGATCGGCTCGCGCGAGATCGCCATGCTTGCGGCGTGCGGCATCGATCGCGTGGCGGTGTTTGGCAAAACGCGTGTGGGGGTGTTCTCGACCGGCGATGAGCTGATCGCGCCGAGCAACAAGCTGAAGTCCGCGGCGATCTACGATTCCAACGGGCCGATCGTCGCCGCGAGCATTGCGGAGAATGGCGGCGAGCCGGTTTTGTACGGCATTGTCAGCGACAATGCCGAGGCGATCGAAGGCACGCTGCGCAAAGCGCTTGCCGAATGCGACATGGTCGTTTTATCCGGCGGCACATCGAAAGGCGCCGGCGACCTCACCGCCGACATTGTCGGAAACCTCGGCAAGCCCGGCATTGTTGCGCATGGCGTCGCGCTGAAACCCGGCAAGCCGCTCTGTCTTGCGGTTGTCGACGGTAAGGCAATTGTCGTGCTGCCGGGATTTCCGACTTCGGCGATGTTCACCTTCCACGATTTTATCGTGCCGGTGCTGCGGCGCATGAGCGGCCTTCCGGCGCGCGATGAGTCGATCGTGGAAGCGCAGACCGCCGTCGCGATCCCTTCCGATTTCGGCCGCACCGAATTCGCGATGGTGGCGCTAAGCGAAGATGAGACCGGGCTCAAAGCCTTCCCGCTCGGCAAAGGCTCGGGTGCGGTCACGAGCTTCGCGCAAGCCGACGGTTTCCTCACGATCGAAGCTCTCGCCGATCGGCTGCCGGAAGGCGCGCGCGTTCCCGTGACCTTGCTGTCGCGCGACGTGCGGCCGCCCGATCTCACGATCATGGGCAGCCATTGCACCGGGCTCGAGCCGGTGCTGAGCCTGCTCTCGGAACACGGCATTCGCGCGCGTATCGTCGCTATCGGCTCGCTCGGCGGATTGCATGCGGCGCGGCGCGGCGAATGCGACATCGCACCCTCGCATCTCTTCGACGCAAAGAGCGGCACGTATAACGCGCCATTTCTCGACGACAGCCTGACGCTCGTCGAAGGCTGGCGGCGCATGCAGGGCATGATCTTCAGGAAGGGCGATGCACGTTTTGAGGTGCAGAGCGTCGATGATGCGATCGCCGCCGCGCTTGCCGATCAAGACTGCCACATGGTCAATCGCAACCAGGGCTCCGGCACGCGTATGCTTGTCGACCAATTGCTCAAAGGCGTGGAACCGCCGGGCTATTGGAATCAGCCGCGCTCGCACAATGCCGTCGCTGCCGCGGTCGCGCAGGGGCGCGCCGATTGGGGTGTGGCGATCTCCTCCGTAGCCGATGGCTACGGCCTCGGATTCGTTCCGCTCGCGCAAGAGCATTTCGACTTCATCATTCCGAAGGCGCGGCGGGAGCGGCCGGCCGTCGTTGCCTTCCTCGAGGCGTGCAAGAGCGCGGACGTGCAAAACGCACTCAAAGAGATGGGCTTTACGCCCGCATCGCAGGCGCATTGATGCGCATCATCGGTTTTGCCGGTTGGAGCGGTTCGGGCAAGACGACGCTCATTGTCAAACTTATCCCCGCTCTGATAGCGCGCGGGCTTTCGGTGTCCACATTGAAACACGCGCATCATTCGCTCGACATCGACAAGCCGGGCAAGGATTCGTATCTGCATCGGCAAGCCGGCGCCCACGAAGTGCTGGTCGCGTCGCAGAACCGCTGGGCGCTGATGCACGAATTGCGTGATGAAGATGAGCCGCGCCTCGCCGATCTGCTGCCGCGCCTGAGCGGCGTCGATCTCGTCATCGTCGAAGGTTTCAAGCGCGAGGCGCATGCCAAGATCGAGGTGCATCGCGCCGAGACGGGAAAACCGTTCCTGTTTCCCGAGGATCGCAACATCGTTGCAATTGTGAGCGATACGCCGCCGCCGTTCCCGGACGCGCAGCACAGGCAAGTGTTCGCGGCCTGCTTAAACCTGGCCGCGAGCGCGATCCGGGATGCGGAGCAAACGCATTCGATCCTGGAGCCCGCATCGGCTTCCGCATCCGGGGATGTGGCCGAAATGCTGCCGTTTGCTTCCATCGACGATATTGAAGCTGTTTGCGATCTCGTCATGCAAAGCGCCGTACCGCTCCAGGACACTTTGCGGCGCTTGCAAAACGCGACTCGGTAAGGCCCCGCCCTTGGCCCAGCTCAGCGACGACGCCTTCGCTTTCGGCTCTGAGCTGATGCCGGTCGAGGAGGCGCGCCGCGCGATGGCGGAGCGCGTCAAAGCCGTTGCCGAAATGGAAAGCGTGCCGCTGATCGAAGCGGACAGCCGCGTACTCGCCACATCGTTGATCGCGCCAATCGATCTCCCGAATTTCGATAATTCCGCCGTCGATGGTTACGCCGTGCGGTTCGCATCGCTAAAACAATCCGGCGAAACGATCATGCCGGTCGCCGGCCGCATCGCTGCCGGCCAGGCGAGCGCCGCCGCTGCGGCCGACAGCGCGGTGCGTATTTTTACCGGCGCGCCGATGCCGGAAAATTTCGACACTGTCTTCATGCAGGAGGATTGCCGCGAGCTTGAGGAGGGCCGCGTCGCACTGCCCGCCGGCTTAAACCAAGGCGCCAATCGCCGCCCGCGCGGCGAGGATATTTCCCGTGGGCAGACGGCGCTCGCGGCGGGAAGGCGCCTCGGCCCACGCGAAATTGCGCTTGCCGCCGCCCTCGGCCTCAATCGGCTGCTGGTGCGGCGAAAACTCAAAATCGCGGTGTTCTCGACCGGAGACGAGATCGTTTCGCCGGGCGAGGCCCTGCCTCCGGCCGGCCTTTACGATTCAAACCGCTTCGCGTTGCAGATCCTCCTGCGCCGGCTCAATTGCGATGTCACCGATCTCGGTATTTTGCGCGACAAACGCGGCGAGGTCAGCGCAGCGCTGATCGATGCAGCACGCGATCACGATGCGATCGTCACCTCCGGCGGCGTGTCGACCGGCGAGGAGGATCACGTGCGCGGCGCGATGAATGATGCCGGCTCACTCGCCTTTTGGCGGCTGGCGATCAAGCCCGGCCGGCCGGTCGCGATGGGTGTCGTGAAAGGCACGCCGCTCGTCGGCCTTCCCGGCAATCCTGTCGCCGTGTTCGTGACCTTTGCTTACGTCGTGCGGCCGCTGCTTGCGGCTTTGTCAGGCGAGACGCTCGAGCCGGCGCATGCGCTCGCGGTCACCGCCGATTTCGATTACCGCAAGAAAAAAGGCCGGCGCGAATATGTTCGCGTGTCGCTGGTGCAGAACTCCTCGGCAGGAACGCTCGCGCGCAAATATCCCGTCGATGGTGCCGGCGTGCTCACCTCGCTGACCGCGACGGATGGACTCGTCGAGCTTCCGGAAGACATCACAAAGGTGCAGCCCGGCGATCGCGTGAACTTCATCGATTACCGCCTGCTGCAGTAAATAGCGTCAGAAGGCATCGTCCTCGCTCGGTCCAAAGGACCACGTGCGCGCGATGTCGCGCGCACGCCGCATGCTTCCGAGCGTCAGCTTCTTGCCTTCCGCCTGTTCCGCCGCGGCAAGCGCGGCGACGAGCCGCGTGCCCGCGCTCTGCTGCAAGATGAAGGGTGCACGCTCGTCGGTTCCGGCGAGCGAGCCCTCGACCGCTGCGATTTCGTCCGCCGCGCCACCGGCATCGAGTGCGAGCGTGAACGCGAGCGGCGCAAGATCGTCCGGCGCATCGAGCCGCGCCAGGCGATAGAGATTGACGAAGCGCTTGACCCCGCGCGGAGCCGGGCCTGCGAGCGGCGCAAGTGCCGCAAGCAGCTCAGCCTCGCCATCGGAAACGGGCGTATCGAGCGAGGATTGGCGCGCATCGAGCGGCTCGGCGGCTCTGGCAGCAGGCGGGGCGCGCCCAAGCAAGCGATCGACCAGACGCGTGTGATCCGTCGGGGGCAGCGTGAACGGTACCTGGATCACGCGCGCCAGGCGCTCCGTTCCGATCCGCGCCGGATCGGTGGTGACGATGGCGACGAAGCCCGGCCGCCCGAGCAGTGCCGCGAGCGTGTCGATGGCGGAGCTCGCCACGTTCTCGATTCCGTCGATCGCGACGACAATGCGCTGCGGACCGCTGCCCTCCGTCGCGGCAAGCCGATCCGATATCGAGGCAAAGAACGCGCGCGCCGCTTCGGTGCGGATGCGGTCGGATGCGCTTGCATGGAAGGGCGGCAATTCAATCGCCGCCGCACCTTCGATCGGACCGGCCCGCTTCTCGGCTTCCGCGGCGCGTGCGGCGAGCGCATCAACATCGCGGGCGAGATTGTCGACACGGCGCGTCTGGTGCGAGAGGCGCGAATCGAGGTCCTGTCCGCGTTCCGCGACGTCGCGATGCAAAAGCGTCGCGCCGCGGAAGACCGGCTGCACGAAACGAAACGCGCGCCACAGATTGGCAAGCACGCAGAGCACGGCAATGACAATCGCCGCCGAGCGCAACGTCGCGAGCCAGTTGAGATGCGTCTGCAGCCAGTCAGCCAGCGGGCGCGCGGTCTCGCCGCTGCCGCGGATCGACTCGAGCCAGGCGTGATCGCGTTCGAGATAGCCGCAGCCCCAGGCGATCAAGAGGAAGATCACCGCCAGAACGAGCCAGCGAATTTGGCCGCGATAGGCCCAGAGCGCGCGCAGCGCGAAGCCGGCGCGCGAGGCGCCGCCGCGGCTTTGCGCCAGCTGGTTGACCTCATCCTTGTAGGAGCGGATTGGATCGTTGCCGGCGATGCCGAAAGTCCGCAGCGCCGATTCAATGCCGCTGTGGCGCGAGCGCGCGTAAGCATCGACCTGCGAGCCGGCGGTCTCATAGAGCATCGTGTCGATGAGCCGGGCGCGGCGCGAGGAAATATCTTCCAGAGCCTGGCGCTCGGTATCGACCCGCCGGCGCGCCTCGTCGAGGCGCTCGTTGGCGGCATGCGCCAGGGCGCGCGGATCGCTGGTCGAATGCACTGCATCCGCGGCGCTTTCCCGGGCGAAGTTCGCATCGTGGTGCTCCAGCGCCTGATGCAGGCGCGCGGCGAGCACCGCCTCCGGCTCGTCGTCGAGCTCGTGGCCGCTGACCTGCAGGACGATCGCCCGCGAGACATAGGGGCCGCCGGCCGCGGCGGCTTTGGCGAGCGCCTGAATGCGGCGGGTGAGCGCGGCAAGCGCCGAGCTTTTGCCGGCGCCGGCGCCGCCGATGAGGCCGATCGAGATCGGCGTCTCGGCGGCGCGATGCAGCGCGAGTTCGGCGAGCCGCGCCAGTGTCGGCGAGAGCGCGTCGTGCGCCCCGACGCGGTCGGCGGCGAAGACGCTTGCCATCCGTGCGCCAGCCCCGGGCTGCGGCTCGCGCGACGCCGGCGGCGGGGCGGCTGCGGTCGGCTTCGGGAATTCGGCGAAGGACGGCGGAATGCGCCGGTCTGTCGTGTCGGTCTCGCTCACGTTGTACTCCCTGGCCCGCCGCCCGCCCTCAAAACCCTGTGCCGGATGCACCCAATTTGGCGCTCTGGCAATGTCCGCCAACGCGGCGGGTTGCGGGCCAGCGCAAGCCCGACAATTTGCCTGCCTAGCAAAATGCTCTACCAACCCGCGCGATGCCCGACCTCCTGCTCGAACTGTTTTCCGAGGAAATCCCGGCGCGCATGCAGGCGCGCGCCGCCGCGGATTTGCAGCGTCTCGTCATCGACGCGCTGGTCGAGCGCGGGCTCCGTTACGAGGGCGCGGCTGCTTTCGCCACGCCCCGACGCCTGGCGCTGCATGTCGCCGGCATTCCCGTGCGCCAGCCCGATACGCGCGAAGAAAAAAAGGGCCCGCGCGTCGGCGCGCCCGAGGCGGCGGTCCAGGGTTTTCTGAAGAGCGCGGGGCTCGCGTCGGTCGACCAGGCGACGATCGTCAAAGATGCCAAGAAGGGCGAGTTTTATACCGCCGTGATCGAGCGGCCGGGGCGCGCGACCTTGGACGTGCTCGCCGAGATTCTGCCGGCCACCATTCGCGGCTTTCCCTGGCCGAAATCGATGCGCTGGGGCCGCGAATCCGTTCGCGCGGATTCGTTGCGCTGGGTGCGGCCCTTGCATTCGATCGTCGCGACATTCGGGCCGGAAACGGAAGAGCCGGATATTGTCGCGTTCGACATCGACGGTATCGCCGCCGGCAATCTCACGCGCGGGCATCGCTTTCTCGCGCCCGGCGCCTTCAAGGTCAGGCGCTTCGACGATTACGTCCCGGCGCTCGAGCGCGCTAAGGTCGTGCTCGATGCCGAGCGGCGGAAAAACATCATCCTGCACGATGCGCGCGACCTTGCTTTCGCGCAGGGGCTGGAACTCGTCGAGGACGAGGCGCTCATCGACGAGGTCGCCGGGCTCGTCGAATGGCCGGTCGTGCTGATCGGCGAGTTCGACGCGGCGTTTCTGGAAATACCGCCGGAAGTGATCCGCGCGACGATCCGCGCCAACCAGAAATGCTTCGTGTTACGGCGCGAGGGCGGCGCACTCGCCAACAAATTCATCCTCGTCTCCAACATCGAAGCGAGCGACGGTGGCGCGGCGATTGCCGTCGGCAATGCGCGCGTCGTCCGCGCACGCCTGTCCGATGCAAAATTCTTTTGGGAGAGCGATTTAAAAATCAAGCTCGAAGACCGCCTGCCGAAGCTTGATAAGATCGTGTTTCACGAGAAGCTCGGCACGCAGGGCGAGCGCGTCAAACGCATCGAAGCATTGGCGCGCGAGCTCGCACCCATGGTAGACGCCGATCCGGAGAAGGCGGCGCGTGCGGCGCGCCTCGCCAAGGCCGATCTCGTCTCCGAAATGGTCGGCGAATTTCCCGAGCTGCAGGGCTTGATGGGCCGCTATTACGCCGCGCATCAGGGCGAAGATTTTTCCGTCGCCGCGGCGATCGAGGAGCATTATAAGCCGCAAGGGCCGTCAGATCGTGTGCCGAGCGATCCCGTCAGCATCGCGTTGGCGCTCGCCGACAAGATCGACACACTCGTCGGTTTTTGGGCGATCGACGAGAAGCCGACGGGATCGAAGGACCCCTACGCGCTGCGGAGAGCGGCGCTGGGTGTGATCCGCATTGTGCTGGAGAATGGGCTGAAGGTGCGGCTATCGCGCGTCATGGCCGGACTTGGCCCGGCCATCCACGAAAAGCGAGACGCGGATGCCCGGCACAAGGGCGGGCATGACGCAGTGGAATCAGACCTGCTCGCTTTCTTCGCCGGTCGCCTGAAAGTGTATCTGCGCGATAAGGGCGAGCGCCACGATCTCATCGACGCTGTCTTTGCACTGCCGGGCCAGGACGATCTTCTCATGATCGTGCGCCGCGTCGATGCGCTGGGCAAATTCCTCGACACCGACGACGGCAAGAACCTGCTCGCCGGCTATCGCCGCGCCGCCAACATCCTGCGCATCGAGGAAAAGAAGGACGGCGCCGGCGCATTCGACGCGGCGCACGATCCGGCGCTCTTAAAGCAGGACGAAGAGCGCGCGCTCGCTGCCGCGCTGCGCCGCGCGACGAAGGATGCAACGGCTGCAATCGCCCGCGAGGATTTCGAAGCCGCGATGCGCGCGCTGTCGACCTTGCGTGCACCGGTCGATGCGTTCTTCGACAAGGTGACGGTGAACGCCGACGATGCGCAGCTGCGCGTGAACAGATTACGGCTGCTGAACGAACTCCGCCGCGCCGTGCACGAGGTCGCGGATTTTGCGAAGATCGTGGCAGAGCGCGCCCCTTCTCCCATTGCGGGGGAAGGTGTCATTGCGAAGCAATGACGGATGAGGGGTATGCAAATGAGTGCCCCCTCACCCGTCGCGACTGCGTCGCGACACCCTCTCCCACGAAGGGAGAGGGTTTTCGCGCAGCATCACCCCGCCACCTGATAATCCTTGATCTCGTTGAACGTGATCGCCGGCCAGCGCTCCTGCTCGTAGCGCAGGTTGAACGCCGATTGCGCCATGAACACCGGCGCGCCATCGAGATCGACCGCGATCGACGAGGGATAGGCGCGCTGGAATTTTTCCAGCTCGCCTGAATCATCCGCCTCGATCCAGCGGCAGACTTCAAACCGGCTCGGCTCGAACGACACCGGCAGCCCGTACTCGACCTTCAGCCGCTCGGCCAAAACATCGAGTTGCAGCGCGCCGACGACGCCGACAATCGCGCCCGATCCGTCGCTCGGCAGGAACAGCTGCACGACGCCTTCTTCCGCCATCTGCTGCAGGGCTTCGCGCAGCTTCTTCGCCTTCATCGCGTCGCCGAGCTTTACGCGCCGTAAAATTTCCGGGGCGAAACTCGGCACGCCGCGAAACACGATATTCTCGCCTTCGGTCAGCGTATCGCCGATGCGCAGCGTGCCGTGATTGGGAATGCCGACGACATCGCCGGCATAGGCCTCGTCGGCGACGCTGCGCTCCTGCGCGAAGAAGAATTGCGGCGCGCTGAGCGCGATCGGCTTGCCGGTGCGCACGAGCTTCGCCTTCATCCCTCTTTGCAGTTTGCCCGATGAGACGCGCAGGAAAGCGATGCGGTCGCGGTGATTCGGATCCATGTTCGCTTGGATCTTGAATACGAAGCCGGTCATCTGCGGCTCGTGCGGATCGACATGGCGCGACGCCGCCTCCAACCCGCGCGGGCTTGGCGCAAATTCGGCGAGCGCGCCGATCAGATCGCGCACGCCAAAGTTCTTGAGCGCGCTGCCGAACAGAACCGGCGTCAGGTGACCCTCGCGGAATGCGGCCAGATCGAACGGCTTCATCGCCTCGCGCGCGAGCTCGATCTCGCCCGCGGCTTCCTCCGCCACGCGCTCGCTCGATAAAGCAGCAATGTGCGCATCGCGCGGTCCCGACACTGCGATCTCGCTTGCATCGGCATCCAGCCGCCGCAAAGTGTTGCGCCGGAGATCGTACGTGCCGGCGAAATCGCGGCCGTGGCCGATCGGCCAGGTCAAGGCGGTCGTGTCGAGCGCCAGCGTCTTCTCGATCTCGTCCAGAAGGTCGAAGAGATCGCGCGATTCGCGATCCATCTTGTTGACGAAGGTGATGATCGGGATGTCGCGTAAGCGGCAGACCTCGAAAAGCTTGCGCGTCCGGGCCTCGATGCCGCGCGCGGCATCGATCACCATCACGGCGGAATCGACCGCCGTCAGCGTTCGATACGTGTCCTCGGAAAAGTCCTCATGGCCTGGCGTGTCCAGGAGATTGTAGACGTGGTCGCCGTGCTCGAACGTCATCACTGAGGTGACGACCGAGATGCCGCGCTGGCGCTCGATATTCATCCAATCGGAGCGTGTCTGGCGGCGATTGGCCTTGGCGCGCACCTCGCCGGCAAGCTGGATCGCGCCGCCGAACAAGAGCAGCTTCTCGGTGAGCGTCGTCTTGCCGGCGTCCGGGTGCGAGATGATCGCGAACGTGCGGCGCCGATCTATCGGATTGCCAATCATGCGAGACTGTTATTCTATTCCGCGGCGTGCGCCGCCGGCAGCCTCGCCGGAATAACGGCCTCTTCTTCCTGCTCGCGTCCTGCGCGATGGTCGCGCGCCACGAACGTATAGATCGCCGGCGTGACGAACAGCGTGAACATCGTGCCGATGAACATGCCGAAGGCGATCACGATGCCGATGGCGGCGCGGCTCTTGGCGCCGGCGCCTTCGGCGATGACGAGCGGCACCATGCCGACGACCATCGCCGCCGTCGTCATCAGGATCGGCCTGAGCCGCACGCCGGCGGCGTGCTCGATCGCGTCGCGCCGGGACATGCCCTCTTCTTCCTGCATGCGGTTGGCAAACTCGGTCATCAGGATGCCGTGCTTGGAGATGAGCCCGATCAGCGTGACGAGGCCGATCTGCGTATAAATGTTGATGCTCGCAAGTCCCATGACGCCGAGCAGATTCAACGGCAAGAGCGCGCCGAACATCGCCGTCGGCAGCGCGATCAGGATGACGAAGGGATCACGGAAGCTCTCGAACTGCGCCGCAAGTACAAGAAAGATCAGGATCAGCGAGAAGATGAAGGTGATCGTCAGCGTATTACCTTCCTGGACGAGCTGGCGGCTCTCGCCCTGGAAGTCGTAGGTGTAACCCGCGGGGAAAATCTCCTTCGCCTTGTCCTTCAAGAAGTCGAGCGCCTCGCCGAGCGTGTGGCCGGGAAACGGCACGCCCTGCAGCGTCGCCGAACTCAGCTGCTGGAAGTTGGTGAGCGCGTTCGGCTGCGTCGTCTTCGAGATCGTCGCCACTGTCGACAGCGGCACGAGCTCGCCGCTCGACGTGCGCACGCGATATTGCGTCAGCCAATCCGCCGTGAGACGGAAGTCGCGCGGCACTTGCGGGATCACCTCATACGAGCGGCCATACAGGTTGAAGCGGTTGACGTAATTGCCGCCGAGCAGCGTCGCGAGCGAGCCGCCGATATCCGCCATGTTGATGCCGAGGCGGTTCGCCTTCGCCGCATCGACCTTGAATTCGATCTGCGGCGTGTCGAACTTCAAGTCGACGTCGGTGAAAATGAACAGGCCGCTCTTCTGCGCCTCCTTTTGCATCTTGTCGACGACGTCGGCGAGCGTCTGGTAATCGCCGGTCGTGCGGATGACGAATTGCATCGGTGGCCCGCCGGTATTGCCAGGGAGCGCCGGCGGCGAGAACGCGAACACCGCACCGCCGGTGATTTCGGCGAGCTTCGGCGACAAATCCTGCATCACCGCTTTCTGATTGCGCGAGCGCTGATCCCACGGTTTTAACAGCACGCCGGCGAATGCTTGGTGAATTCCGGGATAGCCGTTGATGACGAAGAGATGGCTCGTCTCGGCGAGCTGCTTCGTCTGCTCATAGAGCTTGTCCGTCGCCTGCTCGACATAGTTGAGATTGCCGTATTGCGGCGTCTTCACCATCGTGAACAGGACGCCCTGATCTTCCTCGGGCGCGAGCTCGCGCGGCGTCGTCATGTACATGATCGCGGTGAGCGCCAGCACGCCGGCGAGGACTAGCACGGTCATCGCGCGGAAATTCAACGTGCGATGCAGCCGGCGCTCGTAACGCCGGCGCAAGCGGTCGAACATGCGATCGAGAAAGCCGACGAAACCGCGTCCGGCACTTGCCGGCGGCTTCAGGAGCTTCGAACACATCATCGGCGACAGCGTCAGCGCGATGATTCCCGACACGATGACCGAGCCGGCGAGCGTGAAAGCGAATTCGCGGAACAGCGCGCCGGTGAGGCCGCTGACGAAGCCGATCGGCGCGTAGACGGCGGCAAGCGTGATCGTCATTGCGACGACGGGGCCGGCGATCTCGCGTGCCCCCTGCAGCGCGGCGGCGAAGGGCGTCGCGCCGTCCTCGATGTGGCGGTAGATGTTCTCCACCACGACGATGGCGTCGTCGACCACCAAGCCGATGGCCAGAACCAACGCCAGCAGGGTGAGCAGGTTGATGGAGTAGCCCATCATGAGCAGCATGATCATGACGCCGATCAGCGACAGCGGAATGGTGACGAGCGGGATCAGCGTCGAGCGGAAGCTGCCGAGGAACAGGAAAATCACGACAATGACGATGATCGCCGCTTCGCCGAGCGTCTTCGCCACTTCCGAGATCGAGGCGCGGATGAATTCGGTCGCGTCATAGGCAATCGCCGCATCGATGCCGACCGGCAGCTGCGCCTTGATGTCGGGAAACGCCTTACGGACGTTATCGATGACGGAGAGCGGATTGGCGGTCGGCGTCGGATAGACGCCGATGAACACCGCTTTCAGTCCGTCGAACACGGACGAGGAATCAACGCTCTCCGGCCCGAGATCGACAGTGGCGATGTCGCCGATGCGGGTCAGCGTATCGCCACGCGTCGAGATGACGAGCTGCGAGAAGGCCTTGGCGCTTTCGAGCGACGTCTGCGCGTTGATGCTGGTCTGGACCCAGTCGCCTTTGATCTGGCCGGCGGCGGAGATGAAGTTATTCGCTGCCAGTGCGGCGCGCACGTCGAGGGGCGTGATGCCGCGCGCCGCCATCCGGTTCGGGTCGAGCCAGATGCGCATCGCGAACGTCTGGCCGCCGAGTATTTGCGCGTTGGCGACGCCGTCGATCGTCTGCAGGCGGGGCTGCACGACGCGGGTGAGGTAATCGGTAATCTGCGAGGCGGTCAGCACCTTCGAATTGAAGGACATGTAGAGAAGCGCGTAGCCCTGGCCGGTCTGCTTGACAACCATCGGGTCCTGCGCCTCGCGCGGCAGCACGCTTTTGACCTGGTTGATCTTGGACAGGACGTCGGCGACGGCCCGGTCCGGGTTGGCGTTGAGGAGGAGGTTGAGGGTGATGACGGACTGGTTCTGCTGCGACGTCGACACCAGCGTGTCGATGCCCTCGGTGCTCGCCACCGCCTGTTCGAGCGGCGTCGTGATGAAGCCCTTGATCAGGTCGGCATTGGCGCCGGGATAAATGGTGGTGATGGTGATGGTGGTCGACGATAATTCCGGGAATTGCCGAATCTGCAGCTTGTAGAACGCCTGCAAACCGCCGAGCAGGATTAGCAGACTGACGACGCTCGCCAACACCGGCCGCCGCACGAAAATGTCGGTAAAGGAGCGCATTAAGCTTCGAGCCTATTCGCGCGGGCGCGGGTTTTGCGGCTTTAAACCGGCGTTCGGATCCACGCGAACGCGCGCGTTCGGTTGCAGCTTGATCTGACCTTCGCTGACGATGAGCTCGCCGGGTTTGACGCCTTCAAGAATGGCGACCTTGTCCTCGCGCACGTCGCCGGGCCGGACAAACCGCCGCTCGATCGTGTAAAGCCGATCGGAGGCGGCGGCCTGCGCTTCGCCGGCTTTCTGCGGTGCCGGCGTCAGCACATAAACGCTGTCGCCATAAAGCGAATAGCTGATGCTCGTGCGGGGCAGCGTCACGACCTCTTTGGCCGCGCCGGCAAGCACGTTCACATTGGCGAACATGCCGGGCAGGAGTTTCTTCTGCGGGTTGTCGAGCTCGCCCCGCACCAACACGTTGCGGGTATCGGCGGCGACTCGCGCGTCGACGAATTTGATCGTGCCCTTGAACGTCGTGCCGGGATAAGCATCGACGGTGGTCTCGACGGTTTGGCCGGGCTTCAGATCGGCCAAATTCTGCTCGGGCAGCGAGAAATCGACATAGATCGGGTCGAGCTGCTGCAATGTGACAAGCATCGTGCCTGGCGACACGTATTGGCCGACATCGATGCGGCGGATGCCCAGCCGCCCCGTGAAGGGCGCCACGACCGCCTTCTGCGCGATGATGGCACGGGTGCGCTCCGCCGCTGCAGCGGCCTGTTCGCGGGCCGCCCAGGCGGTATCGAGATTCGCTTGCGGCGTGTTGCCGCCGGTAATCAGCTGGCGCTGGCGCTGCAACGAGATTTCCGCGTTTCTGAGCGCCGCTTCGTTCGACTTGAGGTCGGCCTGTTCGGTCGAATCATCGATCTGAACAAGGGGCATGCCCTTGGTCACGTCCTGGGACGATTCGAACCTGATGTCCCGGACGACGCCGCCGACTTGCGGCGCGACTTCGACGCCCTGTACGGCACGGAACGTACCGATCGCCGGCAGAAGGGGCGTCCAATTGGCGGTCTCGGCGCGGGCGGCAGCAACGCTGTTCGTCGGCTGCGGCGCCTGGGAGATGAAGCCGCGGATCATATCCGGCTTCACAAAATACTGAAAATAGCCGAGCCCACCGGCCAAACCCCCGAAGAGGAGGAGCACAAAGACAAAGAGAAAGGCGCGCTTCATGGGAGGAGGTCAGATGTGAGCGGCAAGGCGGGTGCGCAAGTGCACCGGCCTCAGGAGTCGCGGCCCCGAGGCCGAGCGACCGCGATGCAACACGCAAGCGTGGCAGAGATGAGGCCCGCGGCAACGAAAACACCCGCCGGGAGTACCGGCGGGTGTGCAAATCAGCTGTCAGCAACGATTACTTGCGGGTGGCGTCGCGGACCGCGTCCTTGACGTCGCCGACGGCGCTGCGGGCATTGCCCTTCGCTTTGTCGAGCTTGCCTTCGCCCTGCAGCTTCGAATCACCGGTCGCGCCTCCGACCGCATCCTTGACTGCGCCCTTGACCTTGTCGGCAGCGCCTTTGACGTGTTGTTCGTCCACTTTCGTTCTCCCTATGGGGTTGAGGCCGCGGGAGAACGCCGCTTTGATCGTGCGGTTCCGCGTTACACAGCGCTCAAGCCTCCGTCGAGAACTGAGCGTGGCCGGTCATGAATGAATTTTCACGGCTGCAAATCCATAGCATCGCCTGCACGATTTCTTCCGGCCGCGCGAAACGTCGCATCGGCATGTTCGACACAATGCGCAGCGTGGCAGCTTCAGCGCCGCCGCGCATCTGATCGAGCATGCCAGTGAGCATATGCGTTTCGGCGAAAGCCGGGCAGATCGCGTTGATGCGAATGCTCTTGCGCGCATATTCGCCGGCAGCACTCTTTGTGAGGCCGATCACGGCATGTTTGGCGGCGGAATAGGCGGCGAGCAGCGGGGCGCCGACAACGCCTGCAACGGATGAGACGTTGAGAATTGCGCCGGCATTCTGCCGCTCCATTATGGGGAGTTGATGTTTCATTGCGAGGAATACGCCAAAGACATTCACTGCTAGCATCCGTTGCATGGTGGCGTTATCAGTCTCGGTGATTTTCGTGAATGCGTGCGCGACGCCAGCATTGTTAATCGCAACATCGAGGCGACCGTACGCGTCAAGAGCGCGGGCGAGTAGGCGGTGATGCGCTTCCTCCTGGCTCACGTCGCCGGGTTCAGTGAGCACCTCCGAGGCGCCCAGCGTCGCTTTCAACGCCTCCAGCTTTTCTGCATCGAGATCGCATAATACGAGCTTCGCGCCCGCACGCGCAAACTCCGCCGCGGCGACGCGGCCGAACCCGCCGGCTGCACCCGTGATGAGCACGACCTGACCGGAATAGTCGAACTGCATCAGACGCGCTCGCGCGCTCTAAGCGACACGCCGGCGGCGCGCGCCGCAGTCTCGACGAATTTGTTGGTCTGCTGGAACGCGCCGGTGAGCATTTTCTGCCGCGACGGGTCCGAAATCTCATCGAAGCGCGCCGCAACCTCTTCGGGCGTGCGCTCGCTCGCCGGAATGTGGATGCCTTCTGTCTCATAGATCAGCGTGCGGGCGAACCCGCCGGCCCCAGCGCAAAGGATGACGCGGGAAGGCGCGTCCTCGCTGACGAGATAGAGGAGGCCGGGCGTGATTGACTCCGGCGTCATCAGCGCCAGCGCGTCAGGCGGGATGAGGTCCTCGGTCATGCGCGTAGCCGCCGTCGGGGACAGCACATTGACGCGGATGTTGTTCCGCTCGCCTTCGAGGTGCAGCACGTTCATGAGGCCAACCAGCGCCATCTTGGCGGCGCCGTAATTCGACTGGCCAAAATTGCCGTAGATGCCGGAGGAGGAGGAGGTGAAAACGACGCGCCCGTAATTCTGCGCGCGCATGATCTCCCATACCGCCTTCGTGCAAACGACGCTGCCCCACAGATGCACGTCGAGCACGGTGCGGAAAGCGGCAAGCTCCATTTTCGCAAACGATTTGTCGCGCAGGATGCCCGCATTGTTGACGAGAATGTCGACGCGGCCCCACTTCGCTATGGTTTGATCGACCATGTCCTGTACAGCGACCAAATCGCTGACGTTCGCGCCGTTGGCGATCGCCTCGCCGCCCTGCGCTTTGATCTCCTCAACCACCTTCTCCGCCGCTTCCGAAGAGCCGCCGGTGCCGTCGCGGCGGGCGCCGAGATCGTTGACCACCACCTTGGCGCCGCGGGCGGCGAGGCCGAGCGCGTGGGCGCGGCCCAATCCATTGCCGGCGCCGGTGACGATCGCCACCCTGCCGTCGAACCGAATTGTCATTGCCGATATCTCCGTTTTCGTGAACGGCGAGCTATCCCACACTCGCTGCGGCGTCGAGAGGTTGGCAGGCAGGCCCAACCGCCATCTGCTCGATTCTTAGGCAGCGCCGCCGGGACGTCTCTCTCGGCCTGCGGTCACGGCTGCCGCCCCTTCCGGCACTTCCCTCTGGTACATTGCTTGCTAATCTATCAGGAGAGGAGAGCTTAGCCGCTAATGCCGTGTTTCGACGAGATGACGCTGCCCGATGGCTCCATTCGGGATGTCTATCAGCGCGTCGCTCGTTGGCTCTCCGATTCCCCGGCCGAGCTGCTCGAATCGCGCCGCTCGCAGGCCGAGCTTCTGTTCCGGCGCATCGGCATCACCTTCGCGGTCTATGGCGATAAGGATGCCGCCGAGCGGCTGATCCCGTTCGACATCATTCCGCGCATGATTTCGCGGGCCGAGTGGACGAAGCTCGAAGCCGGTCTCATCCAGCGCGTCAAGGCGCTGAACATGTTCCTCGCCGATATTTACGGCAATCGCGAAATTCTCACGGCAGGCAAGATCCCCGCCGATCTCGTCTACCGCAATGCCTATTTCCGGCCGGAGATGAGCGGGCGGCGCGTGCCGCACGACATTTATGTCCACATCGCCGGGATCGACATCGTGCGCGTCGACGACAACAAGTTCTACGTCCTCGAGGACAATGCCCGCACGCCGTCCGGGGTCTCCTACATGCTGGAAAATCGCGAGGTGATGATCCGCCTCGCGCCCGATCTCTTCGCCGAGCACCGCGTCGCGCCGGTCGAGAACTATCCCGACGCGCTTCTTGCAACGCTGCGCTCGGTTGCGCCGGGCACCGCCAGTTCGGAGCCGACGATCGCGCTGCTGACGCCGGGGCAATTCAATTCCGCCTATTACGAGCATTCGTTCCTGGCCGACAAGCTCGGCATCGAGCTCGTCGAAGGGCGCGATCTCCTTGTGCGAGACGACATCGTCTACATGCGCACCACCGAAGGGCCGCGCCGCGTCGATGTGATCTATCGGCGCATCGACGACGATTTCCTCGATCCGCTCGCCTTCCGTCCGGATTCGGTTCTCGGTGTCCCCGGCCTCGTCAGCGCTTATCTTGCCGGCAATATCACGCTTGCCAATGCTATCGGCACGGGCATTGCCGATGACAAGGCGATCTACACCTACGTGCCCGACATCATCGAATTTTATCTCGGCGAGAAGCCGCTACTTCAGAACGTACCGACTTGGCGCTGCCGCGAAACCGATGCGCTCGCTTATGTGCAGGAGCATTTGAGCGAGCTCGTTGTGAAGGAGGTGAACGGATCGGGCGGTTACGGCATGCTCGTCGGTCCGCACGCGACGTCCGAGCAGATCTCGCTCTTCAGCAAGAAGCTTGCGGCGGACCCCCAAAACTTCATCGCACAGCCGACGCTCGCATTGTCGACATGCCCCGCGTCGTTCTCGCACGGCGTTGCGCCGCGTCATGTTGATCTTAGGCCTTTTATCCTCTCTGGTGCCGATAAGGTTCGCGTGGTCCCGGGCGGGCTCACGCGCGTCGCGTTGAAGGAAGGCTCGCTCGTCGTCAATTCCAGTCAGGGTGGCGGCACCAAGGATACTTGGATCGTCGAGGACGACCTGTTCGACGTGACCGGCGAAGCAAGCCAGAACCGTTATGTCGGAGGCAGCCAGTCGCAGACCCAGTCGCAGGGTTTCGGCGCCGGCCAAAGCCAGTCGCAGAGCCAGGGCTGATCGCGCGTGCTCGCCCGCACCGCGGACAATCTTTACTGGCTGTCGCGGTACATGGAGCGCGCCGATTTCCTTGCCCGCATCATCGAGGCGACGCAGCGCCTTGCCTCCGTGCCGCGCGCTTCAGTCAAGGACGAGACCGAATGGGAAAGCGCGCTGATCGCCGCAGGCGCCGAAGAAACTTTCCATGCCCACCACAATATTGCGGATGAGCCCAATGTCGTGCGTTTTCTGGCCTTTTCCGAGGACAATCCGTCGTCGATCCGCAATTGCATCGAATATGCTCGCACCAACGCGCGCGCCGTGCGTACGGCACTCACGGCGGAAATGTGGGACGCGATCAACAGCGCCTGGCTCGATCTGCAGAACTTCAATGGCCAGGGCGGTGCTGCGCATGATCGCGAGGAGACGTCGCGCTTCCTCGAATTTGCCAAGGCGACATCGCTCGTCTTCGACGGCTCGGCCTACCGCACCATGCTGCGCAACGATGCCTACTGGTTCTCGCGCGTCGGCCTTTACATCGAGCGCGCCGACAATACGGCGCGCATTCTCGACGTGAAATATCACGTGCTTTTGCCGGAAACTGAATCGGTCGGCGGCTCGTTGGATTACTATCAATGGACGGCGCTCTTGCGCTCGGTCTCGGCACTGACCGCCTATCGCTGGATTTACCGCGAGAGCGTGCAGCCCTGGCTTGTTGCCGATCTTTTGATTTTGAAACAGGAGATGCCGCGATCGCTGCTTGCCTGCTACGACAATCTTGTGCGCTTTCTCGACGAGATCGGTCAGGCCTACGGCCAGCAAGGACCGGGGCAGCGTCATGCGCGCCAGGTGATGCGGCGGCTCGAACAGGCCTCTATCAAGGATATTTTTCAGAGCGGCCTGCACGAGTTCCTGACCGAATTTGTCGAGGACAATAGTCGCCTTGGCGACATTCTCGCCCAGCAATATCTTCTGAACTGACGATGCGTCTCGTCGTCCGCCACGAGATAGCATGGACCTGGGACACGCCGCCGCGCTCAGTCCTCGAGCATCTGCGGATCGAACCGCGCAATCATGAAGGCCAACACGTCATCAATTGGCGCATGGATGTCGAGCCGGATGGTCACAGGCGCATGAGCGAAGATGCTTTCGGCAATGCATTCGATTCGCTGACGGTGCGGGGTCCGCTGGCCGCGCTGACGGTGCGTGCCGACGGCGAGGTCGAGACGTTCGACACGACCGGCATCGTGCGCTACTCGATCGAGCGGTTCCCGCCGGAACTCTTCCTGCGCGAGAGCCCGCTGACTGCGGCCGATCCCGGCTTGCGCGACTTTGCCGACGCGGCAGGTGGCGGGGAAAGCACGCCTCTGGCCCGGGCGCATGCGCTGATGGACGCGCTGCACGAGCGGCTCGATCATGCGGCTTGCCGCGAGGATCATTTCACCGGCGCGGCGAAGACGCTGGCCAATGGGCGCGGCCATTCCCGCGACTTCGCACATGTCTTCATCGCCGGCGCGCGCCATCTCGGCATTCCCGCACGCATCGCCGTCGGCCATGTTTTCGAACAAGGTATGGAAGAGCGCGCCTGCATGCACGGCTGGGCGGAAGCCCATATCGACGGCATCGGCTGGATCGGCTTCGATCCCGTCATCGGCCGCTGTCCCGAAGGCGCGCACATTCGCGTGGCGGTCGGCACCGATGCCATCGAAGCTCTGCCCGTGCGCGGCACCCATCATGGCGGAGCGGGCGAAAAGATCGTGCATCACGTTGCCGTGCGCGAGGCCAGCGGCCGGTAGCGCCTCAAATTAATTTGCGTGCCCTTACCGCGCTGGCACTCGCCCTTGCCCGCTGGTATATGTCTGACGCAAAGCACCGGAGCGGGCGATGCAGGATGACATTCGGCAGAGCGAAAAGGGCGGCAACACCGCCTATCTAAATCTCGGCATCTGGTATGAGGAAGCGACCGGCCACATTCACATGACGCTGCCTAATTCAGGATGGTTTCATACCACGGTGAACAACGAAGTCGGCAGCAAGAGATATCATCCGAATCTGTTCTGGAAACTCGCGCGTGCTTTGAAAGTAGCTGGCGCTCCGCACCCTGACCTAGTGGACGTGGATGCCGAGATGTTAGCGGGCGACAAGACGGCCGGCTCATCCGGAGCCGTTTGACGCGCCTCACGTTAGGCGGCATTTTGCCGCCGCGATCCCAGCACCCGAGCGCCACAGCGATGCAAACCTTCTTCGTCGAAATCAAATGCGCGCTCGGCAAGACCTACGCGGTCGCCAGCGCGCTTGCCGAAGCGGAGATCGCTTCCGAAATCTATTCGATCGCCGGCGACTTCGACATATTGGCAAAATTCTATGTCGACAAGGACATCGATATCGGCCATTTCGTCGGCGAGAAGGTGCAGACAATTCCCGGCATCGTGGACACGCGCACCGTCATCACCTTCAAGGCCTTCTAGCTTCGCGGAGATAAGAAATGCGGCGGTTTGCTATGGTAGTGCTGCTCGCTTGCGCGCCCTGCTTCGGTGCGCATGCTCAAGACCAGGATCTATCTGAGGCGTTGAAGAAGCCCGCCTATAAGGCGGCCTGGAACGCGATGCTCAAGGGCCAAAAGGTGCCCGCCTGGCTCACCAAGTTCACCAAGACCGGCGACGGCGTGGTAATCCCTTCCGCCATGGTCGAAATCGACGGCCGCCTTTACGAGGCCGATCACGTCTGCCAGCCGCATAATTGCGCCGGCAATGAGTTCGAGGTTCTGTTCGCTCCCGAAGGCGCACAGGCCTGGGGCGCGCTGGTCACGAACGCCAGGCCGCCGCGGTTCTTTGGCGCACCCAATCCTAAACAGAAGCAGGCGCTCCAAGATCAACTGAAGCAATGAATGGCGGAGGACCGCACGACATGACGCGTTGGCGCCCGACCGATCCTCGCACCCTGGCGACGGGCGCGATCATGGCGCTCTACACTATCTTCTTGAATGGCGTGCTGGCGCCTCGTCCCGCGGCGGCCGCGGAGGTGATCAAGGCCGGCGCTTTGCAGATCGAGGCGCCATGGCTGCGCGCCACGCCCGGCGGTGCCAAGGTCGGGGCTGGCTATCTGCGCATCACCAATACGGGGAACGAGCCCGACCGGCTTATTAGCGTGAGCATGCCGCTCGCGGGGCGCGGCGAGGTGCACGAGATGACGATCGAAAACGGCGTCATGAAGATGCACGGGCTCGGTGAGGGCTTGACCATCGAGCCGGGCAAGAGCGTGGGGCTCAAGCCCGGCGGCTATCACCTGATGTTCCTCGATATGAAGGGCGCGCTGAAACAGGGCGACACCGAGCCGGTGACGCTCACCTTCGCGAAGGCAGGCAGCGTGACCGTGCCGTTCCCGGTGCAGGGGGTCGGCGCCGGCGCACCACATATGTGAATCGGCGACGAACGATGTAGGCGCCTGCGGGAACGAAAGCCCGGCGGGCCTCGTTGCGCGGACGAGGCAGCGAGAGCAGCCCGAAAGATGTCTGCGCCCCTCAATTATCTCACGAGCCACGGCGCGCGCGCCGACATGATCCTGCCGCTCACCCGGGGCGTGCTGATCATTTCCATTATCGTCATTCTCATCGTCTGCGGTTTGCTCGCGGCGGCGATTTTCCGCCGGCGGCCGGTCGAGGCGCCTGGCGCCGATCCACGCGGCCTGCTGTTTCGCCCCCGTGGCGGCCTCACCTTTGTCTATGTCGGGGTCGGCATTTCGACGCTGGTGCTCGTCGCCACGACGATTCGGACGATGAAGACGCTCGCCGACGTCGTGTCGCCGCCGCGCGAGGCGAAGCTCACGATCGAAGTCACCGGCCACCAATGGTGGTGGGAGGCGCGCTACTTCTCCGAAAAGCCGGCCGAAATTTTCACGACCGCGAACGAGATTCACATTCCGGCCGGCGAGCCGGTGCGCTTCAAGCTGATCGGCGGCGACGTCATCCATTCGTTCTGGGTGCCGGCGCTCGCCGGCAAGACCGATACGATCCCGGGCCAGACCAACATCACCTGGCTGCAGGCCGAGAGACCCGGCGTCTATCGCGGCCAGTGCACGGAATATTGCGGCAAGCAGCACGCCAACATGGCCTTCTTTGTCGTCGCCGACGAGCCGGCGCGGTTCGAAGAATGGCGGCAAAAGCAGATCGCGCCGGCGGCGCCATCGGCAGATGTTGCGCAAGGGCTCTCCGCTTTCCAGACGCGCTGCGGCGCCTGCCACACCGTGCGCGGCACGCCGGCCGGGGGCAAGGTCGGTCCCGATCTCACCCACGTGATGAGCCGCGGCACCATCGCTGCCGGCACGCTACCGAACACGCCCGGACACCTTACCGGCTGGATCGCCAATCCGCAGGGGGTGAAGCCCGGCAATCACATGCCGCAGATCGACATGTCGGGCGCCGATCTCAACGCGATCCGCACGTTCCTCCAGACGCTCGGCTGACATGGCGCGACACACGCAGCTCACGCAGACACCGGCGATCGTCACCGCCAATGCGGAACTTGCCGAGCGCTTGCACAAAGTGTGGGAGACCGAGCCCGGGATCAAAGGCTTTCTCGGCACCGTCGATCATAAAGAGATCGGCATTCGCTACATCGTCACATCTTTCATCTTCCTGCTGATCGGCGGAGTCGAGGCGCTGATCCTGCGCGTGCAGCTGGCGCAACCCGACCTGCATGTGCTCTCGCCGGAGCAATACAACCAGCTGTTCACGATGCATGGCGTGTCGATGATCTTCCTCTATGCCATGCCGGTGCTGACCGGATTCAGCAATTATCTCTGGCCGCTTCTGCTCGGCGCGCGCGACACGGCGCTGCCGCGCGTGAACGCGCTTTCTTACTGGCTTTATCTGTTCTCCGGCCTGTTCATCTATGCGAGCTTCTTTATGGGTCACGCGCCGAATGACGGCTGGTTCAACTACGTGCCCTATGCAAACCGACAATACAATCCCGGTCCGAATATCGATTTCTACTCGCTGGGGATGATCTTCCTCGGCATCTCGACGACGGTGAGCTCGGCGAACTTCGTCGTCACCGCGATGCGGACACGCGCCGCGGGCATGTCGATCAACCGGATCCCGATTCTGGTTTGGGGCACGCTGACGTCGTCGGTCGCAAACCTTATCGTCATACCCGCGGTGAGTCTGGCGTTCTTTCTGCTCTATCTCGATCGCAATTACGGCACCAAATTTTTCCAGCCGCAATCGGGCGGCCAGCCGCTCTTATGGCAGCACCTCTTCTGGATTTTCGCGCATCCATGGGTCTACGCCATCGTGTTGCCGGCGATGGGCATGGTCTCCGACGGATTGCCGATCTTCTGCCGGCGGCCGCTCGTCGGCTACACGCTGGTTGCGCTGTCGACGATGGCGACGATGGCGATCGGTTTCGGGGTTTGGACGCACCACATGTTCGCGACCGGCATGTCCGATCTGGCGCTGTCCTTCTTCAGCGGCGTGTCGATCATCATCGCGGTACCGAGCGCGGTCGCCGTCTTCGCCTGGATCGCGACGATCTGGACGGGCCGGCCGGTCTTCACCGCGGCGTTCCACTTCTTCGCTGGAATGATCGCGCTGTTCGTGATCGGCGGCGTCTCAGGCTTCATGACTGGATCGGTGCCGGTCGATTGGCAATTGACCGACACGTACTTCGTCGTCGCGCATCTGCATTACGTTTTGATCGGAATCAACGTCTTTCCGGTCGTCGGTGCGATCTACATGTGGTTCCCCAAGGTCACCGGGAAATTCCTCGACGAGCGCCTCGGCAAGCTGAATTTTTGGCTGATGTTCGTCGGCTTCAATCTTGCGTTCTTCCCAATGCACATCAGCGGCCTGCTCGGCATGCCGCGGCGCATCTACACCTATCCGCACGATGTCGGCTGGTCGGCGTGGAACCTGATCACGTCCATTGGCGCGTTTCTGTTTGCGATCGGCGTGCTTTTGCTCTTCCACAATATTGCGGTCAGCCTGAGACGCGGCAAACATGCCGGCGCCAATCCGTGGGACGGCGGCACGCTCGAATGGGCAATTCCCTCGCCGCCGCCGCCGTATAATTTCGTCGTGCTGCCAACCGTCGCGAGCCGGCATCCACTCTGGGAGGACCGGCTCGACGATGCGCCCGGCCGCTCACGGCTCGATACCGGGCTCGCACTCGACAAGGGCCGGCAGATGCTGGGGACGAGCGTCGTCGACGCTGAGCCCGCCGTGATCCTGCAAATGCCGTTCGACTCATACGCGCCGTTCACGCTCGCTGTCGGCACGACGATCATCTTCGTCGGCATGCTCTACCGCTCCTGGCCGGGAATGGCGGCGGGCGCGATCATCACCGGCATCGCGCTTCTGTTGTGGCTCTGGCCCGGACGTTTGCGCGAGGGCTCGCCGGAAGCGGCCAACGAGCCGCCCTTCGCGGAGCCGGACCATGTCTGACGTCGCGCTCCACAGATCGGACGAGATACGCGCGCCGGCGCTGCCGGTCGGCAGCATCGGCAATCAGGCCTCCGGCTATTTCGGTGTCTGGTGGGTGATCATCACCGAGGCGTCGCTCTTCATCTACCTGATCTTCGGCTACGCCTATTGCGCGATGCAGTTTCCCGGCAAATGGCCGCCATCCGGCCCGCCGGAGCTCACCCTGGCTTTGCCCGATACCCTCATCCTCATCTTGAGCAGCGTCGCCGTCGCGCTTGGCGAGCACGCGATCAAGCAGGGAAAGCGCGCGCGTTTGACGCTCGGCCTCGTCGTCGGTTTTGTACTCGGCATCGTGTTTGTCGCAATCCAGCTGAAGGAATGGGCGAGCCGGGGCACGACCCTGGCGAGCAATCTCTATTATTCCTTCTATTTCACCACGACCGGCTTCCATATGGCGCATGTCGTGGTCGGTATTCTGATACTTGGCGCGCTCACCATCTGGTCAGCGCTCGGCAAGTTCGATTCGGTGCGCAACTCCCCTGTTTCGATCGGCGCGCTCTATTGGCATTTCGTCGACGCGGTGTGGATCGTGCTGTTCACGACCTATTACATCGTGCCGCGGTTGAAGTGAGCCATGGCTGAGAGCGTCTCACCTCTGGTTATGGTCGAGCATCCGGCGCCGCACCGGCACCGGGTAGGGATTCCCATCCTGATCTTCGGCGCGTTTGTCGGACCTATCGCGTGGGGACTGCATCTCCTCGCCAATAGCGCGATTGCCGGACAGGTCTGCTATCCCGGAGCCGCACCGCTCATGACGCGCCCGCCGAGCGAAACGCTCCTGCGCGTGCTGCTGGCGGCGAGCGGCCTTGTCGCGATTGGGCTTGCGCTGGTCGGCACATATGTCGCTTATCGCTCCTGGCGGATGACGCGCGAGGAGAGCGAGGGTTCGCATCACGATTTGATCGAAGTCGGCGAGGGACGCACGCGCTTCTTCGCCTTCGCCGGTTTGTTCTCGAGTCTGGTTTTTGCGCTCGTGATCTTCTGCGATACGGTTTCGGTTGTGATGGTGCCGCTATGCGCGAAGTAACAATCATTGCCAAAGTGGGTGGGATGCTTTGCCTCGGGCTCGCGCTTGCCGGTTGCAATGTCTTCGGCTCGAGCCAAGCCTCCGATGCGCAAAAGCGCGGCGCCGATCTCATCGTCGCGAATGGCTGCTCGACGTGTCACTCGATTCCCGGCATTGCGGGCGCACGCGGCAATGTCGGGCCACCGCTCGATCATATCGGCACACGCGTGTTCATCGCCGGGATGCTGCGCAACACGCCCGAGAATATGGTGCGCTGGCTGAAAAACCCGCAGGCCGTCATTCCCGGCAATGCAATGCCGAACATGAATCTCAACGACGCGCAGGCGCGCGATATCACGGCGTATCTTGCCGAACTCCGCTGAGATTAACCGCGCCGCGGCCTGACGCTTGCGCCGGCGGGCCGGGCGCGCCACAAACCGTCCCACCTATCGCGGACAAGCCCATGATCTACCGCAAGCTCGGTGCGAGCGGCCTTGATGTCTCCGTCATCTGCCTCGGCACGATGATGTTCGGCGGCCGCACGGATGAAGCCGTCGCAACGCAAATCGTCGCCAATGCGCGCGATTCAGGTGTGAATTTCATCGACACCGCCGACGCCTACGGCGAGGGTATTTCCGAAGAAATCACCGGCCGCGCCATTGCCGCGGACCGCGATCGCTGGGTGCTCGCGACCAAGGTCGGCAATCAGATCGGCCAGGGAGTCAACCGCAAGGGGCTGTCGCGCAAATGGCTGTTCGAGGCGCTCGACTTCAGCCTCAAGCGTCTCGGGACCGGTTACGTCGACATTTACTACCTGCATAAAGAGGATCACGACACGCCGCTCGACGAGACGGTCGGCGCCATCGCCGATCTCGTCCGCGCCGGAAAGATCCGGCATTTCGGCGTCTCCAACCACCGCGCCTGGCGCGTCGCCGAAATCTGCAACATCTGCGACCAGATGGGCATCGGCCGCCCGGTGGTGGGCCAGCCCTATTACAACGCGATGAACCGCATGCCGGAGGTCGAGCATCTCCCGGCCTGCGGCTTCTATGGGCTCGGCGTCGTGCCTTACAGCCCGCTGGCGCGCGGCGTGCTCACCGGCAAGTACGAGCCGGGCGCCCCGCCGCCGGAGGACACCCGTGCCGGGCGCAGCGACAAGCGCATGATGCAGACGGAGTGGCGCGATGAGTCGCTGTGGCTCGCCCGCGTGATCAAAGCGCATGCTGAATCGCGCGGCATGACCGCCGGGCAATTCGCGCTGAACTGGGTGTTGAACAACCAGTATGTCACCTCGGTGATCGCCGGCCCGCGCACGATGGAGCAGTGGACCGAGTATCTCGGTGCACTCGATCATGAGTTCACGGCCGAGGACGAAGCTTTCGTCGATGGCCTCGTCGCCGCCGGCCATCCTTCAACGCCAGGCTTCAACGACCCCGCCTACCCGATCGAGGGCCGACTGCCTCGTACGGGTTAAGCGGAGCCGACAATTTCTCGTCGGCTAACTTGTTCGTGCGCAAGCTTTTGTTCACGGGTCGCGCCTTACATTGGTGTACCCTGGAGAAGCATGGCTGCGCCAACGATGATCTCAAGCGGCTCCGATTTTGAGCGGGCCGGCGCGGCTGGTGGCGCTGCGCCGCTGAACACCCGCGCCTCCGCGCTGGTCAATCCGGCGTCCCGCCTCGCTAACGATTATCTCAATCTTTTCAACGAGATCGTGATGCTGATCGAGCAGCTTCCGTCGATGCCGGAGCTGATCGACGACGTTTTCGCCTGGCGGCCAACGACGTACCAGGACTATTTCACCCGCTCGATCCTGCCCGGCCGCGGCTCGGCCCTCGAGGCTTATGCGGCGCTCAGCCAGACCTTCCGCCGCGACTTCGAGGCGATCGTTGAGGAGCTCGATCGCATGGCGGTCGGCGCCATCGCCGCGATCCGCCGGCACCACAAGACGAAGGGCAACGCCGAGCTCAACACACTCGCCGGTCTCTGCACCCGCTCGGGCGAAAAGATGCGCGAAGTCCTCGATCGCGCGACGAAGCTCGTGAATTACGGTCCGGGTACGGGCGGTGAGGCGCCGCAGACCAATGCCGACCGGCTGATGCTGGCGAACTGAACGTCTATTCGGCGGCGATCCTTCCGGCCGGGAGCGGGACATCCCTGAGGTGGCGCGCGCCCCAATCACGGATCGCCGCGACGACCGGAACAAAGCTTCGGCCTTTGGCGGTCAGGCGATATTCCACCTTCGGCGGCATCAGCCCGTAAGCCTTGCGATCGACGAGGCCGCTTTCGGTCAGCGCCTTCAATTCGCGGCTTAAGACGCGGGGCGCGATTTCCCGGGTGCCTTCCAAACCGCGCAGCAGACCGCTTCTGATCTGGCTGTAGCGAAGCGCACCTTCTTTCAAATCCCAGACGATCCGCAGCTTGTATTTGCCGCCGATAATTTTTTGGAACGCAGCGACGGGGCAAGCGTGTTCGGTTGCTCTTGCATGATCGCGCCCGCTTTTTAAGACGGTTCACGCTATCCATTTTGTCCATACTTGCCAAACTGCTCATGCCGGCACCAGATCAACACACGCAACGGACCGCCGCGGACGCAACGAGGAGCAGGCAGATGAAACAATTTCTCATAAAATACCACTTGACGAACGGTACGCCGGACGCGTGGCATCAGGACGTCGCGGAATTCATTGCCGCTTTGGATGGCGATCCCGATCTCAAGGGGCGAATTTCATATCGCGTGATGAAAATTAAGGACGGCTCGGATTACTACCACATCGCATCGCCTGCCGATGACGATGCTGTCAAAACGCTGCAGCAGCGCGATTTCTTCAAAGCCTACACGGAGAAA
>DATAOB010000057.1:0-12390 GCA_036265935.1 Beijerinckiaceae bacterium
CAGCAGCGCATCGACGAAGCTCACCTGATCCATCCGACTCACCCTCCGCTCAGCGCCAAGCGAATCACAAATCGGAAAACCCGTCTCTCGTTTTGCAGAGGTCTCGCGCGCGGGGAGAAGGTTAGGGTGAGGGGCAGCGCCAATCCTTGTCGCGTTAGTGCTGCCCCTCACCCTCGTTTCGCTTGACCTCTCCCCGCACGCATGTCGGCTGTTGCCGACATGCGAATCTTTCTGTCGAAGTCGCCAACAGGCGACTTCGAACGGGGAGAGGTTTCAAACACGATCACCGCGACATCGCCTGCCGGGGTCGGCGCAACCCGCGTCTCGACAAAGCCCGCCTTCGCGTACGCGCGGCGAGCGCGCAGGTTTGCGGCATCGGGATCGATCGCGACCAACGGCGCGCCCGGCGCGATAAGTTTACTCGCGCGCTCGCGCAAAAACGCCGCGCCGTGCCCCTGCCCGATCGTGTCCGGCGCGCCGATAAACGCGTCGATGCCGCGCGCGCCTTGCGGCAAGTCTGCGAAATGCGGCTGCGGCCAGGTGTGCACATCGTAATCCTGGACATAGGCGAACGGTCGCCGCTCGAACGCGACGATGCGCATCACCATCAGCGGATTGCCTAGGTCCTCTTCGAGCAGCGCGTATTGCTCGGCCGGCTCGCCCCACCAGCGCACGACTTCCGGCGTCGCAAGCCATTCACGCAGTATCGGCAGATCGGCGCACGTGGCCGGGCGAAAGGTGTAAGGCATTAGGCCCCGTCATGCCGGGCTCGGCCCGGCCATCCACGACACAATGATCCCGCCGCGCCTTTGCCTTCGTGGATGCCCGGCCCAAGGCCGGGCATGACGCGCTCTACGGCGGCAGGCCGGGGCTCTCGCTGACGCGCTTCAGATTGGCGAGGCCGGTCTCGAAATCGCGGCCAACCATGCGGTCCATGTTCACGAGGAGCCCCATCGTCTTCATCATGGGATGCACGCGGCCATGCATCGCCCAGGTGACGCGGGTCGCGACACGGCTTGCAGCGCCGGCGGCGCTGCCAGCCGGTTCCAGCGTGAACTCGGCTTTGTTGCGCGCCTCGAACGGTTTTAAGAAATGCAGGTCGATGAGCAGCCGCAACGGCGGGCTCGTCTCGACGATCTCCATGCGCCCGGCGCCCACCGCGCGGTTGCCGCGCCAGGCATAGACGGCGCCCTCACCCGCCGGCGCGCCGACATAAGTGCGCTTCATGGCGGGGTCCTTGCCCTCCCAGGGCGACCACTCGGCCCAGCGGCGGAAATCGTCGAGGAGGGGGAAGATCGCGTCCGGATGGGCCTCGATCTCGGCCGTGCGCTCGATGCGGAAGGCGTCGGGGCGGGTCTGTGCATAGGCAAACGCCGCAAGTGGGATGAGGATGAGGAAGAGAAGGACGACGCCAAGAATCGTCAGCATGTGCCCCCCGCATGCGCTGCACGCGTGAAAAAGACCATCCGATGCGTGAAAAGGCCAGATGAAAAAGCCCGCCGATTGGCGGGCTTTTAGGCAAGCGGTCATGCGGGAGAGACGCGGCGCTAATCCTCGTCGTCGCTCATCGGGTCGAGCACGCCGCCGGCAGCGGCCGCACCGGCTGGCGTATAGGGCGAACCGTACGGCGCCGGCGCATATTGCGGTGCCGCCTGCTGATAACCGGCGGGCTGCTGATAGTTCTGCTGCTGGTAGCCGACCGGCTGCGCCGCCTGCGGCGCAACGGAGGCGACCGGACCAAAGCCGTCCTTCTGATAAATATCGTCGCGGAACTGCACGATGCCTTCCGGCGTCGCCCAGGCGGTGATGTAGACCCAATAGACCGGCACCGGCTGCGCGAGCTTGGCGTCGATACGCTCTCCGGAGCGGATCGCCTCGTCGATCTTGTCGCGCGTCCAGCCGGGCGTCTCCTTTAGGAGCCACGTCACGTAATCCTTGACGTTCTGCACGCGCATGCAGCCTGACGAGACGAAGCGGAAATCGTCGCCGAAAATGCCCTTCGCCGGCGTGTCGTGCATGTAGACGCCGTAGGGGTTGGAAATATTGATACGCACGAAGCCGAGCGAGTTCACATCCGCCGCCGGATCCTGGCGGAACTTATAGTTCACCGCTTCGAGCGAATGCCAGTTGATCTGCTGCGGACTGACTTCCACCCCATCCTTGTTGAAGATGCGGATTTTATTGTCGCTGAGATAGTTCGGATCCTTTTGCATTTTCGGGATCAGATCCTTGCGGATGATCGATGCAGGAACGGTCCAGAACGGATTGAAATTGATGTCCGTCGCCTTGGTCTGCATGATCGGCGACTGGCGGTCGATCTTGCCGACGCCGGCAGCGTGGTGGGTGACGACCATGCCGTCTTCCACCGTCTCGACGGAGGCGGCGGGGATGTTCGCCGTGACGTAGCGGCGGCCGAGATTGCCGGAGAAGGACCGCAGCCGGATGAGATTCGTCTCGAGCTGGCGCAGCCGCACTTCGGCCGGCACGTTCAAGGCGGCGAGCGTCTGCTCGGAAACGACGCCTGTCTCGCCAAGGCCATGGCGGGCCTGGAAGCGCTTCACGCCAGCCTCGACATAAGAATCGAAGACGGGCGAGGCGCCTGCCTCCGCATCAAGGTCGCCCGACCCGACAAGGCGGCGGCGCAGCGCCACGACCGCGGCCCCGTTCGAGCCGATTTTCAACGTCGTGTTCGGCATCGCCGCCCAGCCGCCACCGGCGACGATCCGCTGATATTGCTGGATGGCATTTTCGGTCGCGGCCAGCGTCTGCTGCGAGAGGATCGGCGTCGTCGAGCGCGGCACGGTCATGCGCGCGTCCGCGTCATAGCGCTGCGCCCATTCCGCCTGCTCGCCGAAGAGACCGCCGGGCGCAGCGAAGACTGCGGAGGCCGCGACGCATATCGTCGCGGCGCTGAGGCCGCCAAGGAGGCTACGCCTGGAGAAAGGAGAGGAAGCTTTGATCACCAAGGGCTCCATACCGTCACGCGAACCCGGATTGGTCCGCCTTTTTCGTGTGTTGTTCCGCTGGCGGCCAACCTTAGGAGGACGTCGCGGATGAGAGGAGGCCGCGGGTCCCTCGACGCTGAGTTTTCCGCCTGATCCGTGCTTATCAGCACCATGGTTAAGAAGCTGCGAATAGGAGGGCGTTTTTGTGACCGCCCTGCCCTCGCACCCGCCTGAAAAAGTGGGCGATTCCACCTTCACAGAAGAGTGTGGCTATCTTGCAGCGCAGCCCGGCCGATCAGGGCGCGCTCCGATAAAGGAACGCGAGGCGCGCCGTCTCCTCGATGAGGCCCTCCGGCGAGCGATGGTGTGCCGCAGCCTGGCGCTTCGCCTGGCTCTCGAACTCGTCGCGCAGGCAGTGCCCGAGATAGCGCCCAAATCGGACAATCCGGCGACCGACCGGCAGGCGCTGCGCCTCGAAAAGGCGCAGCCCCGCATCGATTTCGCCTGCCTCACCGAGCGCATTCGCGAGAGCATGTGCATCCCCGGCGGCCTTGAACACGCCGGCGCCGACATGCGGCCGCGCGACAAAGGCCGCATCGCCGATCAACGCGATGTGACCGCGCGCCATGCGCTCGCATTCGAAATCGTAGATCGGCTGCAGGAAGGGCTGCGGCGCCAACGCAACCAATGTGCGGAATTGCGGCGCAAGCGCCTCCTCGGCATGGGCGCGCATCGCCGCCGCGACTTCCAGCCGGATCAGCGGCGGCGGGATCGAGCCTGAATGCGTGGTGCCCTGCGCATCGGTGAGCAGCGCGGACAATTGCCTGCGCTCGTGTGCCGGCACATACCAGATGAAGTTGAGCCAGCGATGGCCTGGGCGCAGATCGTCGCCGGGTCCGGCAACGGGGTAACAGAGAATCTGCTCGCCGGGCGGCAGACAGAACGTCATGCTCGCGAAGAGCTCGGCGTGCAGGTCGGGCGGAATGTCGCGCTCATGCACGAGCCCACGCCAGCCGACATAACCGGCGTAAAGCGGCTCCGCGTCGGGCAAGATGAAGCCGCGGATCGTCGAACGAATGCCATCGGCACCGACGAGAAGATCGCCGGATGCGCTCGTGCCATCGGCGAATTCGATGCCCACGTGCTGAGCGTCGGCAGACATCGCTGTGACGTTCTTCCCGAGGTGGTAATGCTCGCGTGGAAAGGCATCGCCCAGCATGTGCAGGAGCCGCGTCCATGACGTCGCGATCTGCGGATAACGAAAACGCGCGACGCGCTTGCCGTCGCGATCGACGACGCGCCGGTCTTCGATGGGCACGCCGAATTCCGTGCCGGTGTCCGCGCCGGCTTCGGCGAGCAACGCCAGCAGTTCCGGATGCGACACGATGCCGGCGCCGCGGCTGGTCAATTCCTCCGACGAGCGTTCGTAAATGTCGACGCCCCAGCCGCGCTTTCTGAGGAACAGGCCGGCGCACAGGCCCGCCATCGATCCGCCGACGATCAGGGCGCGGCGCGACATGGATGTTCCTGCGGAGAACGGGCGGGAGCGGCGGTCGACAGAGGCAAAGCGCCGGGATTATGATTGGCGCAAAGGGAGAACGCCATGAGCACTTTGAAGGCCGCCGCCGATTGGCCCGACCATGTAAAGCAGGATTTTGAGCGCAACGCGTTCAACGGTTGCGTCGGCGACACGCTGCTCTCGGAAACCGATCGCGTGCGCGTCTGGAAGATTACGCTGAAGCCCGGCGAGCGCATCGGCTTTCATCGCCACGTCCTCGATTATTTCTGGACTGCGGTGACGGCGGGGCGCGCCCGCTCGCACGTTGGCGACGGCACGACTTACGAGGCGACGCATTATCCCGGCGAGACGAAGCACCTTCACTTCGGCAAAGGCGAATACAAGCTGCACGACCTCGAGAACATCGGCGACACGGATCTGATCTTCACGACCGTCGAGTTTTTGGATAGCACCAACGCGCCGCTGCCGATCCCCAACGCGCATAAGCTGAAGGCGGCGGCGTAACGATCCAACATCATGGCGTAACCAGTTCGACGGTCGGGAAGTAGCTGCGATATCGCTGTGCGTCGCGGGTGAGCAGGATTAGCTCGCTCACCGCGGCGTGTGCACCTATGAAAAAATCCGGAAGTACACCGTAGCGGAGTCCACCCGCCAACCGGTAGCGCTTGAACACTTTACCTGCAAGAAAAAGTGCGGGCCGCGGTATCGTGCGCATCGTTATGCCTACACCAGAAAGAAAACTTTCAAGACGCTCGATCGAGTCAAAACGTACCGAAAGTTCAGCATAGATAACGTCGTTGATTGCGACGGTTTGGTTAAGCGCACTTACTTCCAACTGCAGAGACGACCATTCGAACCATGTTGAATCGTTCGTGACTACATCCAGCAGGACATTAGTGTCGACCAAGATCAATCGTCACCACGGGTCAGCGCCATGATCTCGTCGGTGGTAAGCCCCTCACCGGCAAATCCTCTGAAGGCTTCGAAACGGTTAGCTGGCTTTGATGCTCTGCTACCCACCTTCGTCAGGGTGACGCGGCCATCCGGCGTCAGCTCAAACTGAACGGCATTTCCAGGTTTTATGCCCAGCCGGTCGCGCAAGGGTTTTGGAATCGTGACCTGTCCTTTGCTCGTCACCGTGGTGCTCATGCCGAACCCGAGTAATACCTCATTTCTCTAGGTATTACCACAGAACGAAACCGCAGTCTAGCAGACGGTCTTGCTACTCCGCAGCCTTGCTCGTCGCCCGCGCCGCATTGACGCGCGGCATCACCTTCTCCGCCATCAGCACCATCGAGCGGCGGCCGAGATCCCGGTCGGCCCAGTCCTTGCCCGCATATAACAGCGTGCCGAACTCGCCCACTTCGTCTTGAAACGCGAGGAGCTTGTCCGCGACTTCATCCGGCGTGCCGTAAATGATCAGCTTGTCGCAAACGGACTCGAGCGTCACTTCGTGATCGGGCTGATCGCGATGCGTCTTGAACAGGTTCAAGCGCCCGCCGGCCTTCAGCTTGGTGAACAGAGAATAATAATACTGGCGATAAGGGCTGTTTTCACGCGTCGCATATTCGCGTGCCGTTCGCGCATCATCGGCAACGAAGATGCTCTTCGCTACGCGCCAATTCGCCGGGTCGGCAGCGCGCCCGCCGCGCTCGCAGCCGTCGATATATTTCGGCCAATGGCTCTTCACCCAGGCCGGCATCAAAAAGTTTGCCGAGATCGGGTCCCAGCCGCGCGCGGCGGCTTCCGTCACGCCCTGCGAAAATGGCGCTACTGCTGTTATTATTATTGGCGGGTGCGGCTTTTGCAGCGGCCGCGGCACGATGCCCTGGCCGATATCGGCCATGAGCGTGCGCGCGGTCGAGATGTTCCAGTACTTGCCTTCGATGTTGTAGGGCGCCTTGGCCGCCCAGAGGGCGATGACGTGATTGATCGCCTCCAAAAACATCTCGTTACGATTATTATCAAGATTACCGAAAATCTCGGCGTCCGATAGAAGCCCGCCGGGGCTGATGCCGAACATCAGCCGCCCGTCGAGCATGTGATCGAGCATGGCGATCTGCGAGGCGACCGTCACGGGATGGCTGTTCGGCAGATTGACCGTGCCGGTGCCGAGGCGCATCCGCTTCACCGCGCCCGCGAGCGAAGCGATGAACATCGTGCAGGAGGTGATGTTCTCGGCCAAGTCGGTTGCGTGCTCGCCGACATAGCCCTCGACGAAGCCCAGTTCGTCGGCGAGCAGGAAAGCCTCGCGGTCCTCGCGTAGCGACACCCGCCAGTCCTTGCCGACGGGATGCATGGGCATGGTGAAGAACCCGAGTTCCATATCGTTTCTCAACGCATCAGCCGGGATTACGTAAGCGCTGCAGTAACGCAAAATCGCGAATTGGCGAAATGCATCGGGCTTTGTGGTGAAAGCCTGCTCCGGTTGACGATGCTGTCCCCGCGCGGCTAAATCAGTTCCGACCAGGGGAGCCCCGGCAAGGGGCTGAGAGGCCGACGAGGTTTTAAACCGCCGCGGCGACCCTTCGAACCTGATCCGGATCACACCGGCGTAGGGATGGTGAGCGCCAAGTGCCCAATTCTCCGTCATTTTCGCGAGACCGAGCTGGCCCGACCGTGCGCGTGATCGGCGCCGGCATCGCCGGCCTCACCGCGGCTTACGAGCTCGCCCGCCGCGGCGCCGCGGTCGAGCTGATCGAGCGCCGCGAGGCGCCCGGGCGCGGCTGCTCGTTCTATGCCGGCGGCATGCTCGCACCGTGGTGTGAGGGCGAGAGCGCCGAGCCGCTCGTCGTCCGCCTCGGCCAGGAGGCGCTGACCTACTGGACGCAAACCGTGCAGGTCGCCCGCCGCGACGGCAGCCTCGTCGTCGCGCCGCCGCGCGACAAGCCCGAGCTGGCGCGTTTTGCCCGCCGCACCACCGCGCACGAGGCGATCGAGAGCGATTCCATCGCCGCGCTCGAGCCCGACCTCGCCGGCCGTTTCGACCGGGCGCTGTTCTTCTCCCAAGAAGCACATCTCGATCCGCGCGCCGCGATGGCGGAACTGACGCGGCGGCTCTCGGCCATGCCGAACGTTACCCTCTCCTTCGGCGGCGAGACCGCGACCAGCTCCCCCGCCGACTGGACGCTCGATTGCCGCGGCCTCGCCGCGCGCGATGCGCTGCCCAATCTCCGCGGCGTCAAAGGCGAGATGCTCGTGCTCGAAACGCACGAAATCGCCCTCTCCCGCCCCGTGCGGCTCTTGCATCCGCGCTGGCCGATCTACGTGGTACCGCGCGGAGGCGGCCGTTTCATGCTCGGCGCGACGATGATCGAGAGCGAACGTGCCGGTCACGCCACGGCGCGCTCGGCAATGGAGCTCCTCAACGCGGCTTACGCGCTGCATCCGGCTTTCGCCGAAGCCGAGATCATCGAATTCGGCAGCGATCTCAGGCCCGCTTTTCCCGACAATCTGCCGCGCATTCGCAAGGATGGCGGCAGGCTCTACATCAACGGGCTCTTCCGTCACGGTTTCCTGCTCGCGCCGGCGCTGGCGCGCATGGCGGCGGAGATCGTCTTCGACGATGCCTTTTTTCCCGAGGTCATGGATGCTGATCAGCGTCAACGGCAAACCGTGTGAGGTGCGGGCAGAAACGCTCGCCGCGCTCCTCGCCGAACTCGAATATGAAGATGCGGTTGTCGCGACCGCGCGCAATCGCGATTTCGTGCGCCGCAGGGATCGCGCGCAAACCGCGATAACCGAAGGCGACGAGATCGAAATCCTGGTGCCGAAACAAGGTGGCTGAGTTGCAGGATTCACGCGAAGACCCCTGGCAGGTCTATGGCGCGACCCTGTCGTCGCGGCTGCTCGTCGGCACCGCGCAATATCCCTCGCCGAAGATTCTCGCGGATGCGATCCGCGCCTCGGAAGCCGAGATCGTTACCGTATCGCTGCGCCGCGAATCCGGCGGCAGCGGCGCCGGCCAAAGCTTCTGGTCGCTGATCCGCGAGCTCGGCGTGCGCGTGCTGCCGAACACCGCCGGCTGTCACACCGTCAAAGAGGCGGTGACGACGGCCGAGATGGCGCGCGAAGTGTTCGATACGCCGTGGGTGAAGCTCGAAGTGATCAGCGACGACGACACGCTCGCACCTGATCTCATCGGTCTGGTCGAGGCCGCGCGCATCCTGGCGCGCGACGGTTTTCAGGTTTTTCCCTACACGACGGAAGACCTCGGCATTGCCGAAAAGCTCGTCGACGCCGGTTGCGAAATTCTGATGCCGTGGGGCGCGCCGATCGGCAGCGGCCGCGGCCTCAACAATCCGTATGGGTTGCGGGCGATGCGCGCGCGTTTCCCTGACGTGCCGCTTGTCGTCGATGCCGGCATCGGTACGCCCTCGCATGCGGCCGCGGCAATGGAGCTCGGTTACGACGCGGTCCTGCTCAACACGGCAATCGCCAAAGCAGGCGACCCGGTCGTGATGGCGCGGGCTTTTGCGCAAGCCGTCGAGGCCGGGCGTCTCGCCCGCCTCGCCGATCCGATGGAGCCGCGCGACATGGCAGCGCCCTCGACCCCGGTGATAGGCCGCGCTTTCACTGCCGCTTAGCATGCTCGACCGCTTTTATCTGATCGCCGACGCCGCGCATTGGCTCGCGCGGCTGCTGCCCTGCGGCGTCAAGCTCGTGCAATTGCGGGTGAAGGATAAGAGCGAGGACGAGATCGCGCGCGAGATTGTTGAAGCGAAGCGGCTCTGCGCCGAGTACGGCGCGCAGCTCATCGTCAACGATTATTGGCAGGCGGCGATCGATGCCGGCTGCGATTATGTGCATCTCGGCCAGGAAGACCTCGCCGCGGCGGATGTGTACGCGATCAAGCGTGCCGGGCTGAAGCTCGGCATATCGACGCACACGCATGCGGAATTGGAAGTGGCACTACGGGCCAAACCAGATTACGTCGCGCTCGGTCCGATCTATCCGACGATCCTGAAAGAGATGCGCTTCGCGCCGCAGGGACTGCACACGATCGGCGAATGGAAGCGCCGCGTCGGCGCGCTGCCGCTCGTCGCGATCGGCGGCATTACTTTGGAGCGTGCGCCGGGCGTGCTCGCGGCGGGCGCGGATTCCATTGCTGTCGTGACGGACGTCTTGCGGAATCCCGATCCGGAAGGGCGTGCGCGGGCGTTTGTCGAGATGACGCGTGAACAATCGACGCCAATCGTTGACATCGCCTAGCCATTTCCATGCAGTGGCGGGGCATTGCGCCGGAGCAGCAGCAATGAGCAACCAGTTGACGATATCGGCTACAATCTCGGCCGCCTTCGGTGCTGCACGAATCAAATATCATGCATTGCATCTCTTATGGAGAGATGCCTCCATTAGGATCGGATCTCACCTTCCAAATTCACCCTTGACGATATCCGTGCAACGCGTTGGCGACCTCGATCTGTTGATCCGCGCTATGGAAAGCGAATTCTCGCCAAATCCTAACCTCTTCGACGATCATCACAACCAGCTCACGCTATCCGAGATGTGGGTCAGTTCGGCTTATGAAATAGTCCGCCTTATTCGTGCAAGAAAATTCGAGCCTGAGAACGAGGATTTGCGCGAGATAGCTAGCCAACTCAAGCTTCTACGCATCCCGATAGACAAGCATGAGATAGCCGACGATCGCAAATTGTCTACGCCGCTGCCGATGCAAACACATCCGGACGATACTGGACGTATTTCGGAGCGCACGTACGACAAAACTGACGATCGGCGCTCGCATGTCTTGCCTGTAACCATCTCGGCGCGAGGATCGGCCATTTGGTATGTGATCGACGGGTCTTCGCAATCCGCCCACTGGATTGAAGGGTAGACTTAGCTGATCGAATGATTGAGGCGTTCACCGGCTAATCGTCCCCTTCGCGCAGGATAAACGTGGTGTAGCCGGTGGTACTCTGCTCCATATGTTCCCCTCACCTCCCCGGCGCGCCGGCGCTCATCTCCGCCCAGTCGAACTCTTCCTCCAACACGTGATAAGCGTCGTCGCCGATCGCGCCGCTCACCCGCAACTCGTATGTCGTGCGGCGCGCGACCGCGATGCCGCGCAATCGGAGCGAATCGAGCGGGCCCTCGAATGACGTGCCGTCCTGGCTCTCTTCCGCCTGCGCCAGCACTCTCGAGAGCTCCTTGCGCAGGAGCTTGGCATCGTCCGATGAATCGCCATCGAGGGTGGCGAGCGCAGCGCGGTACGCCGCGACGCGCGCCTGCGCAACTTCGTGCGCGACCGGATCGTATTCGTCGAATTTCAGCCGCTCGATCAGAGGCCGCAGCGTCAATCCCTGAATAGTCAGCGTGCCCAGCACCACGCAAAAAGCGCTGAGCAAAATCAGATCGCGATAGGGAAAGTTCTCCGGCAATGCGAAGGCCGCGGCGAGCGTGACGATGCCGCGCATGCCGGTCCACGACAGAACAAGCCCGCTGCCGAGGCTCGGCCGCAGCATGGGACGCGGCGGATTGAAGCCGCGGCGCGAAATTCTCGCGCGCAGCGCCGCATTGTAGGTCATCACCCAAACGATGCGGACGATGATGACGGTCGCAAGCATGGCGAGCGCAAAGAATCCGTAATGCAGCTTTTGCCACGGATCGAGCCGGTCGAGGATCGGCCCGACCTGCATGCCGATCATGACAAAGGCGAGCACGTTCAAGACGAAAACGGCGGTCTCCCACACGGCGTAAGCGGGAACGCGCAATCGCGCTGGCGTGCGGATCGGTGCCGTCCAGGCGATCGTCATCGCATAGACGACAAGGGTGAGGATCGCTGAAAGGCCGATTTCGTCGGCGAGAATCCACACGCCGAACGTCGAGCAGAACTGCGAAATGATCGCCATCGGCGCCTCGCGATGCAATGCGAGCACGCGCAGCGAAATCCGACCGAGCAAATAACCGGCAACGAGGCTTGCCGGCACGGAAATGGCGAACGTGCCGATGATCTCGCCGAACGTGACGCCGCCGCCCGCAACCGAGATGAGCGCGACACGGTAGATCAACAGCGCGGTCGCATCGTTGAGCAGGCTCTCGCCTTCGAGAATCTTGGTGAGCCGATGCGGCACCCGCGCCTGACGTACGATCGCAGTCGCCGCCGCCGCATCGGGCGGCGCGACGATGGCGCCGAGCGCAATTGCAGCGCCCCACGGCATGTCCGGCACGACACCGCGCGCCACCAGCGCAACGGCGGCCGTCGTTAGCCCAACAGCGATGACGACAAGGCTTGCGATCGGCAGCCAATTGTCGCGCACATCGCGGAGCGACGTGTCATAGGCCGCATCGAGCAGCACCGGTGCGACGAACAGTGCCAGCGCCAAGGTGGGGTCGAGCGTCCAGTGCGGCCCATTCGGGACAAAAGCGAGACAGGCGCCGCCGATCGCGAGAAATGTCGGGTAAGGCGCGCGCAGCCGGCGCGCCAGGGCCGTCAATACAACGGCGCCGAGCAGCAGCAGGATGACCCAGATGAAGGTGGTCATCGCCTGCCGCCGCCCGGTGAAGCCCCTGCTCTATTTGAGAGCGAGCGGGCGCTCTTCATTCAAAAAATTCAAAATCTCGCCGGCAGATCGAAAGCGGTCTCGGCGGGATAGGTCGCACCATGCACGAAGAGCAGGATACGGTCTGGCCCATATTGCTGCGCGCCGGGCCTGATGCTTGTTGCGGATGAAGAGATCGATGCCGGGATCACCGGAGGGAATCGTGTAACTCTTGGTCTCGAGCTGCGCGCTGTCGGCGCGCACGCTCGCGGCACCCATAAGTAAAGTCACGCAGGCGACGCCGGCAGCGACGCCGCGTACGCGCCGAAGGCAATCGTTTCCATTCATGCCAAATTCTCCCAGAGGTCCGGCTTGTCTCGAATGCCGGTCGGCGGGAGTGTTGTGGCGGAGACCAGCATACGTCAAGGGCGCCCGGCGAGCCCGC
>DATAOB010000058.1:0-3736 GCA_036265935.1 Beijerinckiaceae bacterium
GCCCGAAAGCACGCCGTTGGCATGGCAGCCAAGCGCCGCTATAAGGGCGCCGCTGGCCGGTGTGGCGGAATTGGCAGACGCGCACGACTCAAAATCGTGTTCCCGCAAGGAGTGTCGGTTCGACCCCGACCACCGGCACCAATCTCCTTGGACGATCGGACTGCATGCCTCTCGGCAAAGACGAGCTTCTGCGCTTTCTCGAGGAGCTCGGCATCGATTACGCGCTTTATGCGCATGAGCCGGTGTTTACCGCCGAAGAGGCGCTGAAAGTCTGCAACCATATTCCCGGCGTTCATTGCAAGAGCCTGTTCCTGAAGGACAAGGGCGACGCATTTTGGCTCGTAACGCTTCCCGACGAGAAGCGGGCGGATCTTAAAGCATTGCCGGAAAAGATCGGCAGCAAGCGGCTGTCCTTCGGCAATGCCGCGCTGCTTATGGACGCGCTCGGCGTCACGCCGGGCTCGGTGACGCCGCTCGCGCTCATCAACGACACGGCCCGGCGCGTGCAGCTCGTGCTCGACCGGGAGATGATGGATGAGGAGCTCATCAATCTGCATCCGCTGGTCAACACCGCGACCATCACCTTGCAGACCGCGGATTTGCTGCGCTTTCTCGAGACGCTCGGCCGCAAACCGCTCCTTGCAGAGCTTTGAAGTCAAATACCTGCATACATCCGCCCGGGATTGAGGATCGCGTCGGGATCGAAGCCCGCTTTGATGCCGGCGGTGATCTTCAGCAAAGGCGCGGCGAGGGGCTGGAACACATCAATGCGTGAGCGCAAGTCCGGCGAGCCGCGCACGAGAGTGGCGTGGCCGCCGCTGGAGGCGAGTGCGGCGCGGATCGCGCGCGCGCCGGCGTCATCAACCTCAGGCACCGAAAGCCAGATCAATCCGCCGCCCCAATCATAGTAGCAACGCAGATCGCGTTGCGCTGCGAGGCGCTCCACAAAGGCGGCCGCACGCGTCGGCGCCGTCGAAATCCGCCACACGGCGCGATCGCGCGGCTCGGCGAAAAAACGGCAGTCGCGGATATCACGCCAGAGCGCGTGAGCCTCGTCTTCGATCAAGCGCAGGCCTTCGCCGAACGGCGCGAGCAGTTTCTGCAATTCGCGCAGACGATAGTCGACCGAATGGGCGAAATTCTCGATGCGCAGCAGGGTGCGCGGCTTCTCGCTGCCAATTCCGGCCGGCAAGTGCGCCGCGGCGGAGACTTCGTAGGGCGAGCCGAGCGCGCGCGACAAAGCTTCGATCGCGCGCGCGTCATCTAGGCCGAACAAAGCCAGCGTGCCGGCAATCTCCGGCTTCGGCAGGACCTTGTATGTGACTTCGGTCAAGAGGCCGAGCGTGCCGTGCGCGCCGCAATTCAGTTTCACGAGATCGAGGCCGGTGACGTTCTTCATCACGCGGCCGCCGGATTTGACGGCTTCGCCGCGGCCGTTGACAAGGCGCACGCCGATCAGGTGATCGCGGCAGGCGCCGGCTTGAATTCGCCGCGGTCCGGAAATGTTGCAGGCGGTGATGCCGCCGATCGTCGGCTCGCCCTGCGCGCCGAATAGCGCGCGATGATCCATCGGCTCGAACGGCAGCCGCTGGCCGCGCGCGGCGAGCGTCGCTTCGATCTCCGCAAGCGGCGTTCCGGCTTTCGCTGCGATGACGAGCTCGGCGGGCTCGTAAAGCGTGATGCCGGTCAGCGCCTTTGTCGACAGCGTCGCCTCGGCTTGGGCGGCACGGCCCAGTCCGGCGCGTGTGCCGCCGCCTTCGATGGCAAGCGGGCGCTTTGCTGCCCGCGCATCGGTGATGATGGTGCAAGCTTCCGCTTCGGAAGCGGGAGAAAAAATCACGCCGCGATCCGCCCCTCGAGCGGAAACACTTTTGCCGGATTGAGCAGCCAGGCCTTGTCGAACACTGCGCGCACGCGCATCTGCTGTGCCAGATCTTCCGGCGTGAATTGGCAATTCATCAGCTCGCGCTTCTCGATGCCGACGCCGTGCTCGCCGGTGAGGCAGCCGCCGACTTCGACGCAGAGGCGCAAAATGTCTTCGCCTGCCTGCTCGGCTTTGCGCTGCTCTTCCGGATCGTTGACGTTGTAGAGGATGAGCGGATGCATGTTGCCGTCGCCGGCGTGGAAGACGTTGGCAACGCGTAAGCCATAAGATTTCACGATCTCATCCGTGCCTTGCAAAACCCGCGAAAGCTGTCCGGTCGGAACCGTGCCGTCCATGCAGATGTAGTCGGCAATGCGGCCGGTTGCACCGAACGCGGATTTGCGGCCCTTCCAGATCGCCGCGGCTTCCATCGCGGATTGCGACTCGCGCACCGTCATCACGCCATGCTTCTTGGCAATCTCGACGATTTTTGCGAGCTGCGTCTCCATCTCCGCGTCGGAGCCTTCGACTTCGACGATCAAGAGCGCGCCGACGTCCAGGGGATAGCCGGCATGGGCGAAGGATTCGCAGATTTCGATCGCCAGCTTGTCCATGAATTCGATCGCGACCGGGATGATGGCGTTGCCGATAATGTCGGCGACGCAGGCGCCGGCCTCTTCGCTCGTCGGAAAGCCGAACAGAACCGGCCGCGCGCCTTCCGCCGAACGCAGGATGCGCACGGTCGCCTCAGTCACGATGCCGAGCTGGCCTTCCGAGCCGATCATCAGGCCGAGAAGATCGAGGCCGGGACTGTCGAGATGATCGCCGCCGATCTCGACAATCGTGCCGTCGACGAGCACTAGTCTGACGCCGAGCACGTTGTTCGTCGTCACGCCGTATTTCAGGCAATGCGCGCCGCCGGAATTCATGCCGATATTGCCGGCGATCGTGCAGGCAAGCTGCGAGGAAGGATCCGGCGCATAGAAGAAGCCGTCCGCCATCACCGCCTCGGTGATGCCGAGATTGGTGACGCCACTCTCGACGCGCATCGCGCGGTTGGCGTAATCGACGGACAGGATGCGCGTCATCTTGGCGACGCAGATAACGATCGCATCTTCCTGCGGGATGGCGCCGCCCGAGAGCGACGTGCCGGCGCCGCGCGCGACGACCTTCACGCCGTGCTCGAAACAATAGCGCATGACGGCCGCGGCTTCTTCCGTGGTGCGCGGCAGCGCCACGGCCAGCGGCAGCTTGCGATAGGCGGTCAGCGCGTCGGTCTCGAACGCGCGGCGCTCGTCGTCCGACGTGACGAGGCACTCGCGCGGCAGTAGCGCCGAGAGGCCGGCGATGATCTCGTCGCGGCGGGAGAGGATCGAGCGGTCGAGGTCGGGAAAGGCGATGGCGGTCATAGGCTGGCTCTCTTCGCGATCAGAATAGGCCTTTTTGCCTTGCGCACCAGGAGGTGCGCGGTCCGGCGCGTAGCAGCTTTGCCGGATCGGGGGTGCGGAAGTGCCCCTGCGGCAGCAGGAGGGCGCGCAACAGATGCGCATATAAAGAGTGAAAGGACACGGGCGCCGGGCGACCGATCCTAATTTTTGTGGCCGGTCGCCCGGCGCCCATGCGCGGCGATTTCTGACTCTTGCGTCCCGCAGCTTCACGGACCTGGTTTGGCGTTAGCCACCTTGATCCGCTCAAGCGATCTTAAGCCGCGGACCGGTCGTATTGCCGGACGGGCGGGTTACTCGGCATCCTGTCCTCGTCCACGCGCGCAGGTTTTGCGCCGCGCGCGGGCATCGGCAAGACGCCGTTTGCAAGAGCCTCCCGAGACGCGGGCTCCGATACCCACGCCGCAGGCGCCGCTTCCCGCCCGCA
>DATAOB010000059.1:0-35388 GCA_036265935.1 Beijerinckiaceae bacterium
AGTAAGTCCCGCCCCGGCGGACACCCCCTGAAAGATTTGCCTGACCGTCGCCGATATAGGTGAACTGATATTGCACCCCACGCTGATCGTAGAGCTGCTGCCGGTATGTGTTGATGTCGGCGAAGATAGGCAGTGCGGTGACGATCGAGTCCGGCAGTTTCTCAGCTTTTCCTTGGTCGTCATCGGCGCTTGCCCCGGGCCCTGCGAAAATTGTGGCTAGAAGGATGGTGCTCAACGCGAGAAATCGAAATTGGCTCACCACGTCTAGGACCTTTTCGGGTTTGCGACCTGCGCAACTAACTGAATTCCCAAGTTATTTGAAGTGGGCGTTCGGCGAATTTTGGGCTGATGTGTTGCCGGAACCTCATTGTTAGAAACGCTCCAGGTGCTTCCGCCGGCCTCCGCAAACGAAAAAGTTAATTATGGCACTCTCGGGGCGGCCATCATTCTCGACCCATTCGGCCCGTCCACCGTTAATTCGTGTGTGTTCGCCAAGGTTCGTCATGCCGCAGAACTCGCACGACGGCATGGTGGCTGGTATGCCGAACTTATCTCAGCCAAGGGGCAAGAGACGGCCGACGGCTCGACGACAGCGGCAATGGTCGTTCGCTATCGGTTGGATGCCGCACCTGTGATCGTAGACGTGGGCGGCGGCTACGGCGGCGGCGTGACGATTCGGCTGAAGGATAATGGTATCGAGCCCGTCTCTTTCGTTGCATCATGGGAATCGATTGAAAAGACGAAGGACGGGCAGCTCGCCTTTGCCAACAAGCGGGCTGAGGTGTGGTGGAAGTTCCGGGAAGCCTTAGACCCCGATCAGCCGGACGGCTCGGCAATCGCCTTGCCGCCCGATCCGGAGCTAAGAGCGGATCTTTGTGCTCCCACATGGAAGTTAGGCGCTCGGGGCATTCTGCTCGAAAGCAAAGACGGAAGCAGCGGGTTCGGGAACTTAAGACAGCGGCTTGGGCGCTCGCCCGGTAAAGGCGATGCGGTTGTTATGGCAGGGTCTGAGGGCAACGCAGCCGCCGTTACTCGGCATAATGCCTGGAAGTGGGAGAGACCGCGTCACCGATGGATCGTGTGAACGCCAAGAAACAGCCTCCGGGCCGGCATGCCTCTTTCTTTCGCCCGTTTGTCATGGCCTGGTCTGAGGGCAATGCGGCTGCCGTGTCCCGGCACAACGCCTGGAAATGGGAGCGCAAGGAGCGGCAGCGGTGGATTGTCTGAAAGTGTACAGGCCAGACAGTCGAGAGTGACGGATTAAAATTCAGACACCGCTGCGATACCCAGGCGTCCCCCGCGCCGAGCAGAAACGGAGAAATTTAATCCCGTTCAAACCCGGTCAGTCCGGCAATCCGAGGGGCCGACCAAGGGGCGCTCGCAACAAACTGAGTGAGGAGTTCCTTACTCAGCTGTGTGACGACTTCGAAGTGCATGGGGCGGCTGTGATCGAACGGGTACGGTAAGAAGACCCGGCCACATATATCCGGGTCACGCCAGTGCAGCCCGTTCTTCTGGGCTGCACCGCTCGCGGGTAGCTACGCCGGGCTTAATGCGAATCCGAGCAAGGGAGGGCTGCTGACGGGCTAAAATCCCGCTCACAACAACCATTTTCGTTGCACGCGAGACACACCCTTCAACAGACTGCGACCTTTGCGCAGATTCCGGTTTTACGGCCAAGGCACCGATTGTATGGTCCAGTTTGCGAGTAGGGCCGTAACCCCTCTCGTGGGGGCGGATCACAGGGCGAAACAGCCAGGGTCCGACTTAACACAGGAGGGGATAAGGTCCAGCTTGGAGGGCAACTTCGATAGGCTGAAAAGCCGAATCGTCGGTCCGAGATGCAAAAACCAATCCCGAACGGGTTAACCAACTGGAGGTACATTATGAAGGTGATCAAAAGCCTTCTTCTCGGATCGGCAGCGGGTCTTTTGACCGTCGCTGGTGCGCAGGCCGCGGATCTTCCCACCCGGAAGGCTGCACCAATCAACTATGTTCGCATCTGCGACGCGTATGGCGCGGGCTTCTTCTACATTCCGGGGACGGAGACCTGCTTGAAGGTCGGCGGCCTCGCCCTCTTCGAAGCGCGTATCTTCAACACCCCCTACAGCATCAGCGCGGGCATCGCGTCCGCGGCGGGTGGTGCTTCTAATCTTGTTTCTTTAACGGGCCCATTCGCGGGTCTCCCGCCTTTCGGCCCCGCTACGCTTGCCACGGTTTTTCGGCCCTCGCGCCAGCGCGACAATTACGGGTTCGGCGCTCTCGGCCGTATCGAACTCGATGCACGCACCGCGACGGGCTACGGCACGCTGCGCGCCTTCATTCGTGTCGACTCCTCGTTCGGCTCGAGCACGACCTCGCAGACGGGTGCGCTCAACCAGCTCTACAATATCACATCCGGTCCGCTCCCGGCTAAGGAACAGACGATCGTCAACAAGGCCTTCGTCCAGTTCGCCGGCCTGACCGCCGGTCGCGCTCAGTCGATGTTCGACTTCTACGCCGACGCTTACAACTATGAAGCTCTGCGTGGCTCGAACGCTTCTCCCGTCCTGCTGGCCTATACCTACACGTTCGGCGGACCCTTCACCGGGTTTTCGGCGACGATCTCGGCCGAAGACGGCGTCAGCCGCCGCGAGCAGATCGGGAGCGTGTTGAGCTTTGCCACGGTTGCCGGCACAGTCATTCCGCTGGCGGGCTTCGGCATCGGTGCCGGTGGTGGAAATTTTGGAGCAACCGCGGGCGGGCAGCAAATCCCGGACCTCGTCACGAACGTGAGGGACGAGCAGCCCTGGGGCGCCATCCAGCTCTCCGGTGCAGCTCACCAGCTCCGCACCAGCATCTATCCTGATTCCGGAGCCATATGCGGCATTACAGCTGCGGGTCTCTTGATGAGCAGCGGCGGCAACTCTTGCACCTCCCTGGCGAGCACGCTCGGACCATTTGATTTTCACGGTCCAGACTTCGCGGGCCTCGGCAACCCTGTGCTGATACAGAACAACTGGGGCTTTGCAGTGCAAGGTGGAATGAAGGTCAACGCACCTTGGATCGCGCCTGGCGACGCGTTCTACCTGCAGGCCTCCTATGAGCATGGTGCTATCGGCTACATCTCGGGCAATACACTGGCCTATAAGGGTGGCTTCTGGGCGTCCTCCCTAAATTATGGAAACGGGAATGGCGGAACGCCCACGTCGAACGGCTGGGTGGAGAATACCTTCAGCGATTGTGTCTGGACGCTTCTCAACAGGTGCGAGAAGCAGCAGGGCGGCGCGCTCGTAGCGGCGTTCAAGCACTATTGGCTGCCGCAGTGGAGCTCGGCGTTCTACGGCTCCGTGATGATGGTTCGCTACAATGCGGACGTTGTTCAGCCGACCCTGGGCAACGTGCTCGGTATCCCGAACTACAAGGAAGTTCGCGCTGGTGCGAACATCGTGTGGACCCCGGTCCTCGGCTTCGATATCGGCGCCGAGTTCATGTATACCCGCGGCATCACCGACAAGCCCTTCGGCCTGGCGAACGACATCTTCTTCGTCCTGCAGAGTCTGCCGGCGTTCTCGTCGACCTCAAACGTCTACGAAGGTCGTCTCCGCGTTCAGCGCGCCTTCTGATCCAGAAGGTTCGGCAAATCGAAACCCGACCCTCTGCGCCGGGGTTTTTCTTTTGTGAGTGGGCCTCGAGGTTTGCGTCGACGCTTAGTTGCGCAAGCAAATCAGAGTTTGGCTTCTACCTGCCGTAGATCGGTCTGCAACGGCGCCGGCCCCGCCTCCTCGAAACGGGCGCGATATATCGTCAGGTTTTCCATCACCCGCTGCACGTAATTGCGCGTCTCGCTGAATGGGATGCGCTCGATCCAGTCGATCGGATCGACATCGGGCTTGCGCGGGTCGCCATAGGCATCGATCCATTCCTTCACCCGTCCGCCGCCGGCATTGTAGGCCGCAAAGGTGAGCACATAGGAGCCGCGTTGCTCAGCGAGAAGCTCGCCAAGATGCGCGGCGCCGAGCTGCGCGTTGAAGGAAGCGTCGTCGATGAGGCGCTTCTCGTTGAAGCCGATACCCATATGGCTCGCGGTCCGGCGGGCCGTCGAGGACAGCATCTGCATGAGGCCCTTGGCTCCGGCGCCGGATTTGGCTCGCGCCTCGAAGGCGCTCTCCTGGCGGGCGATCGAGTATACGACTGAACGCGGGGCCGAATTGGCGAGCGGCTGATAGCCGGGGATGCCGTAGGTCGGATAGGCGAGATGATCGAGCGCCATGCCGCGCTGCGATGCAATTTTGCCGAAGAGCAGCGATACGTGGGCGTCCCTTTGCTTGGCGATGACACGCGCGAGGGCGGCCATCTGGTCCAAGCCGTCGATGCGCTGTGCCGATTCGCTGATCAGCGGTAGCGCCGTCTCCTTCTCACCGATCGCGTAAAGCAATTCGATGCTGCGGACGACCTCGTCGCGCTGATTGCCCTCCGCCGGCCGCGGCTCGGCGCGCACCGGGTCGCCGTTGATGCCGAGCTTCATGCGGGCGAGCTGGCCATAGAAGGTCGTGGAATGATTCGCGGCTTTCCGGTAGTACGCCGCGGCCTCCGACCTCTTCGCCGCTGCCTCCGCCGCGCGGCCTTGCCAATAGGCGACGCGGGCGACCGACATCGGGGTCTCGGCGACGATCGCGGCGATCGCGAAATGGCGCGCGGCGGTGTCGGGATCGTTCAGGAAGCGCAGCGCAATCCAGCCCGCGTGGAATTCCGCTTCGATGCGTGCGTCGCTCCGCTGCGCGCTGTTTTCGTCACAAATTCGGTAGGCGGTCTTGGCGTCGCCTTTGTCCAGCAGCTTGCGCGCGATCATGCGCCGCTCGGTCCACCATTCGTCGCCATTGATCAAGAGAGTGGGATCGCGCGGCGCGGCAAGCAGGATCTGCGCCGCCTCATCGATCTTGTTGGCCCGGCGCAGCTTCTGAATCTTGGAGAAGAGATAGCTCGGATCGTTCTGCAGCGCCGCCGGAACCGCTGCCATCTCCTTATCGGAGGCGCCCTCGTTGATGACGGCAATGCGCGCTTTGGCTAGGAGGACGACGTCGGCTCCGGCGCTTTGCGCGCTGCGCAGCGCCGCGGCGGTGTCCTCCTTATAGAGAAGCCGGTCGGCGCGATATTTGTAGTCCGCCTTCTCGAGGAGTTCGCCGAAGCTCTTCTTGATCGACGTTTCCTGCGAGGGACTCAAATCGCCGTCGCGCCAGACGCTGCGGACGAGCTCGGCCGCCTGGGGTTTCTGACCTTCGCCGAGAAGCGCTTTCGCAAGGGCGAGCTTACCGGGCACCGACTGCGGCTTTGCCAGGGCAAAGAACTCCTTGACCCGCGCTGGACTCGGATTGTCGGTATAAAGCGCTTCTTCGGCGCGCTTGCGCAGCCAAGGTCCGGACGGCCAGCCCGGATGTGTGTCGAGGAATTTCGTAATCCGCTTGAAACCGGTGCCGCGCGCATTCGTGCGTAGCGCCACCCATTCGAGCGTCGTGCGGACGAGCTGGTCGGGGGCGTTGGCCGCGACCCGGTCACCCTCGGCAAGCTGCCCGTTCTTGTAGAACGCAATTGCCTCGCGCAGGCCGGTCAGGTTGACGCCGAGCTGAGTCGCGGGATCAGGAATGCTGGGAGCGGTCTGCAGCTCGGGCTGCGGCGCGTAGGCGACAAGCTCGCTCGACGGCTTCTGCTGCTCGCTGGCGCCGAAGCCGCCGAGCGCCGCGATCGCCAAGAGCGCGTTGACCGGGCTTGGTGCCGCCACGGGGATCGGGGCGGACTCGGCCGGGGCAGGCGAGAGAACCACACCGGTTCTGTCGGCGGGCAGAGGAGAGGGTCGCGCCGGCGGGGCAACCTCCGCCGGCTTGTCGAAGAGCGACGATGTCGGTCCGAGCGACGCCAGAACGGCACCCGCCCCCTGTTTCGGCGCGCTGAACTGAGCGACAAGGGCGTGCATGGCGTGATCGAGCGAATCGGTGCGGACCACCGGTGCGGGAGAGGCGGCGAGGCGGTTTGCGGATGAGTCGCTGCGATTGGCCGAGGCGAGCGGGGTCAGGAGAACGGGAGCGGTGAGTAAAGCGGCAGCAGAGACCTTCAAAGAGCTACGTATAAAATCCATCGTTTCGACCGCTCCAATCGCTTCAGCTTGTCGCCGCTTCGTTGATGAAGCTTGAATCCCATTTTTCCTGGCCTTATCGGCCGGGATCGGACATGCTTGGCCGCGTCGCGATCTTTGGCCTGGGGGTCCTCAGATCGGGAGCGGCGGCTATGTCTTTGCGATCACACGAAGCCGAGGAATTTCGGCGTCGATTGGGCGCCAATCGGTCGGAGAAGAGGTCGATATGGGCAGGAAAGCCTCATTTAAGGGCTCGCTGACGGCGCTGGTTACGCCGTTCAGCAACGGCGGCATCGACGAAGAGGCGTTCCGCGGGCTGATCGATTGGCAGATCGAGAGCGGCACGCACGGGCTCGTCCCGGTCGGCACGACCGGCGAAAGCCCGACCCTTTCCCACGAGGAGCACCGGCGCGTCGTCGAGATTTGCATCGGCGAGGCGAAGGGCCGGGTGCCGGTCATCGCCGGCGCCGGCTCCAACAACACCCACGAGGCGGTGGAGCTGGCAAAGCACGCCGAAGCGGCTGGTGCCGACGGCGTGCTCGTCGTTGCGCCTTATTACAACAAGCCGAACCAGGAGGGGCTCTATCAGCACTTCAAGGCGGTCAACGATGCGATCGGCATCCCCATCATCGTCTACAACATCCCGCCGCGGTCGGTCGTCGACATCTCGATCGACACGATGAAGCGCCTGTTCGAGTTGAAGAATATCGCCGGCGTGAAGGACGCGACCGGCAATGTCGCGCGGACCGCGCTGCAGCGCCATCACCTCGGGGCGGATTTCATCCAGCTCTCCGGGGAGGACATGACGGCACTCGGCGTCATGTCACACGGCGGCGATGGCTGTATCTCGGTCACGTCGAATGTCGCGCCGCGCGAATGTGCAGAAATGCAGGAGGCCTGCCTCAACGGCGATTACAAGAGTGCGCTGAAGGTCCAGGACCGGCTGACGCCGCTCCATGCGGCTTTGTTTTTCGAGCCCAATCCCGCCGGACCGAAATATGCGCTGTCGGTGCTTGGCCGCATGAACGAGGCCGTGCGGCTGCCGATGGTGCCGTTGACGGAGCCGACGCGCGTCGCGATCCGCGAGGCGATGGTCCATGTGGGGATTCTCAACGCTTAAGTCGTGGCTGCCAAACCCGAACCCAATTTCAAGATCGTCGCCGATAATCGCCGGGCTCGTTACAATTACGAGATTGGGGAGAAGTTCGAGGCTGGCATCGCGCTGACCGGCACGGAAGTGAAGTCGCTGCGTACCGGCAAGGCTACGATCGCGGAGAGCTATGCCGGTGTCGATCGCGCCGGCGAAATGTGGCTCTACAATGCGAACATTCCGGAATATCTTGCTGGCAATCGCTTCAATCACGAGCCAAAGCGGCCGCGCAAGCTTCTGTTGAAGGCGCGCGAGATTTCCAAGCTCGCACAAGGCGTCGAGCGCGAAGGCATGACCGTCGTGCCGCTCAGGCTCTATTTCAACGCCCGCGGACGCGCCAAGATCGAGATCGCGCTGGCCAAGGGCAAGCAGATGCACGACAAACGCGAGACCGAGAAGAAGCGCGATTGGGCGCGTGAGAAGGGCCGCTTGATGCGCGAGAAGGGCTGAAATGGCGCTCGTACCAGGACTTAAGCTCGACCATTTCGTCATCCACGTTTCCGAGTGGCAGCGCTCGAACGACTTCTACGCCCGCGTCTTCGGCATGGAGATGGTCAAGCGCGGCAAGGGTTACGCTTACCGGCTCGGCGACATTCAACTGAACTGCCACGGACCGGGATTTGAGACCGATACGGTGGCGCGGCTGCCGGTGCAGCCCGGAAACAGCGATATCTGCTTTGTCTGGCCGGGACCCATCGCGGGCGCGATCGCCCATTTGCGGGAGGTTGAGGTTGGGGTTGAGGTGGGGCCCGTGACGCGCCATGGCGTGCACGGACAGGGCACCAGCGTTTATTTCCGCGATCCCGATGGATCGCTGCTCGAATTTATCAGCTACGCGGACGCGTCTAGATAAGCGCGGACGCGCACAAAAACGGCGCGGAACATATCGGTCGTGAGCACCCCGGTATTCGTGTTGTAGCGTGAGCAGTGATAGCTGTCGAAAACCGCCAGCTTTCGGTCGGCCCGCGGCACGATGTGCTCGGCGCAATGTGCGAATGGAAAACGCGCCACCGGCTCGCCAAGCGCACGCACCACGCTCTCATGCGCGATGCGACCGAGAGCGACGATCGCACGTAGGTTCGGCAGCGCGTCGATCGTGCGGATCAGGAATTGCCGGCAGGTGCTGATTTCCGAAGCTTCGGGCTTGTTCGCCGGCGGGACGCAACGCACAGCGTTGCTGAGAACGGCGTCGTACATGCCGAGCGTATCATCCGGCCGCGCTTCGTACTGGCCCGTGGCAAAACCAAATTCGAGCAACGTCGAATAAAGCAGAACGCCCGCGTGATCCCCGGTAAATGGCCGCCCGGTGCGGTTCGCCCCATTCAGCCCCGGGGCGAGGCCGACGATCAGAAGCCTCGCGGACGCCGTGCCGAAGGAAGGCACCGGCGCATTACGCCACTCCGGGTGAAGGCTCCTCACCGCCTCGCGAAACGCGAGAAGGCGAGGACATAGTGGGCAATCGTGGGGCGGTTCGGGCAGCTCAGGCGAGCCGCCCGCGCCTGAGACCATGCTGCCACCGGCTGCTATTGATCGACATCTTCAGTCTGGGCCGCTGCGTGCGCAAGCGGGCGTCGCTGCTCGCGTTCCTGATAGCGCTGCATGCGCTCGGCGCGCTCGCCGGGATCGCGGCCGATCTTGGCAATCAGATGGACGAGATCGACGAACTCGTCCGCCTGCCTGCGCAACTCGTCGGCTACCATCGGCGGTTGTGTCGTGATCGTCGACACGACGGAGACGCGCACACCCTTGCGCTGCAGTGCTTCCACGAGCGAGCGGAAATCGCCATCACCGGAGAACAGGACGATTTCATCGAGATGCTCGGCCATTTCCATGGCATCGACGGCGAGCTCGATATCCATGTTTCCCTTGACCTTCCGGCGTCCCATCGAGTCGACAAATTCCTTCGTCGGCTTGGTTACGACGGCGTAGCCGTTGTAGTCGAGCCAATCGATCAACGGCCGGATCGAGGAATATTCCTGCTCCTCGACAAGCGCCGTGTAATAGAAGGCGCGAATGAGCTTGCCTTTGGTCTGGAATTCACGAAGCAAGCGCTTGTAGTCGATATCGAAGCCTAATGACTTGGCTGTGGCGTAAAGATTTGCGCCGTCAATGAACAACGCGATACGATCCTGTTCAGGCATGTCTCTCTCGTGGCCGGGTTTGATCGAGTAACAAGCGGCAACGGGAAATGCCGAAAACCCGCCAAGGCGGCATACCCATTTTGCCTATCTGCGGCTGAAGCCTAGTAACGCGCCAAAGCGCTGCACGATCGAAGTAGGATTGTATGTCTGCTCAGCTTCGTCAAGAGCGGAACGAGATTAGCCCGCTTGGACGAAGGTCTGGTGAGATTAATAATCGTTCACAAACCGGCGGTGCTTGCGTTCTGAAGACGTTCTGTATAGGTAAGGCCAATTCCCCAACTGACGGATTTGCGAGGCGACGTATGGCACGCGTCACAGTAGAAGACTGTATCGATAAGGTCGAAAACCGCTTTGATTTGGTGCTTTTAGCAAGCCATCGGGCGCGCATGATTTCCTCTGGCCAGCAGATCACGGTCGACCGGGATAACGACAAGAACCCCGTTGTGGCGCTGCGCGAAATCGCCGAGTCGACACTGAAGCCGGATGACCTCAGGGAAGAGTTCATCCACTCGCTCCAGAAACATGTGGAGGTGGACGAGCCGGAGGCCGAGGTGGTGCCGAGCCTCGCCACGATCGATCCGCTGGCGAGCGACGGACAGGCCGACGTGCAGTTCGATCGCATGACCGAAGAGGATTTACTGCGTGGCCTCGAGGGTCTCGTGCCGCCGGCCGCGACCGAAGACGAAGCGGAATAATACCCATAGAAAGTATGCTCGGCGGCGTATGGCGGCCGCACTCTTGCTTCAAACACGACCGGAGCCGATATTTTTACAACGTGATACGGCCCCGGGGGTATTTGCCACATGATGCGGCAGTACGAACTCGTCGAGCGGGTACGCAAGTACAATCCCGCCGCCGACGAGGAACTGCTCAACCGCGCCTATGTCTATGCGATGCGCGCGCATGGCGCGCAGAAGCGCGCCTCCGGCGACCCTTACCTGACGCATCCGCTGGAAGTGGCTGCCATCCTCACCGACCTGCGGCTTGATGACGCGACTATCGTTGCCGCGGTGCTGCACGATACGATCGAGGATACCGGGACTACCCGCGAGGAGATTGATCAGACGTTTGGGCCTGACATCGGCAGACTCGTCGAGGGCCTCACCAAAATCAAAAAGCTGGACCTCGTCTCGAAGCGAGCCGAGCAGGCGGAGAATTTCCGTAAGCTGCTCCTCGCCATCGCGGATGACGTGCGCGTACTGCTCGTCAAACTTGCTGACCGCTTGCACAATATGCGCACGCTCCAGCACGTGCCGTCCGATAAGCGGCAGCGTGTTGCCGAAGAGACGCTCGACATTTACGCGCCGCTCGCCGGCCGCATGGGTATGCAGCGCCTGCGCGACGAACTCGAGGACCTAGCCTTCCAGCATTTGCGGCCCGACGCACATGCGATGATCGAGTCGCGATTAAAGACGCTGCGCGAACGCAACGGTCATCTCATCCGCACCATCGAAAAGGAACTCTCCGACGCTTTATCGGCGCGCGGTATCGAAGCGAAAGTCGTTGGTCGCGAGAAGCAACCTTACTCGATCTGGCGCAAGATGGAGCGCAAATCGCTCGCCTTCGAGCAATTGTCCGACATTTTCGGGTTCCGCATTATCGTTGGCACGCTGGAGGACTGCTATCGCGTGCTCGGCGTCGTTCACACCAAATGGCCGATGGTGCCGGGACGCTTCAAAGACTACATTTCGATTCCAAAGCAGAACGATTATCGCTCGATCCACACGACGATTGTCGGACCTGGCCGCCAGCGCGTCGAGTTGCAGGTCTGCACCGCCGACATGAATGATATCGCGCGCTTCGGCATCGCGGCGCACGCGCTGTACAAGGACGGTCGCGTCACGGACGCGGAGACGCTAGCGCACGAAAGTAGCGCATACAAATGGCTGCAGCAGACGCTCGCGCATTTGGCCGAAGGCGACAGCCCCGAAGAATTCCTCGAACATACAAAGCTTGAGCTCTTCCATGATCAGGTGTTCTGCTTCACGCCGAAGGGCCGGCTGATCGCGCTGCCGCGCGGCGCAACGCCGGTCGACTTTGCCTATGCGGTGCACACGGACGTCGGTAACACGGCCGTCGGCGCGAAAATTAACGGTTCAATAGCGCCGCTTCTGTCGGAACTGCAGAACGGCGATGAGGTGGAAATCATCCGGGCCGATGGCCAGGTGCCGCCGCCGGCCTGGGAATCGCTTGTTGTCACTGGCAAGGCGCGGGCTGCTATCCGGCGCGCGACCCGCGGTGCCGTGCGCGCGCAATATGCGGGTCTCGGCCGCCAAATCGTCGTGCGCGCCTTCGAGCGCGCCGGCAAGCAATACAGTGACGAAAAGTTAAGAGCTGCCTTGCCGCGGCTCGCTCGCGCAACAGTCGACGATGTTTTCGCGGCCGTGGGCCGTGGCGAGATGTTCTCCGGCGATGTCGTCAAGGCAGTATATCCAGAGGTAAAAGAAGACCGCAAAACAGCGCGTCAGCAGGAGAAGGCCGAGGCCGGTTGGTTCGGCATGAAGAGCCTGTCGAGCTTGCGGTTCAAAGTACCCGGCAATAGCGAAGCAGCCGATAGCCCCATCCCGATTCGCGGCCTACGTGGCGATCTGCCGGTGCGCTTCGCGCCGAATGGCGGTGCTGTTCCGGGCGACCGCATCGTCGGCATACTCACGCCGGGAGAGGGCATCACGATCTACCCAATCCAGTCGCCGGCGCTGACGGCTTTCGACGATCAGCCGGAGCGCTGGCTTGACGTACGCTGGGACCTCGATGGTGAGAGGCGGGACCTGTTTCCAGCGCAATTAGTTGTAACCGCAATTAACGAGCCAGGGACGCTCGGGACAGTTGCCAGCGTGATCGGCGAGCAGGGCGCCAATATTGATAAGCTCACCTTCGTCGAACGCTCGCCGGACTTCCGCGAGCTTGTCATCGACTTGGAAGTATTCGATCTGAAGCAGCTCAACGGGATTATTGCGTCGTTGAGACGCAAGGACGTCGTGAACAAGGTCGAGCGAGTGAACGGATAATGGCACCGCCGCTTCGCCTTGGCGTGAACATTGATCATGTAGCTACCGTGCGCAACGCGCGCGGTGGCGCACTCCCTGATCCAGTGCGTGCCGCAATGATCGCGATTGAGGCGGGGGCGGACGGTATCACCGCACACCTGCGCGAGGACCGCCGCCACATCCGCGACGCGGATATGGCGCGGTTGAAACGCGAGATCACAAAACCGCTGAATTTCGAAATGGCGGCAACCGACGAAATGGTAGCGATCGCGCTTGAAACACGTCCACACGCCTCCTGCCTCGTCCCGGAGAAACGCAGCGAACGCACCACTGAAGGGGGCCTCGACGTTACCGGTGGCCACGATCACCTACGGCTTGTGGCGACCGAATTGCGCCAAGCCGGCGTGCGCGTCTCCCTCTTTGTCGAGCCATCGCGCACCGCGATCGACGCGGCCAAATCGATCGGCTCGCCGGTGGTCGAATTGCACACGGGCGCGTGGTGCGATGCGCATGTTCACCGCGAGATCGCGCGTGCCGAACATGAATTCGAACGGATCGTGGTCGCGGCCGCTTATGCGAGCGAGCAAGGTATCGAATGCCATGCCGGCCACGGTCTTGATTACGACACCGCGCGCCGCATTGCCGCGCTGCCGGAAGTCGTCGAGCTGAACATCGGCCATTTTATCGTCGGCGAGGCGATTTTTGTCGGGTTTCCTGCCGCAATCCGCGAAATGCGTCGTGCCATGGACGAGGGCAGGACCCGCGCCGCATGATCATCGGCTTTGGCATCGATCTCTGCGACATCCGCCGGATTGAGGAGTCGCTTGTGCGCTATGGCGAACGCTTCACCAAACGCTGCTTTACCGACGCCGAGCGGGCGAAGTCCGATGGTCGTGCGCAGCGTGCCGCCTCCTACGCCAAGCGTTTCGCGGCCAAAGAGGCCTGCGCGAAAGCGCTCGGCACCGGCATCCGCTCCGGCATTTTTTGGCGCGACATGGGGATCGTGAACCTAGCTTCGGGCAAGCCCACTATGGTGCTCTTGGGCGGCGCCGCCGAGCGGCTGAAGGAGCTCACTCCCATCGGCCATGAGGCGACGGTGCATGTGACGCTTACAGACGAATTTCCACTGGCGCAGGCCCAGGTGATCATCGAGGCAGTCCCGAGGCGGTAAGGCTTCGCCCTATTTACACCCCACCCCACCCCTATATACCGCGACCGGCAGCCCCCCTCCTCGGCCGGCGCGCCGAATCGAGAGCCAACGTATGAGCGAGCCGGTGGGCGTGCGCCCCAAAAACTTGAGCCAAGCCAAAAAGAAGGAAGAGGGCGGCTTCGGTGAAACCGTCAAGGTCATCATCCAGGCCCTGCTGATCGCGCTTGTCGTCCGCACGCTGCTATTCCAGCCGTTCAATATTCCTTCTGGGTCGATGATCCCGACATTACTCATCGGCGATTACCTGTTCGTCTCGAAATACTCCTACGGCTATTCCAAGCATTCGATCCCATTCAGTCCGGATATTTTTGAGGGCCGCATCCTCGCCTCGCCACCTAAGCGCGGCGATGTCGTCGTCTTCAAGTTGCCGCGTGACAATTCAACCGACTACATCAAGCGCGTGATCGGGCTTCCCGGCGATCGCATCCAGATGAACGATGGGCGGCTCTACATCAACGGCCAGATCGTGCCGCGTGAGCCGATTGCGAAGGTCAAAACCGAAGACCTATATGGTCGGGACGTCGATGTGCCGACCTACAAAGAGACGCTCCCCGGCGGCGTGACGCACACCATCATCGAGATCCAGGGCGACACCGGCTTCAACGACAATACGCCTGTTTTCGAAGTGCCACGGGACCACTATTTCATGATGGGGGACAATCGCGATAACTCGACCGATTCGCGCGTCGCACCCGAGCAGGGCGGCGTCGGGTATGTACCTTTTGAAAATTTGATCGGGCGCGCCGAAATCACCTTCTTTTCGGTCGAAAAGGGAGAACCCGCCTGGGCGTTTTGGAAGTGGCCATGGACGGTCCGCTGGCATCGGATGTTCCAGCCTGTTCGCTAGGCGATCCGATGACGAAGACGGTCGCGCGTGATCGTCAGGAGCTGGAAAATTCGATCGGCTACCGCTTCCGCGACCCTGCGCGCCTCGATGAGGCGTTGACGCATGCGACGGCGGCCAAAGGCAAACGCCGCGCGAATTATCAGCGCCTCGAATTTTTGGGTGACCGAGTGCTTGGCCTCGTCATCGCGGAAATGCTGTTCGATGCCTACCCTGCCGCGAAGGAAGGCGAACTCTCGAAGCGCCTGTCCGACCTCGTGCGGCGCGAAACGTGCGCGGATGTTGCGCGCGAATGGGGCCTTGCGGGATATATTCGCTTGGGCACAGGCGAAGCTTCGTCCGGGGGAAGCGAAAGAATCCCGATCCTCGCCGACGTTTGCGAAGCGTTGATTGGGGCGGTGTTTCTCGATGGCGGCTTCAACGCGGCACGCGATCTCGTTCATAATGCGTTCGACAAGCGCATGCTGGAGCGGCGCCGGCCGTCGCAGGATCCGAAAACCGCGTTGCAGGAATGGGCGCAGGCGCGCGGTCTCCCTACGCCCGTTTACAGGACGCAAGAGCGCTCGGGCCCCGATCACGCGCCGCGCTTCACGATCAGCGTCGAGGTGAACGGGTTCGAAGCGGTATCCGCGGATGCGGGCTCGAAGCGCGCGGCTGAGCAAGGTGCCGCCGAAGCTTTCCTCGCCCGTGAGGGCGTCCTCTCAGGTGCGACGACATGAGTGCCGGCGAACAGAGCACCGAAACCCGCTGCGGCTTCGTCGCGCTGATCGGCGCGCCTAATGCCGGCAAGTCGACGCTGCTCAACGCGCTTGTCGGCAGCAAGGTGTCGATCGTTTCCCGCAAAGTGCAGACCACGCGGACTCTCGTGCGTGGCATTGCGATCGAAGGCACGGCACAGATTATCTTCGTTGATACGCCGGGTATTTTCATGCCACGCCGCCGTCTCGACCAAGCGATGGTCACTTCTGCCTGGGGCGGTGCCGGCGACGCCGATCTCGTTGGCCTGCTCGTCGATGCATCTAAGGGGGTCGATGAAGCAGTCGAAGCAATTCTTTCCGGATTGCCGAAGCTGAAAGCGTCGGCAATCCTTGTCCTCAACAAGATCGATACGGTCGAACGGTCATCGCTTTTAAAGCTGACCGCTGAGATCAACATGCGCTTTGCCTTTCGCGAGACATTCATGATTTCGGCACTGACTGGCGATGGCGTCGCGCCTCTTAAGGCGCGGCTCGCCGCCATGATGCCGGAGGGGCCGTGGCTTTATCCGGAGGACCAGGTTTCCGACGCGCCGCTCCGTCTGCTTGCGGCGGAGATCACGCGCGAGAAATTGTTCGAGCGCCTGCACGACGAACTGCCGTATCAGTCTACGGTCGAGACGGATTCCTGGAAGGAATTGCCGGACGGTTCGGCGCGAATCGAGCAGACGATCTATGTCGCGCGTGACGGGCAGAAGAAGATCGTGATCGGCGACGGCGGACGCACCATCAAGGCGATCGGCCAGGCGGCGCGCAAAGAGATCGCGGAGGCCGCCGAGCAGAAAGTGCACCTGTTTCTCTTCGTCAAGGTGCGGCCCGGTTGGGTGGACGATCCCGAGCGCTATCGTGAGATGGGGCTTGACTTTCCGCGGATGTGAGACAGGCCATGGATTGGCAGGATCGCGGTCTCATCCTCGGTACGAGGAAGCACGGCGAAACCAGCGTCATTCTCGAAATGTTGACCGAACGGCACGGCCGCCATCTCGGCCTCGTTCGTGGCGGCCGCTCGCGCGCGATGCAGCCGATTTTGCAGGCCGGCAACTCGATCGACGTCACTTGGCGCGCACGGCTCGAAGAGCATCTCGGCACATTCGTGGTGGAAGGCGAGCGGCTGCGAGCGGCTCATCTCATGCGCAGCGCACTCGGTCTGCACGGGCTATATCACCTCTCGGGTCTGCTGCGGCTGATGCCGGAGCGCGATCCACACCCGGAACTCTGGCGCTTTGCGGAACTCTTGGCCGACAGGCTTGATGATGCAGCAATGGCGCCGGTGCTGATGCTGCGCTTCGAGCTCGCGTTGTTAGCTGAGCTAGGCTTTGGCCTGGACCTTACCGAGTGCACGCTCACCGGCGCGACCGACGATCTCGTCTATGTCTCGCCGAAATCAGGTCGCGCGGTGGCGCGCAGCGCGGGCGAGCCTTGGCGCGATCGCCTTCTGCCGTTGCCGAGATTTCTTCTGACGGAGCAACACGAGGCGGATGCGGATCAGGTCCGTGACGCCTTCCGCCTGCTCGAACATTTTCTTACGCGCGATCTGCTGGCGCCGCGCGGTCTCGCGCTCGGCGCTCCACGTACTGCATTCCAAGCGGAAGTGGAGAAAGCGTTTAGGAGAAGCGCAGTCGCGACAGCATCGACCTGATTGTCAGGTCGATGCGCGCGCCCTCGCTGCGCGGGCCGGTAAGATCAAGACCGCAGACGTTCTCGCCGAGACGCGTTGCGGCGGTCAGGACATAGCGGCCGTTGTTAAGGACCGAGCTGCGCTCGTGGAACTCACGGCCATCGACGGTAAGAATGGAAGCATCCGCGGTGACCGCCTCGCGCCCAGAACGAACCACCGGGCGCTCCCTCGCCAATGTCACTAAGTCGCGTCCTGTGCCTTGGTGCGAACCGGCTGCCGGTACACAGCTCAAAGTTGCCGTGACTCCCGGAATGCAGCCCTTCGCGTCGCAGCGCAGCGCATAGAGAGCGCCGTCATTATGTGGGGCCGGAATTTTCGACCAACCGGCGGGGAGATCAATCTGCATGGGAGCACCAGCAGGATTGCCCGGCTCGTTGGCCTGTTCGGTCCCCGTAGTGGTACCGCTATTCGCATAGCCGACCGTCTGCAGAGCCAAGAAGGTTGCCACGCTGGCGATAGCCGCGGCGCTCCCAATGCTGAAAAGCTTCAAAAACATTCCGAATCCATGTGATTTGCACGTGCGGCCTTGTGGCACACAAATGCGCTCAAAAACGGACAGGGACGCCTTGCGCGGCGCTATGCCGCAGTGCAGCAAAAGGCTAAGTTATTGAACGGTCGAGCAATCCGTTCGCACGGCGCGACGCGTCACGCCATAGCCCTCGTCAAGGGCGATCTCGATTAGACGACAATTCGCCCCCGCATCGGTCACCTCGGCACGCTGCTCCTCTTGCGCCTGAAGCACCGATGGGCCGGGAACACCGAAGAAAGCTGCGCCCGCGACGCCGGCAAGACCGAGAAGTGCCAGAACGGTAAAGGTTTTGGTCATTTCATCCTACTTCGCCGTTTTAACTCGGCGACATACTCACATCTTTGCGCCCGAAGGCTGTGCCATTTCACACACAGAATGGTTTCGAACGGCTAAGGTTCCGTCGCCCGTTCTATTTTGTGGACCATGTCGCAGCTAGTGCAGGCGGGACACGCCCGGGCTGGCTCCCGCGGCGCCGTGACGGGATCGCGGCGGGCCCGCCTTGCTACGACTCAGGGTGCGGGGTAGCCACGCGCATGGGAAAAAACGTTCCTCCTCCTCATCCTCCTCCTCCTCAACCCACTGGCGGCGAGCTCCTCCCCGTGAACCTGCGCACGGCGCTCGAGGAGCGCTACCTCGCCTATGCCCTCTCGACCATCATGGGCCGGGCGCTGCCCGACGCCCGCGACGGGCTGAAACCGGTCCACCGCCGCATCCTTTACGGCATGCAGGTGCTGCGCCTCGATCCCGGCGCCGCCTTCAAGAAATGCGCAAAAATCGTCGGCGACGTGATGGGCTCGTTCCATCCGCACGGCGACCAGGCGATTTACGACGCGCTCGTCCGTCTCGCCCAGGACTTCGTCTCGCGCTACCCGCTGGTCGACGGCCAGGGCAATTTCGGCAATGTCGACGGCGACGCCGCCGCCGCCTATCGCTACACCGAAGCGCGGATGACCGGCGTCGCCGGCCTCCTCCTCGAAGGCATCGACGAAGACGCGATCGACTTCCGCGAAAACTATTCCGGCGACGAGAAGGAGCCGGTCGTCCTGCCCGCCGCCTTCCCGAACCTGCTCGCCAACGGCGCGCAGGGCATCGCCGTCGGCATGGCGACCTCGATCCCGCCGCATAATGTCGCAGAGCTCTGCGACGCCGCACTTTACCTCATCTCACACCGCAACGCGAGCGCGCAGCAGCTGATGACCTTCGTGCCGGGTCCGGATTTCCCGACCGGCGGCATCATTGTCGATCCCGCGGAGACGATTGCCGAGGCCTACCGCACCGGCCGCGGCGCGTTTCGCCTGCGCGCCCGCTGGGTCAAGGAAGAGGGCAGCCGCGGCATGTGGAATGCCGTCGTCACCGAGATTCCCTACGGCGTGCAGAAGATGCGGCTGATCGAAAAGACCGCCGAGCTGTTCAACGACAAGAAGCTGCCGCTGATCGCCGACATCCGCGACGAATCGGCCGAGGACATCCGCATCGTCGTCGAGCCGCGCGCCCGCACGATCGATCCCGCCGTGATGATGGAATCGCTTTTCCGTCTCACCGAGCTCGAGACGCGCTTTGCCTTAAATCTCAACGTGCTCGTCGACGGAATCATTCCGCGCGTCGTGTCGCTGCCGGAAGCGCTGACGCAATGGATCGATCACCGCCGCGTCGTCCTGGTGCGGCGCTCGAAGTTCCGCCTGGGCGAGATCGAGCGCCGGCTCGAAGTGCTCGCCGGCATGATCATCGTCTTTCTCAATCTCGACGAGGTGATCCGCATCATCCGCGAGGAGGAGGAGCCGAAGGACGTGCTGCGCATGATCTTCGATCTCTCCGAAATGCAGGTGAACTACATCCTGGACACGCGGCTCCGCGCATTGCGCCGGCTCGAAGAGATGCAGCTGCGCAAAGAGCACGCCGAGCTTACCGAGGAGAAGGCCGAGGTCGAGAAGCTGATCGCCAGCGAGAGCCTGCAATGGAAGACGATCGCCTGGCAGATTCGCGAGCTGAAGAAGACTTATGGGCTCAACACCAAGATCGGCAAGCGCCGCACGACGTTCGAGCAGGCGCCCGAAGCCGTCGATTTCGATCTTACGGAGGCGCTGGTCGAGCGCGAGCCGGTGACGATCGTTGTCTCGGAGAAAGGCTGGATACGCGCGCTGAAAGGCCACGTCGAAGACGTCTCCGGCCTGCAATTCAAGGGCGATGACGCGCTGCTGACGAGCTTCTTCGCCGAGACCACGTCGAAAATTCTCGTGCTTGCGACCAGCGGCAAGATTTACACGCTCGAAGCGTCAAAACTGCCGGGCGGAAGAGGGCATGGCGAGCCGATCAAGCTTATGGTCGATATCGATCAAGACGCGGAGATTGCCGCCGCCTTCCCGTATCGCGCTGGCGCGAAAATGCTGGTTGCTTCGAGCGACGGACGCGGCTTCGTCGCCGCGCAGGACGAGATGATCGGCGGCACGCGCAAGGGCAAGGCGCTGATCAATGTCGACGCGCCGGCGAAGGCGAGCGTCATCGTGCCGGCCGACGGCGACCACGTCGCGACGATCGGCGAGAACCGCAAAATGCTGGTCTTCCCGCTCGCGCAAGTGCCGGAAATGCCCAGGGGGAAAGGCGTGCGGCTGCAGCGCTACAAGGATGGCGGTTTGTCGGACGCGCGCGTCTTCGAATTGCGCGAAGGATTGACCTGGCAGGATTCGGCGAAGCGCACGTTCACCGTCTTGAAGAGCGAATTGCGCGACTGGATGGGCAACCGTGCCGATGCGGGGCGCCTGCCGCCGAAGGGATTCCCGAAGAATAATAAATTTGGGTGATCCCCTTTACGGGGAAGCTAAGGCGTGCACCAAAAGTTCTGAGTGGTCGCCGAACGTCTGCTTTGGTGCGCATTCCGGAGTCAAAGTCGGATATCGCCTGGTTCCGGAAAGTGACAATAGCGGCTGAAATGAGCGCTCTGCTAGGTCCGCTTTGCGGCCCATTTGCGAACGTTCCGCTGCATCGATAGCATTGCAAACTTCTGAGCACGTCTACTTTGGAGGGCTGCTTTGGCAGAACTGGCCCACGTTCGAACCTCTGTCCTGGAGATTGGATACGAGCATAGCGGCCCTGCTGATGCCCCAGTCATAGTGCTTCTACACAGATATCCGTTCGATGTGCGCGCATTCGATCGGGTTGTACCGATCCTTAATGCAGCGGGATTTCGCACTATCGTGCCGTATCTGCGCGGCTATGGTTCTACACGTTTCTTATCCCCTGACACGCTTCGTTCCGGTGAACAGGCTGCTTTGGGCATGGACCTGCTCGAGCTGCTCGATGGGCTGCAGGCGACCTTAGCCGGTTTTGACTGGGGCGGGCGCGCCGCTTGCGTTGTCTCAGCGCTCTGGCCGCAGGGGTCTCGCGGCTTGATAACGTAAAATGGTTATCAACTTCAGGACATCGCCAATTCGGATAAACCAATCGATCCGGAACAGGAACGACGATTTTGGTACCAGTTCTACTCTAACACGGAGCGAGGACGTAAGGGCCTCACGCAGATGCGGGGTGAGATAGGCCAACTCTTATGGAAGCTTTGGTCGCCGGGTTGGAGCTTTGATGAAGCAGAGTTTCACGAAACTGCCAAATCGTTCGACAATCCAGATTTCGTTGAAGTCGTGATTCACTCTTATCGACACCGAATTCGCAATGCCGCTGGCGATCCACGCTACGTCTCGATAGAGGCACAGTTGGCAACGCTACCCAAGATTAGCGTCTTAACGATTGTGATTCATGGGGCAGATGATGAGGTTAATCCTCCACACAAATCCGAAGGACATCATCGCTTTTTTACCGGATACTACGAGCGTAGATTGTTTGAGAAGGTTGGCCACAATCCACCACAAGAGGCGCCGCAGGAGTTCGCACGCGCAGTTATTGACCTCTATCGCAGAACATGAGCGCCGGAGTTCGGGTTGATTGGGACGATCTGATCGCAACAGGGCGCATTCTTATTGACTGCTAACGAAGAAGGGATGCGCAAAGCAGGGCTGCCGAGCTGATCCAATCGGGCAAGCCCTCCATATGGACCTTGGGAGCGACTCCGACGAGACTCCTCGATACCGTCTTGTTGAAGCGAGCAGAATGTGGCCTTTGCGCTGCCTTTGCGAATTTCCGCTGGCGCTCATTCGCAAGCTGTTAGGCTCCCCCACGCACGAGTTTCCTCATGGCGCGAGCGGAGTACTACTCGTCCGCAGCCTTGTCCGCGACGCCAACAAAAATCCTGTCCATCGTCAGCCATCCTTGCGCAACCGAGCTCGCCTTGCGGCTCAAGCGGCTGTTCGGCCTAATAGGACCTGCAACGGAGCGACCAGGCTGAGGAACGGCCTTTGAAGACCTCGGATGAGACGATCGCTCCGCCGCAACCGCATCCGCAAATCTAGCCGATTCGCCAGAAGCTGACTTACAAGGATGAGGGGTGGCTTTGCCAACCAAGAGCATTGAAGGGAGGGCGATGAAATTTCCCGCCGCAAATTCTTGCATCTGGCAGCCGGCGCTCCCGCGCTCTCGGCCGCTCCGTATCTTGCCTCGGCGCAGGTTCCTCCGACGGCCTCTCAGCCTGTCAGGGTCGCAACAGGTCTGCTTGCGACATGGCAAAGCACCGCCTGGCTCGGTGCCGAAGCCGGTCTCTTCAAAAAACGCGGAATCGACATGACTTTCCCGGCCATCGCGGTCGGCGGGCCTGAGGCTGCGGCCGGCCTCATCCGCGGCGACTGGGAGTTCGCCCACACCGGCTCCGTGCCCGTCGCGGAAGAAGTCCTCAAAGGTCGAGATGTCGTCATTCTGGCGATGCCGACAACCGACTTCCCCAAGTCATTCGTGATGACCAGGAAAGAGATTACGGGACTCGCACAGCTCGACGGAAAGAAAGTTGGAGTGCTGACCGAGACCGGTCAGACCAGCGTTGCGACGCGGCTGACAGTCGAGAAAGCGGGCGCCACGGCGAAATACCTGCCGTTGATAAAATTCGATCGCATCTATGCGGCGTTAGCATCCGGAGAGATCGATGCCGGTGCGCTGCCGATCGATCTGCGGTTTGTCGGCCAAGTTCGCTACGGCTGGAATGCGTTTCCCATGGACTCCTTTGACGCGCCTTCGATTTTCGCGTCGACGCGAAAGCTGGTCGCCTCGAATCGCGAGCTTGCGATGAACGTGATGCAGGGCTTTGTCGAGACGATCCGTTTGTTCAAGACACGCCCCGACGTCGTGGTGCCGTTGCTGCAACGTTACGTGAAAATCGAAGATCGAAAGGCGGCAGAGGAGCTGTACGCGTTTCACGTCCCGGTATTTCAAAAAATTCCGCGGCCGTCATTTCCAGGAATCCAGGCATTGCGGGAATTTCTTGTGGCGAAATACCCCGCGGCGATGTCACTGAAGGAATCCGATATCGCGGATTCCTCGTTCATCGATGAACTTGAGCGCAGCGGATTTATCGACCGACTATACAGCTGATGGAATATGGGACTCCCGATCGGCCGGTGTATTCGTAATCACCCCGCGTAATCGTAGGCGCGTTCGCCATGCGTGGTGAAATCGAGCCCGTCGAACTCGCGTTCCGCATCGACGCGCAGTCCGGTGACGGGGCGTAACGCGCGCACGAGCACGAACGTGATACCGGCCGACCACAAAGCCGCGGCGGCGATCGCCAGCAATTGTGCGCCGAGCTGGCGCGGAAAGTTCATGCGCTCGGCAAATCCCACGCCGCCGAGAGAAGCTGCGGCAAACACGCTGAGCAGCGTCGAGCCGAGCATGCCGCCGACGCCATGCACGGCAAACACGTCGAGCGAATCGTCGATGATGAGCCGCTGCTTCCCGAACACCGTCGCGAAGAAACAGATCGCGCCGCCCAATCCGCCGATGAGGATCGCCGCGGCGGGATGCACGTAACCCGCCGCCGGCGTGATCGTCGCAAGTCCCGCGACGCAGCCGGTGACGATACCGATGCAAGTCGGCTTGCCGCTCCTGATCCACTCGATGGCAATCCACGCCAGCGCGCCCGCAGAGGCGGCGAGGTGCGTCGCCATGATGGCGGACGCGGCGCTTGCATCCGCGGCAAGCGCGCTGCCGCCGTTGAAGCCGAACCAGCCGACCCAGAGCATGCCGGCGCCGGCCATGGTCATGCCCGGCCGGTGCGGCGGCTCGAAATGCGCGGGGAAACCGCGGCGCTTGCCGATCAGGATCGCGGCGACGAGCGCGGAGACGCCCGCCGTCGTATGCACGACAATGCCGCCGGCGAAATCCAGCGTGCCGAGCGAAGCCAGCCAACCGCCGCCCCAAATCCAATGCGCGACGGGGATGTAGACGATGATCAGCCACAGCGCGGCGAAGGCGAGCACGAACGGGAAGGTCACGCGCTCGGGAAACGCGCCGATGATCAAGGCCGGCGTGATGATCGCGAACGTCATCTGGAAAAGCGCGATGACGATTTCGGGCAGGTTGCTCGGCGCCACTGTTGCGTCGAGCCCGGCGAGAAAGCTTTTGGAAAAGTTGCCGATGATCGCGCCGGTGCCGCCGAAGACGAGCGAGTAGCCGCAGACCGCCCAGATCAGCGAGACGACGCAGCAAATCGAGAAGCACTGCATGATTACGGAGAGCAGGTTTTTGGCCTGCACGAGGCCGCCATAGAACAGCGCGAGTCCGGGCAGCGTCATGAACAGGACGAGCGCGGAGGCGGTGAGCACCCAGGCGACATGGCCGCTCTCGGCCGGCGTGCCGGTCGCCGCGAGGGCCGCGCCGGCGAAGAGAAAGCAGGGAAGGGCGGCGGCAATGAACGACGCGAAACGATGCATGAAAAGACGCCCCGATCGGCCCCAAACGGCCCTCGCTGCGTCTTAGATGATGCTTTTCTGTGCAACAAGCCTACCGGGCGGGCGCGCGGGCCTTCTCCACGCCTTCGAAGACGCGCACGAAATTGCCGCTCGCAAGTTTTTCCAGATCGGCGTCCGGCCAGCCGCGCCGCATCAGCTCGGCGAAAATCCCGGGGAAGCAGGCGACGTCCTTCAGGCCCTCGGCCTGCGGGCCGCCGAAGAAATCCGAGCCGATGCCGAGGTGATCGGGCCCGATTTTTCCGCGCAAATAATCGAGGTGGTCGCAATATTCCGTGAGCGTGCCGCGCGGCCAGGGGCCCACCTCGCGTTCGCGCGCCGGCACGATCTCGTCCATGTTGACGCCGCGCGGGGTCGCGCCGTGCTCATCCTTCAACGGTTTCATCCAGTCGCGCGATTTCTGCGAGATGAAGTCCGGCACGAAGCACGGCATGACGATGCCGCCGTTGGCGCGCACGCGATCGAGCACGTCGTCGGGGATATTGCGCGGATGATCGCAGAGCGCCTGCGCATTCGAATGCGACCAGACGACCGGGGCGCGGGAGATGTCGATGACCTGGTGCATCGCCGCGGGGCTGACATGGGCGAGATCGACGATCATGCCGATTTCGTTCATCGCGGCAATGACGTCGCGGCCGAAATCGGAGAGGCCGTTGTGACGCGGCTCGTCCGTGGCGCTGTCGCACCAGTCGGTCGTCAGATTATGGCAGAGCGTCATCAGCCGCACGCCGAGATTGTAGAAGGCGAACAGCGTATCGAGCCGGTTCTCCAGCGCCGCGCCGTTCTCGATCGTGATGAAGCTGGCGATTTTGTTCTGCGACTTGGCGCGCGCGATATCGGCGCTGGCGAAAGCAGGCAGAAAAGCATCGGCGTAATGCGCGATCATCCGCCGCGTCAGCGCGATCTGCTGCAGGGCGAAACTCGCCGGCTGTTTTTCGCGCGGCGGCACGAACGCCGCCCAGAACTGCGCGGCGACTTTCCCCTCGATCAGCCGCGGGATGTCGGTGTCGCGGCCGTCGCGGCGCTCTTCCAGATGAAATGCCGCGACGTCGCCGCGCGCCTCCTTGTCGGCGCGGATGACGAAGGGCAGATCGTTGTGGCCATCGACGAGCGGGACGCGATCCAGGAACGCCCGTGCGCGTTCGAGCAGGCTCACGCAAATTCCATGATCGGTGCATCGACGGCGAGCGAGTCGCCTTCTTTCGCGATGATCTTGGCGATTTTCACGTCGCGCTCGGCGCGCAGCACGTTCTCCATCTTCATCGCTTCGACGATGCAGAGCGCCTCGCCGGCTTTGACCTCCTGGCCTTGTTTCACCGAAATCGCTTTCACCAAGCCCGGCATCGGGCAGAGCAGCGCTTTTGTTGACGCGCCGACCTTTTTATCGGGCATCAGCGCGGCGAGTTCCGCCTCGCGCCGCGTATAGACGCGCGCCTCGAGCGACATGCCGCGATGGGCAAGATGATAGCCGTTGAGAATCGGTCGAACCTGCACGGCGAGCGGCTCGTCGTTGATCGTGCCGGTCCAAACCGCAATGCCCGGCGTCCATTCCGAGGCGACGTGATGGGCCTCGGCGCTCGCATCCTCGAAACGGATGAGCAGCGACTCGTCGCCGGGATCGAGCGTCAGATCGAAGCGCTCGGTGCCGAGCAGGACGCAACGATCACGCTCGAATTGCACCGGCCGCGCCGTCCGCATCTGCCCGGAAATCTGCCGCTTTCTTTCATTGGCGACGTGATCGACGAAGGTCGCGACGGCGGCGATGAGATGCGCGATTTCGCCCTGCGGCTGCGGCGGGACGAAGCCATCGGGATATTCTTCCGCGATGAAGCCGGTCGACAGAGTGCCGGAGCGCCAGCGCGGCTTTTGCATGATCGAGGCGAGGAACGGAATGTTGTGGCGGATGCCGTCGATCGCAAAGCGGTCGAGTGCGTCCGCCTGCGCATCGATCGCGGTCATGCGATCGCCGGCATGGGTGACGAGCTTGGCGATCATCGGGTCGTAATAGATCGAAATCTCGCCGCCTTCGCAGACGCCGGTGTCGTTGCGGACGGTGACGCCGTCGTGGTGATCTTCGGCCGGCGGGCGGTAAGTGATCAAGCGTCCGGTGGAGGGCAGGAAATTGCGCACCGGATCTTCGGCATAGATGCGGCTCTCGACCGCCCATCCCCTAAGCTTGATGTCGGACTGTTTGATCGCGAGCTTCTCGCCGGCGGCGACGCGGATCATCTGCTCGACGAGATCGATGCCGGTGACGAGCTCGGTCACGGGATGCTCGACCTGCAGGCGCGTATTCATTTCGAGAAAGAAGAAGCTGCGATCCTGGCCGGCCACGAATTCGACGGTGCCGGCGGAATCGTAATTCACGGCTTTGGCGAGCGCGACCGCCTGCTCGCCCATCTCGCGGCGTGTTGCTTCGTCGAGCAGCGGCGAGGGTGCCTCTTCAACGACCTTTTGATTGCGGCGCTGGATCGAGCATTCGCGCTCGCCGAGATAGATCACATGCCCATGCTTGTCGCCGAGCACCTGGATTTCGACGTGACGCGGATTGACGATGAACTTTTCAACGAAGACGCGATCGTCGCCGAATGAGGATTTCGCCTCGGATTTGGCGCGGGTGAAACCTTCGGCGACCTCGTCACGCGAATGGGCGATGCGCATGCCTTTGCCGCCGCCGCCGGCGGAGGCTTTCAGCATCACGGGATAGCCGATCTCGTCGGCAATCCTAATCGCGTGGTCGGCGTCTTCGATCACGCCGAGAAAGCCCGGCACCGTGGACACTTTCGCCGCGTTGGCGAATTTCTTCGATTCGATCTTGTCGCCCATCGCCTCGATGGCGCGCGGGTTCGGTCCGATGAAAGTGATGCCGGCGTCTCCCAGCGCCTGCGCGAAGGCGGCGCGCTCGGACAGAAAACCGTAGCCGGGATGCACGGCCTCGGCGCCGGTCGACTTACAGGCGGCGACGATGTTGTCGATGACGAGATAGGACTCCGCCGCGGGCGCCGGGCCGACATGCACCGCCTCGTCCGCCATTTCGACGTGCAGCGCGTCCTTGTCGGCATCGGAATAGACCGCGACCGTCGCGATACCCATCCGGCGGGCGGTCTTGATGACGCGGCAGGCGATCTCGCCGCGGTTGGCGATGAGGATTTTCTTGAACATGGCTCGGCCCGGTCTATTGGAGGCTGGCTCAGCCGTCCAGAGCGGAGCCGCAGGAGGAGAGATTGATCGACCACGTCTCGATTTCCGTCGCGGACCTGAAAAAGAGCGCCGTCTTTTACGCGGCGGTGCTGGAGCCGCTCGGCTATCGCAAGATCGCCGATCGGCCGGCGAGCGTCGGCTTCGGCAAGACCTACCCGGAATTTTGGCTGAACGCGCGGCCGCATACCGCTCTGGCCCCTGCGGACACCGGCGCGCATATCTGCCTGCGCGCGAGGAGCGTCGAGGCGGTTCGCGAATTCCACGCGCGTGCGCTCGCCAATGGCGGCCGCGACGACGGCGCACCGGGTCCGCGCAAAGGCGAGATGACCGATTATTTCGGCGCGTTCATCCGCGACCTCGACGGCAACAAGATTGAGGCAATGACGCTTCCAGCTACCTCATCCTGAGGAGCCGCGAAGCGGCGTCTCGAAGGGCGGCAAACGCGCTTCCCCTTTGATGCCCCTTCGAGACGCGCTCCTACGGAGCGCTCCTGAGGGTGAGGGAGTTTGATTATTCCGGCCTTCCCTTCTCATAAGGCGCGAGCGCATCGGCAAAGAAACGATGCGTCGGCGTCGCCACGCCATGTTGCTCGCCGAGTCGCACGACGGCGCCGGAGAGCCACGGCAGTTCGAGCGGGTTGCCGACCTCGAGGTCATGCGCCATCGAGGCGCGCACGGCCGGCGGCAGCCCGTCGAGAATCTTCAGCGTATCTGTGACATCCCGGTCGCGCATCTTGACGCCTGCGGCTTTCCCGAGCGTGACGATCTCTTCGATGAGCGCCTGCAACAGCGCGCGCGAGCGCGGATTGCTGCGGATCGGCCCGAGGCCGCAGCGGATCAACGACGTCGTCGCCGCCATCGGCGCGAGCATCGCGAATTTCAGCCAGATGGCGCGCGTGATGTCGGGCGGAATCTGCGCGTCGAATTTCGCCGCCTTGCAGGCGTCGAAAAAGGCTTTGACGCGCGCGCTCTCGCGGCCATCCCGCTCGCCGAAGGCAAGACCGGCGAAAGCCGCACGCGTGCTGATCAATCCGGGCTCTGAAATGATCGCGGAGATGTAGGCAATCCCCGGCACGACCTTTTCGCGCCCGAGAACGGCCCCGACGACATCGGCCGCCTCAACCCCGTTCTGCACGGTGTATACACTGGTCTGCGCTCCGATAATCGGCCGCAATTGCTCCGCGGCAGATTCCATCGCCGAAAGTTTGACCGCAAATAGAATGACGTCCGGCGCCTCGGCGATCTCGTCCGGACTCGCGACGCATTTTGCCGGCTGCACATGGAATTCGCCGAGCGTGCCCTCGGCGCGAAGTCCATTGCGCCGGATTGCCTCGCCATGCGGGCCGCGCGCGACGAAGGTCATGTCATTGCCGGCAAGTGCCAGCCGTCCGCCGAAATAGCCGCCGACGCCGCCGGCGCCCATGATAACAATGCGCATGCTTCTGTCCTTAGCTTTTTGGCGGAATGACGAGCTGCGTCTGCGTCACCACGCCGGCGAGCCGGCCGTCGGCGCGACTGATCTTCGTCTGCCATACCATGGTCTGACGCCCTTTATGAATCGGCGTGCAGGCCGCGCGTGCGACTTCGCCGACGGGCAGCGCGGCGAGGAAATTCGTCTTGCTTTCGATCGTAGTCGTCCATGCCCCTTCCGGCAGATTGAGCACGGTTGCGAGCGCGCCGACGGAATCGGCAAGCGCCATCAGTGCGCCGCCGTGCAGCACCGCAGGAACGGTGCAGAGATCCGGACGCACCTGCATTTCCGCTTCGACGAGATCGGGCGTGCTCGTCGTCACGCGGATGCCGAGCAGCTCGGAGAACGGCATGGTGGGAGGTGGCTTCATAAAATAATTCCGGACCGCGCACCTCCTGGTGCGCAGCCTATCTAAGCACGTCTCGACGATATTGCGCACCAGGAGGTGCGCGGTCCAGCCCGCTCAGTTCTTCGCGACCATACTATCCTCGCCGCGCAGCCAGCGGTGCCAATCGCCTTCCGAGCCGTAGAACGCATTGCGGTCGACCGCACCCTGAATTCCCGGCACGGAGCCGTCGGAGGCGTATTGCCAGATGTGCCAATGCCGATTGCCGTAGCGCACAGCCGGATGATACTTCGTGCTGCGCACCCAGATCGGATATTCCGACAATGCGCCGTCGTACAAAATGCTCTGATAGAAATCGACGGACGAATAGATCACCGGCTTCTTGCCGTAATGGCGCTCCATCTCCTGCAGGATGGCGCGCATGTCGGCGAGCGTCTTGTCGCGTTCGAGCGTGCGCTTGCACATTTTCGATTGCGGCGTCGCCTCGACGTCGAGCACCGGCGGCAACGCGTCGGGCTCGACCGGCACGTTCTTCTCGAACCAGTTCACCTCTTCCTGCCATGGGCGGCACCAGAACATGAAGTGATAGGCGCCGCGCGGGATGCCGGCGGCACGCGCGCCCTCCCAATTCGCCTCGAATTTGGAATCGACGACGTCACCTCCTTCGGTCGCCTTGATCCAAGCAAACCGGACGCCGGAATCGCGCACCGCCTGCCAGTCGATGTTGCCCTGGTACTTCGAGACGTCGATGCCCTGGACCGGATGCTCGGCGTGGCGGGCGGCCGAGTATTTGGCGAGCTCCGTCTCCGGCACCATGAAGGCGAAGCGCCGGTCCTTATTGTTCGGCGCCACCGCGCGGCTGTCGATGGTCGGCCCGCAGCCGGCGAGGCCGAGGGCTAACAGAAGCGCGGAAACCGGAAGGAGACGCGTGAGGGGGGATGCGGCCATACTCGCCATGGGTGGAAATTAGCGAGGAGCCGGTAATGACCCGTTAATGGGGCCAAAAGCCGGCAGCCCTCAGGCGAGGCCGAACCAGAGCGTGGCAATCGACAGGAAAGACGCGTAGCCGACAACGTCGGTGACCGTGGTGACGAAAGCGCCGGAGGAGACCGCAGGGTCGATTTTCAGCCGGTCGAGGAGGAGGGGGATGAGGATGCCCCCGAGCGCGCCGGCGACAAGATTGGTCAGCATGGCGAGTGCGATGACGATGCCGATGCCCGGCGTGTGGAACCAGGTCGCGGAAATGATGCCGGTGATCAGCCCGAAGGCGGCGCCATTGATGGCGCCCACGGTCAGCTCGCGCCCGATGATCCAGAGCGCGTTGGCGCGCGACAGGTCTCGCGTTGCGAGAGCGCGGACCGCGACCGTCATCGTTTGCGTCGCCGCATTGCCGCCTTGGCTGGCGACGATCGGCGCCAGCACCGCCAGCGCCACCATCTTCTGCAGCTGGCCCTCGAACAGGCCGAGGACGGAGGAGGCGATGAAGGCGGTGGCGAGATTGACGAGCAGCCACAAGAACCGGCTGCGGGTGATCCACCAAACGGGGTCGGACAATTCCTCGCGCCGGCTGACGCCGCCGAGCGCGCGCAAATCTTCTTCGGCTTCTTCCTGGATGACATCGACGACGTCGTCGATGGTAATGACGCCGACGACGCGCTCGGCCTCATCCACGACCGGCACGGAGACGAGGTTGTAGCGCTCGAAGAGCCGCGCCACCTCCTCCCGATCTTCCATCACGTTCACGCGGCGCCGGTCGGCCTGCATGATCGCCTCGAGCTGCACCGGCCGCTTCGAGCGGGCGAGCCGGTCGAGGAAGACCGTGCCGAGAAACCGGTGGCCGGGATCGACCACGAACACCTCAAAGAAAGATTCCGGCAGCGCCTCGGCATCGGCGTCGCGCATGTAGTCGATCGTGCGGCCGACATCCCAGAACGCCGGCACGGCGATGAGCCGCGTCTGCATGAGCCGGCCGGCGGAATTTTCGGGGTAGTCGAGCGAGCGCCTGAGCGCCGTGCGCTCGATCAGCGGCAGCGCCTCGAGAACCTCGGCGCGGTCTTCGGGATCGAGGTCTTCGAGGATCGCTACGGCATCGTCGCTGTCGAGCTCGCGGACGCCCTCGGCGATCTCCTCGTTGGGAATGTCCTCTAAAATTTCGTCGCGGACATTGTCGTCGACTTCGGTCAGCGCGCTGAAGTCGAAATCATCGCCGAGAAGCTCGATGAGCCGGGTGCGATCCTCGGCATCGAGCGCCTCGATGAGGGCGCCCATATCGGCTTCGTGCAGGTCGCCGGCGAGCGTGCGCACCCGCTCGGCATCGCCGGCCTGAATCGCGGCGGCGACGCGCTCGACGAATTCGTCGCGGAGCCGCCCCTCTTCGTCGCGGACCTGATTTTCCGGCGGCTTCTCGGCGACGGAATGTTCCGCGGTGTCCGTCATGATCCCGTCCGCTGGATTTACGTGAAGCGCGTGGCTGAGGGCTCGTTTAAGCAAGCGGGCAGGGGAAGGCAACGCGCGTTGCGGCGCGGCGTCGCCGCCGGTCAAGCGCTCATGCTTAAGCCGGGCTTAACGCGATTGACTCTATGCTCGTGAGAGGCACAGTCGCGGCCCTCGCGTTTCGTAGGAGTATCCGGTGGCACCCCCGCGTCCCTATTGGAAGGGCTACCTCAAGCTCTCGCTCGTCTCCTGCCCGATTGCGCTCTATGCCGCGACCTCGTCGAGCGAGCGCGTCTCGTTCCGGCAGATCAACCGCAAGACCGGCAATCGCCTGCGCCAGCAGCTCGTCGACGACGTAACGCGCGAGCCGGTCGAGGCCGGCGACAAGGCGCGCGGCTACGAGGTCGCCAAGAACCAGTATATCCTGGTCGAGGACGACGAGCTCGACGCCGTCGCCGTCGAAAGCAACCACACGATCGAGATCGACCGCTTCGTGCCGCGCGCCGAGATGGACGAGCGCTATCTCGACAGCCCCTATTACCTCGTGCCGGATGATCGCGTCGGGCAGGAAGCGTTCGCGGTCATCCGCGACGCGATGCGCGGCAAAGACATGGTAGCGCTCGGCCGTGTCGTTCTGGCAAAGCGCGAGCGCGTCATCATGCTGCAGCCCTGGGACAAGGGGCTCATGGGCACGACGCTGCGCTATGCCTACGAGGTGCGCGACACGTCGGACCTGTTTTCCGGCATTGCCGACATGAAGATCGCCAAGGACATGCTGGCTTTGGCCGAGCACATCCTTGAGACAAAAGCCGGCGAGTTCGAGCCGGAAAACTTCCACGACCGCTATGAGGATGCGGTGGTCGAAATGCTGCGGCGGAAGCAGGCGGGCATGCCGGCGGAGGTAGCGAAGGCCGCGGCACCGGCGACGAATGTCGTCAGCCTGATGGACGCGTTGAAGAAGAGTCTCGCGGCGGAGGACGCGAAAGCGCCGGCGGCTGCGGCGAGCAAAGCGAAGAAGCCGAAGAAGAAGGCCGAGGGTCAGCGCGAAATGCTGCTGCCGATCGCCGGCAAGGGCGCCGGCAAGGCCGAGGCCGCGAAGCCGGCCGTGAAAGCTGCGCCTGCGAAGGCAAGCGGAAGGCAGCGTAAGGCGGGGTAGCGTCGCTCGATTTATTCAGTCGCGCGAACCCGCAATATCTTACGCGACCTTCTTTTCCGGTGTTATACTTATTGCAGGCGTCGGGGCTAGCAGCTCGATCGCCTTCAACAAAACTTCCATCTCGAAGGGGAGGCCGATCTGCGGCACGTAAATCGTGCGAAGCTCTTGCGCGATCAGGCTCGTCGGAGAACGCACATGCTTGCTGGTCTTACGCATGAAAAATCGTTCTCCGCGGACGAGAGAATGGTCCGAGAGAATGGTTAATGGCGTGTTAACCTTGCGCGAAGCTTAGCAGGTTCACTCGCGCTCTTTCGGCGTCAGCTGCACCAACGTCACCGGCACATTGGTCGAGACGAACTGCCCGGGCGTCGCCAGCACTTTCACGCTGCCCGCCGCCGGCGCTCGCAGAAAACATTGCTCGAAAAGCGCCTTGGCTTCTTCGAGCAGCGCGGCGGCGGAATCGCGCTTCGCCGCGGCCTCGGAAACATCCTCGGCGCGGGTGCCGGCGTGCAGGAGGTCGAGCCGCCGCTTCTGGTCCTCGAGCTGTGCCGCCGTGATCCGCGCATCGCGCCGCGCCTGCAACAGCGCGGCGCGCGAGATGCTGATCCCTTCGCGGAGTTCCTGCGCGCGGTCATAGGCCGCCTGCGCCTCTTCCGCCCGGGCCCGGGCGACGCCGACATTGGCCTCGCCGATGGCGATCTCGTCGAGACGCGGGCCATTGCGGGCGCGCTCGTATGCGGCCTCGGCCGCCGCGACATTGGCGCCGCGCACCCTGAGCTCGGCCTGCAGCGGCCGGCAGTCGATCGTCACAAGCAGCTGGCCGGCGTCGACGTGATCGCCGTCGCGCACGAAGATTTTCTCGATCACGCCTGTCGCGGCGACGCCGAGCTGCATGGCGGTTTGCGCCGGTGTGGCGCGGGACGGTGTTTGGGCGAGTGCAAAGGCGGGCAGAAGCGCAAGCAAGCTTGCGATCGCAACGGCAAGCTTATGTGTAGCCGGAACCAGCATGACTAAGCCTTCGGCCTTGCGTGTATTCGGTATCATAAAGGGGCAGGGAGTTCTGACAATTGAGGCAACACGCTAAGCCGCCGCCGGATTTCCCCAAAATCCTCCTTCACACGCCCCACCGAGCGACTATTCTCCAAGCCAAGAGAGTCTCACCAAAATGATCGCCGCGGCTAAAGCGGCCGCTCCGGTCCGTGGCAGGAGCAGCGCATGACAAACTTTCACGTCGTCGCCGGACCGAAAGGCGCGGTGGAAACTCCCACGATCCGCCGCATCGGCGTGAACGATCTTATCATCGCGCTTCGGGAGGGCGTCGACGACTTCCTGACGAAGCCATCGCACCTCGTCTTCATCGGCCTGATCTATCCCGTCGTCGGGCTGATCCTCGCCTTCTGGGCGTCGAACGCCGATTTGCTGCCGCTGCTTTATCCCCTGATGTCGGGCTTTGCGCTGATCGGCCCGCTTGCGGCGATCGGCCTTTACGAGATCAGCCGGCGGCGCGAAGCTGGGCTCGACACGTCCTGGACGCATGCTTTCGACGTGCTGCGCTCGCCGTCGCTGCCGGCCATCATCGCGCTCGGCATCTCGCTGCTCGTCATTTTCGCCGCCTGGCTGATGACGGCGAACGCGCTCTATAATTGGCTGTTCGAGCCGCCGGGTCAGGTGACGCTACAGCAATTCTTCGACAACATCCTGCACACCGATCGCGGCCACAAACTGATCCTGATCGGCAACGTGGTCGGCTTCATCTTTGCGGCGGTGGCGTTCTGTGTGAGCGCCGTGTCGTTCCCGCTGCTGCTCGATCGCGACGTCGGCGCCGGGGTGGCGGTCGTAACATCGGTGCGTGCGGTGCTCGAGAATTTCGTGCCGATGGTGATCTGGGGCCTGATCATCACGGCCGGGCTTGTCGTCGGCTTCGCGACGCTGTTCGTCGGGCTCGCGGTGATCATGCCGATCCTCGGCCACGCGACTTGGCATCTCTATCGGCGGGTGGTGCAGCCAGCTGCGAGCCCGTGATACGCGCAGCTATCCCCGCTGATCACAGGGCCTGCCACTTTGGTTTTAGGAACCGGTGTGGCGTCATACCGTTGTCACATCAGCAGGCGGCACTTCTTCCAAAGCCTGCTTTTATGGTAGAGTGCGAAGGCTAGGAGGTCGTATGACTCCACCGGCGCAGACGGGCCGCGATAATCGGTGAGGCAATTGCCCCGGGCTTCAGGCGTAGCGGCAAAATTACGGGACGGCAGACCGGAGAGAGAACCCGTATGCCCGCGCGTATCTCACGCGAGCGATAGCTATGGGCGCCTCAAGGGCTCTCTCCGGTAAGCTTTTCTTTTCGGCAGCTTTGGTGCGGTCGAGAGCTATCAAACATTTGCCGTTTTCGCAACTTTTTTCAGTGTGTTAGCGAAAGGTGAGGGAGTTTACCGCACCTTTGAAAGGTAATGGGTTTCTTGCGCGCTTCCCTCACCTCGGCGCGCGGCTTGGATTGACAGCCGCTCCCGATTCGCGGCTCGCGTGTAGTACGCCGCCATCGC
>DATAOB010000060.1:0-8275 GCA_036265935.1 Beijerinckiaceae bacterium
ACCCAAGAGCTGTGGAAGTGGATCGATGCCCATGAGAAGGAGCTTGGGATCGGGCGTCCGTATCTCGATCGAGACCCGCCGCACGTGGCCCCGCTCGACGGCGCGGAATATGCGGCTAAGCGCGGGCGCGTGATAGCGCAAAACGCGGAAATTCAAACGGCGAAGCACGACCGCGTGCCTGGACACAAGCCTCCCGCCGGTCGCCTATGACACCCATGGAGGTCGACGGGCAGGACGTGCGCCCTGAGCCTCCGCAAGAGCGCCGGGAGCGCCTGGCGCGGCTGCTATCGCGTAGCAATAAGGCGCTGCGGGATGGCATTCAACTCAGTGAGGCGCTGACCGGCGACGCGCGGTGTCCTGGCCGTCAGCCTCCATGATATCATAGGCGACCAGGATCGCCTCTGCTTGCCACTGGCGTGAACTCAGCGCCTCGAAATCGCATCGATCTGCCGATCGCATAACGATCGCCTCACCGTTGAGGACTGCGCTCTCGACCGGCAGCGCCGCGACCGCATCGCGGATGCGGGTGAATGGCGCCTTGTCTCGCGTTTTTTCTCACGCAGAGCCGCTTGCGCAGCCGCCGTGTAATTCCCGTGCTTCAGCGCGTTTTGATTTCCCTTCGGCGCGCCGCATCCTGGAGATTGAGCGGCGAAAGTTTCGCGAACTTCTTGAGGAATGGGCTGACCGTGCTTTCCTTGCGGGGCTACGTCGGCGCTGACACCAAACAGCCCTACCGCGGCGCGTTATTGACAAAACGACGAGAGGCTCGCCGGCACGTCCGTTGACAAAATGAGGAGACGCGGAGGCTCGGGATGATCCTGGACGCGGAGCACATCTTCATAACCTGAGCATAGTTCTAGCTCATCTTTTACGGGAGCAGCACTTCTAGTAACCGCAGCAGAGCTGGCAACCATCTTTTGAGAGCTACCGTCCGAAGCTTCGACCGCTCTTCGTCGGGAGGCGCTCACCAAAGGCACGCCCGTTGAATCTGCAAGTTTTTTGCGCGGCGCTTCCCCTATGCTTCCCTGCGCCTGCCTGAGCCGGCGCTCAGCCTTTCGCTCAGCGTTAACCAACTGAATTTCATGAGCATTTATGGAGCGGGCGAAGGGATTCGAACCCTCGACCCCAACCTTGGCAAGGTTGTGCTCTACCCCTGAGCTACACCCGCATCCGTGGTGCTTCGGAAGGTTCCAAGACCTTGCCGAAGGCCGGCGTGCTTATGACGTAAGGGCCGGGCGAAAGCAAGGCAAGCGCGTCACCCCGCGGCGGCCTCGGCGGCGGTGCGGCCGCTCAGCGGATTGTCCGGGTCGAACCGGTAGGCGAGCGTCTCGAAACGCATGTCGCGCGCATCGATGAGCAGGAGCCGCCCGACCAGGCCCTCACCGAACGGCACGATCTCGCGGATGACTTCGAGCGCCATCATGGCGCCGACAATGCCGGCGAGCGCGCCAAGCGCCCCGGCCTCCGCGCAAGTCGGCACCGCGCCGTCCGGTGGCGGCTCGGGGAAGAGGCAGCGATAGGTCGGATTCGGCTCGCCGCTCGCGGCTTTCTCGAACGGCCGCAGCGTCGTCAGCGAGGCGTCGAACTGGCCGAGCGCGGCGGTCACCAGCGGCACGCGCTCGTGGAAGCAGGCGTCGGAAACGGCGTACCGCGTGGCGAAATTGTCGGATCCGTCGGCGACGATATCCCAGCCGCGCACCAGCGCGCGCGCATTCTCAGGCGTGAGGCGCACTGCAAACGCGCTCACCTTCACATGCGGGTTGAGGCGCAGGACGGCGTCGGCGGCGCTCTCGACCTTCGGCCGGCCGATATCGGGCGTGCCATGCAGCACCTGGCGCTGCAGATTCGATAGCGACACCGCATCGTCATCGACGATGCCGATCTCGCCGATCCCGGCGGCAGCGAGATACTGGATCAGCGGCGAGCCGAGGCCGCCGGCGCCGATGACCAGCACGCGCGCCGCCTTCAGCTTCTGCTGGCCGGGCCCGCCGATGCCGTGCAGGACGATGTGGCGCGCATAGCGCTCGATCTCTTCGGAGGAGAGGGGCATAGCGCCAAGCGCTAGCCCCGCCTCGCCGCCCAGTCCAGCGCCGTGTCGAGGCGGTCGTTGCCCCAAAACAGTTCCTCGCCGGCGGCGACGAAGGCGGGGGCGCCGAAAATGCCGAGGCGTTTGGCTTCCTCGGTCTCATTTTTCAGTCGCGTCTTGATGTCGTCCGACGTGGCGCGGGCGAAATGCGCATCGGGATCGAGCTGAAGCTCCATGAGGATTGCGACCAGCGTCTCTTTGTCGGCGATCTGCCGCCGCTCGCCGAACTGCGCGGCATAGATGGCGCGGGTGAAGGCCGGTCGCTGCGCCTCGTCGAGCGCGAGGGCGAGGCGCGCCGCGGTCAGGCTGTTCTGCGGGAACGGATCCGGCCGCGCAAAGGGTAGGCCAAGCGTGTCACAAATGCGCTCGACGTCGCGCCACATGTAGCGGCCTTTGGCCGGATAGATGTTGAAGGGCGAGTTGCGCCAGCCCTGGTCGAAGAAGATGGGGCCAAGCAGGAACGGCCGCCAGCGCACGTCGACGCCGCGCTCTTTCGCTGCTGCTTCGATGCGCATCGCGGCGGGGTAGGAATAGGTGCTGGCAAATTCGTACCAGAAGTCGATCTGGGGCATGCATCACTCGCATCGTCGCGCAGCAAGTTCATTGACAGCGCGCCATTCATCTCTTGGCGGCGAGTGTGCCGGGCGTCGACCTTTCGTCAAGGCCGCGGGCTTCGCCCGCGCCGGCGCAGCCGGTGCTTCGCAGCCTCGACGAAAGATCGACCAGCTCAGCGAAAATGCTTGCCATGAGATCAATGGCGAAACCCGCTCTCGCGTGAGAGCAAGGAGAATGACGATTCGATTTCTTCCCGCCGCGCTCATCCTCTGCTGCGCGCTCGCCATTATCGCCGCCGGCGTGTTTCTCGCGTTCCCGCAGCTCGATCTCGCGGTAACGCACATGTTTTACGGCGAGCGTCACGCCTTCTACGGCACGAGCTTTCTCGGCCGAACGTTCCGCGAAATATTCCGCCTCGCGTCCTACACGATCTTCGCCGCCTTCGTGCTGGCCTATGTGAGCGCGCGGCTCTACGCGCGCAAACGCCTCGTGCCGACCGGCCGCAATCTCGCGTTTCTGGCGGTGACCCTGGCGCTCGGCCCGGGGCTCCTCGTCAACGGCCTCATCAAAGAGCATTCGCATCGCCCGCGGCCGTTTCAGACGCAGGATTTCGGCGGCCCTTGGCAGTTCCGCCCGTTCGGCCATTTCGATGGACCGTGCGCGAGGGATTGCTCGTTCGTTTCGGGCGAGACTTCGACCGCCGCGTGGAGCCTCGCGCCGGCGCTGTTGACGCCCCCGCCCTGGCGCGCGGCGGTGATCGGCGCATCGCTTCTGTTCACTGTGATTATGGGCGTGGAGCGCATCGCCTATGGCGGCCATTACCTCTCCGACGTCACTTTCGGCGCGCTGATCAACTGGGCGCTCGTGCTCGCCGCGGCGATGGCGATGCGCATCCGCACGCCTGGATGAGCTTGCGCCGCAAAGCTCCCTCCCTATAGTCGCGCCGCTTTCCCTCAGGACGCCCGATGCCCGCCAAGACCGACAAAGCCATCAAGCGCGTCGTACTCGCCTATTCCGGCGGGCTCGACACCTCGATCATCCTCAAATGGCTGCAGGAGACTTACGCGTGCGAGGTCGTCACCTTCACTGCCGATCTCGGCCAGGGCGAGGAATTGGAGCCGGCGCGGCAGAAGGCGCTGATGCTCGGCATCAAGCCGGAGCACATTTTCATCGAGGACGTACGCGAGGAATTCGTGCGCGATTACGTCTTTCCCATGTTCCGCGCCAATGCACTTTACGAGGGACAATATCTGCTCGGGACCTCGATCGCGCGGCCGCTGATCTCGAAGAAGCAGATCGAGATCGCGCACAAAGTGGGCGCCGACGCGGTGTCGCATGGCGCTACCGGCAAGGGCAACGACCAGGTGCGCTTCGAACTCGGCTACTACGCGCTCGACCCCGACATCAAGGTGATCGCGCCGTGGCGCGAATGGGAGTTCCCCTCGCGCGCGGCGCTGATCGAATATGCCGAGAAGCACCAAATCCCCATCGCCAAGGACAAACGCGGCGAGGCGCCGTTCTCGACCGACGCAAACCTGTTGCACACGTCCTCCGAAGGCAAGGTGCTCGAGGACCCCGACGAGGAAGTGCCGGATTACGTTTATTCGCGCACCGACGATCCGGAGAAGGCGCCGGACGAGCCGCAATACATCAGCATCGATTTCGAGCGCGGCGATGCGGTCGCGATCGACGGCACGAAGCTTTCGCCAGCGGCGCTGCTGACAAAACTCAACGAGCTCGGGCGTAAGCACGGGATCGGCCGGCTCGATCTCGTCGAGAACCGCTTCGTCGGCATGAAATCGCGCGGCATGTACGAGACGCCGGGCGGCACGATCCTGCTTGCCGCGCATCGCGGCATCGAGCAGATCACCCTCGATCGCGGCGCTGCGCATCTCAAAGACGAGATGATGCCGCGCTATGCCGAGCTCATCTACAACGGCTTCTGGTTCTCGCCCGAACGCGAAATGCTGCAGGCGTTGATCGACAAGAGCCAGGAATTCGTCTCAGGCCGGGTGCGGTTGAAACTCTACAAAGGTTCGGCTGGGGTGGTCGGGCGCGAGAGCCCGTACTCGCTCTACGACCAGGATCTCGTGACCTTCGAGGAGGGCGCCGCGGCTTACGACCAGCGCGACGCCGAGGGCTTCATCAAGCTCAACGCGCTACGGCTGCGCACATTAGGCAAACGCGCGCAAAAGCACCGCGCCGGCTGACCGGCACGCGAGCATTGCTCACGCCGGCGCGAGCACGGCGGGCGGGCGGGTCGGCCGCATCAGCGCCGAGGCGATCTGCACCGCGCCTGCGATAAGTCCGATCGCCACCGCGACGCGCCAGGCAAGATCGTAAGAGCCGAGCGCGTCGTACAAAAGCCCGCCGCCGAAGGCGCCGACAAAGCTGCCGACCTGGTGCCCGACAAAGGCGATGCCCTGGATCATCGCCTGCCAGCGCAGCCCGAACATTTCCGCAACCGCACCCGCGACAAGCGGCACGACACCGAGCCAGGTGAAGCCCATGAGCGCGGCAAAGACGAGCGTGCTGCCGGGGGTCGGCAGCCAGAAGAAATAGACGCCGAGGATCAGCGACCGCATGACGTAAATGATCCCGAGCAGAACCAGCTTGTTCCAGCGCCCGCCGGCCCAGCCGAAGAACAGGCTGCCGAGGACGTTAAAGCCGCCGATCACGCCGAGCGCCTCGGCACTCAGCATCGGGTCCATTCCGCAGAGCGCGAGGTAGGACGGCAAATGCGTCGTCAAAAACACGAGCTGCAGCCCGCAGACGAAAAACGCGATGGCCACGACGACGAAACGCGCGTCCTTCAACGCCGCGACGAACGCTTGTCCGGCCGAGCGCTCGTCAACGCCACCCGGCATCGGCGGCGGCTCGGCAATCTTGTCGGCGCGCCCGGCAAACCAGGCCGAGGGGATCATGATGACGGCGAGCGCGACAAAGCCGATGACGCCGATGCGCCAGCCATAGCCGTTCGCAAGCCCCTGGCCGATCGGCGCGGCAATCATGGCGCCGATCGATCCGGCGGCCGAGACGATGCCGTAGACGAGGCTGCGCAGCTGCGGGGCCACGGCGCGCGCGGAGACCGACATCGCCAGCGCGGACGCGGTGCAGGCAAGCGAAGCGCCGATCAGAATGCCGGCGCCGATCATCACGGCGATAAGCCCGTTCGCGGCGGCAAGCGCCACAAGACCGATGACATACATGAGCGCGCCGGCAACCATGATCGGGCGAAAGCCGAAGCGCGGCGTCAGTGCGCCGGCGACGGGCTGCAGGAAGCCCCAGGCAAGGTTCTGGATGGCGATGGCCAGCGTGAAATCGGACACCGAAATGTGGATGTCGTGCGTCAGCGGCTGCATGAACAGGCCGAGGCTCTGACGCAGACCCATGCTGAGGCTGAGCATGACAGACGCGCCGATGAGGATCGGCAGCGCCGGTCCGAGCGCACGCAAATTTGCACGTAGAGCGGCCATCAATAGAGCTCCGTAGCGCCGTCGCGGGCGGCCCCGTATCGATAAAGATCAGCGTAGGCTTTTGATGCGCCGCGACATTCTGTCAACCGCAGCGCCCCGCAGAGCAGTTATGCAGCTCGCCTCATGCGGGGCGGTTATGCAGCCGCCGCTCCCAGTCGAGCGCCTGGCGCACGATCTCACTCAGATTATCGTGCTGCGGCGTCCATCCGAGTTCGGCGCGGATGCGGTCGTTGGCGGCGACGATCGCCGCGGGATCGCCGGGCCGGCGCCCCGATCTGCGCACGGGAAAATCGACGCCCGAGACTTTTTTAACTACGTCGATCACGTCGAGCACGGAATAGCCGCGCGCATAACCGACGTTGCAGGTGAGATTGCCGCCGCCGGCACGTAAATAATTCAGCGCGTCGACATGGGCGCGCGCGAGATCCGTCACCTGGATGTAATCGCGCAAGCACGATCCGTCCGGCGTCGGATAATCGGTGCCGAACACTTCCATGCCGGCGCGCCGCCCGAGCGCGGTCTGCACCGCCACCTTGATGAGGTGGGTTGCGTTGCGCGTCGACTGTCCGATTCGTCCCTGCGGATCGGCGCCGGCGACGTTGAAGTAGCGCAAGACAACATAGGAAAGGTTGTGCGCTTTCGCGGTATCCTCGAGCATCCACTCGACCATCAGCTTCGAGCGGCCGTAAGGCGACATTGGTTTCAGCGTTTCGGATTCGCTCACCGGCACCTGCACGGGCTCGCCGTAGACCGCGGCGGTCGAGGAGAAGATGAAATGCTTTACGCCGCAATCGACCGCGCAGGCGAGCAGCGTGCGCGCCATCGCGGTGTTGTTCAAATAATAACCGAGCGGATCGGCGAGCGAATCCGGCACGACGATTTTTGCGGCGAAGTGGATGATCGCCTCGACGTCATGCTTGGCGAGAAGCTCGGTCACGAGATCCTCGTCGCCGAAATCGCCGACGATCAGCGGCACGTCATCCGGCACGGCGGAACGGAAGCCGGTCGACAGATTGTCGAGGACGACGACCTTCTCGCCCGCCGCGATGAGTTCGAGGACCGTATGGCTGCCGATATAGCCGGCGCCGCCCGTGACGAGGATGGCCATGATCGCCTTGCTGTTTCGCCTTCCAGATAGCCTAGCGGGCTTGCGCTAAGTTTGTGTCAATTCCGGCCCGTGGCCGGCTTGCGCGCTGGCGGAGCCAATGAGACAAGCGCCGGCCACGCTTCGCTCAATGGATTCTCATGCCAAAACGCATCCGCAAGGCTGTCTTTCCGGTCGCCGGTCTCGGCACCCGTTTCCTGCCCGCCACCAAGTCGGTGCCGAAGGAGATGCTGACGGTGGTCGACCGTCCCGTTCTCCAGCACGTCGTGGAGGAAGCGAAAGAGGCCGGAATCGAGCATTTCGTCTTCGTCACCGGCCGCAACAAGGGCGTGATCGAAGACCATTTCGATATGGCCTACGAGCTCGAGGACACGCTGCAGAAGCGCGGCAAGCTGAAGGAATACGAGGCGCTGATGGCCGACCTGCCGCCGGCCGGCGCCACCAGCTTCACCCGCCAGCAGGCGCCGCTCGGCCTTGGCCATGCGGTGTGGTGCGCGCGCGACATCGTCGGCGACGAGCCGTTCGCCGTGGTTTTGCCGGACATGATCACGATGCCTTCAGGCAAGGGCAAGTCGCGCTGCCTCGCCCAATGCATCGCGGCTTACGAGAAGCACGGCGGCAACATCATCGCCGTCGAGGAGGTCGCGCCCGAGGAGACACACAAATACGGCATCGTTTCCGTCGGCAAAGATCACGGCCACACATTCGAGATCACCGGCATGGTGGAAAAACCACCGCAGGGTACAGCCCCCTCAAACTTGTATGTCTCCGGCCGCTACATCCTCGAGGCCGATATTTTCCGCATTCTCGAAAAGGGCGAAAAAGGCGCCGGCGGCGAAATCCAGCTGACCGATGCGATGCTCGCGCTTGCTAAGACCCGGAGCTTCCACGGCGTGCGCTTCGACGGCATCACCTATGATTGCGGCTCCAGTCTCGGTTTCCTCACCGCGAATGTCGCTTTCGCGCTGGCACGGAAGGATATTGCGCCGGCCTTGCGGGCAGAGCTGAAGAAGCTGTTGGGCCAGCGATGATGATTGAGCACGAATATATGAA
>DATAOB010000061.1:0-41328 GCA_036265935.1 Beijerinckiaceae bacterium
TCCAAAGCATCGCATCTGTTGCCGCAATTCGTTTCAAATCCAGCCGGTGGTCGACTTCGCTCGCGAGCTGCCGGTAGACGATCACAAGGCTATGGTAACGAAGTTTCGTACGATTACCCGTGCGCAAGGTGAGTCGATCACCAATCCAATGACACGCGTGTTCGCCTGCGGAATCGATGAACATCCGGAACATCGCCACATCTGCACCGCGCTCGATAACCTCGCCGGAATGGATGTTGTTGGGGTGCGGAGCCGGTTTCCCGAATTCCGCTCGGTATTGGCCGATGTGATTGGGGCCGATGTCATCGGGCAGGACGAACCTGAGATTTTCGAAAGGGTACAGGAAGTGCGAGAATTACTCGCCGGAATCGGGATGGTCAGCGATCTTCTAGAGCACGACCTTAATCTTTATGCGCACGCTTCTCAGGCAATCAACGTAGGGCTCGACGGCCTCTGAGCAGCGCGCGTGTCAGGCCGGACCGACGCGCCGATCAAGCCGGCTGAGGAACAGGCCGAGCACCGCAAGGGCGTGCAGCGTGAACACCATCCCACCCGGGATCCACATCAGCAAGCCGCCGAACTGTTGATCCTCAACCGGCGTCCAGCCCCACGGCCATGTCGTATTAGTATGCGCCGAGAACAGCGCATGGGAAGCGAAGGTTAAAAGCACGCCCAGCGCGCACATCTCAGCGCCGGTGAAGGCGCTGGCGATCAGCGCAGAAACCGGCTCATGGGCGACGCCGCGGAGCAGCACGCGCCATAGGGCGATCGCGGACGCAAACAGCGTCACATGCATGATCCAGTAGACAAAGTGGCTCGTGAATGTCGCATTATAAGGTGCGGGCGCATGCCAGACCCACAGCGCCAGCGCGAATGAGAGCGGCGCGACGTAAGCCTCGGTGCGGTTCGGAACATCAGCGTGGACGCAGAATGCTTGCAGCAACAGCACATCGGCGCGACCGAGCACGAGAAGCGGCGCGGCAATCAAGCTCAAAATCATGTGCTGGCCGACGCGCGCCGAAAACAGCGCGACCGAGAGATTGCAGAGCGGACTGATCAAGGCCAGCGCGAGAATGGTCCAGCCGAGCGCGAAAGAGATTTGCTCATGCCGCGCCGGCGCGTCGCGGCGCAAATGCCGGCAAGCGACAGAATAGGCGAGCGCGCTGAGCGCAAGCAGCGACCAGAGGATCGGATCGAAATTCCAGGTCACACCTCCCGGCACGGGCGGCGATCCGCAATAGGGAATGGAATTATCGAAGAGCATTCGTCTCACTCTCCAGCTGGTTCGGGCGCACCGTTGACGAGGGAGTGCACGTAAGCCGCGACCTCCCAGATTTGATCGTCCGGCAGCTTGCCGCGGAAAGATGGCATGCCTTTCGGCCTGCCTTCGCGTACGGTCGAGACTATGTTTTCGATGGAGCTGCCGTAGATCCACTCGTTCTGCGGTTTCGTCAGCGGCGGCCCCATGCCGCCGCCGCCATGCGAATGACAGCCGCTGCAATTCATCTGCGTGAACAGCTGCTTGCCGTCGGCGATTTTCTGCGGGTCCTTTTCATATTCTTTACCCTTGGCCGTGCTCTCGGTCACCGGCGGCGTGCCGCCGGGCGACAGGTTTACCAGCGCGACGACGAGGCGGGGATCATTGTTGCCGCTCAAGCCCGTGTCTTTCTGCGGCGGCGATTGATTGCAGCCGGCGAGGAGAAGCGTTGCCGACAGGGCGAGTGCGCTGCGCGGGATCATTTCGGCGCCCCCGGGGCATCGAAAAGCGGCACGTGATAGGACGCGAGGATCGCGTCGATCTCGGCGCGCCGGGCGACGAGCGCGCGGTCGATCTCGGCGGCAAGCGCCCCGTCGGCTTTGCGTACGCCCATGGCGATTTCGAAACGCATCGGCGGATCGCCGTCGCGCGCGCTCGGCGGCACCGGGTCGAGCGCGAGCCTCACCTTCTGCTTGGCGGCGAAATAGCCGGCCTGCGGTCCCCAGACGATGGCGACGTCGAGATCGCCGCTGGCGACGGCGTCGACAATCGGGCTCACCGGATCCGGCGATTCGTAATCGCCGTAGACCATGTAGCCGTGCACGTTGTCGACAATGCCGCGATGTGCGAGCGCGTGAACCGGCGGCGTGTTCGTGGCGTCATTGCCGATCAGCTGAACGCCTATCTTCAGGCGTTTCAGTGCGGGGTCGTCGAGAGACTCAATTTTCGGCGTCGTCTCCGGCCGCACGAACATATAGGCCGAGCGATAATAGGGTTGCGTCGTCCGCAGCATCTCCATTCTCGCTGGAATGCCGGGCACGAGATCGCATTTGCCGGCGTTCAGCGTATTGCGCAAAAATCCGCGGCGCTGCGCGAACCATGTGTAGGTCACATCCGCGCCGAGCTCCTGCCCGATCAATTCGGCGATCTTGTTCTCCATGCCGCTGCCGTCTTCAGCCGAGAACGGGCGGTTGTTGGGATCGGCGCAGACGCGCAGCTCGCGGGCGGAAAGTGTGTTTGTCGAAACGGCCAGAGCTACGCCGGCGCTGAACGCGATAAGGGCGAGGCGGGTATGCCGATGCAGGCGTCCCCTCTCCCCTTCCTGGGAGAGGGTGGCGCGACGCAGTCGCGCCGGGCGAGGGGGTGCTAAAGCTGTATCACCCTCATCCGGCCCTCGCTGACGCGAGGGCCACCTTCTCCCATCAAGGGAGAAGGAGTGCCAACGATCAGCATCGCGGCGCTCACTAAGGCAAGCTGAAGACATAAAGCTCGCCTCCCGGTCCGGTCGCGTCCGGCAGATCCTTCATGGCGTTGACGAAGCCGAGCGCGGCCGTGCCGTCGCGTTTGTCGAGCTGACCGGAGACGATCGCGCCGGCCCAACCGCCGACCCCCGACAGCACGGCGACGTATTGCTTGCCGTCCGGTCCTTTATACGTCGTCGGCTGGCTAATGATGCCGGAGCCGGTCTTGAACTGCCACAGAAGCGCGCCGGTCTTGGCGTCAAGCGCTTTGAACCAGCCTTCCATCGTGCCGTAGAACACGACATTGCCCGCCGTCGTCAGGGCCCCGCTCCAAGCCGGAAAGTTTTCCTTGACCGACCAGATTTCCTTGCCCTGCATGAAATCGAAGGCGGAGACCGCGCCGCGATGACCGCCGGGACCGGGCTTCATATGCACATTGGCGCCGACATAAGGCGTGCCTTCGATATAGCCGACCTCGACCTCTTCCATGTCCATGCACAAATGGTTGTGCGGGATGTAGAGAAGCCCCGTCTTCGGCGAGAAGGATGATGGCTGCCAGTCCTTCGCGCCGGGTGGCGCCGGACAAATGTCGCGCACAACCGTGTTCGGTTTCGTCTCTTTCTCTTTCACGTATTGAAGGCGCCCGGTCTTGAGATCGACCCCGGTGCTCGAATTGATGTAATCGAAGGCGTTCGCCGACAGCACCTCGCCGTTCGTGCGGTCGATCATGTAGAGATAGCCGTTGCGGTCGGGATGCAAGAGCACCTTGCGCGGCTGCCCCTTCCACGGGATGTCGACCAGGATGGCCTCGTTGACGCCGTCATGGTCGAAAATATCGTGCGGGTTGAATTGGTAGAACCAGCGCGCCTGGCCCGTATCGGCGTCGCGCGCGAATATTCCCGCGGTCCATTTGTTGTCGCCCGGACGCATGTCGGCATTCCACGGTCCGGGATTTGCGGTGCCGTAATAAACCAGGTTGACATCGGGATCGTACGACGCCCAGCCCCAGACGGTGCCGCCGCCGATGCGCCATGCATCGGCGGGCCAGGATGAGACGCCGAGGTCCTTGCCTTTGTCGCTGTCGTAGAACGGCTTGAAGTCAGCGCCGATCAACGCTTCCGAATCGGGTCCGGTCGAGTAGGCACGCCAGACGATCTTGCCGGAATTCTGATCGAGCGCGGCAGCCCAACCGCGCACGCCCATCTCGCCGCCGGAATCGCCGACCAAAACCTTATCCTTCATCACCAGGGGCGCCATCGTCATGGTCTCGCCCTTGCTGATGTCGCCCATTTTCGTGCGCCAGGCTTCCTTGCCGGTCTTGGCATCGACGGCGATCGTGAAATCGTCGAGCGTGTTGTAGAAGAGCTTCCCATTGGCGTAAGCCGCGCCGCGATTGACGACGTCGCAACATGCAACACCTTGCGAGGCGGCGCTCGGCTTCGGCTCGTATTTCCATTTGAGCGGCGCGCCCGGCTGCGTCAGATCGAGCGCATAGAGCACGTTCGGATAAGACGACACGATATACATCGTATTGTCGATGACGAGCGGCGCTGCTTCCTGACCCTTGTTGTACCCAAGCGAGAAGGTGAACGCGGTTTTCAGGTTCTTGACGTTATCCGTCGTGATCTCGCCGAGATCGCTGTAGCGCGTCGAGGCGACGTTCTTCGCGGGCATCGTCCACTGCCCGTCTTCCGGGCCGGCGGCAAAGGGCGGCGGCACCGGTTTGCCGGCTTCGTCTTGTGCGAGGGAGAAGGGAGACGATACGAAAAGCGGAGCCGCGGCCAGAAGTGCCATCCACCGGATTTTTTGCACCACGGGAACTGCCTCTCTCTTTGCCTTCAAACGTTACGGTCGCAAGGCCGGTTCCGGCCTGTTGCCAGCGCCGGCTTGAGCCAAAGGCGAAGCCAGATCAGTCGTGCGGCGCTAGCATCGTCTCCGGCCGTACCGTCTCTTCGAAATCTTCGGCGGCGATCGAGCCGTCGCGCACCGCTTCCTCCCGTAGCGTGGTACCATGCTTATGGGCGGCCTTGGCGATTGCAGCCGCCTTGTCGTAGCCGATCTTCGGCGTCAGCGCTGTAACAAGCATTAATGAGTGCTCGACCAAATCGGCGATGCGCTCGCGGTTCGGCTCGATTCCCTCGACGCAGCGCTCGGTGAAGCTTTTCACGGCATCGGCAAGCAGCGTCACCGACTCCAGGAAGGCGAAGGCAATCACCGGCTTAAACACGTTGAGCTCAAAATGACCCTGCGATCCGGCAAAGGTGATCGTCGTCTGATTGCCGAAGACGCGCGTGCAGACCATCGTCAGCGCCTCAACCTGCGTCGGGTTGACCTTGCCCGGCATTATCGAGGAGCCGGGCTCGTTCTCCGGCAGCTGCAGCTCGCCAAGGCCGGACCGCGGGCCGCTGCCGGCGAGGCGAATGTCGCTTGCGATCTTGAACAGGCCGGCGGCGACGCTGTTGATCGCGCCATGTGCGAAGATGAGCGCGTCATGCGAGGCCAACGCCTCGAATTTGTTCGGCGCTGTCTGGAACGGCAATCCCGAAATGTCGGCGATGCGCTGCGCAACGGCTTCAGCAAAACCCTTCTTCGAATTCAAACCCGTGCCGACGGCCGTGCCGCCCTGCGCCAGCAGATAGAGACCCGACATGGAATCGCGGATGCGCTGGCGGCCGAGCGCCACCTGCGCGGCATAACCGGAAAATTCCTGGCCGAGCGTAATCGGTGTCGCGTCCTGCAGATGCGTGCGGCCGATTTTGACGATTTTCGCGAATTCGCGCGCTTTGCGCGTCAGCGCATCTTCGAGCGTGCCGAGCGCCGGTAATAGGCGCTCATGCAGCGCACGCGCCGCGGCAACATGCATCGCTGTTGGGAAAGAATCGTTGGAGGATTGCGCGAGATTGACGTGATCGTTCGGATGAACCGGCGCTTTCGCGCCGAGTCCCGCGCCAAGTCCTTCGTTGGCGCGATTGGCGATCACCTCGTTGACATTCATGTTGGTCTGCGTGCCGGAACCGGTCTGCCAGATGACGAGCGGGAAGTGGTTGTCCCATTTGCCCTGCATGACTTCGTCGGCGGCGGAGGCGATCGCCGAAGCAAGGCGTGAATCGAGTTCGCCAGATTCGCGATTGACTTCAGCTGCGGCGCGTTTGATCAGTGCCAGCGCATGGATGATTTCGATCGGCATGCGCTCTCCGCCGATCGGAAAGTTTTGCACGGAGCGCTGCGTCTGCGCGCCCCAATAGCGGTCGGCGGCGACATCGATAGGCCCGAACGAATCGCTCTCGCGCCGAACTGAAGCTTTATCGGGAGATGCCATCGCCAGAACCTCTCAAACGAGTTCTAAGCGACAAAGCGCCTCAGGCAAGGCCGTCCCTCAAGCGGGCCGCGATCAGTCGCTGCCGGTGCGCGAGAAACGCTGGCCCGACAGCATCGGGTCGAGGCTCGTGTGCCAATCGGATTCCTGGCCGAACTCGAAGCTCGAGGAAATGCGCAACAGCTCGGCGAGCCGGTTTCGGGCGCGATTGACGCGGCTCTTCATCGTGCCGACCGCGCAATTGCAGACGCCGGCCGCCTCTTCATACGAAAGTCCGGAGGCGCCGATCAGGATCAGCGCCTCGCGCTGATCGTTCGGCAATTGCTGCAATGCGACGCGGAAGTCGAGCAAGTCCATGTGGCCGTTCTGCGCCGGCGCGGTCGCGAGTTTCGCGGCGATGGTGCCGTCGGAATCAGCCACCTCGCGACGGCGCTTGCGGTACTCGGAATAATAAATGTTGCGGAGAATTGTGAACAGCCAGGCGGGCAGGTTCGTGCCTTCGACGAACGAGCCGAGATTGCTCCACGCCTTCACCAGCGTCTCCTGAACGAGGTCGTCGGCGCGATCGGGATTGCCGCATAGCGAGACGGCAAACGCACGCAGGTTCGGGATAACCGCGATCAGGTCCGCCTTCATCTTTACGCTGGCGGCCGCCGCGGGAGGACCTTCGCTCAAGAATTCAATCCTTCAAAGACGAGCCCGAAGACGTCTCCAGTTGGCTGAGCAGGTCGAGAAACCGGTCCGGCACCGGCTGATTGAGCACATCGTCATAGAGGTTCCGTAACTGGAACCCGATCTGCGCGCCGACATCAGCCTTCTTACCGCGGCCCTTGCCCGGCGCTCCGGATCTGCCGTGACGTTTCGTCCCGGCCAATCCATTGTCCGAACCCGAGCTCAAGTCGGTTTGTCGATATTGCTCATCGCCCCCCTGTGAGGATTTGGTCCCTGATGCCCGAAATTTCAACGCCACGCTACCTTTCAGATGACCATCACTATCCGTCAGCACCACCGCTCTGATGGCAGCCCCTCTTCCTTCAAGCCTCGCCGTACTATATGCCCGGACAGTAGGCTAGGAACTCCTCCAGGCTGAGCCGGTTCCATTTTTCGATGGAACCTTTTCAGCTTTTGTGAATTATGTGCCGAAGCTTGGCGGTAGCTCCGAACATTACCGGGAACCCTTCATGTCAATCTCGCAGGCTATCTCCGCTCATATCCCATATCTGCGCCGATTTTCACGTGCGCTGACGGGAAATCAGAGCGGGGGAGATGCTTATGTGCTCGCCACATTGGAAGCCATCGTCGCCGACCCGTCACGCTTCGCGCCAGGAGTAGACACTAAGACCGCGCTTTACAAGCTTTTCTTAAAAGTCTGGGGATCGATGCCCGTCAACTCGCATGTTGACCAATCGGGCTTCTCGCAGGACGAAAGCGGCGCGCGACGCAATCTCGAAGCGATCTCGCTGCGCCCGCGCATCGCCTTTCTGCTTAGTGCGCTCGAAGGTTTCGACACCACGCAAGTGGCGCAAACGCTTGACGTTTCCAACGAAGAAGCCGCGGCTTTGATCGACGCAGCCGGCAAGGAAATCGCCAATCAGATTCGCACCGAAGTGCTGATCATCGAAGACGAGCCGTTCATCGCGCTCGATCTGCAGACGCTTGTGGAAGAATTGGGACATAAGGTGATCGGTGTCGCGCGCACGCATAAAGAAGCGGTCGCCGAAGTAAACAAGCATCGCCCCGGACTGATCCTCGCTGACATCCAGCTCGCCGACGGCTCTTCCGGTCTCGATGCGGTCAACCAGATTCTCGAAAGCTTCTCCGTGCCGGTGATTTTCATCACCGCTTATCCCGAGCGCTTCCTGACCGGCGCGCCGCCCGAACCCGCTTTCCTCATCACAAAGCCGTTCGGCGTCGACAGTCTGAAAGCGGTGATCAGTCAGGCGCTGTTCTTCGATCGCAGATCGCATCCGAAGGAAGCGGCGAGCGCTTAAAAGCGCGTGAAAATAGAGCTTACGCGCGGCTTTATTTCGGCTTGTGGCGCCGTTCCCCGCCGCCGCTGATCACGCGGCCGAAAACAAAGCCGCCGAGGATCGCCATGCCGACGAGCTGCATCGGCTTCATCTTGCGCAACGCGTTGCCGCTGACGAGCAGTGCGGCGCGCTCGCGATAAAGCCCGGCGGTCTCCAGAATTTCCAGCCACGGCTCGGCGGCGCGCTGCACTTCGTCCGAGACGACGTCGCTTGTCGCCGCGGCGAATGTCGGTTGTGCACGTTCGGTCCTTGCGGCGGAGCGCTGCAGAATCTTCATCACAACAAAGCAGGTGATTGCCAAGAGCAGATAAAATCCGGCGACGACGAGCGCCGCGATCGCGCCGCCGTAACGCTCTTCGAGAAAGATGAACAAAGCGGCAGTCAAAAAACCCCACATGATAATGAGGCAGATGCCGGCGATCGTCAGAAGAAAGGCGCTTTGAACGATTCTCTTAACGGCGCGCCTGATCGGAGCGGTGGCTTCGCGGATCAGACGCTCGAGGAAGGCTTTCATTTGCGCGATCGGCTGAGCGTCCCCATGAGCAGGCCGATGAACAGAGCGATCAGAACCGCGATCAGCGGATTGCGCTCGATCGTGGATTCAAGATCGGCGGTCGCCGCCAGGAAGCGATCCTGCGCATCGGCGGCTTTGTCCATGGCGCGCGCCTGCGCGTCGGCGGCGCGGCCGGCGAGACGCTCACGGGTCTCGGCGGTGCTGCTTGCCAGGCGCTCGCGCGCATCGCCGACCGCGCTGCGCATCGCCGCGCTCGCCTGGCCGGCCTGGGCTTTCACGAGATCGGCGACCGACGCGCTCAGTTTGGCGAAATCGTCGCGCAGGGCCGCGAGGTCGGCCGAGACCTGGCTTCCGCCTTGGTCGCGGGGCGGGCCGCCGGGCGCATTGAGATCGCTCATTGTCAGAGCCGGCCGGTCAGGAGGAGGATGATGACGATGATAAGGATGACGCCGAGAATGCCGGAGGGGCCGTAGCCCCAGCCGCGGCTGTAGGGCCACGACGGCAAGCCGCCAATAAGCAGGATTATGAGGATGATGAGTACGATGGTGCCGACAGACATGTTGCGTCTCCCAAGGCTGAGCTTGGCCGTCCGACGTGAACGCCAGAGGTGGTGGGTAGTTCCGCCGTCGCACCTCCCCGGGAGGAGGGGAGGAGGAGGATGACAAAATAAAACCCGCGACCAGCAGGGGCAGCTGTCGCGGGTTAGTTATGCACGGCGGACGTCTGGGAGGGGATCAGGCGCTCGGATCGTGCAGCCGAAGAACGCGCTTCCGCAAACTTGGTTCCGCGGAACGCGAAGACCACCGGAGCGCCGGCGAAATGCACCATGGGGTCACGATTTTGCCGCACGGGCGCGAATATCGTCCAATATCGCCGAGTTGTGATCGGTGTGGCTCGGGGGCGAGCGGCGTCTCCTTGCATTCCTGACGAGGCAAAGTAGCTTGACCACAACAGCGTTCCCAGGCTCGCGTAGCAGGAGACGAATTTGAGCTTCAGCCTGATGCGATCGACGCTTTTGCCTGCCGCCGCATGCAGTCTTGCGGCTCTCCTCGGCGTCTGCGCCCCCTCATCGGGCTCCGCGGCGCCCGCCTTAGTCATGGACGCTTCGACCGGGGCAGTCTTCTATGAGGAAGAGGCGACGCAACCCTGGTTTCCCGCTTCGCTTAGCAAATTGATGACCGTCTATGTCGCGCTGAAAGCCGTCCATGAAGGCCGGCTCACGCTCGATACGCCGCTCGTTGTGTCCCAATACGCGGCCTCGATGTCCCCGTCGAAGATGGGTTTCCGTCCCGGCACCGAGGTGACGCTCGACAACGCCCTGAAAATGTTGATGGTCAAGTCGGCGAACGATCTTGCCGTGACGATTGCTGAGGGCGTCTCAGGCTCCGTCGACGCCTTTGCCGACGAGATGAATGCCGCCGCCGCCTCGCTTGGCATGGCACAATCGCATTTCGTCAACCCGAACGGCCTACCGGATTTGCGCCAAGTGAGCTCGGCACGCGACATGGCGCTGCTCGGCCGGGCGCTTTATCTTCAATTTCCTCAACATGCCGATCTGTTCAGCATTTACGCGTTCCACCTGGGATCGCGTTTCAGCCGCAACCACAATCCGCTGCTCGCCGCCTATCCTGGCACGGAAGGCATGAAGACCGGATTCACCTGCTCGGCCGGCTTCAATATCGTTGCCGCGGCGAGGCGTGGCGACCGCCGGCTGATCACCGTCGTTTTGGGCGCGCCATCCTCCGGCGCCCGCACCGCAATGGCGACCGCTCTGTTGGACCGCGGTTTTGCCAGCAGAACACCGGTTGGCTCCGTCAGCACGCTGAACGGCTTTGCGTCGAACGAGCCGCCGGATATGCACGGTAAGGCCTGTTCCGGCCGGGCGCGCGCGACCCGGGACTACATGGCTTCAGTCGAGCGCGTCAGAGTGGTGATGCCGAACGGCTCCTGGCAAATGCAGGCCGCCGCCCCCGAACCCGGCTCGCTCGTCCAAAACGGAAAAAAGAAAAGCAAGGCGGCGGTGAATGCTGCCGCCGACGCGCTGCCAGCTGGCTTAGCCGTTGTCTCCGTTTATGTCGGCCGTGCGCCGGGCTGGGACGGTCCTGTCGCCCAGGCCCGCCCCGCCAATACGCCGGTCGGTACGCCGGCGCCGGTCTCAGCCTACGCGGAGACAAAACCGACTGTGCTCGACGGCTCCGCCGCCCCAATCGCCGCCTCGACCGTCGACGCCTTGTCCCTGCGCCGTAACGCCGAGCCCGCGGCAAAGCCGGGCCCAAAGGCGGTTGCTGCCCGGCGAAATGCCGATAATTCCGATGCTGACACCGCGCCGCAGGTGAAGCCGGCGAAGCACGCGAAAGCGGCGCATCAACGCCGCCTTGTTCAGACGGCTGACCACCGGCATGGCGGAAGGCGTAAACACCTAGCAGCGGCAAAACCGCTGGCCGAGGGCGACGCTGCAGAAAAGCCATTGGTGTCCACCCATTCGGGCCATTCCGGCCGGCGCCCCGAGGGAGAATGAGTGGCCTGACCGGCTCGGGCGCATCTCGCAAGCCACCGCCGCCGATCCCGGTCACGATGCTAACCGGCTTTCTCGGCGCCGGTAAGACGACGCTCCTCAACAAGCTCGTCGCCGCGCCGGAACTGTTCGACACGGTCGTCCTTATAAACGAATTCGGCGAGATCGGCCTCGATCATCTCTTGGTCGAGAGGGTCGAGGGCGACATGCTCTTGATGGCCTCCGGGTGCCTCTGCTGCAGCATTCGCGGCGACCTCGTAGGCACGCTCGAAGACCTGCTGAAGCGGCGCGACAATAACCGGATGACGCCCTTCCGGCGCGTTGTCATCGAGACAACGGGGCTCGCCGACCCCGCACCGGTCCTGCAGAGCGTGCTCGGGCATCCCTATCTCGCGCAGCGCTACGAGATCGATGGAGTCGTGACAGTCGTCGATGCAGTCAACGGCGGCGCCACGCTCGACGCGCATATCGAGGCAGTGAAGCAGACGGCTGTCGCCGACCGCATCGTGCTGAGCAAGACCGATCTCCTGGATCCGCAGGAGCAGGACCAGCTCACGCAGCTACGCGTCCGGCTTGCCGCACTCAATCCGACCGCCCGCATCCTCATGGCGCAAGCTGGCGAGGCCGATGCCGCGGCACTGCTCGATTGCGGCCCGTATGATCCCTCGGGCAAGATCGCCGATGTCGCGGTCTGGCTGAATGCCGAGGCACTGACGCACACGCATGCGCACCGCCATCACGAGGCGCACGCGCACGATCCGAACCGCCACGACGCCTCGATTCGGGCCTTCTGCCTGACCGCGGATGACCCGATCTCGCCGGCAGCTTTCGACGCGTTCCTCACCATGCTGCAACAGGCGCAGGGCCCAAAACTTCTGCGCGTGAAAGGCATCGTCGCGCTCTCAGACGATCGGGCACGGCCGATTGTCGTGCATGGCGTGCAGCATGTTTTCCATGCCCCTGTTCGCCTGGAGCACTGGCCGGACGAGGATCACCGCACGCGGCTCGTCTTCATCGTGAAGGACCTCAGCCAGGATTTTGTCGAGCGCTTTTTTGACGCCGCGTCGGGCTCAATTGCGCCCGACGAAGCCGATTTGGCGGCCCACAGAGCCAATCCGCTGGGGCTCAGCGGGAGTGGCGGGTTACTCGCTTAGAAGCGCACTATCGCCAAGCGTCCTTGCACGGCATGATGCCCTGCGGCCCTAAAGAGCCGCCGAGAGGGTCGCACATGAATCCCATCGAACGGCTGAAAAGCGAGCTCGCTTATTTCACCGGTGCCATGCGCGCCGTGAAGAAGAGCGGCGCAATAATGAAGAATCCGGATCGCACGTTCCGCGACATCGCCGAAGAGCTTGCGGCTAAACACGCGGACAAGCCGGCGCTCGTCTCCGACCGTGAAGGTTTCACCTATGCCGAGTGGAACAACCGCGCCAACCGCTATGCGCGCTGGCTGCGCGCGCAAGGGCTGCGCAAGGGCGACGTCGTCGCGCTCTTCATGCCAAATCGTCCGGAATATATCTGCATCTGGACGGGCGGCAGCAAGCTCGGTTGCATCACGGCGCTGATCAACACCAATCTGACCGGCAAGAGTCTCGCGCACTGCATCACGATCGCGGACGCGAAGGTCGCAATTGTTGATGCCGCCCTGGCGCGTGAGTTTGAAACCGCGCGGACGCTTATCGATCCCAATGTGCGGGTTTTCATCCACGGGGACGCGGCGGGCGGACCTTGCTCCGATCTGCCGCGCATCGACACGGCCATTGCGGAGTTTTCGGCCGAGAACCTGCCGGAAAGCGAGCGCGAGAAGCTGACGACCAACGATAAAGCACTCTACATCTACACCTCGGGCACGACCGGACTGCCGAAAGCCGCCAACATCAACCAATCGCGGCTGATGCGGCAGATGCTCGGCTTTGCCGGCGCGATCGGGTCCAAACCGACCGACAAAATCTACATGGCGCTGCCGCTCTATCATGCGACCGGCGGCATTTGCGGGGTCGGGGTCACGCTGTGCGTCGGCGGTACTTGCGTCATCCGCGAGAAATTTTCCGGGCGTGAATTTTTTCCCGACATCGTGCGCCACGAATGCACGCTGTTCGTCTATGTCGGCGAACTCTGCCGGTATCTGCTTGCCACGCCGCCCAATCTGGCCGATACCGCGCATAAGCTGCGCGCCTGTTTCGGCAACGGCTTACGGCCGGATATTTTCGAGGCGTTCCGCGAGCGCTTCCGTTTGCCGAAAATCGTGGAATTCTACGGTGCGACGGAAGGCAATGTCGCTTTATTCAATTTCGACTCAATGAGCGGCGCCGTCGGCCGCATTCCGAAATGGCTTGAGCGCAAGTTTAGCGTGAAGATCGTGCGCTTCGATATCGAACGCGAGGAGCCGGTGCGGGGACCTGACGGGCTCTGCATCGAATGCGCGCCGGGGGAGGCCGGTGAAATCCTTGGCGAGATCCTGGACGATCCGAAAAAGCCGGCGAACCGGTTCGATGGCTATGCGGATAAAGCCGCCACCAACAAGAAGATTTTGCGCGACGTGTTCCGCAAGGGCGATGCTTGGTTCCACTCCGGCGATCTCATGAAGAAGGATGAGCGCGGCTACTTCTACTTCGTCGATCGCATCGGTGATACGTTCCGCTGGAAAGGCGAGAACGTCTCGACCACCGAAGTCGCCGAATGCATCACCACGTTTCCCGGCGTGACGGAGGCGACCGTTTACGGCGTGCAAATCCCGGGCAGCGATGGACGCGCCGGCATGGCGGCGATAGCACCGGAGGACATCGCGCATTTCGATCTCGCGGGCTTGCGCGAGCATCTGAAAGCGAACCTGCCGGACTATGCGCGGCCGATGTTCCTGCGCCTGCAGGATCACCTCGAGATCACCGGCACGTTCAAGCCGCGCAAGCTCGATCTGGTCGCCGAAGGTTTCGATCCGACGCGCACGGGCGATCCGATCTATGTCGAGGACAGAAACGCGCAGGCTTATGTGCGCATGGACGCGGCGCGCTATAGCGCGATGGCCAAGGGGTCGCGCGCCGCCTAAGAGCGCCTACTTAGCCATTAATTGCGAGGGCTCAGTGACGCGTAGGGCGGCTCGTGCGCCGAGCTCGGTACGAATAATTTCGGCGAGCTTTTTCGGCAAATAGAGCCGCGCTTGATCTGAGGACAGATCACGAGGAGATCGGCGCGGCACAATCTTGCCGATGCGTTGTATCTCGGCTTCACGCACCGCCGCGCCAATAGCATCGGCGAGCAGTTCCGCGTCGACATGGTCGATCGAAATGATTTCAGGGAAGCGGCGCGACAAATTTTTTTGTCCATATTTGTTGGTGACGGTCAAAACCCCGGCCTCGGCCATTTTCGGCGGCGGATAAGATGGATACGGCGAGATCATCAGACTGACGCCGATTGCAGCACGGTTGAGATGATCCGCGTAATCTTCGAGGCTCGCCTTGCCGCCGATCTCCATGTTCTGAACCGGCACCGTCCAGCGCGGATCAAAACTTTCGCCGAGCGATACGATACGCCAGCGGCTGGCGACAATCGGCTCTCGCTGCTGCCATTGAAACAAGGCTTCGCAGATGATTTCATAGGTGTTGCGCGAAACGATCGGGCGTCCATAGACGAGAATCCGCCGCTCGCGCGGGAGAGGCGCCAGTACCTGATCAATCCGTGCGTTCATCCGATAGGGAATGAACGACGCATCGCGCAACTTGTATTTCGCGACCATGGTCTCGAACAATTCCTCCGAATTGATGATGGCGAGCGTGTTGGCGCCTTTGTGATAGGCGGCCTCGGCTAGCGCATGCTTGCTGCTCCAGCCGTAAAAATATGGCTCGTCGTCTTGGATGAGATAGACGAGCGGGGGCTCGCGGCCGAAGAAAATTTTCTGGTCGGCGATCAAATCGTGCGCGAGATTGGCTGTCCACCAGGCAGTGGCAAAAAACACATCACAGGCGCGGAGATCGAGCCTGCCGCCGGCGCGATCGTTAGCGTCGACGAGAACGCGTGGCGCTTCGTCGCGGCTTTGAAGGAAGGGCTGCGCTCTGTAGTCGGAGAAGCTCGCATAGCCCTCCGGCGCAATGTCGGCTTCGGTTGTGACGATGCGCCGATCGAATTCGTCGCCGAGCGCATTGGCGAGCTCGTTGAAGATTTTGAGCGCCGTCGCAACGCCGGCGAAAATCTGTCCGAGAGTGACCGTCGGCGTCAGCAACGTGAGCCGCGGGCGCTGGTTGCGCGAGGGGTAAGAAAGGATCGGCAGCGTCTCAATAATCGCGAGGTCCTGCGGCCGCACGCTCCAATCCGCACGCGCAAGGCAGGGCTGGAACACACGCAGCCGATGCTCCGGGATGTCATCGGCGGAGTTCACGGCAAGGACGGTGTAGGGGATTGGATAGAGATCGCGGCGCACCACTTTCAGCCATTCGTAGCCGCTCGCTTCCGCGACCCTGAGCATGATACGCTCGATCGCCTGCGCGGGCGTGCCGTCGATCTGTCCGACTTCGTCCGCAAAATCGGAAAATTGCAGGTGGAGATCCAAAAGTTTGCGAAGCGCCGCGGAGCGGCCCCAAAACATCGAGCCGGAGGGGAATTCAAGCACTAGATTCTTGTTGAGTTCTATTCCCATCCGCGCCAGCAGAGCGCGAGCATGATTATAGTCGTAACCCCAGTTCAAAATGCCACGAAGATCAAAAAGATGCTGAGGGAAAACGATGCCGACTTTCGGGTCTTCGAGAAGGTACAGATTCGAACGGGCGATCTCCGGCGAGCCGATTAAATTTTCAGTGAGGTAATGGCGCCACGATGACAGGGGCGTGCCGCCATGTGGCGAGCGCTTGGTATGGAGATGCAGGAAAAAACTCGTAAGCGGTCGTAAACGTGCCTGAAGGTGATCAGCTTCGGCGCAACGTCACGCCCGCGGTTCTCGCTGACCCTGACCTCGACCGAGCCCCCTGTCCGCGCCACGAATTTGACTTCTCGCGGCCGGTTAGCTTGGCGCCGCGAGAAGCGGTCGCGTCGAGGATGATCGAAATCCCTTGCAGCGTCGCGTTGGCGGCGCTGATAGGATAGCGGGATCACAGCGTCAATGAAGGCGGAGCCGAGTTGCAAGAGCGTATCTACGTCATCAGCGGAGCTTCGAGCGGCATCGGCCGCGCGCTCGCGATTAAGCTTGCAGGGTCCGACGTGGTGCTCGGATTGGTCGGCCGGGACGCGGCGCGGCTTGCCCATACGGCAGAGGCCTGCACCTCGCGCGGCGCGTCGGTCCACGCGCTCGTCGCGGACGTGCGCCGCCGCGATGAGCTGCGCGCCAGCCTTTTGCAATTCGATGCCGACCATCCTGTCGATTGCGTCATTGCCAATGCCGGCGTGTCTGTCGGAACGTCGCCGACGGGGGAGATCGAGACCGAGGACGAGACCTTCGCGTTGCTTGAGACAAATCTCACCGGCGCGCTGGGCGACCGCCTTGCCGCTGATCCCACGCATGCGCGCCCGCCGTCGCGGACGCGTCGTATTTATCAGTTCGATCGCCGCGTTGGCGCCGCTGCCGGATGCTGCGGCCTATAGTGCGAGCAAAGCCGCGTTGCTTGCCTATGGATTGGCCAAGCGCGAGCGCGCCGAGGGCATCAAGGTGAATGTCGTCTGCCCCGGCTTCGTGACGACGCCGATGGCGGGGCATTACCTTGGTTGGAAGCCGCTTGAGATTTCACCGGAAGACGCGGCGCGGCGCATCGTGCGCGGGCTTCAACGCGATCGCGCGGTCATTGCCTTTCCATGGCCGCTCGTATGGGTTCGCGCTTTTAGCAGATGCTGCCAGAGCTGTTGCGTCGTCTCGGATCGAACGCATTCCGCTTCCACATTGCGCCGCGGGAATGAAGTTGCGCCTGATTCGGCGCCATCGGCGCGGGTGGAGCAAGCGCCTATGTGCTCTCGTTCGATGGCCTTTCGAGTACACCGGTCATCGTGCAGACCTTTGAATCGCGCGTTCCGCCTCTTCGATCGCCTCCAGTGTCCCGACATGCAGCCATTGTCCGTCGAGGCGCTGGCCGTAGAGCCGGCCGCGTTCGGCGGCTGAGAAAAAGAACGGCGCCAAGCGAAATACATCCTCCTGCACGTCGGCGAAAAGCTGCGGCGTAACGATGCCTACGCCGGCGTAAACGAAAGGCGCCACCTCGCCTTCGCGGCGGCGCGTGAGGCGGCCCTCGGCATCCATCAGAAAATCGCCCGGCCAATTGACGCCGATGCTGGTGGCGCTTGCCGCAACGAGCAGCAGCACGTCCATGAGCTCGGAGTCCCACCGCTCGCGCAGCCGCGCGAGATTGCTGCGCGCGCCTTCCAGCCAGATCGCGTCGGTATTGCAAATGAAGAACGGCCCATCGCCGATCAACGGCAGCACCTTCTTGATCCCGCCGCCCTGGTCGAGCAATTTCTCGCGTTCATCCGAGATCAGGATCTCTGGATGCCTGCGGCTGGCGAGATGTTGCTCCAGCTGATCGGCGAGATAATGCACGTTGACAATCGCGCGCTTGACCCCGATCTCGGCGAAGCGATCGAGCATATGATCGATCATCGTGCGCCCGCCGATCTTCACGAGCGGCTTGGGCATCGTGTCGGTGATCGGGCGCATGCGTTTGCCGAGACCTGCGGCAAACACCATCACTGTGTCGGGCACGGACTCTCGCATCTCAGAAGCGCTCAGGCGGCCCTCGCCGGTCCGGACCAGAGATACTCGCCGAACCATCCACGCAGATTGGCGAGCGCGGGATGATTGAGGTTCTTGCGCAAGTACGCTTCCACCCGCGGCATATGCGCGTGATACCAGGGCTTATGATCGCGTTTGTCGAGCCGCGCGAAAATGCCGAGAACCTTGGTCGCGCGCTGCGCGCCGAGAATTGCGTAGGCCTTGGCAAAGCTTGTCATGTCGAAATTCGGGTCTGACTGTTTGCGCAATCGCGCATAGGCGCCGAGTAGTTTCAGTTCCAGATCGTCGGGCACGGTGACGCGCGCATCCTGAAGGAGCGAGGCCACGTCGTAGGCCGGATGGCCCATAACGCAGTCCTGAAAGTCGACGAGACCGACTCGGGCGATCCCCTCGCGCTCGGCAAGCCAGATCAAATTGGGAGAGTGGTAGTCGCGGAGTGTCCAGGTTGGACGCGCCAACGCGATATCGACGAGCAGCTGCCGCCATAGATTCACGAAAGTCGCACGTGTGCCCGAGGAAAGCGTCGCCTTCGCCACATGCGGGGCGTACCAGTCGACGAGCAGTTCGACTTCGATTAACAAAGCATCGAGGTCATAGGCCGGGATACGATAGTGACCGCTGATTGCCGGCACAACATCGGGCGTGTTGCGTCCATGCAAGCTCGCCAGCAGCGAGACCGCCTCGAGATAGCGCTCCGGCATCGGACGATTGTCGTCGGCGACGACGCGTTCGATTCCGAGGTCCTCGAGAATGGCAAGTCCAGCTGCTTCGTTCTCGGCATAAATTTCGGGAGCCGAAAATCCTTGCGCGCGTAACGCTCGCGTCATGGCAAGATACGGCCTGATCGTCTCTGCCAAACGCGCAATCGCGCTATACGGCTTCCCGTAACGCACCGGCGGCCCGTCGGGACGCGCCGGCGAGATCAACAGAATGGCGGTGCTTCCGTCCGGCTTCTGAAGCCGCTCGAAATTGCGTGTCGAGGCATCGCCCTGCATGAACTTGCGGGTAGCGCCGCTCCATCCGGCGCGGGAGAGCAAGTCCTGAATTGCTTTGACTTGTCCCAGACGCGCCGCAAATGTTCCGTTCCCGGAAAGCACTACTCGGCGCTGCGTGTCGCTTAACTCGGGCGCAAGTTCGATGCGGATTTCGAGCCGGTCGGACGGCAATGAGTCTCCGGCTTGTTCCGGCCACTCGACGATGACGACTGCATCTTCTGCGCTTTCTTCCCAGCCGAGCTCCGCCAGCTCCGACGGACTGTTGATGCGGAAAAGATCGGCGTGAACGATCGGGAACCCGGCGCCGTCATAGACCTGCATCAAAGTGTAGGTTGGGCTCGGCACTTCGAGCTCCGCATCGCGGCTCAGCGTGCGGATCAGAGCGCGCGCGAACGTCGTCTTGCCCGAACCGAGTTCGCCTGAAAGCGCAACGAGATCTCCGGTATGGACGTAGGAGGCAACTTGGGCAGCGAGTGCAATCGTTGCCTCCTCATCCTCAACCTCAATCTCCCAGATCGTCGGCTGCGTCTGCAACGAAACCTCGCCTTCAGGCGCGCTTTGCGAGCGGCACGCCGCTTTCCTCCCGCTCGCCGACCGGGAAGATGCAGGTCACCGTCGTCCCCTCCCCCGGCGCCGAGTCGATCAGAACCCTGCCGCCGTGAAGCTCGACGAAGGATCGCACGATCGACAGGCCGAGGCCAACGCCGCGATGCCGCGAGCCCACCGTGTGGCTCTCAAACCTGTCGAAAACCTTGTCGAGGACGTCGGGCGGGATGCCGCGGCCGCGATCGCTCACCTTGAAGACGATCTCCTTCGGCCGCCGCAGAGCCGCAAGCGTGACCGTTTGGCCGGGCTCCGAGAAGCCGATCGCGTTGGAGAGCAGATTGAACAATATCTGCCGGACGCGTTTCCCGTCGGCCCGGAACGTGCCGATATTGTCGCCGGTGACGATATTGAGATCGATCGCCGCATCGGACAGGCGGTCCTGCAGTCCTTCCGCCGCAGCTTCGATCGTTTCCCTAATGTCGACCTCGCCGACTTGCAGCTCGGTTGCGCCGGTGTCGATCGTCGCGAGATCGAGAATGTCGTTGATGATCGCAAGCAACGCCGCGGAGGATTTCAGCACATAGCCCGCATATTCGCGCTGCTTCTCGTTGAGCGGCCCGATCGAGCCGTCGCCGAGGAGCTGGATGAAGCCGATAATGTTGGTCAGCGGCGAGCGCAGCTCGTAGCTGACATGATGAACGAAATCGTTGCGCAGCTTTTCCGCAGCGAGCAGCGCCGCGTTCATATCCGTCAAGGCGCGCTCGACGTTCACGCTCGCCGTCATCTCGATAAAGGTGAGCAGCGTCGCGCCGTCGGGCAGCGGCTGCGCGGCGCAATCGAGCACAGAGCCGTCGGCACGCTCGAGCCGCCGTTCGAACCCGGTGCGGCCTTCCGTGAGGCCGGTGACGATGGCGCGCAGCGCACTCCAAGTTTCTTCCTCGGGATGCAGCGGCTTGCAGGCTTCCGCCAGCGCATCGAAATGCGGTTGCGAACGCAGGATTGCCGGATCGACCCGCCACAGCGCGGAAAACGCGGGGTTTGCGAGCTTCAGGCGACCGTCGGTGCCGAACACCGCCACACCCTCTTTCAAGGTTTCCAGCGTCTCGCCCTGCACGCGGGTCAGCGCGTTGAATTGCGATTCGAGGTGGAAGCGTTCGGACACATCGTCAAAGAGATAAGTGACGCCGCCCTGCGGATTGGGATTGGTGACGACGCGCAGCGTACGCCCGTCGGGCAGATACCAGGGCTGTTCGCTCGTCTCGAGCGACTGATAGGCGGCCATGAGGCCGTTCCTCCAGGCACGGAAATCCGCCTGTTCAGGCAACTTACGTTCGGCGCGCAAACGATCGAGGATTTCCGGATCGGCCGGGTGCTGGTCGAGAAAGCTTTGATCGAGCGACCAGAGTTCGCGATAGGCGGCATTATTAAAGACGAGGCGCTTCTTGCGGTCGAAAATCGCAACGCCGGTCGGCATCTGATCGAGCGTGCGGGCGTGCGATTCCATCTGCCGTTCGAGATCGGCGCGCGCGCTCTCGAGCTCGCTCAAATCGTTTGCGATCGCGGCGGAATAAGGCGGTGACGGCACGTCGACGACGTCGAGCGTGTGGCGTTCGCCGGCGACGACCGCCTGCACCTGCGCGCGCCAGATTTCGCCTCGGTTGAGCGTGCTCGCCGCGGCTGCGCGATCGTGCTTCTCCAATAGATCGATGTGGCGGGCGATCACGTCCTCGGGCTTGCCCGCCTCGACTGCGCGCAAATAGGCGCTGTTGACCCAGGTGAGCTTGCCGGCCGCATCGCGCATCCATACCGGATCGGCGATGGCATCAAGCATCGCGCGTAGCGCATTGGCGATCGCCTTCGTCTCGGCATAGCGCTCGCGCAACCCGATCAGTTCGAGCCTGTCGCCTGAAACGTCGCGAATGCGCATGACCGCGCGGCCGCCGACCGGCCGCCCTTCGGCTTCGAGGTGACGGCCCGCAAGGCTCGCCAGCGGCATGCGGAAGGCTTCGCCGCGCTGGCGCAAACGTTCGACGCAGGATTCGAGCTGCTGCGCCGCCTGTGGGGCGAGCCACGAGCCGAAGCCGAGGACCCGGCGGGCGACCGGGGCGTCTGTGACGAGGGAAAGATCGCCCTCGATATCCGGCTCGCCACTGGGGGAAGTCCAGGCAATGGCGATCTGCGGTTCGGCGGAGAGGAAGACTTGCGCCCGGTCGAGCTGATGGCGCAGCCGCGCCAGCTCGTCGACGAGCTCCGCCTCGCGCTGCGTCCAGCGCTTGCGGCCCGCCAGGTGAAGGAGCGCGGTGATGGTGGAGAAGAAGACGAGCGCCAGGACGAGCAACAATCCCGCCAAGCCTGATGTTTCCGCCATCTTCTCGGGGGCGATCAGATCGAAAGATTGCGCGCAAGCGAGCGGGCTGAATGAAATCGAAGCGGTGGCGGCGAACGCCGGCACAAGGCAAGTAGCTCGGCAAGTCAGGTCACGCCGTGGCCGCCATGCCATTTGTATCTCCTCGACGGCAGTTCCCTGCGCGCCGGCGCACGGAGCCGCGATCGAGCCGCGTCCGCCCCGCCGCTCGAATCATCTCACTGTAGCCTTAGCCTGAGCGATTGAGAATCCGGTTAAGAAAAGACCAACAACGCTGACGTGTTCACAGCGTTGCTTCCATCATCGTACGCAGCGCCGGGCTCACTTCCGGAAGAATTCCGAACCATGCTTCGAAGGCCGGACGCGCCTGATGCAACAGCATGCCGAGCCCGTCGACCGTCGGATTGCCGCGCCGCCGCGCCGCGGCGAGGAGCGGCGTTTCCAAGGGAACATAGACGATGTCGCAGACGATTGCCGTGAGGGGCAGCGCCTGGAGCACCATATCGAGCGGCGGCTGCCCGAGCATGCCTAGGCTGGTCGTATTGACGAGCATCGCGGCGTGATCGAGCGCCTCGTGCCGTTTGCTCCATTCGCAAATGGCGACCGGTGGACCGAATTCTCCCGCGAGCGCCTCGGCCCGCGGCAAACTGCGGTTGGCAAGCCAGATTTCCTGCGCACCCGATTCGATCAACGCGATGAGCACGGCGCGCGCACCGCCGCCGGCGCCGAGCACAACGATCGGTCCGTCACCGGCATGCCAATCGGGATGCGAGTCGCAGACGCTCGAAATAAAGCCATAGGCATCGGTATTTCGGCCTTCCAGCTGTCCGTCGGCGCCGACGACGATCGTGTTGACCGCGCCGATCCGGCGCGCCATCGGGTCGACCGAGTCGACCAGCTTCAGCGCCGCCTCCTTGTGCGGGATGGTCAGATTGCACCCCGCAAAATTCAGCGTCGGCAGCGCGCGCAACGCGTGCTCGAGCCCTTCTTGCCTGATTTCCAGCGGGACATAGGCGCCGGTGAGCCCATATTGCTGCAGCCAGAAATTATGCAGTTTCGGCGAACGCGAATGCATCACCGGCCAACCCATGACCCCGGCGAGCAGGAATTTCGACGCGTGGGGCATGCGCTTTCTCGTCGCCGATTCAGCTGTCGCGAGCGATGACGTGGAAAAAGGTTCCTGAAGCATTGCCAAGGCGGCTCCCTGCCGGCTGCCAGTCCCCGCCATAAGCATCGGTCATATCGGCGAACCGAGCGTTACAAGAATCCTCCATTCCTGTCGCATAGTGGAATTCGTGGCCGCGCAGAACGGTGCCGGCGCGCCCGAGCGGATGGTCTCCGCGCAGACGGGCGGCACGATAACCGAGCGAAAGCTTGCGCTTGGCGAAGCTTGTCGAGACCGGCAGCAGGCCAGCCATCGTGTGGGCCTGCCCCTCCGCGTCGGTGAGGGTCTGACCGAGAACCATGTAGCCGCCGCACTCGCCATGAACGGGCCGGGTCTCGGCGAAGCGGCGGAGCCCATCGAGGAAATTGGCGGCAGCAGCCAGTTGTCCGGCATGCAGCTCGGGATAGCCACCCGGTAGCCAGCAGAAGTCAGCAGGCTCGGGCGGCGCCTCGTCGGCAAGCGGCGAGAAGAACAGGAGCTCCGCCCCGGCGCGGCGCCAGCCGGCGGCGATATGGGGGTAAAGGAACGAGAACGCCTCGTCGCGAGCGACGGCGATGCGCTGGCCGGGGGTTGGCAGCGGCGTAGGATCGGTCGCGGCGATGTTTGCCGGTCCCGGGGCGGCGAGGCTGAAAACCTCGTCGAGATCGATCTGCGCCGAGATGCGATCGGCGAGCCGATCGAACAGCGCGTCGAGATCCCGGGTTTCGCTCGCCTGGACGAGGCCGAGATGGCGCTCCGGCAGGCCGAGCGTCGCGTCGCGGCGCAGCGCGCCGACGACACGCACGCTTGCCGCTTCGGCGGCGTCTTTCACCAGGCGGAGATGCCGGTCGGAGCCGACCTTATTCAGTACCACGCCAGCGATGCGGATGCGCGGATCGTAGGCAGCCGCCCCGGCGAGCATCGCCGCCGCCGATTGCGCCTGGCCGGTGACGTCATGGACGAGCAGGACCGGCCAACCGCTCGCGGCCGCAATATCGGCCGAGGCGCCGCCGCGGCCCGCCTGCGCAGGCACGCCGTCGAACAGACCCATCGAAGCTTCGGCGATGACGAGGTCGGCGCCCGCGGCGGTCTCGGCGGCAAGCGCCCCGATCTCGGACGGCGACATCGCCCAGCTGTCGAGGTTGTAGCTCGCCCGGCCCGTTGCCGCGGCGTGAAAGGCCGGATCGATGTAATCCGGGCCGCATTTGGCGCCGGCGACCGCGACTCCCCGGCGTGCAAAGGCGCGCATCAGGCCGAGCGTCAGGACCGTCTTGCCGCTGCCCGAACGCAATGCCGCGATGACGAGCCCGCGGCTCACCGCGGCGCGCCGGTTTGTTCGCGAAAACGGCGCCAGTAGTCGGGACTATAAAGCGCGCTTTTGGGGAATTTTTCCTCGCCGAGCGCCGGTCCGACGAGGATGAGCGCGGTGCGGTCCATTCCGGCGCTCACAACGAGCCCGGCAATCGAAGCCAAGGTGCCGCGCAAGATGCGCTCATCCGGCCACGAGGCGCGATAAACGATCGCGACCGGACAATCCGCTCCGTAAGCCGGCATCAATTCGGAGACGACGTGCTCGATTGCGTGAATCGAGAGGTGAATCGCCATTGTGCTGCGTGCCGCGGCTAGCGTGCGCAGATTCTCGCGTTCCGGCATCGAAGACGCGCGGCCTTGCGTGCGCGTCAGGACGAGCGATTGCGCGACCTCCGGCACCGTCAGCTCTTTGCGCAGCGCCGCGCTTACGGCGGCAAAAGCGGGAACACCGGGCGTCACTGTGTACGCAATGCCGAGCTCGTCCAATCGCCGCGCCTGTTCGCCGAACGCGCTCCAGATCGACAGATCCCCGGAATGCAGTCGCGCGACGTCCTCGCTCGCTTCCGTCGCGCGGACGTACTCCGCAATGATCTCGTCGAGCGACATCGGCGCGGTGTCGATCACACGCGCACCTGCCGGACAATGTGCCAGGATTTCAATCGGCACCAACGATCCCGCATACAAACACACCGGACAGCGCGCGATGAGATCACGGCCTCGTATAGTGATAAGATCGGGCGCACCGGGGCCGGCACCGATGAAATGAATTGTCACGCGCGTCTCTCTGCGCTGCGGAATGCGTGCACTAAACCGCGACCACCTTGCCAGGATTCATGATGTTTTTCGGATCGATCGCCCGCTTGATCGTACGCATAAGTTCGAGCGCTGCCGGCGAATGCTCCTCGAGCATGTATTTCATCTTGGCCTGACCGATCCCGTGCTCGCCGGTACAGGTGCCGCCCATTTCAAGGCCGCGCCGCACGAGTCGCTCGAGAAAGTTTTTGACGCGCTCAACTTCATCGGGATCATTGACATCGACCAGCGGACCGCAATGGAAATTGCCGTCGCCGACATGGCCGACGATCGGCGCCAAGAGGCCGATCTCCTCCGCATCGCGCGCCGTTTCGGTGACGCAATCGGCAAGCCGCGAGATCGGCACGCAAACGTCCGTCGCGAGCGGCCGCACGCCGGGACGCAGCGTCTGATGCGCCCAATAAACGTCGTGGCGCGCCTGCCAAAGCCGGCTGCGATCCTCCGGTTTCGTCGCCCACTGAAATGGGCCGCCGCCATGCGCCTCTGCGATTTCGCCGAAACGCTGCGTCTGCTCGGCAACGCCGGCTTCCGTTCCGTGGAATTCGAGAAACAGCATCGGCGCTTCGACGAGCCCGAGCTTCGCGTGATTGTTGAACGCGCGCACCGTCAACGCATCGGCAAGCTCGATGCGCGCAATCGGCAGCCCGGTCTGGATCGTCTCGATGACGGTGTCGCACGCGGCCTTCACCGTCGGGAACTGGCACGTCGCGGCGGAGATCGCTTCCGGAATTCCGTAGAGCCTCAGCGTGATCTCGGTGATGATGCCCAGCGTGCCTTCCGAGCCGATGAACAATCGCGTCAGGTCATAGCCGGCGGAAGATTTTTTCGCGCGCGTTGCGGTCTTCAGGATTTCGCCGTCGGGCGTAACCACCGTGAGGCCCAGCACATTGTCTTTCATCGTGCCGTAGCGCACGGCATTGGTGCCAGAGGCGCGCGTCGCCGCCATGCCGCCGATCGATGCGTCGGCGCCGGGATCGATCGGAAAGAACAGCCCAGTATCGCGCAGATATTCGTTGACTTCCTTGCGCGTCACGCCGGCTTCAACGACGCAATCGAGATCCTCAGGATGAACAGCGAGAATGCTTTTCATCATACTGAGATCGATAGAGACGCCGCCGAGCGGCGCATTGACATGGCCTTCGAGCGAGGTGCCGGTGCCAAAAGCGATCACCGGCACGAGATGCTCGGCGCAGATTTTCACGATATCGGCGACGTCTTCCGTGCTCTGCGCATAAACGACGGCGTCCGGTGGCTCGTTCGGCGTCCAAGTGAGGGTGTGGCCGTGCTGCTCGCGCACAGCCTGCGAGGTCACGAGGCGGTTGCCGAAGCGCGCGGCGAGTGCTCCGATCGCCGCTTCGATGGCGGTAGGATTGGCATGGCTGGTAAGCCGCGCAGCGCGCGGCGGCGCGGTCATTTCGTTCATTGGGGCAATGGTCCTAAGTGTGTGTGCCGAAGACCGTGGAGGTTACAAGGCTTTCAGCTGATCGATCGCGTCCTCGGTATACTCGATTTGTGCCGTCCAGTAATCGAGAAGAACGCGCACGTTCATGTCGATCCAGCGGCCGAGCAATTTCTCCTCGGCATTCGCCAAGCGTGGCCCTTCTTTCCATTCGAAGGGAGAAATTGAGTAGGAGCTCATCTCGTCCGGACGCACCCGCGGCTCCGGCGACACCTTCACCCGGGCAGCGTGCCGCGCCTCGTCTTTTTGCGAAATGAAGACGATGAAAGGAAGACCGGTCGTCTTTCGACGCGGGTTCGCCATGCCAAAGGTCGCCTGTCCCTGAGCTTCACCCTTGCTTGAGGGGGCGCGAAGAACCTGCATCTCTTTCTCGGTAAGTCCCACGCACCAATCCTACCATGCCAGTCCCGTCTCTGGAAAACGGGATCAGCTCCCCATCTTGAACACCGCGCTCGCTTCGTTTTTCGAGGCGAGCTTTTGGCGCTTATCCTCCTCGAGGCGTTGAATTTCATTGTGAAGCTCACGCACGCGCTCATCGATCTCCGCGATTGACAGCGCGGCGAGCGGCTCGCCGACCTGGTGGCCTAATTTGCGTATTGGTTGCAGCGGTTCATCGTCCTGGCGCGCCATCAAAACTCCTCCCTCGATGGTAGCGCAAAGTAGCGATGCCGATTGCGTTCCGGCAACCCCGGGACTATATGGTGGGCATTCCCGTCATCGCCTGTCTTGAGTGTGGATTTGCCTCGGCCGGACCGCAGGCCGGCGACGCTTGCGAGTAACCTGTGCGGCGAGGACATCCAGGAGAATTTCATGAGCAACGCCCCGCTTATGCCGAAAGCGACAGCCATCTGGCTGGTCGAGAACACGTCGCTGACATTCAATCAGATCGCCGCCTTCTGCAAGCTGCATCCCCTTGAAGTCAAAGGCATTGCCGACGGCGAAGTCGGCGCAGGCATCCGCGGCCATGACCCGATCACCTCGGGCCAGCTGACACGCGAGGAGATCGCCAAGGGCGAGGCCGATCCCGAGCACGAGCTCAAGCTCGCGATATCGAAGGTGCGGCTGCCGGAGGCGAAGCCCCGCCGCGGCGCCCGCTACACGCCGCTGTCGCGCCGCCAGGACCGGCCGAACGCGATCCTTTGGCTGCTCCGCAACCATCCGGAGCTCAAGGACGCGCAGATCATGCGGCTGGTCGGCACGACCAAGGCGACCCTCCAGGCCATCCGCGAGCGCACCCATTGGAATTCGGCGCAGCTCCAGCCGATGGACCCGGTGACGCTCGGTCTCTGCTCGCAGATCGATCTGGATTTCGAGGTTGCGCGTGCCGCCAAGGAGCGGCCGCAGCAGGTCGAGGACCGCGGGCAAACCCTGGTCCCGGCCGAGGTCACGACAAGGCGGGAACCGCCGGCCCCCGCGACGCAAGCGGAAGTTTTTGGGACCGCTGCGCCAGCGCCGGCGACGCAGCCCGAGCCCGACGTCAATCTCGATTCGGTCTTCGCCAAGCTGAAGGACCTCAAGGTCAAAGAGGACTGAGAACCGCCGGCCCGAGCGGGCCTGACGAGCTTTCGCGATGCGGCTCTACTCGGAAAACAGTTCGCCGTTCTCGGCCCCTGTGCGGGTCGCGATCTATGCAAAGGGGCTTGAAATCGAGATCGAGCCGCCGCCGGGCGGGCTGCTCTCGGCGAAATTCCACGCAATCAACCCGCTCGGCACGATCCCCTGCCTGATTCTAGAGAGCGGCGTGCCGCTGCCGGAATCGGCCGCCATCCTCGAATATCTCGAAGACAAATTCCCCCATCCGCCGCTGCGGCCCGACGGCGCGGAAGCACGGGCGCACGTGCGCCTCATGCAGCGGATCGGCGAATTGCAGATCACGACGCCGCTGGTCGAGCTCGCTCGGCTCGATGGCCATGCCACGTCAGATCCGACGTTTTCGACCTGGCTGACGCGCCTCATTCGCGGACTCTCGTCGGTGCAGATTTATCTGCGCAATGAGGGGCTCGCCGCCGGGCCGGATTTGACGCTCGCCGATTGCCAGCTCGCGCCGGCTTTGTTTCTGCTGCCGAAAGTCGCGCGGCAGATCGGCAAGCCCAATCTACTCGCCGCATATCCCCCTCTGCTGCGTTACGTGGAGGCAGTCGGCGCGCATTCGGCAGTCCGCCGCGTCGTGGACGAGATGGCCCCGGCCTGGGGCATGCAACAGGCAGCCGCGTAGCTCGTGCCTTGACGGCGACCTTACTCTCCGCGCGAAATGTTCGCGCGTCAGAGGAAGGCAGCGCATTGTTCAGCGGCTCTCAGAGCGACATCGTCCAATCCGCAGTGCCGCTCGTCCCCGATTACGTGCGGGCTTCGGGCGGTATCCACGTGCGCTTGGCTGCAAGCGCCGGGCGCACGCAAGCGATCGAACGCGGCGAGAGCGGCGGCTATCGCGTGCGCTTTCCGCGCGTGGCCGGAGTTTGCGAAGCGGTGCTGATCAATACCGGCGGCGGCATGGCCGGCGGCGATCATATGACCGCCAAGATTTCATTTGATTCCGCAACCGCGGCGGTTTTCACTACGCAAGCCGCCGAAAAAATCTACCGCTCGCAAGGCGCGCTCACCGAAATCAGCATCGAGCTGAAACTTGCAGCCGACAGCCGTCTCGATTGGTTGGCGCAGGAGACGATCCTGTTTTGCGGCAGCCGCTGGCAACGCAAACTAAGCGCAGAAATTGCCGCCGATGCGAGCCTGATGATCGCCGAGACCATCGTCTTCGGCCGGGTCGCGATGAACGAGATCGTCGAGCGCGGATTTTGTCACGATTGCTGGCGCATTCGCCGCGGCGGCAGGCTCGTTTTCGCCGAGGACATGCGGCTCGACGGCAACCCGGCGTGCCTTCTCGCCGCGAAAGCCTCCGGCAATGGCGCGCGGGCGCTCGCGACCATCTTGCATGTCGCGCCGGACGCTGAGCAGCGCCTCGACGAGGCCCGCGATTTGCTTGGGCCGGCGTCATCCGAATGCGGCGCCAGCGCGTGGAACGGCATGCTCGTCGTGCGCCTGCTCTCGCGCGACCCGCAACAATTACGCGCCGATCTCATGCGCTTTCTCGAAGGCTTTCGGCAGGCGGCGATGCCGCGCTCGTGGGGATAGGAAGAATCGATGCTGCTCACGCCACATGAGAAAGACAAGCTCCTCATCGCCATGGCGGCGACGGTGGCGCGCCGCCGCTTGGAACGCGGCGTCAAGCTGAATTACCCCGAGACGATCGCGCTCATCACCGATTTCGTCGTCGAGGGCGCGCGCGACGGCCGCTCCGTCGCCGATCTGATGGAAGCCGGCGCGCATGTTCTCTCCCCCGATCAGGTCATGGACGGCGTGGCCTCAATGATCCACGACGTGCAGGTCGAGGCGACGTTTCCGGACGGCACGAAGCTGGTCACCGTGCACGAGCCGATCCGTGGAGCGCAAGCGGCGCTCGTCCCCGGCGAGGTCATGCCGCAGCCGGGCGAGCTGACGCTGAACGAAGGCCGCGCGACCGTGACGCTCGAGGTCTCGAATACCGGCGACCGGCCGATCCAGGTCGGCTCGCACTATCATTTCTTCGAGACCAATCCCGGCCTGAAATTCGATCGCGCCAAGGCCCGCGGCATGCGGCTCGATATTCCCGCCGGCACGGCGGTGCGGTTCGAGCCGGGACAGACGCGCAGCGTCAATCTCGTCGCGCTCGCGGGTGGGAGGAAGGTCTACGGTTTCCGCCAAGAGGTGATGGGACGCGTTTGAAAATCCTTACTTTTGCGCATAAGGTAAGGGAGGAGCTTCACATGCAAGCGTCGGCCACAGTCACATCAAAGGGCCAAGTGACAATCCCAGTCGAGGTCCGCAAGTCTCTCGGGTTGAAAGACGGCGACAAAATCGAGTTTTTTCAGGGCGGCGATGGTCGCTGGATCGTGCAAGCGCTGAATGCCAGCATCGAGGGCGCGCTCGGTCTCCTGAAACATAAAGGGCCACCTCTCAGCGTCGAAGAAATGGACGAGGGAATCGGACAAGCGATTTGCGACGATATGGACCGAATCGATCGACAAAGCGGCTTGCCCTCCCGGTCCAAGCGTCGGGCATGATCGGGCTCGACTCGAATGTCCTGGTGCGGCTCCTAACGAACGACGATCGAAGCCAAGCTGCGGCGGCGCTGGCGCTGATGTCGCGTGATCCTCACGAGCCTCTCGTGATTAGCGCCCTCGTTCTTGCGGAAGTCGCATGGGTCCTGCGCCGCAGATATGCTTACGATCGAAAGGAGATCGGGTCAGCTCTCGCCTATCTGATTCGCATCGAACGGCTGTTCATTTTCGAACGCGAAGCGGTCGTTCAGGCCGTATTTCGTTTCACCGACGAGCTATCCCACGCTGATTTCGCAGATTACTTGATCCAGGCGCTCAACGCAGCGGCCGGTGCCGATACCACATTCACGTTTGATGCGGATGCCGCGCTCGAACACGGTTTTGCTCCAGTTCCGGTACTTGCATGACAACCCTCTCCCGCGCCGCCTATGCCGACATGTTCGGCCCGACCAAAGGCGACCGCCTGCGGCTCGCCGACACCGATCTCATCCTCGAAGTCGAGAAGGATTTCACCGTCTACGGCGACGAGGTGAAATTCGGCGGCGGCAAGGTGATCCGCGACGGCATGGGCCAGAGCCAGGTCACCAACAAGGAGGGCGCCGTCGATTGCGTCATCACCAACGTCGTCGTGCTCGATCATTGGGGCATCGTCAAAGCCGACGTCGCGCTAAAAGAGGGCCGCATCGCCGCGATCGGCAAGGCCGGCAATCCCGACATTCAGCCCGGTGTGACTATCATTGTCGGCCCCGGCACCGAAGTGATCGCCGGCGAAGGCAAAATCCTCACCGCGGGCGGCTTCGATTCGCACATCCACATGATCTGCCCGCAACAGATCGACGATGCGCTGATGTCCGGCGTGACAACGCTGCTCGGTGGCGGCACGGGACCGGCGACCGGCACCGCCGCGACGACGGCGACGCCGGGTCCATGGCACATCCACAAGATGATCGAGGCTGCCGACGCGTTTCCGATCAATATCGGCTTTGCCGGCAAGGGCAACGCGTCGCTGCCCGGCGGCCTCATCGAGCAGATCGAGGCCGGCGCCTGCGCGCTCAAACTGCACGAGGACTGGGGCACGACGCCGGCGGCGATCGACTGCTGCCTGTCAGTCGCCGACGACTACGACATCCAGGTCATGCTGCATTCCGACACGCTGAACGAATCAGGCTTCGTCGAAGATACGATCGCCGCCTTCAAGGGCCGCACCATTCACGCCTTCCATACAGAAGGCGCCGGCGGCGGACATGCGCCCGACATTATCAGGGTTGCAAGCCTGCCGAACGTGCTGCCGTCATCAACCAATCCGACGCGGCCGTTCACGGTGAACACGCTCGACGAGCACTTGGACATGCTGATGGTGTGCCACCACCTCGATCCGTCGATCGCCGAGGATCTGGCGTTCGCCGAGAGCCGCATCCGCAAGGAGACGATCGCGGCCGAGGACATCCTGCACGATATCGGCGCGCTTTCGATGATGTCGTCCGACAGCCAGGCGATGGGCCGCATCGGCGAGGTGGTCATCCGCACTTGGCAGACGGCTCACAAAATGAAGGTGCAGCGCGGAGCCTTGAAAGGCGACAACAACAACGACAATAACCGCATCAAGCGCTATGTCGCCAAATACACGATCAATCCCGCGATCTCGCATGGCGTCTCGAAGCACATCGGATCGATCGAGGTCGGCAAGATGGCCGATCTCGTTCTGTGGTCGCCGGCTTTTTTTGGCGTCAAGCCGGACATGATCATCAAGGGCGGCATGATCGTCGGCGCGGCGATGGGCGATCCAAACGCTTCGATCCCAACGCCGCAGCCGGTGCATTACCGGCCGATGTTTGGCGCGTTCGGCAAGGCACGCACCAATACGAGCGTCACGTTCGTGTCGAAGGCGGCGGCGGAGAGCGGCTTGCGCGACAAGCTCGGCGTGCAGAAAGAGCTTGTGGCGGTCGATAACGTGCGCGGTGGGATCGGCAAAAAGTCGCTCATCCACAATGATGCGACGCCTGACATTCGCGTCGATCCCGAGACATATGCGGTCACCGCGGACGGCGAGCTGCTCGTCTGCGAACCGGCAAAAGTGCTGCCGCTGGCGCAGCGATATTTTTTGTTTTGATGCGTTCGTTCAACAACCACCCTCACCCTGAGGAGCCATCGAAGATGGCGTCTCGAAGGGCGGCAAGCTGCGCCAACTGTCCGTCCTTCGAGACGCGGGCTTCGCCCGCTCCTCAGGACGAGGGGCGCGTCCAATGATCCGCGCCACATCCATCGTGCGCAAGCTCGCGGTGAAGCCCGAGCGCGTCAGCGATAGTGTCACACTCGATCATGAGCACCGGCAGCGGCGCCGCATTCGGCTGACCAGCGACGGCGATCTCGAATTCCTGCTCGATCTTGATAAAGCCACCGGGCTCGATGACGGTGATGCGCTGAAGCTCGAAGATGGGCGGCTTATTGCGGTGAAAGCGGCGCCGCAAAAACTCCTGGAAATTAAAGCCGAAAATCCGCTGCGCCTCTTGCGCGTCGCCTGGCATATCGGCAATCGTCACACGCCGGCCGAGATCACTGCCGATGCGATCTATATCGAAGAAGATCACGTCCTCGCCCAAATGGTGCGTGGGCAAGGCTGCAGCGTCATAACCGTGACGCGGCCGTTCCGCCCCGAGCGCGGCGCCTACGATCATGGTCACGCGCACACGCCTGCGAGCGCCACATGAGCGAACTGCAGCTGCCGCTCGCAGTGTGGTTCTCGCCGATGTTCCCGGTCGGCGCGTTTGCCTATTCGCATGGGCTCGAATGGGCGCACGAGGCGGGCGACATCGCCGATGCGGAGGACCTGCGGGGTTGGCTCACAACACTCGTTGAGCGCGGTGCTCTGCAGAATGATGCGATCATCCTGGCGGCGGCTTATCGCGCCGCGTTGCTTAGTGACGCGCGGGAGCTTGTCGACATCAATGAACTTGCGCTCGCACTCGCGACCAGCCGCGAGCGGCGGCTCGAGACGGCGACCCAAGGCAGCGCCTTCCTGCTTGCGATTCGGAAATCGTGGCCTTGCGCGACGCTCGAGTTCTTAAACTCTGAGGAAGAGATCGCCTATCCGATTGCCGTGGCGCTGGCCGCGGCGGGGCACAATCTGCCGCTTGACGCCACACTGGACATGTATTGTCTCGGCTTCATCTCCAATCTCGTTTCCGCAGCGATCCGGTTGGGTATCATCGGGCAAACCGACGGGCAGCGCGTCATCGCCGCGCTGATGCCGGTCGTGCTTGAGACCGCACGAAGCTGCGCATCGAAAAACCTCGACGAACTCGGCGGCTCCGCCTTCCGCTCCGATCTCGCATCGCTACGCCATGAGACGCAGTATACGCGTCTGTTTCGATCGTGACGCGTCATTGCGATCCCGGATTAAATCCGGGGGAAGCAATCCAGGAGCAAAATGCTCGATGATTGCGGAACTTGCTCCTGGATTGCTTCGTCGCTTCGCTCCGCTCGCAATGACGACGCACTAAGGAGAGTACATTGACTTCCCCGCATGGCCCTCTTCGTGTCGGCATCGGTGGGCCGGTTGGTTCCGGCAAGACCGCGCTCATGGAGGCGCTTTGCAAGCGCATGGCCGCGCGCTACGAGCTCTGCGCCATCACCAACGACATCTATACGAAAGAGGACGCCGAGATTCTGACCCGCGTCGGCGCCCTGCCGCCGGAGCGCATCATGGGTGTCGAGACCGGTGGCTGCCCGCATACCGCGATCCGCGAGGATTGCTCGATGAATCTCGCGGCGGTCGACACCATGGTGCGGCGTTTCCCCGGCCTCGATCTCGTGCTGGTCGAATCCGGCGGCGACAATCTCGCCGCGACCTTTTCGCCGGAGCTCGCGGACCTGACGATCTACGTCATCGACGTCTCGGGCGGCGAGAAGATTCCGCGCAAAGGCGGACCGGGGATCACGCGCTCCGACCTCTTGGTCATCAACAAGATCGATCTTGCGCCGTTTGTCGGCGCCGATCTCGGCGTGATGGAACGTGACGCCAAGCGCATGCGTGGCGAGCGGCCGTTCGTCTTCACCAACATCAAAGCCGGCGAGGGGGTGGAGGTAGTGGAGACGTTTATCGTCAGCGCCGGCGGGCTCGCGACTTAAATCTTCACGCCGCTTCTCTCGCTTTGCGGCGGCTTTCCTTCGCCTCCGGCTTCTTCAGCTCCTTGCCGAGGCGCTTGTGGAGAAGCGCCAGCAGCGCCGCCTCTTCCGGCCGCAAGTCCGATATGTCGGCTTTCAGCTCCTGCTCGACCTCTTGCTTGATATCGGCAAGCAGATTGCCGTCGAGATAGGAGTTGAACACTTCCGGATGCACATAGCACTTCCGGCAGATCGTCACGGTATTGCCGAGCCGCGACGCGACCCGCTCGATCGCCGCTTTGATGTTCCGCTTGGCGCGTGCCTGGCTGTCGACCGCCTCGAATTCCGACAAGGCCATGGCGGCGAGCACGGTGCCCGCCCAGGTGCGAAAATCCTTCGCCGTGATGTCGAGGCCGCTGATCTCGCGCAGGTAATCGTTGACGTCGGCTGACGTCACTTCCTTCCGCTCGTTGTCGTCATCGACATATTGGAAGAGGTTCTGCCCGGGCAGTTCCTGGCAGGCCTTCACGATCTTGGCGACGCGCCGGTTCTCTATCCTGAGCTTCCACAGCTTGCCGCTTTTGCCTTTGAACTCGAAACGCAGCTCCTTGCCGTTCACGTCGACATGGCGGTTGCGCAAGGTCGTAAGTCCGTAGCTTTTATTTTCTTTGACGTAATCCTCGTTGCCGACGCGGATCAGCGTCGTCTCGAGGAGATGCACGACGGTGGCCAGCACCTTTGCGCGCGGCAGGCCGGGTTTCTTCATGTCCGCGTCGATCCGCGCACGGATCTTCGGCAGCGCGTGGGCGAATTCGAGCAGGTGCGCGTATTTGGTCGAATCGCGGACCTCAACCCAGCGCGGGTGATAGCGATATTGCTTGCGGCCCTTGGCGTCGCGTCCGGTCGCCTGGATGTGGCCGCGCGGATCGGGGCAGATCCACACGTCCGTATAGGCGGGCGGAATGCCGATCGAGCGGATGCGCTTGATCACCGCGGGATCGCGGATGACCTTGCCGTCGCTGTCGCGATAGCCGAAGCCGGTACCAACTTTCTTCCGGGTGAACCCCGGCGCGGAATCGTCGACGTAACGAAGCCCCGCGGCTTTGGCGGCCTCCTCCGGCTCCAGGGGAGCAGCGGCAAGTTTCTTCGGGTCAATGTGTTCCATGGGGCGCCTGTACCCGCGGGGACTATCTTGCCGACAATGGCGTGCTCGGCAGCGCGGTTCCCTGCGTCGGCGAAGGGCTAACGGGCGAGGACGACGCAGGCGAGGACGGCAGGGACGCCGTGCGCCTCGAAACGCCTGACGAAGGCCTCGTCCAGCGGGACGAGCTGAGCGCGATCTTCGATTTGGATGCGCCGCCAATCCTCGAGTGAGACCGCCATCTCCGCCGGTTCGCGTCTAAGGCCGAGGCCGAGCGCCTTGAGGTAGGCCTCCTTGGCGCACCAGAGCGCCAGGAAATTTTCGGCCCGCCGTTTCGAACTCTGCTTCGACAGCCATTCGCGTTCTTTGCTGTGCAGGATGTTCCAGGCCGGCTCCGGCGGATTTGTCTCGACCACCTCGACATCGACTCCGACCGGCCGGTCGGAAATGCCGATCGCGACGAGTTCGCGGCGCGCGGCGAGCGACACAAAAATCGGCTCGCGCGCCGACGCGACACGCGGCGCGCCGTTCGCATCTCTAGTGATGAGGATGTCCGACGGATTCGCGCCGACCCGCAGTGCGAGCGCACGGCGGAGCAGCCGCCGGCGCGCCAGAAATCCTCGCCGGAGTGGGGCCGAAACCGATTCTGCCTCGGCGTGCTCTAGCGCGGTCGGCGGCAAGCTCGTGTCGGGGCCCGCTTCGCTGAGCGGCAACAGGAACAGATGCGTGCGTTCCGCTGCGAGCGGCGCGTTTAAGCTTGTGGCGAGCGTCAACGCGGACGAGCGCTACGCCGCCTCGATCGCGTCCTCGTCGCAGACCACCTTCGCAGCTTCCGCGCTCTCGCGCGCGACGTCGATTTTCAGCGCGTGCACGTTGGCGCGGCGCGTCGCCTTGCCCTCCGTATAGTGGTCGAAGAACAGCTTCATCACGACTCGCACACCGGTCTCGGTGATGGTGCGCTGATCGTCCGTATAATATTGCGCGCCGTTGGCCGATCCCGTCACCATCTCGTAAGAGGGGAAATACGAGATATTCGGCCGCGACGACGCGACTTCGTCCGCGGCGCAGCGCAGCGTCGACTTCGTGTAGCTGTTCGAGACGAGAACGTGCCGGTTCTCGTACGTCGCGATCATCGGCACTGGCGATACGCTGACGATCACCTTCGATTTCGGGTTGACGCTGCGCAGCCGATCGAGGAAATCGATGAACTCCGCCGCAGCCTGGTGCGGACGTACATTGCGGAACGCGTACTTCTCCGTATCGAACTCGCCGCCCGACACACCAGGTGCAAGCTGCAAAGCGGCGCCGTCCTCCTTCACCAGCCAGCCCTCGGTGAGCCCGAAGGTGAAGACGAACACGTCGAGCTCCTCGAATACGCGGCGCACCGCGGCAAAATGCGGCTCGCGATCGGCGATCACCTCCTCCGGCGTGGCGAACCCATCAGGAACGGCCTGCGGACGATAGGGATCGACGTAGCGCCCATCCGGCCGCTGCCAGTATTCGAGCTTCGGCTTGAAATGGCCGTAAGCGCGATCGAAGAGCTGCACCAATTGCAGCGTCGTGTAGAGATTGCCGTAACGGGCGGAATAGACGCCGTAGCCGTGCTCGTAGGCCGCCTCCGGCGAGAGGTGCTCCGGGCCCTTCTCCGCGACGAAATAATGAAAACCGCTCGCCTGCAGGCCCTGGGCGATGCGCTGCGCAAAACAGCTGCCGCCGGTCGCAACCTTATCGGTCGGCGCGATCTTGAACGGCACCTCCGTCATCGGGTCGAGGGCGAAGGGCGGCACGTTGGTGATCGACTTCCGCCAAAAGCGATGATCGGGAAGCGCCCGGTAGGGGTTGAGGGATTCGGCCAAGGAAATCTCCCGGATTTGCGCGCGGCAGGTATAGCGGCGATTGCCTTGCGCGTGAGGCGACGGTCGGCTAGGACCGCGCGGTATTCAGCGAGTTGATACGGCCAGTCTCCTGGCGGGCCAAGACCATCCGGCCCAAATCGGGCGATCTCGCGACAATGTCTCTCGTTTCCAGGCCATACAGCCGCTCGCCTAAGCCCCCATGTTGCTGTCCAACCTTGACCGGCGGGTCCTAGCCACACTGAAGCAGCGCGCGCTCGGGCGGCTGAAGCCCGGTCTGCGCATCGCTGTGCTTGGAAATTGCCAGAGCCTCGATGTCGCCTACGCGATGAAACTGCTCAACATCGTGGCCACGGTCGAGCAGTATCCGATCCAGGCCAAAGCCAAGATCACCGGCAAAATGCTCTTAAGCGCGCTTCGCACTTACGATCATGTTTTCCTGCAGGATTTTGGTCCGGAATTCGTCCGCGGCGCATCGTCCGATCTCCTCTGCAGCGAAGTCGCTAACGTGACCAGGTATCCGACGCTTCTCTTCGCCGCCTATCACCCGGATTCGATTTTCATCCACGCTAGATCGAAGCCCGATGCATTTCTTTCCGGACCGATCGGCCAACATCATTCGGCGCTGGCATTGTTCGCTTACCGGGCGGGATTGTCGCCCCAGGCCGCACTCCGCCTCTACGATCGCGAAGTCTTTGACGCCCTCGGCTATTTCGATGTCTGGATTCCGTCCCGCGCTCAGTTGCTGGAAACGGCAAAATCTTACGGCCTCGATCTCGAGACGGAGTTCATGCGTTGGACGCGCCGCGGCTGTTTCATGTATGCGGTCAACCATCCGAAACCGCATGTCTCCTTCGATCTCGCGCGGCGCTTGCTCAATAAAGCCGGGATACCTTCTGAGCCGGTCGATTTCGATAATTACGCAGTCGATGATCTCGTTCGGGACACGGTATTTCCCATCTATCCCGCGATAGCGCAGCATTATGGTATCGCGGGCAGTTATGTGTTCAAAGCGCCCGAGTTCTTTCCGGGAGGAATGAACATTGGTGGCTTCTGGGATCTTGCCGGCTTCGTCCAGCAATCGTACCGCGTCTACGCGCGTCACAAAGCCGACGAGCTCGCGAATGAACGCGTGCAGGGCTGGCTGGATGACGCGCAGATTTGCGCATTCCTGAAGGAATATTCGCGCGAAAGGGGAAGTCTCGCACCTGTCCTGAAGGAGCAGCGTGCAATGGGGGGCTCCTCGTAGAACGTCCTATAGGGCGTCGACTGCTTGTTCGTCGCAGACCACCTTCGAAGCGACCGAGATTTCCCGCCGCACATCCAATTTCAGTGCCTGCGGACCCGCGCCGGTATCCGCGCCACTTGATGTGTAATGGCGAAGAAAACGCGCATGACGCTTTGGATGCCGCTTGCCGTCACCGAGCGCTGATCCTCGGCGAAGTTGCGGTGCGCGTTCGCCATCACGATCTCATAGGAGGGAAAGTAGGCGATGTCCGGTCGCGCCGCGACGATCTCCTCCGCGGCGACGCGCAAGGCTGCCTTCGAGTAGCAATTCGACACGAGGACATGGCGATCCTCATAGGTCGCAATCAGCGGAACCGGCGACACCGTGACGATGATCTTCGCTTGCGGGTTGATTCCGCGTAGCCGATCGACAAAGGTCAGGAAATCGGCGACGACGTCTGACGCACGCATATTGCAGAATTCATAATTGTCGTCGAACTCACCGCCGGCAACACCCGGAGCCAGCGGCAGCGCCGCACCGTCGGGTTTGTGCAGCCAGGTTTCGGTCAATCCGAAAGTGAAGACAAAGATATCGAGCTCTTCGAACATCCGCCGCACCTCGGCAAGGTGGCGCGCGCGGTCTTCGCGCAGAGCTTCGGGCGTATCGAAGCCGTTCGGCTCGATTTGCGGCCGGAACGGATCGACATATCGCCCGTTCGCGGCGACCCAAACGTCGAGCTTGGGCTCAAAGCGAGCATATGCGCGATCGAAAAGCTGCAGCAGCTGGCGCGTCGTATAGATGTTGCCGTAACGCGCGGAATAGACCCCGTAATTGCGTGCGGCGCGCTCCTCCTCCGGCAAATCGGCCGGACCGCTTTCCGGCACGAAATAGCAGAATCCGCTCGTTTGCAGCGCACGGGCAATGTTCTGCGCAAAGCAGCTGCCGGCCGTCGCGACCTTGTGCTCCGGCGCGATGCGGAACGGCGCGTCGATGAGCGGATCGATCGCAAAGGACGGCACATTGGCGATCGCCTTGCGCCAAAAGCGGTGGTCGGGTAGGGAGCGGTAGGGGCTCAACGACACTTTGGCCGGTCTCCTGCAGGCGCTAACACCATTTCGCCCAAATCGAGCGATCTGACGACATCGTGAGCCCTAACTCCAGCCCATTACGACAATGTCATTGAATTTACTCGACCGGCGCATCATAGCTAGCTTGCGGGATAAATCGTTGCGGCGACCGGGGTCCGGCCCCCGTATCGCTGTCGTCGCCAATTGCCAGAGCTTTGGCATCGCTTATGCGATGAAGCTGCTCAATGTCGATGCCACGGTTCATCGCTTTCCCGTGGTGTTCAAATCCTGGTTTGGCGTGAAAACGATGGCGCGGACGCTCAAGCTTTACGACTACGTGTTCTTGCAGCCCTTTGGGCCTGGTTACGTGCGCGGCGGGTCGGCGGAACCGATTCTTCAGCAATTGAAGGATCCCATTCTGCTGCCGACGCTCATCTTCACCGGCTTTCATCCCGACCAGATTTACGTCCATGATCAAAGGCAGGGGTATGTGACGATCAACGGTCCGATCGGTCCCTACCATTCGGCGCTCGCATTCTTCGCCTATCGTGCGGGATTGCCGGTCAAGGCGGCGCTGCGACTATTCAATCGCGAGGTCTTCGAGGCCGTCGGGTATTTCGATGTTTGGAACGGAGCGACGCAAGCACTTTTGCAAGACGGACAGAGATTCTCTCTGGATTTCCGTGAAGACCTTTTACGTTGGAGCCGCCGCGGCTGCTTCATGTATACGAGCATTCATCCAAAGCCTTTCGTATTCTTCGACTTTGCGCGCCAGCTCATGCAGAAGGCCGGCGTACCGCTGAAAGCCGTCAACTTCGACGATTATGCCGTCGACGATCTCGTGCGGGGTGCAGTTTATCCAGTCTATCCGGAAATCGCCGAATTCTATGGCATTCAGGGCAGCTATGTTTTCAAGGGGGCGCATTTCTCGTTCGGAACCGGCTTGGGCGAGTTTTGGAACCTGCGTGAGTTCGTAACCGACTGCTACCGGACCTACGCGAAATATCAGCCGGAGCAACTCGCGAATGACCGGGTGCAGGGCTGGTTGGACGATGCTGAAATCTCCGGCTTCTTGCGCGACGCGGCAGGGGCCGAGATGCGCGGGCGGAGCAATCGCGATGCGGGAGTGCGCGGCCGGATTGGCCTTGCAGCAGCGGGCGTCGGTTAGGGAGCGGCGCCTCACGGAATGCTTTTATCCGCACTCGACCGGCAGGTCCTCGCAAGCTGGCGCGACAGGGCGTTGAAGCGGCAGACGTCGCGCCCGCGCATTGCCATCGTCGGCAATTGCCAGAGTTTCGGCATCGCCTACGCGATGAAGCTTCTCGACCTCGCGGCGGAGGTCGTGCGGGTTCCGATCGTTTCCAGGTCCTGGACGGACATAAAGACGCTCGCGCGAACCCTGCAGCCCTACG
>DATAOB010000062.1:0-12934 GCA_036265935.1 Beijerinckiaceae bacterium
ATCTACGGCTGTATACTCCAGCGATTGTAGATTAGGATTAAACGTCTCAGTACATATATCCGCCTTCACTTGCGACGGACCACACTTGACCCTGCCATTTTCGTATTCGCTTTCTGTTACGCGAAAGCGTTCGCAACTAACTCAGTTTTGTTTAGACGACGGGTTGACCGCGCGCCGCGCGCATACGCTGAATAGCTTGAGAGCGCGTTTGTTGTGGTGCGGGTTGTGCCGCCGGAACTGGATTACCGGAACGCTGTGGTTGCTGGGGGAGCCCACGCTTTGCTTCCAAACGATTGTTCGTCGCCGGAACTGCGGGGGCCGGTTGCGTTTGCCCTGCGGCCGCTTTGTTCAATCCAAACTGCGTGCGTACCGTGTTGCCGGCTGCGGCCAGAATGTCAGTGGGTTTTCTGACGTTGTAGCCTTGAAGCCGCGCCTCGCGGTGCGCCTGTATTGCCATTGAGGGATTGAGGTAGAGCGGTTGAAGGTTTGCCTCGGGGGCACCGATCGACCGCAGATCGTTAATGAGATCGCTAGTCGTCTCCGTCAGAAGAAACCGTGACGCATGGGGGTCGCCCGCGTAATGTCAGGGTTCGCTTCCGAGAAGGAGTGAATCGCCGAGTCATAGGTCCAGGCGCCCCGTTCGAAGTCCTTGGCATATATCTGCTTCGGCTGAGTCAAAGCGCACGGCGACTTCGAATAAGGCGAACAGCGCCAGGAAGACGGCGACGTTGACACCGATCAGATAGAGGATGTTTTTGGCCCGCCTATAGGGCTTGGAGCACGTATAGTCACATCCATCGGCGTCCAAACTCCCGCCTTACGGCTTGATCCCGACGAGATCGGTAGTCGCGGCGTCGAAGCAGTCGTGCATGGCCTACGTAGACGAAAATCCCTATGTCGTTAATTGGACGAAAAGTTGCAACTTATGTCAAAACCCTCGAGGTTCTCTCACCCTGAAGCAGCAGGATGCAGGCAGATGCGAGTTCGCCCGTTGTGTAACGTGGAGTTACGCTGAGCATGCCGCAAACTGAGGAAACTGCAGCCGGGCCCGACGCGGCCGTGACCACGCCACCGCAGGGTCGACCGGAGAGGCCCCATGCCCTTGTTCGCCTGCTCGCTGGGCTTGTTTTTGTTTTCCTCCTCATAATCGCCGTGGAAGGGGCTTTCGCGGCATACTTTTTTCTGCGTGATGGACGCTGGGTTTCCGCGGCGCAGCGCTGGAATGCGCAAGAGAACCTCTTCATCGGCGATCTGACGAGCGGGATGTGCCGGTATGTCGACAGCTTGTTCCCCCACCCATATCTCGTTGCCGTGCACACGGCCAATCCGCCCTGTCCGACGGAGTTCCTCAATGCGCAGGGCCTGTTCGGGCGCGACTTCCCGCTGCAGCGCGATCCGGAGACGTTCGCGATTCTGTTGACGGGTGGCTCGGTTGCCGCGATCCTCGGCCAAACCCAGAAAAACAGTCCATTGTTCCTGGAAGAGGCCCTGAACGCCTGTTACAAGCCGCCGAAGGGCCGGCGCTTTGTCGTTTATAACGGTGCTGACGGCGGTTGGCGCCAGCCGCGACAGGCCATCATGAGCCTGCTTTATGGCGAAGCGGTCGACGCGATCGTCACGCTCGACGGATTTAATGAAATGCAAGTCCTCGGAATCGAGCGGCTCGAAATGCCGGAAGCGGTGTTCGAGCTGCTCAATCCATTGGCGCTGCGTTCCGGCCGCGGCGTGGCGGCCTCCATGCTTTCCAACCAGATGCAAATCTTCATCAGCCAATCCTGGGCTCGCTACTCCTTCACGATTTTCTTTCTCGCCGAGCGCATGCGCAAATCGCTCGAGGCAATCGCCTATGGCGAGCTGGGGGCGCGGAAAACCAGCGTCGTCAGCCTGTTCGTCCTTCCCGCGGAGTGGAAGCCCGAGCAACGCATCGCTTTCAACATCGAACAATATCGCAAATATGCGCGCATCATCGATGCTGTCGCCAAGGCAGAAGGGGTACGTGCAGCTTTCTTCGTCCAACCGGTACCGGCGATCGGCAAAGAACTGACGGAAGAAGAGAGGCGGGTGGTCGGCAACCTCGGCTATGCCGCGCTTTACACGCGGCTTGCGAATGCGCTGCTTGAGGCACAGGCGGATGGGCTGCAGGTATTCAGCTTGATCGACGTCTTTCGCGATCGGCACGACACGATTTATGGCGACCCGATCCATTTCGCGCACGATGGCCAAACCTCCGATAGCCGAGGCAACCGGCTGGTCGCCGCGGCAATGGCCGACCGATTGGCGAGCATTTGGTCGTTTGAGCGGACTTGCCCGGCTCATCCCTAGTCAGCTGGACCTCAGAGCCGAGTGAGGAACCGCGCGCGCACAAATCAGCATTCACACGGACTGTCGGAGATCGCGCTCAATCCTCAAATAGAAAATAAAACGGCGACACCTCCCTGCGCATACGAACTTCATATCCGTACGGCGGTTCCAGCGGCGGCCGTGGTCGAAGCGGTGTCAGCCAGCCAAAGCCGTCTTCAGGCGCACGCGCGAGCCTCGGCAACGGACGTGTTCGCGGTTGGACACGCGCCACTGCCTGGCGGCTACGGAGCCCATGCTTTGCGATCTTGGCTTCTGACCGGGCGGCAGGAGGTCTCTTTGGAGTCGCACGCTGGGCATCTGCAGGCATAACCTGACTGGGTGATACCTCGGTTGAAGCGGCCCGTGACTCCAAGACGGTTGCTTCCGAGGCGACGGGTTGGGCCGCCTGAGGCTTAGCCCGGCTCGGCTCCGCTCGCGCCTGCGTTGCCGCGTTTTGCTCGAGCAATTGCTGTTGCTCGAGGATGTTTTGGATCGCCTCGGCGGCTGGCCTCAGGCCTTCGCCATTGGTCTTTTCACCGAGACGATCGAGATAGCCGGATCCCTGGTTGAGAACGAGCCAACCCTGCTCATCGACCTGAACATCCTCCGGAAACCTCGTGAACGCAAAGCCACGAGCGTCGGGCTTTCTGCCGATATCCCGAAGCTGTCGAATCCTTGAATCGTCCTTCCAAACTTTGTCGCGCGCTTCAACAGCCCTCAAATAAATGTTCTCCAGGGAGTCACAGCTTCCCTTTGCCGCCTGACACTCCTTCAGCTGATTCCATGCGTTGTCGGCTGCGTACATGATGGGATCAAACGCCGCGGCGGCGGTTTCGAGTGGAGCGGGCACCAGCTGACTCCACATCCAACGCGGTTGCTTGAACCGAAAGCAGCTTGTCTCTTCCGATCGCGTGATGATGCCGCCAATCTCCCGCGGCTCGACCAACAATTGCCGGATCAGCTCGACCTCGTCGGAAATTTGTCGTTTGGTCACGCGATATCGGCCGACGGCTTTGCCTCCAACCTCGTCTGTGCGGACTCCTTCATCCTTGGAATTCCACTCGTACGCGTAATCTCGAGGAGGGGGCGCAACCGGTCCGGGATTGGTGCCGTAAAGGCCAAGCACTTGCGCGCTTTCGGAACCGGAGAGTTCGCGACCATCCTCTCCCTTTGCCTCACGGACCAAATCGCGCACGACGGTCGCGAACGGCGGAAACGTGGCGGAAAGCTGCTCGTGCAGCTGAAGATCGAATTCTTCGTTCGGATTTTTCCATTCCAAATTGTGACGAACGGCATAATTTCGGATGCTGTAATCGCGGCCGGCGTAAGTTACCTGTGACAGAGTCGAACAAGCCGCGGTTCGCAGTATGGCCTCTGCAAAGGCCACGTCGCTGAACGTCAAGCTGGCCAGGGCCAAGCTGAAACTCGAGACCAGGGACATCCATTTGCCCGCGCTCACGAGTCGACCCCCCGGAACGGCCAAGCGTGGGCGGCACGATTCCACGGCGCAGGCGGCCCTGCCTCTGCTAAAGGCGCCGCGAAGTTCAGGCGATTGTTCACGCGAAGCTGTTTCAGGTTAGAGCCGAGACGCCACGACATCGAAATTTCGTCGAAGCCGTCCGGTTTCTTCCCTGGAAAAATTTTTTTGTTGATGTCTGTCCAGGCAGCGGATCGGGCAACTCCGCGACGAAAAGCGAATGGCCGATTTGCCTCAGCACCGCCGCATCCATGAGAAGACCTCCCGCGGCCCGCGAGAGATCACGCGGCAAGCAGACTGGCGAGAGCCGAAACAAAGATCAACGTGTCGTGTAGGGCAAGCTGGGAGCGCGTCGGGCTCTCCGCTTTTTCGAGCAGAGCGGCCGACGCGATCTGCGCAAGCGACCAGCCGATGCCCCCGGCGAGCAGCCGCGCCTCGATGAGCGCGCCGTTCGAGGGCACATAGGCGAGAGCTGCAGCTAACAATGCCGCGGCGATAAGCGCGACGTTCCATGTACCGAGCGCGGCGCGCAAGCGCGCGCCGACTGCCAACGGGGCATACATCGCGAGGAAATGCCAGGAGATCAGGCCGCCGATGGCAACGCCGCCGATGCCGCAATCGACGAGCGCATGCGGCGCGGCGCCCATCACATGCGCCATGATGCCCCAAGCTGCAGTGCTCAGCGCCGTCGCGATCCAGAAGGGCCGACTGGCGAGCTTCCGTGTGCCCGTACGTGCAACAGCTGTCGCATGCGGCAGCGTCAGGATCAGCGGCAGCGCCGCAACGCTGGCCGCGCCGGCAAATATGAGCAAGGCGCAATCGGTGAACGGCGCATAAGCTCGCGCAGCGAACGCGACCAGGGCCGGTACGAGGAAAGCCGCGACGCATCCGCCGACCATGACCGTCAGGATCGTCTGAGCGCGGCCCTGCTGCGTCGCCCCCGCATGGCGGTAGAAAAGCGCGAAGCCCTGCGCAATCCCGAGCCAGATCGCCCCGATGCACAAAGCCGCAAAATGGCCCTTCGCCGCCGCCCAAGCGGCAAGCAGCCCGCCGGCGAGGCCAGTGCTGGCGCCGAGCGCAAAGGCGGCGCGCCGTCCGAATTGATCGACGAGGATCGATGCGGGAAAGCTGGCGAGCGCCGCGCCGAGCCATGTCAGCGCATAGGGCAGATTCGCCAGCGCCGGCGAGGGTGCGATCATGCCGCCGACGATCGGCAATGATGTCAGGAGCAGAGCCTGGGCGATGATGGCGCAAGCAAAGCTCGCGCTGAGCCGCCATCGATCCGAGCGCCCGTCTGCATCACCGGTACCCGGCAGCGCGCACGCGCAATCGATAACGCCGGCGCGAAGCGCATAAAGCTTCGAGTAAAAGAGACTCATTGCGCTTGACCCACGTCATCGTCGGTTAGAATGCGAAGGGCCGCGCCGTCGAGGTCCTCGTATTGTCCGGCTCGCAGCGACCAGAGAAATCCGGCGAGGCCGATCGAGCCAAGCGCGAGCGCGATAGGCAAAAGAAAGATGAGAACGCTCATGTGCCGACACCGGCCGTCAAGGGTGCAGATATCTGCGGCTGCGAGCGTCGCGACTTCCGCGACTGCTTGATCGAATGCTCGTCTATGTCGCGCGCGCGGAGAGCGTTCAGCGTGACGAGCAGCGAGGATCCCGACATCCCCGCCGCGGCAAGGAGCGGCGTCAGCACGCCGAAGACGGCGAGCGGAACCGCCAAAATGTTATAAATGGCGGCAAGCCACAGATTTTCGCGCATAAGCCGCATTGCACGGCGGCTGCCGGTGATGGCATCGCAGACCGGCTGCAGCCGATCGCCGAGAAAGATTGCATCGGCAACGGATTGCGAAACATCGGCGGCGGTGGAGGGCGACAGCGAGGCATGCGCGGCGGCAAGAGCCGGTGCATCGTTGAGGCCGTCGCCGACCATCAAAACGCGCCGGCCTTGCGCGCGCAAATCCTCGAGCCGCCGCACTTTTTCGGCCGGCTTGATACCGCCCTGCGCCGCTTCGATTCCGAGTTTTACGGCGACTTCGTTGACGGCATGTAGGTTATCCCCGGAGAGGATTTCAACGCCAATGCCCGTTTGCTTCAACCAGGCAATGCACGCCGCTGCATCCGGCCGCAGCACCTGCTTCACCTGAATGGTGCAGCATCGCGCGCCGTGGCGAACGGCGATCACCGACAAGCGCGAGGCGTCGCCGGCGTAATCCGCGTCGATGCCGCAAAAATCCGGGCTGCCGAGACGCAGCTCCTCACCATCGACAATCGTTCTCACCCCGCGGCCGGATTCTTCGACCACGTTGTCGAACGGGGATGAAGCACCGGCCTCAACCGCGATGCCACGCGCCAGCGGATGCCGGCTCGATAAGGCAAGCCGCGCGGCGATTGCCAGAAGATCGGCCGGCACTTTGGCGCGGTTGGCAATACCGGGCTCGGGACGCGTCAGAGTCCCGGTCTTGTCGAACACGACCGTGTCGACTTCGGCAAGGCGCTCCAGCGCATCGGCTTTGCGCAACAGAAGCCCACGCCGGAACAGGCTGCCGCTCGCCACCACGTGAACGGCAGGAATGGCCAGCGCCAATGCGCAGGGACAGGTGACGATGAGCACGGCGATCGCCGCGACGATCGCATCATGCAGGGAGGCGCCCGCGAGGAACCAGCCGATTGCGGTGACCAGCGCGCCCAAATGCACGGCCGGCGCATAATAGCGCGCAACGCGGTCGGCGAGCAGCACGTAGCGCGACTTGCCGCTGGATGCAGTCTCCAACAGACGCTCGATCTCGTGCAGAAGCGTGTCGTTACCCGCCGCATGCACTTCGGCTCGCACCGTGCCTGAAAGATTGATCGCGCCGGCATATACCGGGTCGTCCGCCTCCACGCGGCGGTGAGAGCTCTCGCCTGTGACAAGGCTGTCGTCGATCTCGGACGAACCGGACAGGATCTTGCCGTCGATCGGGAATTTCTCTCCCGGGCGAACGAGCACCACGTCGTAGTGCCGTAGCGCTTTGACCGGAACCTCGGTGATCCCACCATCGGTATTGACGCGAAAAGCCTGGAAAGCGCGGAGGCTGGCAAAGTTGTTGACGATCGCGCGCGTGCGCGAGCGCATAGCATCGTCGAGAACGCGGCCGGCAAGCAGGAAGAAGAGCAACATCAACGCCGATTCGTAATAGGCGTGATGCGCATGCGTCGCGGTCTCAAACACGGACATGACCAGCGCCAGGGACACGCCGAGCGAGATCGGCACGTCCATGTTGAGGCTGCGCGCCCGCAACGCGCCAAGCGCGCTCAAGAAAAACGGCTGACCGGCGAAAAACGCAGCCGGCAGCGCTATCAGCGCCGAAATCCAGTGGAACATATCACGCGTATTGTCGTCGATGTCGCTGGCATTGCCGGCCCAGATCGAGACGGAGAGCAGCATGACATTCATCGCCGCGAAACCAGCGATGGCGAGGCAACGCATCAGGGCGCGCGAGCGGCGCGCGTCCTCGTCTTCTGAAGCTGCGAGATCGAAGGGCCGAACCGTGTACCCGAGCGGGGCGAGCACGCGCGCGACATCGGCTGGATTGAAATTGGCGGCCGTCCAACTCACATGCAAGCGCCGCATCGTGTAGTTCAGCCGCGGCTTCGGTGCGCCTTGCATGCGCGCGATGGCGCGCTCGATCACTCCGATGCAGGTGCCGCAGAGAATGCCTTGCACCGCGAAATCGATTTCCGCGGCGCCATCGGCCCTTGTCTGTACATATCCGGAAAGGTCGGCGGAAACGTCCATGATGTTCAGTCAAGCCGAAGGCGGCTGCGCGAGCGAAACAATGTCTCGCCATCACGCGCCGCAATGATGTCGAAATCCCATGCACCGGGATTGATAGAGAGCTCTGCCTCGTAGCGCCCCTCCCCGTGCTCTTCGAGGCGCACGCGCCGGTCGAGCCGGTTATTCACAGGGCCGAGGAATTCTGCAGTCATCTCCAGGCTTCTGATCGGCTGGCCCTCGCCGTCACGTGCCGTGACCTGAATGCGCCGTGGCGCTGCGCTGGCATCGATATGGCCCTCGACGCGCCAATGGCGCGCGGCCTGGGCCCGCGCCGCCGCAATCTGCGAATTGAAAACCAGGCCGGCTTCATAGGGATGGTCGACAACCTCGCCGCGGAAGCTCGTCATGGCAAAGCGCATCATCACGGCGTTCACCGTCCCCACCGTCGCAAAGAAGCAGACGACAATCGCCAGCACCATTCGCCCGGTGAGAACGCGTCCTTGCCGGCGCCTGGGACCGGCTTGAATTGCGGTTGCGACAGCAGCTCTCGGCATCGTCCTCTCGCTCTCACGGCATGCGGAAGAAATCGTGCGCCGACGCGGTGGCAAGGGCATCCTGCTGCGTGGCGTCGAAACGGATCGGAACGGATTCGCCGGCGCGAGCGCTTCGAACCGCAACGGTGACACGCACTTCGCGCGTCTGGTCCGGACCGACCTCGATGAGCTCTCGGCCAGTGGCGTCCGGTTCGGCCCCCATCACGTCCATTTTCGCGTCTTCCAGTCCGGACATGGACAACGCGAAGCGCACCGGAGCGTTTTGTTTGTTGACGAGACGAATCGTATAGCCGTTGCGCACGCCGCCGTCAGACAGCCGCACAAAAAGCGGATTGCGGTCGTGGATCACCGAGATTCCCGCATCGCTGCGTCCGGCTAGAGCAACAAGCATCACGCCGCCGACCGCCACTATGAGCGCGATGTAGAGGATTGTACGCGCTCTCACGAAGCGATAAACTGGCGCAAGGTTCTCCTGCCGCCGCTTGATGTTGACGTCGGTGTCATAAGCGATCAGCCGCGGCGCTCGTCCGACCTTCGCCATCACCGCGTCGCAAGCATCGATGCAGAGCCCGCACTGAATGCAGCCGAGATTGGCGCCGCCGCGGATGTCGACGCCCGTCGGACAGACCGCGACACATTGATCGCAATCGATGCAATCGCCCGCAGGCTCTCCGGCGGCGCGCAGCGCCGCGGCTTTCTTCACCGAATGGCGCGGCTCGCCGCGGTCGTAGCGGTAGGTGACGTTTAGCGCGTTTTCGTCGGTCAACGCCGCCTGAATGCGCGGCCATGGACACATGTAAAGGCAGACCTGCTCGCGCATATGGCCCGCCAACACGTAAGTCGTGAATGTCAGGATTGCGATCGAGGCGTAGGCGACCATCGGCGCCTGCGCCGTTGCAAGCTCGACGACAAGCGTCGGTGCGTCGGCGAAATAAAGCACCCAGGCGCCGCCGGTCCACCACGCGATCATCAGCCAGACGGAATGCTTCAGAAGCTTTTCCGTGAAGCGCTCGACCGTGAGCGGACCCGCATCCTTGAGCATCCGCTCGCGGCGGTCGCCCTCGATCAGGCGCTCGACGGCAAAGAACAGATCGGTCCACACCGTCTGCGGGCACAGATAGCCGCACCAGACGCGCCCCGCCAGCGCGTTCATGAGAAACAGAATGAGCGCTGCCAGGATCAGAAGGCCGGTGAAATAATAGACCTCCTGCGGCCACAGCTCGATAAAGAAGAAGTAGAAGCGGCGATGCGCGAGATCAACTAGTACCGCCTGCGTCGGCTCGTTCGGGCCGCGATGCCACCGCAAGAAAGGCAGGAAATAGTAGATACCCAACGTGACGATCAGCAGAATCCATTTCAGTCGGCGAAACGTGCCCGAAATCGACTGCGGATAGATTTTTCTCGCCGCCGCGTAGAGCGATTCCGATCCATCGTCGCCGGTTTGAACGCTAACGTGCGACATCGCTCATTGTCCGCCGCCGAGCGTGTAAACATAGACGGTGAGCGCTTTGATCGTCACCGGATCGAGCCGCGTGCCCCAGGCCGGCATGACTCCCCCGCCGCCGAGATTGATTCGTTGCACGATGGAGGCTTTGTCGGAGCCATAGAGCCAGATCTGATCGGCGAGATTTGGCGCACCGAACTCGCGGTTGCCCTTGCCGTCCTCGCCATGACAGAGGGCGCAGTTCGCGGCGAAAAGCTCGTGGCCTTTCGCCAGGTCCGCCGTCTTCTCCACAGAGAGACCCGAGAGGCTGCGCACGTAGTCGGCGACGGCCGAAATCTCGCTTGGCTTCAGGATGCCGTCACGCCCGAAGGCGGGCATTTGGCTGGTACGCGTTTCGGGATCCGCGTCCCAACGGACACCATGCGTGATCGTCTTCTGGATGTCGTCGAGCGAGCCGCCCCAAAGCCACTCGTCATCGTTCAGATTGGGATAGCCCTTAGCGCCTTGCGCGCCGGTGCCGTGGCACGCCGCGCAATTCGCCGCGAATGCGGCAGCGCCCAATGGGCGGGCGATCGCCAGAAGCTCAGGCGACTGCTCGATGTCTTTTGCAGACACACTCGCGAGCTTCGTCAACATCGGGCCGCGCAGCGTTTTCAGCTCCGCGATATCCTGTTCGACGGCGCGACGCGTATTCCAGCCGAAGGCGCCTTCCGTTGCCGACGAGAGAAGCGGCCAGGCGGGATAGACGATCCAATAGCCGATCGCCCACAAAATCGTGGCGTAGAATGTCCACAGCCACCAGCGCGGCAGCGGCGTGTTGAGTTCCGCTATGCCGTCCCATTCGTGGCCGGTCGTCGCCTTTCCGGTGCCCGGATCGAGATGTTCGGTCGCGTGCGACATCGCTCAATCCTCGCTCAATGGCAGACGTGCTGCGGCTTCGAACTGACGCTTGCGCGACGGCCACAGCGCATAGGCGCAGCCGGCGACGAACAAAGCGCCGAAATAAACCAGCCCCCATTGGGCGACCGTGGCGCGCAGCCATTCATAATGCGACATGTCTTGCCTCAGCGGATGTTGGCTTTGTCGTCGTAGAGCTTGAAATCGACCTGGGTGCCGAGACGCTGCAGATAGGCGACAAGCGCGTCGAGCTCGTTGATTTCGCCGCCCGCGCCCAAGTCGCGGACGATGGCGGCCGGGTAGCGCTTCTGCAGCGCCTCGACGTTGGGGCTATTGGGTGAGCCCTGCGCCTTCAGGTCGACAACAGCGTTGTCGATCATATCGGCCGTGTAGGGCACACCGACGCGCGACAGCGCGATCAGATCGTTCTTGATGTGAGAAGCGTCGAGCGGCGTCGTTTCAAGAAACGCATAGCCGGGCATGATCGATGACGGCACAACCGCGCGCGGATCGCGCATGTGATCGCGGTGCCAATCGTCGGAATATTTGCCGCCGACTCGCGCGAGGTCCGGCCCATTGCGTTTCGATCCCCACTGGAACGGGTGATCGTACATGCTTTCAGCGGCCAGCGAGTAATGGCCGTAGCGCTCGACCTCGTCTCGCAACGGGCGGATCATCTGCGAATGGCAGGTATAGCAGCCCTCGCGGACGTAGATGTTGAAGCCGGCGAGCTCGAGCGGCGAATAGGGCCGCACGCCTTCGACCCGCTCGATCGTGTTCTTCAGATAGAACAGCGGAACGATCTCGACGAGCCCGCCGATCGCGATGACGGCGATAATGCCGAGCAGCAGCCAGATCGAGCTCGTCTCGAAGATTTTGTGCCGCTGCCAGTGGGTGTTCGCTGTCGCAGACATCCGATCTTCCTCACTCTGCCGGCGCGACGAGGACACCGGCTAACGGAGGCAGTTCTTCACCCACCGCCGACGCTCGCGCCGTTAGCGTCTTGTAGAAATTGAAGGCCATGATCAGCGCGCCGACGAGGAACATTGCGCCGCCGAGTGCGCGGATCACGTACATGGGATGCATGGCTTCCGTCGTCTCGACGAAGGAATATTCGAGGAAGCCTTGCTGCGTATAAGCGCGCCACATCAAGCCTTGCATGATGCCGGCAACCCACATCGCCGAAATGTAGAAGACGATGCCGATCGAGGCGAGCCAGAAGTGCCACTCGACGAGCTTCAGCGAATAGAGCTTGCGATTGTACAGCCAGGGGATCAGGCAATAGAGCGCGCCGAACGAGACGAAGCCGACCCAGCCGAGACTGCCGGAATGAACGTGGCCGATACCCCAGTCGGTATAGTGGCTCAGCGCATTGACCGACTTGATCGACATGAGCGGCCCTTCGAACGTCGCCATGCCGTAGAACGCGACGGAGACGACGAGCATGCGCAGGACCGGATCGGTGCGTAATTTGTCCCATGCGCCTGAGAGCGTCATCAGGCCGTTGATCATGCCGCCCCACGACGGCATCCACAGCATGATCGAGAACGTCGCGCCAAGCGTCTGCGCCCAATCGGGCAGTGCGGTGTAATGCAGGTGATGCGGACCCGCCCAGATATAAAGGAAAATTAGCGACCAGAAGTGCACGATGGACAGCCGATAGGAATAGATCGGCCGCTCCGCCCGCTTCGGGATGAAATAGTACATGATCGCAAGGAAGCCTGCCGTCAGGAAAAATCCGACGGCGTTGTGGCCGTACCACCATTGGATCATCGCATCCTGGACGCCCGACCAGAGCGGATATGATTTTGACGAGAAGATCGAAACGGGCACCTCGACATTGTTGCCGAGCACGAGGACCGCAATGGTCACGATGAACGCGAGATAGAACCAGTTCGCCACGTAAATATGTGGCTCGGTGCGGCCCGCGAGTGTGCCGATAAAGACCAGAAAATAGGTGACCCAGACGATGACGAGCCACAGAATGGCGTACCATTCGGGCTCGGCATATTCGTGACTGCGGGTGATGCCGAGCAAATAGCCCGTGCCGGCGATGACGATGAAGAAGTTATAGCCGAGGATCACGAACCACGGCGCAAGATCGCCGGCGAGCCGGGCGCGGCAAGTGCGCTGCACGACGTAGAAAGAGGTCGCGAGCAAAACATTCCCGCCGAAAGCGAAAATGACCGCGGACGTGTGAAGCGGCCGCAGCCGTCCGAAATTGACGAAGGGCAGATCGAGATTGAGCCAGGGAAAAGCCAGCTCAAGAGCAATGTAAAGGCCGACGGCAAAGCCGGCGATGCCCCAAAACACCGCCGCCAGCGACGCAAACTTGACCGGCCCGAAATTGTAGTTCGGCCTGCCGTCGATGACCGTCGGTAACGGCCCGGCGTGAGGCCACTCGTAGCGTTTCAGCAAAGCGAAAATCGCAGCAGCGCTGCCCGCGCAAAACAAACCGGCATG
>DATAOB010000063.1:0-39387 GCA_036265935.1 Beijerinckiaceae bacterium
ATCTCGGCAACTTCGTTTTCGATAGCTGGCAAAGACTAAGCCGCGCCTTCGAGCGCGACGGGCCGGTTCGCATAGTGGCAATCGATGAAGCCAGCCTTGCGCAGCTCGGACAAGGGCCGTGGCCGCGCACGCGTCTCGCCGACGAGCTTCCGCGTCGCGCCAACGACGCGATGCTCGCCGCCTACCGGGCGGGCGATGTCGCCCGCGCGCACGCCCACGCCAGACAACTCTGCGGCGCTGGTGCCGTCTGCCTGGTGCGCGCTCTACGAATCGATGGCGGCGCGGTTCGGCGATGTTGCAGCGGCACAACAACAGCCGGGAATCCCGCCGGTTCGCGTCCTCGACAAACCTCTAGCGATTACCCCGCCTGCGGTTCGGCGTATCGTGCGGCCTGTGAAGAAACTGCGCGCGCCCGCGGCACCGAGCTCGATATTATTTCCGAACGCGCCCGCACCGTCGTAACGCTCAACGACGGCGCCGCTCTTGTCTGCACGCGCAGCGGCGGCAAGTGCGTGACGCTGTCGAGCCCGGGCGACACGGCCGTGGTCACACTTGGCGGCATGTCGCGAAACCCGCCGGGCCGCGGCTTCTCGTTCGCGCAATTCTGCTCCGGCGATGCCGGTCTCTGCACGCCGACCTCGTTCGCGGCGCTTTCGCCGCTTTCGCCGGCGACCTCAGTCGCGGCGCTCTGCGGGCGCTAAGCCTTCGCGAGTCCCACCTCGACGCGCCCAAGCCCTGAAAAATCCGCTTCGGCGACGTCGCCGGGCGATAGCGGAAACTGGCGCACGAACGAGCCGGTCATGACGATATCGCCGGCGCGCAGCCGCTGTCCGTATTGCGTGAGCTTTCCTGCCAGCCAGGCAATCGAGTTCAAGGGATTGCCGAGCACCGCGCTGCCGAAGCCGCGCGCAACTTCCTGCCCATTGAGCTCGACGCGCGCCTCGACCTCATCCAATCGCATGTTCGGCGGGAGACGCACTGGCGCCCCCAAAATCACCGAGCGCTGCTGCGCGTTATCCGCCATGGCCAACGGAATCTGATTCACGAAATCGCCGCGCGTCTCAATGATCTCGAACGAGGGATGGATCACATCGATCGCATCGCGCACTTCATCGAGCGTGATATCCCCTTCGAGGTTGCGCCCGAGCCTCATGCAGAGCTCGGTGTCGAAGCCGGGATTGATCAGCTCGGTCGCGCCAAAGACGTGACCGCTCGGGCGCGTCTCGAGAATGCAGCCGAAGACCGGCTCGAAAAAACCGAACTGCTCCTGAATGGCCTTCGCCGTCAGTCCGACCTTCCAGCCGATATGGCATTCGCCTTCCGCGCAGCGCCGCTCGATCAACGCCAGCTGGATGCGATAGGCTTCATCGAGCGTCAACCGATCGAAATAAGCGCGCGGAAAGAACTCGCCGCGCGCCCGCGCGGTCCAGAAATCCTCGACCGCTTTACTCAAATGGATTGTCAAGCGCGTCCTCGCGTGTTGAAGGCATCACGCACGTTTGTGGGATCCTATTGCGATGTCGCTAGACGAGATACCCCATATTTGCGATCGGCGCGTCACGTTTGGCGTCGGCGACAAGCATAGGGTGTCGGGCTTGTTGCGCGCCCCGCCGCGATCGCGCGCTTGCCTCGTGCTGGCGCATGGCGCCGGCGCCGGCATGTTGCATCGCTCGATGGAGGCGCTTGCCGCCGGATTGGCCGAGCGGCATTTCGCGACACTGCGCTATCAGTTCCCCTACATGGAAGCGGGCGGCGGCCGCCCCGATCCACCGCGCGTCGCGCACGCCACCGTTCGCGCGGCGGTGGCGGAAGCGTCGCGCCTGATGCCGGACTTGCCGCTCATCGCCGGCGGCAGATCTTTCGGCGGACGCATGACATCGCAGGCGCAAGCCGCCGCGCCGCTGCCGGGCGTCGCCGGGCTCGTCTTCTTCGCTTTTCCCCTGCATCCGCCGAAGCAGATATCCGGCGAGCGCGGCACGCATCTCTTCGAGGTGCACATGCCGATGCTGTTTTTGCAGGGCAGCCACGATGCGATGGCCGATCTGCAGGAACTAACGGCTTTGATCGAGCGGCTCGGCGCGCCCGCGACGTTGAAGACGCTGCAAGGAGCCGATCACTCCTTCCACGTGCCGGCACGATCCGGGCGGACCGATCGCGAAATCCTGGACGAAGCTCTGGACGCGTTCGCCCACTGGTTCGAGCGGGTGCTCGTCAACAAAAGTTAGCGCGCCGGAATACGCGCCGGGGCAAACCCGTCGATATTTGTGGACTGCATGCGTACCTTGTGCGCTGCAGCAACGATAAGATTTGCCAAAGGTCTAAACTTGCACAAACCTGCGGCAGCGAAAGGGGCGCGATTAGCCGGCGGCTGACAGTCGGCAATCGGGAGGGGCAGATGTGGAACCAAGTCTATAACCCGTTCAACAATACCGCGTTGTCGACGATCTGCGCGGCACTGCCGGTCGTCACGCTGCTCGTCCTCATCGCCTCGAACAAGGTCAAGGCGCATATCGCGGCGGTGATCGCGCTGATCGTCGCCAATCTCATCGCGATTTTCATTTTCACGATGCCGGCCGGGATGTCGCTGCGCGCCACCGTTCTCGGCGCGGTCACCGGCTTTTTCCCGATCGGCTGGATCGTTCTCAACGTCATCTTCCTTTACCGGCTGACGGTCGAGAAAGGCGCCTTCGGCACGCTGCAAGCGACGATCGGGGGCGTCACCGAGGACCGCCGGCTGCAATTGCTGTTGATCGCGTTCTCGTTCGGCGCGTTCTTCGAGGGCGCGTCCGGCTTCGGCACGCCGGTCGCGGTGACCGGCGCCATGCTGATCGGCCTCGGTTTCTCGCCGCTCGCGGCGTCCGGTTTGTCGCTCATCGCCAACACCGCGCCCGTCGCTTACGGCGCGCTCGGCACGCCGATTGCAGGTCTTGCGAGCGTCACCGGCATCGATCCGTTTCTGCTCGGCGCGATGGTCGGGCGGCAATTGCCGTTCTTCTCGCTGATTGTTCCCGCCTGGGTCGTCTGGGCCTTTGCCGGCTTCCGCGGCATGATTCAGGTTTGGCCGGCGGTCCTCGTCTGCGGCGTCTCCTTCGCCATCCCGCAATTCCTGATTTCGAACTACGTCAATCCCTGGATCGTCGACATCGGCGCATCGCTGGTCTCGATGGCGTGCCTCATCGGATTCCTGAAAGTCTGGCACCCCGCCGAAATCTGGACGTCGCCGGCGCTGCGCACGCGCGATGAATCCGCCGCGACCATGCCGCCGCCCCCGCCGCCGCGCCCGCGGCCGACGACCCGAGAAGTCTGGTTCGGGCTGGCGCCGTGGATCATCGTCTGCGTCATTCTGCTCATCTGGGGCACGAACGCCTTTAAATTCGCCGTCAATCCGTACACGACGTGGAACTATCCCGTCCCCGACCTCCACAACATGATCATGAAGGTGGCGCCGGTGGTGCCGAAGCCGACGCCGGAAGCAGCCGTGTTCTCGTTTACCTGGCTCTCCTATACCGGCTCCGGCATGCTGATCGCGGCGATCATCGCCGGGTTTGTCATGGGCTTCACCCCTGGCGGACTCATCGCCGAATACGGCCGCACGATCCGCATCTGCGCCTTCTCGCTGATCACCATCTCGGCGATGCTGGCGATCGGCACGCTCACCCGGCTCTCCGGCATCGACGCGACGCTGGGTTTGGCTTTCGCCCTGACTGGCGTGCTCTATCCCTTCTTCGGAACGCTGCTTGGCTGGCTCGGCGTCGCCCTGACCGGCTCGGATACGGCCTCGAACATCCTGTTCGGCAACCTGCAGAAGATCACCTCCGAGCAGCTCGGCCTGTCGCCGATCCTGATGGGGGCGGCTAACTCATCCGGCGGCGTCATGGGCAAGATGATCGACGCCCAATCGATCGTCGTCGCCTCGACGGCCACCAACTGGTTCGGACATGAAGGCACTATCCTGCGCTTCGTCTTCGGGCACTCGATCGTGCTCGCCTGCCTCGTTGGTCTTTTGGTTATGCTGCAGGCCTACGTCTTCACCGGTATGATCGTCCACTAACGAAAGAGGCGGGCTTAACGGCACAAGGAGAAATACCATCGGGGAGAAAAGCCTCATGCTCAAACGCCAATCCCAATTGGTGGCGATCGGCTTCGCCGCCGCGGCTTTATTTGCCGCAACCAGCTTCACCGCCTTGGCCCAGAAGAAATACGGGCCGGGCGTGACCGATACCGAAATCAAGATCGGCAATATCATGCCGTATAGCGGACCCGCCTCCGCCTACGGCGTCATCGGCAAGACCGAAGCCGCCTACTTCAACAAGGTCAACGCCGAAGGCGGCATCAACGGCCGCAAGATCAACTTCATCTCCTATGACGATGGCTACAGGCCGCCGAAGACCGTCGAGCAGGCGCGCAAGCTCGTCGAGAGCGACGAAGTTCTGTTCATCTTCAACTCGCTCGGCACGCCGACCAATTCGGCAATCCAAAAATATATGAATCAGAAGAAGGTGCCGCAGCTTTTCGTCGCCCCCGGCGCGACGAAATGGAACGATCCGAAGGATTTTCCCTGGACGATGGGCTGGCAGCCCAATTACCAAAGCGAAGCCCGCATCTACGCGAAATAGATCCTGCGGGAAAAGCCGAACGGAAAGATCGGCGTCCTCTATCAGAACGACGATTACGGCAAGGATTACCTGAAGGGCCTAAAGGACGGGCTCGGTGACAAAGCCGCATCGATGATCATCGGCGAGGAAGCCTATGAAACTACGGTCCCGACCGTCGACTCGCAGATCGTCTCGCTGAAGGCCAAGGGCGCCGACGTATTCGTCAGCATCACGACGCCGAAATTCGCCGCGCAATCGATCAAGAAAGTCGCGGAGCTCGGATGGAAGCCGCTGTTCATCCTAAATAACGTCGGAGCTTCGATCGGCGCTGTGATGAAGCCGTCCGGTTTTGAGAACGGGCAGGACATCATCTCCGCAAACTACGCCAAGGACGCAACCTCCGCACAGTGGAAGGACGATCCGGGCATGAAGAAGTTCTACGCCTTTCTCGACAAATATTATCCGGACGCCAACCGCTCCGATGCATCGGTGCTGACCGGCTACAATGTCGTCCAGACCGTTGTCGCGGTGCTCAAGCAATGCGGTGACGATCTCACCCGCGAAAATATCATGAAGCAGGCGGCCAATCTCAAAGAGCTGGAGATCGACGGACTGCTGCCGGGCATCAAAATTCACACGAGCCCGACCGACTACGCTCCGATCAAGCAGCTGCAGCTGATGCGCTTCAAGGGCGAGAATTGGGAGCTGTTCGGCCCTGTCATGGGCGGCCAGGCCAGCGGCTGACCCTTTCGGTGGCGCCCACCCCGCGCCTTACGCGGGGTGGGTTCGCCAGCTCAGTAATGTCGAGGCCTTTTGTGGTGCGGCCGCGGTCGCTTGCCGTTCGCGGTGACGAGCACCTTGATCGGCTGCGACAGGATCGGCGGATCGTGCGGAACGTGGTTCTCGTCGCCGAGCAGCAGCTGCAGCGTGTGCGTGCCGAGCGGCAGTTTCACCTTCGCTTCGGTCTGTCCGAGCCCGAAATGCAGATGGTTGAAGTCGTTCGGGATCGGCTCGTCCATCGGCGGCAGCGGCGTGTCGATCAAGAGATGATGGTGGCCGGTATTGGCCTTCTCGACGCCGGCCGGCGCGACGCCCATGCCGATCAGGCCGAAGCGTACGACGGTCTCCGGCGGGACGACGCTGCCATTCCTGGGATAAACCAAATACACCTTGGCGCCGGCCGGTGAAGGCTTGCGCTTATAGGCGGGTTTTGCCGGCGCAGAGGCCGCGCCTTGCGTGCTCGCGCCTTCCACCACCTTGACGTGGATGCGATCCGACATGACCGGCGGCGTGTGCGGAATGTGATCCTTGTCGCCGAGCAAAAGCTGCAATGTGTGGTCGCCCGGAGTGAGCGTTACTTGCGCCTCCGTTTGCCCCGCGCCGAAATGCAGGTGGTTGAAGTCGTTCGGGATCGGCTCGTTGAGCGGCGGCACCGGCGTATCGATCAAGAGATGATGATGACCGGAATTCGGCCGATCGGAGCCGGCCGGCGCCACGCCCATATTGCGGAGGCCGAAATGGATCACGCTCTTTGTCGGAATCGTCGCGCCGTCCTTCGGATCGACAAAGTAAACGGCGGCGCCGGGCGGTGAGGGCGTTGGGCCGCCCTTGTCCTGCGCCAGCGCAACCCCGAACGGCAGTCCAAGCAGCAACCCTGCAATCATACCGCTCGTGCCAAAACAGCGGCGGACATTGTTTCCGACAAACGGCATCGCTGAACCCTCCCGAAGTCGCGATCACGAGGGAAAGCTAGCCGAACTTGCGCGGCTCGGGAAGCGACGTTCGGCCGGATCGGTCGCCGGCCGGCAGGCGGCGACGAAGGGATAAGGGATTGAACCCATTGTGGCTATTGCGTCTCCACCCTAAGCTAGGAACGGGTGGAGAGGAACGTGCCGGGTAGCGACATGGGGGCGGAAAAGAGCTGCACTCGCTTCAAGTTGCGCAACGCGTTCTGGCTCGCGCTGCTGCTCGTTGCGTTTGGGGGCGCCGGCTTTGCGCTTGCGCAGGCGCCGGCGCCGGCGCCGGGCGCCGGCAGCGGCAAGCGCATCGCGCTGGTCATCGGCAATGCCGCTTATCCTGACGCCAGCGCACCGGTGCCGAGCGCGATCAAGGACGCCCGCTCGCTCGCCGAGGAGCTGAAGCGGAACGACTTTGAAGTTGAGGAGAAGGAGAACGCCAATCGCGAGACGATGCGCCGCGCCCTCGACGCATTTCTTGCAAAAATTCAGCCGGGCTCGGCGGCTCTGCTTTACTTTAGTGGGTTTGGCATCCAATCGGCGCGTCAGACTTATCTCATTCCTGTTGACGCGCAGATTTGGTCGGAGCCGGAGGTCAAGCGCGATGGCTTCGGTCTTGATGATATTTTGAGCCAAATGGGCCAGCGCGGGGCGCGCGTAAAGATCGCTATCCTCGATGCTTCGCGGCGTAATCCTTACGAACGCCGCTTCCGCTCCTTCTCCGCCGGTCTCGCCACGATTGACGCGCCAGATGGGACGCTGGCCATCTACGCGGCGGCACCGGGACGTGTGTCGAATGACGCCGCTGGCGACACCAGCCTGTTCATGCAGGAACTGCTGAAGGAAATCCGCACACCCGACAATACCGCTGAGGATGCTTTCAATCACGCGCGACTCGGCGTCTCGCGCGCATCTAACCGGGAACAAATTCCGTGGGTCGTGTCGTCGCTAAGCGAGGATTTTTCTTTCGCGAAGCCTAGTGGCACGCCTTCGACAAATGTCGTGGCGCGCCCGGCGGCCCCAGCACCGGCGCCGCCCCCACAGCCGGCTCCAACGACTGCGCCACCGCCTGTTGCGCAAGCGCCCGCGCCGCGCGCTGCTCCTCCTCCTCAACCTCAACCCACGGCACCAGCACCAGCACCAGCGCCCGCCGCGCCGCGGCCGCCGGCGGCCGCGGCGCCGGCAAGCCTGCGGCCGGGCGACAGCCTCCGCGATTGCCCGGATTGTCCGGAATTGATCGTCATCCCCCCCGGCTCGTTCGACATGGGCGCGGCGGCGACCCCGTTCGACCGGCCGGTGCACCGGGTGACGCTCGCCGAGCCGTTCGCGATGAGCCGCAACGAGATCACCTTCGACGACTGGGATAAGTGCGTCGCGGCGGGCGCCTGCCGCTTCAAGCCCGACGATCGCGGCTGGGGACGCGGCGACCATCCGGTCATCAATGTCAGTTGGTCGGACGCCAAGGAATACGTCGCCTGGCTCGCTCAAAAGACCGGCAAAGCGTATCGCCTGCCGAGCGAATCCGAATGGGAATATGCGGCACGCGGCGGAACCAAGAGCCCGTTCTATTGGGGAACGCAGGTCGGCACGCGCATGGCAAATTGCCGCGACTGCCAAACCGGCGAGCCGGTGCAGACGCTTGGCGTCGGCAGCTTTCCGCCGAACCCATTCGGATTAAACGACATGGCCGGCAATGCGGCGGAGTGGCTGGAAGATTGCTGGAACGAAAGCTATCGCGGCGCGCCGTCGGATGGCTCGGCGTGGACGAGCGGACAATGCTCGCTGCGCGTTCTACGCGGCGGATCTTTCGACACGCAGTCGGCGTATCTGAAATCGGCGGCGCGATTCCGCTACGATTCCGACGTGCGCTATTTCGGCAATGGTTTTCGCGTGGCGCGGAAGCTTCCTTGAGCGCCGCGATAACTGAACGCTTGACATCGACAATTAGTCCTACGTCCGACGCTCCCCTCGCCGGCAAGACCGTCGCGGTCGTGCATGCCGACTGGCATTCCTGCGGCAGTTACGAGATCAACGTCACGCAGGCGGCGACCTACCGCGCGCTTGGCGCGCGGGTGATCTCGGTCGCGGTCAGCGATCATCTCGGACATACGCCTGATAAACCGGCGGCTTGGCAGGTCTACATCGCCGCAACGCCCGATATGCCGGCCGATAAGCGCTATTACACCGGGCCGCCGCTTTCGACGCTGCTGCGTCCGGATTTTCTCTTTCGCGAATATCGTCAGCTGATCCGCGGCAATCATCCCGTCTACCAGGCAGGACTTTCAGAGCGGAGCATCGTGCCGGACGAGCTTGCCGCCGAACGCATCGATCTCATCCACTGCAATCATTATTTCTGCATGCCGTTCGCCGAAAAGCTGCGCGGTGGCGCTCGCAGCCCGATCCTTCTCGAAACGCAAGACATCCAAGCCGACCAATATCAATTGCGGAACGAAAGCGCGTTTCTGCTGCCGCCGCGCGCCACTTACGAGGAAATGCTGGCGATCGAGCTCGATTGGATGCGCGGCGCCGATCTCATGGTGCATCTCAATGCCGAGGAGGATCGCACATTCCGCCGGCTTCTGCCGGAGAAGCCGCATGCGCTGATCTATCCCGCCGTTGCAGCGGTGCCGACCGGTCCCGGCGGCGACGATATCGTCATGGTGGCGAGCGCCAATCGCGGCAACGTGCTCTCGGTCGAGTGGTTCTTGTCGGAAATCCTGCCCCGCGCCGGTGATGTGCAAGTCGTAATCGTCGGTAACATCGACGCGGCGCTGCGCAAGCACAATGCCGCGCTTTACGAGCGGCAACGGCATCTGTTCCGCGGCCGTGTGGAGGACATCGGCAGCGTCTACGCCAACGCGAAACTCGTGCTTTTGCCGACGAGCGAAGGTCACGGGCTGTCGATCAAGACTGTCGAGGCGCTGTCGAGCGGGTTGTCCCTCATCGCTACATCGCAGGCGTTCCGCGGCATGCAGGTCGATCCGGCAAGCCTCGCCAACGTGAGGATCGCGGACAGCCCGGAAGAATTCGCCGGAGCCTTGAGAACGGCCGCCGGCCGGGCGCCGGCGAGCGGGGCCGAGCGGCTCGCCAGCGACACCCGCCGCTTTTACGAGGCGCATTTCAGCCTCGAGGCCTACCGCGAGGCGCTCGCAAGGCAAGCTTTGCCCCGCCTGGCGGGCCGATAAAAAGACATAAAGATGTCTTTATATGCTTATTGCCGGGCCGCCGGCCCGCTGCTATAAGCCGCCGACCCCTTTCCAACCCGACAGAGCGCCATGCCCAAATCGAACCTCGCCGCCGTCCCGCATTTCAACGACTACGCCGTCGCCGACATCGGCCTTGCCGATTGGGGCCGCAAGGAAATCGCCATCGCCGAGACGGAGATGCCCGGCCTCATGGCGACACGCGCCGAATTCGGCGCGTCGCAGCCCTTGAAGGGCGCGCGCATCGCTGGCTCGCTGCACATGACGATCCAGACCGCCGTGCTGATCGAGACCCTGAAGGCGCTCGGCGCGGACGTGCGCTGGGCCTCCTGCAACATCTACTCGACGCAGGACCATGCGGCGGCCGCGATTGCCGCCACCGGCACCCCGGTCTTCGCCATCAAGGGCGAGAGCCTCGAAGATTACTGGGACTACACCCACCGAATTTTCGAATGGGGCGACGGCGGCACGCCGAACATGATCTTGGACGATGGTGGCGACGCGACGCTGCTCATCCATCTCGGCCTCAAGGCCGAAGGCGGCGACACCGCGTTCCTCGACAAAGCTTCGAACGAGGAAGAGGAAGTGCTTTTCGCCGCGATCAAGAAGCGGCTCAAAGCCAATCCCGGCTGGTACAAGCGCAACGCCGAGGCGATCAAGGGCGTCACCGAAGAGACGACGACCGGGGTGCATCGCCTCTACATCATGCAGAAGGAAGGGCGGCTGCTCTTCCCGGGGATCAACGTCAACGATTCCGTGACGAAGTCGAAATTCGACAATCTCTACGGCTGCCGCGAGTCGCTGGTCGACGGCATCCGCCGCGGCACCGACGTGATGATGGCCGGCAAGGTCGCGATGGTCGCGGGCTTCGGCGATGTCGGCAAGGGCTCGGCTGCGAGCCTGCGCAACGCCGGCTGCCGCGTCATGGTCTCGGAGATCGATCCGATCTGCGCGCTGCAGGCGGCAATGGAAGGCTACGAAGTCACGACGATGGACGATGCGGCCAAGCGCGCCGACATTTTTGTCACCGCCACCGGCAATGTCGACGTGATCACGGTCGACCACATGCGGGCGATGAAGGACCGCGCCATCGTCTGTAATATCGGCCACTTCGATTCCGAGATTCAGGTCGCGGGCCTCAATAACTTCAAGTGGCACAATGTGAAGCCGCAGGTCGACGAAGTGGAATTTGCCGACGGCAAGCGCATCATCCTTCTGTCCGAAGGACGGCTGGTGAACCTCGGCAATGCGACGGGACATCCCTCCTTCGTCATGTCGGCGTCATTCACCAACCAGACGCTGGCGCAGATCGAGCTTTGGACGAAGCAGGGTCAATATCAGCGTCAGGTCTACACGCTGCCGAAGCATCTCGACGAAAAAGTCGCCTCGCTGCATCTCGACAAGATCGGCGTGAAGCTGACGAAGCTCACGAGCGAGCAGGCGACGTATCTCGGTCTGCCGCAGCAGGGGCCGTACAAGCCGGATCATTATCGGTACTGATCGGCTGATCGTTAGCCACATTCCCGGAGCCGCCTGACCTCGCATGTTTGCAAGGTCAGCATGAGAAATGTCGAAGTCGGGAACACCCGACTTCGAATGCGGCAACCGGGACCCAGGAGTCTTCCTCGGCAGCGCAGGTGCATTTTGCCCTGGACCCCGGGTTGCCTTCGGCGCCCGGGGATGTGGTCATTGCAATGCTTCCCCTGAATTAAAGCTATAACAGCGCCGCGTTCCGCAGCGCCGCGAGATCGCGCGAGCCCGTGCAGAAACACGCGATGCGCAGCTGATCGATCACACCATTTAAATGATCGGCAACGGCCTCAGCCGAAACAAGTGCCGGCTCCAACGTGCCGGCGGCGATGCCGGCGAGATCGGCGCCAAGCCGGATCGCTTTCGCCGCGGTGATCCCATCTTTGATGCCGCCGGAGCCGATGAGCGGCGTCTCGATGCAATGCGCGCGCACATCACGGATCGCATCTGCGGTCGGAATTCCCCAGCTTGCGAAGGAGCGCGCGACGGCGCGATCGCGTTCGCTGAGTGCGCGCTCCGATTCGACGAGCGCCCAGCTGGTGCCGCCGGCGCCGGCAACATCAATCGCAGCAACGCCGGCTTCGACAAGCCGGCGCGCGATCGCACCGGAAATGCCGCAGCCGATCTCTTTGGCGATGATCGGCACCGGCAGCGTGCGGGCGAGCTTGGCAATCGCTTCCAGAATTCCGCGCCAATCGCGATCGCCCTCGGGCTGCAGTGCTTCCTGCAACGAGTTGAGATGCAAATAGAGCGCATCGGCCTCGATCATGTCGATGACGGCGCGCGCTTCCTTGTCGCCAAACCCATGCGCGAGCTGCACCGCGCCGAAATTTGCGTAGATGGGAATGGTCGGCGCGAGCTGACGCAAACGGCGGCCAAACCCGGCATCGCCGGCACTCTCGATGGCGATGCGCTGCGAGCCGACGGCGAACGCGATGCCGAGCATCTGCGCCGCTTCGGCAAGGTGCGTGTTGATTCGCTCGGCACGCGAGGGGCCGCCGGTCATCGAGCTGATCAAGAGTGGCGCCGCGAGTTTCTTGTTGAGAAATGTGCAGGAGAGGTCGATCTCGTAGAGCGCAAGCTCCGGCAGCGCGCAATGTGCGAAGCGGATTTTCTCGAAGCCGGTCGTGACCTCGTCCTGGCGGCCAAGGCCTTGCAGCACGATGTCGAGATGCTGGTCCTTGCGTGCGGCGATGCTGTTGCTTGGCGGCGGGTCCATTAGTGGTTTGTTTTGTTTGAGCGCTCCTCCAGTCGAGCGAAAACTTCCTCGGCCGGCATATCCGGGCTCGGATCTTCGAGCGCCTCGTCGAGCTGACGGCGAATTTCGCCGATCGCTGCTTCCCGTTCCTCGAGAAGGCGGAGACCGTCGCGGATGACCTCCCCGACATCATGATAGCGGCCGGCATCGATTTGCCGCCTGACAAAAGCTTCGAGGTGGGGATCAAGATCAACGCTGGTCATGTCGCCTCTTCTCTAAAGCAAAATGCGGCACTTACGCCGCCTCCCGCCACTCCGGCAGCGTCGAGGCAAATTGCGGATAGGTCTTGGCGAGCTCTCGACGAATGCGCCCGCGCAGCAGCGCCAATGTTGCCGCATCCGGCGCCGCAGTCTGCGGCACATTCTCAGGCGCATCATAGTCGAAGCCGGTTGCGGCGCGTACATCCTGCGCCGTGAAACCCGGATGCACGCTCTCCAGCTGAAAGCGCGCACGCGCTTTGTCGAAGGAGAACAGCGCCATTCCGGTCAGCAGCGCATAGGGGCCGCCGCGCCGCTCCACATTTGGCGCACTGGTGCCCGGTGCACTGATAAAATCGACGCGCTCGACGAAAACGCGCGGCGAATGCTCCTCGCGAAAGAGGATCACGCGCGGCACGACGAAATACATGAAGCTCGAGCCGAACGAGCCCGGCCAGCGCACGTCGCTACGCGGATAGTCGCCGCTGCCGACCAGATTGATGTTGCCTTGCCCATCGATCTGGCCGCCGCCGAGAAAGAACGCATCGATGCGGCCCTGCGCGGCGCAGTCGAACAATTCGACGCCGCCATCGGTAAAAAAATTGTGCTCCTCCGAGCCGAGGATGGAAATACGCAACGGCTCACGCCCGGCGATCTCGTCCGCAGCCCGCACAAGCATCGCGCCGGCGGCGGGGATCGGAGAGGACGCGCCGACCGCAACATGGCGAAGGCCCGCGAGCAGGCGCGCGACGCAGGCAATCAGCTGCTCGTGTGGCGTTGCCGCTTGCATCAGGCGGCCCGCGCGCGCTGGACGAAATTGTCGACGTAGGCGCGGAAACCTTCCGGCGTTCGCGCCATCTGCGCGTAGCGGGCGATCTCGGCGCTATCGGCGGGGTATTCGCCCCAGAGGCCGAGCGGCCACGCGCCGCGCTCGGCGATTGCGACTTGCGACACATAGAGCGCCGGCAGCACGCCCGCGGCATCGCGCTCGTCTTCCATGAGCGAAGTTTCGCTGATCCGCTCGACGGTGACGAGCGTCGTCTTTGCCGCATAGGCCATTGTCGCGAGCTCGCGCCGCCGGCCGATGCGCACATTGCCGAAGCGATCGGCTTCCGGGGCATGAAACAGCGCGATGTCCGGGGACAACGCCGGGACGATGACGATCGGGTCGTCGCTCTCGAACGGGTTGTCGATCACCTTCCAATCGGCGCGATGGGCGAGAACGTCGCTGCCGATGATGCCGCGGATCGGCATGAACGGCACGCCTTTCTGCGCGGCGAGCAGCGCGGCATGAATCGCCGGGCAGGTTGCGTCGACGAGCCGGATGCTGCCGTCGCGCGCCGCGGCCTGGAAGCGCGGGGCGCCGCCGGCCTCGCCGAGCGTCACCGCGCTGGTCTCCAGCGTCGCGACCAGGCCCTCGCCGACGAAGATGTCCGTCTGCATGCCGCTTGCGGGCACACAGATGAGATGCAGCTTGCCGCTGCCGCGCCGCACCAGCGCCGCGGTCGCCGCCATGGCGACGCCGCAATAATCGGCGGGCACGGCGAGCATGGCGCCGGGCGCGATGGTCGCGACGAGGTTTTCCAGCGAGACGATGGAGGTCATGGGAGTGCTCCGGGCGCACAAATTAGCTGCTGGGGAAGTCGAAAGCCATCCCGGGGCGAACGAGTGCAGCCAAGTTGCCGGGCCGCGGTTAACGCGCGAGACTCTGGACATGTGGACCAGCTCACACCCGCTCACGCGGCGCGCCTTGCTTGCCGGAAGTGCCGCGCTCCCGCTCGCGCCCGTCCGCGCCGAGCCAGTCATTGTCGCGTCGAAAATCGACACCGAAGGCGCGCTGATCGGCGAAATGATCCTGGCGCTGCTCGAAGCCGCCGGCATTCCGGCGCGCAATCGCCTGCAGCTCGGCCCGACGCGCATCCTGCGTGCCGCGATCCTCTCCGGCGCGATCGACCTTTATCCCGAATATACCGGCAACGCCGCGTTCTTCTTCGCGATGGACGGCGATCCCGTCTGGAAGGATGCGCGCGCCGGCTATGAGCGCGCCAGAGCGCTCGACCTTCAGCGCAGCGATCTTGTCTGGCTGAAACCCGCGCCCGCCGATAATTCCTGGGTCCTCGCGATGCGCGCCGATTTCGCCGACGCGCATCGCCTCGCCACGCTCGACGATTTCGCCCGCTGGACGCGTGAGGGCGGCGCCGTGAAGCTTGCGGCCTCCGCCGAATTCGTCGAGAGCCGCTCCGGCCTGCCGGCATTTCAGGAGACGTACGGCTTCTCGCTCAGCGCGCGGCAATTGCTGGTTCTCTCCGGCGGCAACACGTCGGCGACGATCAAAGCCGCTGCCGACGGGATTTCCGGCGTCAATGCCGCGATGGCTTATGGCACCGACGGCGCGCTGGCCGCGCTCGGCCTGCGCGCGCTCGAGGACACGAAACACGCGCAGCCGGTCTATGCGCCGGCGCCCGTCGCGCGCGGCTTGATCGTGCAGTCCTATCCGCAGATGGCCGCGGTGCTTGCGCCTGCTTTTCAAACGCTCGATGTGCAGGTTTTGCGCCGATTGAACGAACAGATCGCCATCGAAGGCCGCGAAGCGCGGCTCGTCGCCCGCACCTATTTGCGCGAACACGGGCTTCTTGCATGAGCACCGCGTCGCTCGCGGACGCGCGCCGGGGATTGCGTATTCATGTCGCCGACCGCGTCGCGTTTGCGCTGGCGCTTCCGGCGATCGCTGCCGCGATATTTGCCGGCTTTCTGTCGATCGCCCCGAACCGGCTTGCCGATGGGCGCCCTCTCGCGCTTTGGCAGCTCGGTGCTTTGGATAGCGCTATCGCCTTCGGACTGCTGATCCTACTCTTCGCCGCCGCTTTCATCCGCGACGAGACGTGGCGGTCGAAACTTCTGTTTGTCGCCGGGGCAGGATTGCTGATTGCGATCCTGCTCACTGCAGGAGCCACGGCATATGGGCATCTCGATCCACGGGAGCCGGCACGCCGAATTTCCCTGGGAAGCGCCTTCTGGATCTTATCTGCTGTCGGGAGTCTCGCCTGCTTTCAAAGTCTGCAGCGCGTCAGTCGGACGGCGAAAATCCTGGCGCCACTGGCGCTTGCCGCCGCGGTCGCGGCGATTGCCGCCTCGGATGCGCTCGACGCATTGTCGCTGACGCGCGAATTCCATGCGCAGCGCGCCACGTTCGCCTCAGAGCTCGCGCGGCACGTGGGACTGGTTGCGTTTGCGATTCTGCTTGCCTGCCTTTGCGCCGTCCCGCTAACGCTCGCCGCAGTTTACCGGGAGAATGCGCGCGCGACGATCTTCACCACCCTTAACCTGTTGCAGACGATCCCTTCGATCGCGCTGTTCGGCGTCTTGATCGCGCCGCTGTCCTTCTTGGGCGCGCAGGTCCCTCTGGCAAACAAAATCGGCATCGGCGGCATTGGCGCCGCGCCGGCAATTATCGCGCTCGTGCTCTATGCGCTGCTGCCGCTGGTGCGTAGCGCCGATGCGGGGCTCCGCAACGTGCCGGCAGATGTGCGCGAATCGGCGCGCGGGATGGGCATGACGCCGCGTCAAATCTTTTGGCGTGTCGATCTGCCGCTCGCACTGCCGGCGCTCATATCGGGCTTACGCGTCGCGACGGTGCAATCGATCGGACTTGCCGTCGTCGCCGCGCTGATCGGCGCCGGCGGCTTGGGAACATTCGTGTTTCAAGGCATCGGCGAATACGCGCTCGACCTCGTGCTGGTCGGCACGTTGCCGACGATCGCGTTGGCGGTCTCGGCGGATGCTTTATTCCAGATCGTGCTCGCCAACCTGCGGTGCCGGCCGTGATCGACTTCGACGCGGTCGAGAAACATTATGCGGGACAGCGCGTGCTCGGTCCGTTGTCGCTCAGCATCCCGCAAGGTGCCCTCTGCGTGCTTGTTGGTCCGTCCGGTTGCGGCAAGTCGACGACGCTGAAAATGATCAATGCGCTGATCGCTCCGGACGCAGGCACGATTCGCGTCCGCGGCAGAGCGGTCGGTGATTTCTCGCCGGAAGAGCTGCGACGCGGCATCGGCTACGTCATTCAATCCGGCGGTTTGTTTCCGCATTGGCGCGTGCGCGACAATATCGCCACCGTGCCGCGGCTCTTGCGCTGGGATGAGACACGAATCGCAGCGCGCGTGAACGAGCTTGCAGACATCGCCGAAATCGACCCTACCCTGCTCAACCGCTTCCCGCATCAGCTCTCCGGCGGTCAGCAGCAGCGTATCGGCGTTGCCCGCGCCCTTGCCGCAGATCCCGATCTCATCCTGATGGACGAGCCGTTCGGCGCGCTCGATCCGGTGACGCGCGCTGCCCTGCAACAGGAGCTCTCGCGGCTGCATCGCGACACCGGCAAAACCATCGTGCTCGTCACGCATGACATGGACGAAGCGCTGGCCCTCGGCACGACGATCGTGGTGATGCGGAAAGGCGAGATTGCGCAAAGCGGCACGCCCGCGGATATCCTGGCGCATCCGTCCAATGATTTCGTGCGCGACTTTGTCGGCGGCGCCGACGCGACGATGAAGTTGCTCGAATTTCGTAGGGTTGGTGACGTAGTTCGGCAGGACGCGGAGACTCCTGCATTCGCTGTTCCCGAGAACGCCACGTTACGCGCCGCTCTGACAAAGATGATGGAGACGGGCACGACAATATTGAACGTGCGTAATGACGAGGGGAAAATCCTGGGCATCGTTCGTATCGAGGATATCGTTAGCGCGAGCAAGCAATCGTGACTTCACGCAGCTCTCGCAAACTCCACATCCCCGGACGCCGAAGGCAATCCGGGGTCCAGGGGCAGACGCGTTTGCTCCGGGTCCCGGATGGCCCTTCGGGCCTCCGGGAATGTGGAAAATGATGCGTCGCAGGCGCCTTGTGACGATTGCGCTTGCGCTAGTCTTGGTCGCGCTCGTCCTATTCATGCCGGCAACGGCGCCGCTCTTCCATTGGCTGTTTCCCGAAAATCCCCGGCCGGTCTTCCTGCGCGCGAGCTTTCTCGAGCTGACGCTTGCGCATGCCGAGCTGGTGCTGATCTCGGCGGGCGCCGCTTCCGCCTTCGCGATCGGCATTGGTATTTTCGTCACGCGCCGCGCCGGCCGCGAATTTCTGCCCATCGTCGGTGCGCTGGCCGCCGTCGGACAGACGTTTCCGCCGGCGGCGGTGTTGGCGCTCGCCGTTCCCGCGCTTGGCTATGGCGAGGCGCCGACATTGCTCGCGCTGTTCCTCTATTCGATCCTGCCGGCGCTCGAAGCGACAATATCCGGGCTGCATGCCGTATCGGCAGACGTGCGCGAAGCGGCGGACGGCGTCGGCTTCTCGCCCGCGGCGAAACTTCTGCGCATCGAGCTGCCACTCGCAGCACCCTACATCGTCGCAGGCGTGCGCACCTCGACAATCATCGCCATCGGCACCGCGACGATCGGCTCGACCATCGGCGCGCTGTCGCTCGGCTCACCGATCGTCGAGGGACTGGCGGCGGAAAACACCGCCTATGTAATTCAAGGCGCAATCGTCGTCGCGCTGTTCGCGATCTTGGTCGACCGCGGCTTCGAGATGCTGGAGCGCCGCCTTGCTATACCGTCGCGATCGGAGTCGCCGGCGATCCCACCGCGCCCGGCAGCCGCAGCGGCGGCGCGGTGAGCAGGAACCGGTAGCGCTTGTTCTCGCGCAGCCATCTTGCGAGCGGCGTCAGGTACCAGAGCTCGCCCAAATTCACGCCGAGCTTGAACAGACAATGCTCGTGCAAAGGCAGCATCGCGCAGCAGCCGTCCTGTGCGAGCGCGGGAAAAGCTTCGACCGCGTAATTGTCGGCAATCAGCGAGACGAGCCCGCTGTCGGTGATCCAGTTGAGCAGGCGTTTATCGCGTCCGTTCAGCACGGCACAGAGATGCGCGGCCTTACCGGGATCGGGAGCGCGATTCATCTCAAGCAGAAGCTCGCCGAAGCCGGTATGCAGGCAGACCATGTCGCCCTTCTCGACTTCGACCTTGTCCTCGTCGATAACGCGCATCAGCCGCTCATAGCCGAAGACGACGCGGGCGCGGCCGACATGCGCGGCGAGGTCGATCATAACGCCGCGGCCTTGGCAGCAAGCCTCCGCCATGCGCTCGACGCCAAGCGCATCGGCATGCGATGTCGAGCGGGGATCGGCACTCGGACCGGAATCGTTAATGTCCGATGGCCCGACAATATCCACGCCGGGTTTAAAGCCGTTGTAGAAGCAGGGCTCCGGCACGCCGTCGCCATCCGCATCGAACAGCGAACCGACATGGGCGAGACTGTCCCATTGCGTCGAATATTGCAGATGCATGATGACGAGATCGTCGTTGACGACATCGGTCGCGTTCGGATCGTCCTTGGCGAGCACGTAATTGAAGTTCGGCCCGTTCGATCGCCGCGTCGGCCGCAGAACCGGCGGATGCCGGCGCGGGTTCAAGACATTGCCGCCGGGATAATCGAGCGGCAGCGACAGGCAGAACGCCTTGCCTTCGCGAACTTCGGCGACGCCCTGGCGCACTTTGTCCGGCGTCAGCAGATTGAGCCGGCCGAGCTGATCGTCGGGGCCGAAATCGCCCCAGGTCGAGCCTTCGGGCCTGTTGACCCAGCGCTTCGTGCTCATGCGTTGGCACGCGTGCGGAACGGCAGCGGCGGCCCTTCGAGCTTGCGCAAACCCGGCTCGCGCCGCTCGAGCCACCAGCCCGCCTGCTTCGGCCAGGAGGCGTAGATTTCGCCTTCTCTAGCGCCGAGCGCCATTTCCGGGTGCAGCGGCCAGTTCGGATCGAACAGCGCCTCGCGGCCGATGGCGATGAGATCGGCGGCGCCTTCGCTCAGCGCATCTTCCGCCTGTTGCGGATGCACGATCAGGCCGACGGCCATCGTCGCGATTTCCGCCTCGCTACGGATGCGCGCGGCGAACGGCAGCTGGAAGCCGTAGCCGCGCGGAATGCGCGCCGCCGTCGCCGAGCCGGTGAGCCCACCCGACGAGCAATCGATCACATCGACGCCGCGCGCCCTCAATTCGCGCGCGAAGGCAACGGAATCTTCGATCGTCCAGCCGCCGTCGAGTCCGTCGACGGAGGAAATGCGCACGAATAGTGGTTTTTCCGCAGGCCAGGCGGCACGCACGGTCTCCGCGATCTCGAGCGGGAAGCGCATGCGGCCGGCACGCTCGCCACCATATTTGTCGTCGCGTTTGTTGGAAATCGGCGACAGAAATGAGTGCATGAGATAGCCATGGGCCATATGTGCTTCGAGAATATCGAAGCCGCCTTTGATCGCGCGCTCGACCGCGGCGCGATAAGCATCGCGCAGCCCCGCGAGCTCGTCCTGCGTCAGTGCGTGCGGTGTGATCCAGCCTTCGTCGAGCGGAATGGCGCTCGGCGCGACGACGTCCCACGGCGTCTCGCCGCGCAGAAAATCGTCGGCATTAAGCGGTCCATTGCCGAACCACGGGCGCTGCATGCTGGCCTTGCGTCCGGCATGGGCGAGCTGGATTGCCGGCACCGCACCATGATTGCGCAGGAAGGTTGCTATGCGTGCGAGCGGCGCGATATGCGCGTCGCTCCATAGACCCATATCGCCATGCGTGATGCGGCCGTCTTTCGTCACCGCGGTTGCCTCGACCATGACGATGCCGGCGCCGCCGAGCGCGAAGCGGCCGAGATGCACGAAATGCCAATCGTTGGCCATGCCGTCATCGGCCGAATATTGGCACATCGGCGAGACGATGATGCGATTCTTGTCTCGACGCCGCGCAGTTAATGGCGTGAACAGGCGGACTTTGCTCATCTTGGGTGGGATCAATCCGTTCGCTGCTTGAGATACGAGTTCTTCACCGCGACCTTGCCGTCGCGGAACGTGAAGACGTCGCAGCCCTGCACTTCGATCCGGCCGTCGGGCGTATCGGCCGTCATCACCCATTCGGTGACGCCGCGATCACCAGCGATGAAATGCGTCGGATTGTTCCAGCGCACGTTCTTAAGAGTCGAGAAGATCTTGTCGATCCCTTTGCGCACCTCGGCCTTGCCTTCGTAGCAGCGGCCGGTCGGGCCCCGCCCGCCGCTGTTCTGGAAGACGCAATCCTCGGTCATTGAAGCAAGGATCGCGTCGGTGTCGTGCCTGTTCCAGGCATCGCCGAATGCATCGAGAAAGGCGGGCGTGATTTGGGTCATGTAAGCCTCACTACTTCGTGTCCACATCCCCGGACGCGCGGAGCGCGATCCGGGGTCCAGGGGCAGATGCGTTTGCTCTGGGTCCCGGATGCCGCTTCGCGGCTCCGGGAATGTCACCCCGCCTTGTTCCCCGGCTTGTTCTTCACCAGCGGGCAACGCGATTGCTCGAGCGGCTGGAAAGCCTCGTCGGCGGGAATTGTCGAGATCAGCTTGTAATCGTCGAAGCGCTCCTTCGATTCCGACGGCCTCTTCACCTCGAACAGATACATGTCGTGCACCATGCGGCCGTCGTCCCGAATCTTGCCGTTCTTCGCGAACATGTCGTTCACCGGCATTTCCTTCATCTGCTTCATGACGAGCGCCGATTCCGTCGTCTTCGCCGCCGCCACCGCTTTCAGATAATGCAGCGTCGAAGAGTAGACACCCGCCTGCGCCGATGTCGGCATCCGCTTCATGCGATCGAAGAAGCGGCGCGACCAGGCGCGGGTCTCATCGTTCATGTCCCAGTAGAAGGCTTCCGTCAGGATCAGGCCCTGCGCGACGTTGAGCCCAAGCGATTCGACGTCGGTGATGAAGGCCAGCAGTGCCGCAAGCTTTTGGCCGGATTTCTCCAAGCCGAATTCATGCGCCTGCTTGATTGCGGTGATCGTATCGCCGCCGGCATTCGCCAAGCCGATGACTTTCGCCTTCGAATTCTGCGCTTGCAGCAGAAAGGATGAGAAATCCGGGCTGTTCAGAGGCGCCCGCACGGAACCGAGCACCTTGCCGCCATTGGCGGTGATGACGTTCGATGTATCGCGCTCGAGGTCCTGGCCGAACGCATAGTCGGCGGTGATAAAGAACCAGGTATCGTCGCCGCGCTTGACGGTCGCGAGGCCGGTGCCGTGCGCCAGCGCATACGTGTCGTAGGCATAGTGCACGGATAAGGGCCCGCAGGCTTCGTTGGTAAGCCGAACCGCGGCCGGTCCGCTGAACATGATGATCTTGTTGCGCTGCTTGGCGACTTCGTTTGCGGCAAGCGCGGTCGCGGAGGCGGCGACGTCGAGGATTGCTTCGACGCCCTGGTTGTCGAAGAAATCGCGCGCCTGCGCCCCGGCAATGTCGGCCTTGTTCTGGTGATCGGCGTAGACCACCTCGACCTTGCGGCCGAGCACGCTGCCACCGGCGTCTTCGACCGCCATACGCGCGGCTTCGACGCTGCCGATGCCGGTGATGTCGGCGTAGAGGCCGGACATATCCAAGATGTAGCCGAGCTTCAGCGGCGCTGCGCCTTGTGCCTGTGCACCGATGATGCCCATTGCCAGAAGCAGCGCGGAGATGAGCGCCTTCATGCCAGTCCTCCCCAAAATTTTGGCGCAGCATGGCCGAAGATGCCGCCCGATCGCAAGCCGGCCCGTTCTCGACAGCGCTCCGGGCCGCCGCTAGCGTGCCGCCCCCGCGTGGCCCGGCCAGGAGAGAGGGTTGAGCGACATCGTCATCAGCGAATTCATGGATGTAGCCGCAATCGACGATCTCCGCCGCGATTTCTCCGTGCATCACGACAAGGGGCTGGTGGACCGACCCGGCGAACTTGCCGAATTGCTGCGCGAGGCGCGCGCGCTGATCGTGCGTAACCGGACGCAAGTGCGCGGGCGCCTGCTTCAAGCCGGTGCGCGGCTCGAAGCGATCGGCCGGCTCGGTGTCGGGCTCGACAACATCGACGTCGAGGCCTGCACTGCGCGCGGCATTGCGGTTCTACCGGCGACCGGCGCCAACGATGTGTCGGTCGCGGAATGGGTGATCGCGGCGATGCTGATCCTCATTCGCGGCGCGTTCGGATCGAGCGCCGATGTGCTCGCGGGAACATGGCCGCGCGAGCGCCTAATCGGCGGCGAAATTTTTGGACGCACGCTGGGGCTCATCGGCTTCGGCTCGATCGCGCGCGAGACGGCGAGCCGTGCCCGCGCGCTCGGTATGCGCATTATCGCGACGGACCCCTTCGTCGGACCGGAGGCGCCGGCCTGGACCAAGCACGATGTCGAGCGCGTCGATCTCGATACGCTGCTTGCGAGCGCCGACGCCGTCAGCCTGCACGTGCCGCTCAATGCGGAGACGCGCAATCTCATCGGTGCCAAGCGGCTCGCGCAGATGAAGCCGACCGCGATCCTCATCAATGCCGCGCGCGGCGGTGTCGTCGACGAGGCGGCGCTCGCCGACGCGCTGAAGGCGCGCCGCATCAAAGGCGCGGCGCTCGATGTCTTTGCCGCGGAGCCGCTACGCGCCGGCTCGCCGCTCGCCGATGCGCCAAATCTGCTCGTCACCCCGCATATTGCCGGGGTGACGGAAGAATCCAACGTGCGCGTCAGTGCGGTGACCGCCCGCAACGTGCGCCGCGTGCTGAACGAAAGGCGCAAGTGATGCCGCGCGAGCTTTCGCTGGCGGATGCCGAGGAGCGTGTCGCGCGTGTCTTTGCACAGGCCGGTGCGAATGCTGATGCTGCGCGCGCAGTCGCGCGTGCGCTTATCGGCGCGGAAGCCGATGGCCTCAAAGGCCACGGCCTATCGCGCATCCCGACTTATATCGCCATGTTGAAGAGCGGTAAGATCGACGGCAGCGCCGTGCCGCGCGTGACGCAATCACGGCCGGGCGTGCTTGCCATCGATGCGGCCTGCGGTTTCGCCTATCCCGCCCTCGATGTTGCGATTGAGCGCTTGCCCGCACTAGCGAAACAACAAGGCATCGCCGCCGCAGCGATCTCGCGCTCGAATCATGCGGGCGCCTGTGGCCGGCATGTCGAGCGTCTCGCCGAGCAAGGCCTCGTCGCTTTGTTCTTCGCCAACACGCCGGAAGCGATCGCACCGTGGGGCGGCACGCGCGCAGTGTTCGGCACCAATCCGATCGCCTTTGCGGCGCCGCTCGAGGGCCGCGCGCCTGTTGTCGTCGATCTCGCGTTGTCGAAGGTCGCGCGCGGCAACATCGTCGCGGCGAAACAGAGGGGCGAGGCGATCCCCGCGGGGTGGGCACTCGATAAAGACGGACGCCCCACGACGGACGCCGACGCGGCGCTCGCCGGCACAATGATCGCGCTCGGCGACGCCAAGGGCGCGGCTCTGGCGCTGATGGTCGAAGTTCTGGCCGCGGCACTTACGGATACGCATTTCGCCTTCAAAGCTTCCTCCTTTCTTGATGACAAAGGCGGTCCGCCGCAGACGGGGCAGCTGATCATTGCCATCGATCCTAGCGGTTTCGGTCACGCGCGCTTTGCCGAGCGTATGGAAAAGCTCGCTGAAGCCATCGAATCGCAGCAAGGTGCACGCTTGCCGGGCGCGCGGCGTTTACAATTGCGCAGCAAGGCAGAGCGCGACGGGCTCGCCATCTCCAAAGAGATCTGGAATCTGCTCGCTTAGAGCTTCACGCCTTCCGCGTAGCTGCGATTCCATGTCGGACTGATCAATATCTCGTTCAAGCAGACATGCGGCGGCATGCGCGCGACGAACAGGATCGTCTCGCCGAGATCATCGGCCTGCAGCATGCGCGCCTTATCGGCGTCGGAAACCGGCACCGGCCGCTTGTCGAGAATCGGCGTCGCCACTTCGCCTGGGCAGATGCAGCAGGAGCGGATGCCGTTCACGCATTCTTCCTGGTTGAGGCTTTCGCTCAATGCAACGAGCCCGTGCTTGGAGACGGAATAAGCCGGTCCCGTCAGCGGCGAGACGTAGACGCCCGCCCAGGACGAAATCTGGATGATAAGCCCGCGCTTCTGCTTGCGCATCACCGGCAGAACGGCGGCGGTCGCGTAGAACGGACCGGACAGATTGGCATCAATGACGCTGTCGAAAGCCGGCGCGTCGACATCGGCCCATTTTCGATTGCGCACGTTGATGCCCGCGCTGTTCACAAGAATGTCGCAGCGCCCGCATTCCTCAGCGATGCGCCTCGCCACGGCCTCGACCTCGTCGCGCTTGCCCATGTCGGCCAGCGCGACGATCGCCTCGCCGCCTTTGTCGCGGATCATTTTGGCGGTCTCATCGAGCGGTTCGCGCCGCCGCCCGGTCAGCACGATTTTCGCGCCCGCAGCGGCGAGCCGCACCGCGCCGGCCTGGCCGATGCCCGTGCCGCCGCCGGTCACCCACGCGACTTCGCCTTCGATCGATCGCTGCATGAACCCCTCGCTCTAAGCTGCCGGCTCAAGCCGGAAGGTGTCGCCGTCGCGCACGATATAACCTGCGCCCGGTCCGGTGAAATGGCCGCCGATCGCCAGAATTTTGGTGCCGGCAAGCCGCTCGCACATTTTACGGCGCGTCCCCGTCGATTGCCGCTGATCGATATCGACCGGCGTCGCCCAATCGAGATGCGCAATTTGGCAAGGATGGTGAAACACGTCGCCGAGCAGGATTGCCTGATCGCTGCTGCTCTCGACCGCGATGCTCATATGCGCCGGACTGTGCCCGGCCGTCGGAACGAAGTGGATTTCCGGACCGAAGCGATGATTACTGTCGACGAAATCGACCAGCCCGGCATCGACAATCGGTTTGATCGAATCCGCGTAAAGCGGTGCGACGTGTTCGTCGGCCCGGTGCGCGTGCCAGTGCTCGTATTCCAGGCGGCTCCAGACATAGCGCGCATTCGGAAACGTCGGCATCCAGCGCCCATCGACGAGACGCGTATTCCAGCCGACATGATCGACATGCAGATGCGTGCAGATGACGGTATCGATCTCGTCTGCGGCGAAACCTTTTGCGGCAATGTCGTCGAGGAAGGAAGTATGCAGATCGTTCCAGCGCGGCACGCCGCGGCCCTGCTTGTCGTTGCCGAGACCGGTATCGACGATGATGCGTCGGCTCGGCGTCTTCACCAGGAACGATTGCACGGCCATTTTGAGCCGGCCGTCGGGGTCGGCGAAATGCGGCTGCAGCCAACCGATTTTCTGGACCTCTTCGCGGCTTGCCTGCGGCAGGATGAAACGTGTGCCGCCGGTGATCTCCAGCTCGATTACCGGCGTAATTTCGATGTCGCCGATCGTCCACATGAATACCGCGCTCCGCCTTCGCCCGTGCTCTAGCGCGTTTTCGCCGCGTCTGGAATTTTGCGACTGACGAATGGCGAGCCTGCTTCGACGAAACGCCAGGGCAAATCGGCGGCGCGCGTGATGCCGATGCGCAATCCGGCGGCGATTTCCACCGGCGCGCCGCGCGCCTCCAGGGCAAACGGCGGCTGATCGAGCGGCAATCCGTCATGTGCGCGCGTGACCGCCAGTGCCTGACAGAGCCGGCCCGGGCCGGCACATAGAAGGCGGATATCGTCCAACCCGCGTCGTTCGCGCATGATTTCGATGCCGCGCGTCGGCTCGAGCGCGCGGATCAGAACCGCGCTGCCGCGCCCATTCCCGCAGACGAAATTCAAGCACCAGTGAATGCCGTAGGCGCGATAGACATAAGCCCGCCCGGCAGGGCCGAACATGGCGGCGTTGCGCTCGGTCTGCCCACCGAAACTATGCGAGGCGGGCTCGCTCGGATCGTAGGCTTCGGTTTCGACGACGCGGCCGCCGATCCCATCGACGAACAGGCCGACACCGATCAGATCGCGCGCGACATCGAGTGCATTGCGGCGAAAGAAATTGCGATCGAGCTTGGAGCGCCGGCGCGTCAGGCGATCAGCGATTGGCGGCAGTGATCGTGTGACCGAGATGGCGCGGTCGGCGCGGCGGCAGCGGCACGTCGGCGAGCGCGGCGTCTTCCGCATCCGCCATGGCGGAGGCATCGGCGGTCGCCACGAACTGGTCCGCCGAGACCGTCGGCTGGGCACCGAAAATCATCGCAAACAGGCTCGGCTGGGGTGGCGGTGCCACGGCGATCACGGGCTCCGGCTTCAGCGGGGACGAATCGGCGGTGCGCAGCTTCGCGAGCAGGTGCGCCTTCTTTGCCGAGACATAATAGCCGCTGGCATAGAGGCGCACGGCACGGTTCTCGTCGCCGCCGGCGATCATGTAGGCGTTGGCAAGATAGGGGACGGCGTAGGTCAGGTTGACGTTGGGGTCGAGCAGGCCGGCGGGCTTGCCCTTGTAGCCCATGCTCTTGGCTGTCGGATAGGTGATCTGCATCAGGCCGTAATAGCGCCGATGCATGATTTTGGCGTTGTAGCCACTCTCGCGGACGATGACGCGGTGCACGAGCTTTTCCGGCAATCCGTGCGCCTTGGCATGCTCGGCGACCAGCTCCTCGTATTTTTCGGCCGGCGATTTCGAGGCGGCGAAGGCGGCCGCCACAAAGCCGCAGCCAAGACCCGCGGCAAGACCTAAGCGAACTAGACCGAGGCGAACCAGCATTCGGACTCCCTTTCCTGGCTTAGCCGTTTCGCGGCGCTTTGCGGCCCGAAAGAGGCGCTGGAGAGGGGTGCGGGTGCGAAAGCCATCGGGTGTTGCGGGAAGGCCGCACTGGAGCTAATCCGGCGGAGCAGCCGCCGAAGAGCTCATGAACCTCTTGAGCAGAATGACAGGTCGCCTCCACACGCTTTTTGCCTGGCTGCGCAGACATTTACGCCTGCCGCGCCCGTCGCGCACCGGCTGACGACGCCTTTGGTCTATTGGCGGATCGTCAGGTGGACGGGCTCGAGTACCAGAGACGGCTACACCAGGAATGGGAGCAGTAGCCTAAGCCGCAATCGAGTACCCGCCGTCGACCGGGATGGCGGCGCCGGTGACGAAATCGGCGGCCGCGCTCGCCAGGAACACCGCGATCCCGGCGAAATCGCCCGGTTCGCCCCAGCGGCCGGCGGGCGTGCGTGCCAGCACCCGCTCATGCAGTCCCGGCACCTGCTCCCGGGCGGCGCGGGTCAGAGTGGTGTCGATCCAGCCGGGCAGGATCGCATTGACCTGGATATTATCGGGCGCCCAGGCGGTCGCCAGCGACCGCGAGAGTTGCACGATGCCGCCCTTCGACGCGCCATAGGCCGCCGCATAAGGCGCGGCGAACAGGCTCATCATCGAGCCGATATTGATGATCTTGCCGCCGCCCTGCCGCTTCATCTGCGGATACGCCGCCTGAGCGCAGAAGAGCGCCGCCGAGAGATTCGTGTCGATCACCATGTGCCATTCGCGCGCGGAGAGATCCTCCGGGCGCTTGCGCACAGTCGTGCCGGCATTGTTGACGAGGATGTCGAGACGGCCGCATTTTTCGACCGCGCTTGCGACAAGCGCGCGGCAGGCGTTCTCGTCGGTGACGTCGGCTTCTACGAAATGCGCATCCCCGCCGTGCGTCCGCAAAGCCAGAAGCGCGCTCTTGGCCTTGCTCTTATCGCGGCCTGACAGGACGACGCGCGCACCCGCCCGCGCCAAGCCCTCGGCCATGCCAAGGCCGATGCCGCCATTGCCGCCGGTGACGAGCGCGACACGGTCTTTGAGCGAGAACATGTTCATGTCAGATGGTCCTCAGCGCGTTGACACTTTGGCGGTGAGTGTGCCGGGTGCTCAAATCGGGTCAAGATCGCGGGGAACAGTCAAGGGACCTTCGATGCGCACGATCAGGATCGGATCAGGCGCCGGATATTCCGGCGACCGCATAGAGCCGGCAATCGAGCTCGCGGAGAAAGGCGGCATCGATTACCTCGTCTTCGAGTGTCTCGGCGAGCGCACGATCGCGCTGGCGCAGCAGGCACGCATGAAAGACCCGCGTGGCGGCTACGATCCGCTGCTCGCCGCGCGCATGCGTGCGGTATTGCCGATCTGCCACGCGAAGAAGATCCGCATTGTCACCAATATGGGCGCGGCAAACCCCGTCGCTGCCGCGGAAGCGACGCGCGACATCGCGCGGGCGCTTGGTTTGAAAGGATTTCGCATTGCGGCGGTCACCGGCGACGACGTGCTTGCCGCCGCAAAGGAAGCGGACGTCACGCTCGAAGACGGCGGCACGATCAATGCGCTCGGCAACCGCGTCGTCTCCGCTAATGCCTATATCGGTGCAAAGCCGATCGCCGATGCGCTTGCCGGCGGCGCCGACATCGTCATCACCGGCCGCGCCGCCGACCCGGCGCTGTTTCTCGGGCCGTTTGTGCACGAATTCGGCTGGGCGATGGACGATTGGAATGCGCTCGGCCGCGGCACGCTCGCCGGCCATCTGCTCGAATGTGCCGGCCAGGTCACCGGCGGCTATTTCGCCGATCCGGGCATCAAGGACATGCCCGATCTTGCGCGCCTCGGCTTTCCCATCGGTGAGGTAAGCGAGGACGGCGAGCTTGTCGTCACAAAGGTCGAAGGTTCGGGCGGCTGCGTCACGCCGGCGACTGTGAAGGAGCAATTGCTCTATGAGATTCACGATCCGACAAAATATTTTCAGCCGGACGTGATCGCGGATTTTTCCGAGGTGCGCGTCGAGGAGATCGGGCGCGATCGCGTGCGCGTGACTGGGGGCCGCGGCGCCGCGAAGACGGGATTGCTCAAGACGAGCGTCGGCTATGTCGATTCGTTTGTCGGCGAGGGGCAGATTTCATATGCCGGACCGGGCGCCGTCGCGCGCGGCAAACTCGCGCTCGATATCGTGCGCGAGCGGCTCGCTCTCACCGGCGTCGCGATGAGCGAATCGCGTTTCGATCTTATCGGCGTCAACGCGCTCCATGGCGATGAGCGCGCGCGGAGAGCCGAGCCTTACGAAGTGCGCGTCCGCGTCGTCGGCCGCACCGACTCCTTGGCTGAAGCGACACGGATCGGCAACGAGGTGGAGACGCTCTACACCAACGGCCCGGCCGGCGGCGGCGGTGCGTGGAAATCGGCGCGCGAGATCGTCGCGGTCGCGTCCGCCTTGGTGCTCGAGAGCGCCGCGCAAGCGAAGCTTACGGTCCTGGAGGCGTGATCCATGAAGCTTCGCGCGCTCGCCCATTCGCGCACCGGCGACAAAGGCAATATCTCGAACATATCCGTCATCGCTTATCGCGACGAGGATTACCCCTTCTTATGCGAGCATGTGACCGCTGCGCGTGTGAAGGAGCATTTCCGCGAGATCGTCACCGGCGATGTCACCCGCTACGAGCTGCCGGCGATCTCGGCGCTGAACTTCGTGCTTAAAGGCACGCTTGGCGGCGGCGTGACGCGCTCGCTCGCGCTCGACGCGCACGGCAAGGGACTGAGCTCGGCGCTGCTCGATCTTGACCTGCGGGAGCGAGCCGACGCTGGTTGATCGGAACTACGGCAGGACCACAACCTTCGTTCCGACTTTCACCCTGTTATAGAGGTCGACAACATCATTGTTGGTCATGCGAATGCAGCCGGAAGACACCGCTGCGCCGATCGTCTCCGGCTCGTTGGAGCCGTGGATCCGGTAAAGACTCGAGCCTAAATACAGCGCCCTTGCGCCGAGCGGATTTTCGATGCCGCCGCGCATGTGACGCGGCAGATCGGGACGCCGCTTCAGCATTTCCGGCGGTGGCGTCCAGTCCGGCCATTCGCGTTTGGCCGAGACGGTCTTGGTGCCGGACCAGGAAAATCCCTGGCGTCCGACGCCAACGCCGTATTCGAGCGCGCGTCCATGCCCGAGCACGTAGTAGAGCCGGCGGTATCGCGTCGAAATGACAATCGTTCCAGGTGCATAGCCATGCGTCCACACGACGGTTTGACGCGGCATCGCCGCCTGCCGGAAAATGTTGAGGAAATCGGCCAAAGGACCGGAGTCGAGCGGATTGTTGGCGACTGCCGGCGACGCGCAGGCGATCATCGCGACGACCGCGACTCGTCGAAACTGCTTCAGCATGATGTCTCCTCGAAAACCGCTTCTTGGGATTCCTATTAAAAGACATTGTGCCGATCCTGCGGCGACAGCGAGTGCACCGCTGCGCGAATTCAGGGCAGCTTGAGCAGAGCGGATGCGCCTTGATTTGAGTATGACATCGACTCAAAGCGCGCCCGGGTCTATCTCCCCCTCACAATACCCGGGGAGTGACACACCATGCGCGAGGCGTTCATCTGCGAGGGGGCACGTACGCCCGTCGGCCGCTACGGCGGCTCGCTCTCGGCGGTGCGGCCGGACGATCTCCTCGCCCACGCGATGAAGGCGGCGCTCGCCAAGGCGCCCGGCCTGCCGGCGGAGAAAATCGACGAGGTCTATGCCGGCTGCGCCAATCAGGCAGGCGAGGACAATCGTAACGTCGCGCGCATGGCGCTCCTGCTCGCCGGCCTGCCGGACAGCGTGCCGGCTAGCACGGTCAACCGGCTCTGCGGCTCGGGGCTCGACGCGGTCGGCCTGGCGGCGCGCGCCATCAAAGCGGGCGAGGCGGATGTTGTACTTGCGGGCGGCGTCGAGTCGATGTCGCGCGCGCCCTTCGTGCAGGGCAAGGCGACGGAAGCCTTTTCGCGCAACGCCGAGATTTACGACACGACGATCGGCTGGCGCTTCGTCAATCCCCTGATGAAGGCGCAATACGGCATCGATTCCATGCCGGAAACGGCGGAGAACGTCGCCGAGGAATTCCAGGTCGCGCGCGCCGACCAGGACGCGTTCGCGTTGCGCAGCCAGAACCGCGCCGCGGCGGCGCAAAAGAATGGCCGGCTGGCAAAAGAGATCGCGCCTGTGGAGATCAAAGGCCGCAAAGGCGCCGTGACGATTGTCGAGCGCGACGAGCATCCGCGCGAGACTTCGCTCGACAAGCTTGCCTCATTGCCGGCGCCGTTCCGCAAGGGCGGCTCGGTGACGGCTGGCAACGCGTCCGGCGTCAATGATGGCGCCGCGGCGATGATAATCGCCTCGCGCGAGGCGGTCGACAAGTATGGATTAAAGCCGCTCGCCAAAATCAGCGCGCTTTCGACTGCGGGCGTCGCGCCGCGCATCATGGGTTACGGCCCCGTGCCGGCAACCCAGCGGCTGATGCAGCGGCTCGGCCTGAAGGTCAGCGATTTCGACGTGATCGAATTGAACGAAGCATTTGCCGCCCAAGCGCTTGCCTGCATGCGCGCGCTCGGGCTGCCCGACGATGCAAGCCATGTCAATCCGAATGGCGGGGCGATCGCCATCGGCCATCCGCTCGGCATGTCGGGGGCGCGGCTGGCGCTTTCCGCCGCGCTGGAGATGAACGAGCGGGACGCGAAGCGCGCGCTTGCGACGATGTGCATCGGCGTCGGCCAAGGCATCGCGCTGGCGATGGAGCGCGCGAACTGACAGCCCTCCCCGAGGGATGAGGCGCCTAGCGGAAATGCACCTCTTGGCGCCACCAGGTCATCATGCGCGAGCGGGAGATCGCCGCGCCCATCCGGCGCGGGCGCGACGGCACGCGGCAATAGCGCTCGACGCCGTAGAGCACCACGGCGAGCAGCACGAAAGACAAGACGACCATCGTCAGATAGGCGATTTCAAGAGGTGACCACATGCCTGCCTCCGCGGAGATTTGCGTGAAGGCAGGATGGCACAGGTCTCACCGGCCGCCTTTGATCGAGATCAATTAACGAAATCGGCTGCGCCGCGTTCGAGACGGGCTCCCCATCGCGTTCCACTAGGATGAGCAGTTCACGCCACAGCCTGTGTAGGCTCGGCCGCTGCAAGCGCTTCGACAAAAGCATCCGAGCCGGATACCCAGCCGAAAATCCCGCCCTGCGCCTTGATCATCGCCAGTCCGGCCTCGTGGAACTGCGGGAAATAGGAACCGCAGCAATCGCCGAGCACGATGCAGCGATAGCCCCGGTCGTTGGCTTCGCGCACCGTCGTGTTGACGCAGACCTCGGTGGTGACGCCGCAAACGACCAGCGTCTCGATTGCGTAATTCTGCAAAACCAGGGCGAGATCGGTCTGGTAGAACGCGCCCTTGCCGGGCTTGTCGATCACCGGCTCGCCGGCCGCGGGATAAAGCTCGGGAACGATCTCGTGACCGGGCTCGCCGCGAATGAGAATGCGACCCATCGGACCCGGCGCGCCAATGCGCATCGACGGCGCGCCACGTTCGAGCTTGGCGCGCGGCGCGTCCGATAGATCGGGGCGGTGGCCTTCGCGCGTATGTATGACCAGCATGCCGGCACTTCGCGCCGCATCGAGCACTTTCCGGCAGGGCGCGACCGCGGCCGCGAGTCGCGAAACATCATTGCCGAGCGCTTCGCCGAAGCCGCCGGGCTCGAGAAAATCGCGCTGCATGTCGATGATGATCAACGCCGCTCGCGCAATATCGATAGCGATCGGCGCCGGTTCTGCCCCGAGCGTAATCTTCATGGCGCGAGTCTCACGCGTGACCGGCCATGTGACGGCCGATCTCATGCGCGTCGGCACCGACGCTCGCCGTCTCGTAGACGATCTTGCCCTCGCACATCACGACGATTCGATCCGATAGTTCGAGAATTTCATCGAGGTCTTCCGAGATCAAAAGCACGGCGGTACCGGCATTGCGCGCGGCGACGATGCGCGCGCGGATTTCGGCGACGGCTTTGACGTCCAACCCGAAGCACGGATTGGCAACGACCAGCACCTCGACATCGCCATCGAGCTCGCGCGCCAGCACCGTGCGCTGCACATTGCCACCTGACAGCGCGCCGATCGGCGCGTCGGGCGACGGCGTGCGGATGCCGAACATGTCGATCATGGCGCGGCCGCGCTCCGCCATGCGACGGCGATCGAGCCAGAAGCGACGGGCACCGGTATCCCTGCGATCGAATGTCCTCAGATTGAGATTCGAGATAACGCTCATGCCCGGCGCGCATGCATTGCGCAGCGGCTCTTCCGGAAGCAGTCTCACGCCAAGCGCGTGCATTTCGTTGCGGCGCGCGTGATAGCTCTGATTCGAGACTCTGATCTCACCGCCGATGGGCGGCCGCTGACCGCCGAGCACTTCCAAAAGCTCGCGCTGGCCGTTGCCCGAGACACCGGCAATGCCGACAATCTCGTGCGGTCGCACATCGAGCGCCGCGATGTCGAGCCCGGCGCGGCCGTGATCGCCGAGACAATGCAAGTCGCGGATGGTCAGCCGCGCGTCCGCTTCGGGATCGCCGCTGCGCGCGAGGGTGGCGGGCGTATGCGCCTCGCCGATCATCATCGTCGTCATGTCGGCGGGCGTGAGCGCGGCAACCTTGCCGCCGCCGGCTTGCTTGCCGCGGCGGAGCACGGTCACCTCATCGGCAAACGCCATCACCTCTTTGAGTTTGTGCGTGATGATGATGATGGTGAGCTCTCCGGTATCTGCCAAACTTCGCATGAGGTTGAGCACGTCCTCCGCTTCTTGCGGGGTCAGGGTCGAGGTCGGCTCATCGAGCACAAGCAGTCGGCGCTGGAGATAAAGCTGCTTGAGGATTTCCGCCTTCTGCCGCTCGCCTGCAGCGAGTGTGCCGAGCGGAATATCCAGCGGAATTTTGAACGGCATGCGCGACAGGAAGTCATCGAGGCGCTTCCTCTCTGCCTTCCAATCGATGACAAGAGGCACGTCGGCGCGCGCCATCACCAGATTTTCGGCGGCGGTCATCGACGGTACCAACGTGAAATGCTGGTAGACCATGCCGAGACCGAGACGATCGGCGTCCTGCGGCTGAGCGATGCTTTCCTGTCTGTCGCCGATGACGAAATCGCCGGAATCGGCGCGGTAATAGCCGAGCAGGCATTTGACGAAGGTCGATTTGCCGGCGCCGTTCTCGCCGAGCAGCGCGTGCACCGTGCCAGCTTGAACCTTCAGCGACACGTCATCGAGGGCCGTGAACGCACCAAACCGCTTCGTCACGCCCGCCGCTTCGATGCCGATCGCGCGCATTTCAGAGCGCCGCGAGAAGCGCGTGTGAATCTGCGACCGCGCCGAACACGCCGCCCTGCATCTTCACCATCTTGATCGCCGCCTCGTGGTTGCCGAGATCGGTCGCGCCGCAGCAATCTTCGAGCAGCAGGCATTCGAAGCCGCGATCGTTCGCCTCGCGCATCGTCGTGTGCACGCAAACGTCCGTGGTGATGCCGGTGAGCACGATGTTGCGAATGCCGCGGGTGCGCAAGATCAGTTCGAGATCGGTCGCACAGAAGGAGCCTTTGCCGGGCTTGTCGATGACGACTTCGCGCGGCGCCGGCGCAAGCTCCGGGATGATTTCCCAGCCGGGCTCGCCGCGGACGAGTATGCGCCCACAAGGACCGGGATCGCCGATGCCGGCGCCGATCTGACGCGAGCGCCAGCGCTTATTTTCCGGCAAATCGCTCAGATCCGGCCGATGTCCTTCACGGGTATGGATGATGTGATAACCGCCTCTCCGCATCGCCGCGAGCACAGCTCGGATCGGCTCAATCGGCGCACGCGTCAGTGAGAGATCGTAGCCCATCTTGTCGACATAACCGCCGGGCCCGCAAAAGTCCGTCTGCATGTCGATGACGATGAGTGCGGTGTTTTGCGGCCTGAGATCGCCGTCGAACGGCCAGCCGTATGGATCGGCGGAGACATAATGGTCGTTTATTGCCGGTTCCTGAGAACGGAGCGCGAGATTCATTCCGCCGCCTCCTTTTGTGTGTCGCCGTAAGCACGTGTCGGCGGCGCAAAACCGCAGGACGTGCCGTCGGTCTCTTTGACTTGGTCTTCCCACGGCAGACGGTAGCGGCCGGCGACAAGATCGCGCATGTAAGTATAAGGACAATCCTGTGCGCCGCCGGCAACGGCCGTGTAACCGCGATGGCCGAGCTGATAGATATTGTTCTCGACCCCCCAATGGATGCGCGCTTCGCGCACGAGATCGGGACGGACTTCCGCAGTGATGATCTCGTCGGCGCGCCCGCTCGTCCCGTGCGCAAGCACGGTGCCGTCGAAATTGACGATCATGCCTTCGCCCATCGAATCGAAGATGCCGTCGGAGCCGCACATGCAGACATTGGCGGTGACCATCAGATTGCAGAAGGCGTTCGACTGATTGGTGAACCGCCACGAATTGCGGATCGGCGCGGTATAGCCCGCGGTGCGCAGCATGATCTCGGCGCCTTTGTAGGCGCATTCGCGCGCCATTTCCGGGAACATGCCATCATGACAAATGATCAGCGCGAGCTTACACCCTTTCGGGCCGTCAATGACGGGAACGCCGAGATCGCCCGGCTCCCACGACTCGACCGGCACCCAGGGATGGAGCTTGCGATAGTAGAGGCGCAACTCCCCCTTGTCGTCGATGATGATCCCAGAATTGTAGGGATTGCCGTGAGGGTTGAACTCCATGATGGAGAAGCAGCCCCAAATCTTGTTGTCGATGCAGGCCTGCTTGAAGGCGGCGACCTCCGGCCCGTCGATGTCGCACATGATCTCCGGATTGATGTCCATCGATAGGCCGTGCAGCGCATATTCGGGGAAGACGACGAGATCCATCGTCGCGAGATTGCGGCGCGCCTTGCCGATCATCGCGACGATGCGCTGCGTCTGCTCGGTGAGATCGGCCTTTGTCGCGACGATTGGCAGTTGCAATTGCACAAGGCCGATGACGACGCCGTTCGGCGATTTGTTCAGTCCTCCGAGACCATTCATTTTTCTTTCCTATCGCACGATCGAGAGTTCGCCCGGCGCGCCGCGCATCCGCCGTCCCGGTGCGACGGCGAAGAACATGAGGACGAGCGTCAGCACATACGGCGCAGCATTGAAGAGATAATAGCCCTGGCTGACACCGACCGTCTGCAGCGAGGGGCCAAGTGCGCCGGCGGCGCCGAAGAGGAGCGCGGCGCCGATACAGGCAAGCGGCTCCCAGCGCGCAAAGACGACGAGCGCCACGGCAATCAAGCCTTGTCCGGACGACAGGCCTTCGTTCCAGCTGCCGGGATAAACGAGCGACAGGAAGGCGCCGCCAATACCAGCAAGTGCGCTGCCCGTCGCGGTGGCAGCGAAGCGCACGAGATTGATGCGCAATCCCATCGCGCGCGCCGCATCGGCGCTGTCGCCGACGATGCGTACGACCAGGCCGGCGCGCGTGTTCTGGAACGCCCAGGTCATGAAGATGCCGATGACGATTCCGATGAAGAAAAGCGGACTGACGTCGAGCGCGCTGCGGATTTGCGGCGAGTCGGACCACAGCCCAAGCGGAATTGTCGGCAGAAGCGGCGCCGACGGCTGCACATATGGCTTGCCGAAAAAGAAGGCGATGCCGGTGCCGGCGAGCATGATCGCAATACCCATCGCGATGTCGTTAATACGGGTGAGGCTACATAAGCCGGCATGCAGCGCGCCGAGCAAACCGCCGCAGATCGCGGCGACGAGCACGCCGAGCCACGGGCTGCCGGTGAGATGGGAGGCCGCATAGGCGCTCATCGCGCCGAGGACGAGCGCGCCTTCGTTCCCGAGATTGATGCGGCCGGATTTCTCGGTGAGGCACTCGCCGAGACTGACGAAAAGGAAAGGCGTCGACACGCGCAATGCGCCGGCGAGCGTCGCGATTGCGAGGGTGGAGAGCGCGCCGCTTGCCATCACACGCTCTTGCGCGGCTGGAACCAGGCGATGCGGCCGTAGAGCGTCTCGCTCGCCAAGATCGAGATGAAGATCATGCCCTGCAACACAAGCACCGTCGCATCGGGCAATCCCATCCGGCGTTGCACGATCCCGCCCGCGGCGGTGATGCCGCCGAGCAGCAGCGACATCGGGATGATAGCGAGCGGGTTCTGCCGCGCCAGGAAAGCGATGAGAATGCCGGCATAACCGTAACCGGCGGCAAGCGAGGCATTGGCCTTGCCGTGCACGGCGGCGACTTCGATCGTACCGGCAAGCCCGGCGCAGGCGCCGCCGAGCCCGCAGGCAATGACGATCAGCCACGCAACGGGCAGCCCCTGCAATTGCGCGGCGCGCAGATTGCCGCCGGTGACGCGGCAGGCGAAGCCGAAGGAGGTGCGGTAGATCAGGACGTAGAAAAAGATGCAGGCGAGGATGCCTATGAGCAGGCCCGGGTGCACGTCGGTTCCAGGCAAGTGGCCGAGCATGTTGATCTCGCCGATGTCGCGGGTCGAAGGTTTGTTGAGGCTTGCCGGATCGCGCAAGGGGCCTTCGACGAGATGATTGAAGATGGCGATGGCGACATAGGCCATGAGCAGGCTGACGATCGTCTCGTTCAGGCCGCGGCGGGCACGCATGAGGCCGACCAGACCGATCCACAATGCGCCCACCGCGCAGCCGGCAATCGCCATCATGACCTGCACGCCAACGGGCGGCAGCGCCGAGACGAACGGGGCGATTGCCGCCGCGGCCAGGCCGCCGAGCACGACCGCACCCTCGCCGCCGATGACAACGAGCCCGAGCTGCGCCGGCAGCGCCACGCACAGCGCGGTGAAAAGCAAAGGCGCGGCGCGCTGCAGCGTGTTCTGGAGTGAGAACGCGCTGCCGAAGGCGCCGCGCCAGACCAGCGCAAAGAAATCGCCGGGCGATTTTCCGAGGCAGATCAGAAACAGCGAGAACGCCGCCGCCGCAATGAGGAGCGCAAACAGCGGAACGAGCGCGCTCTCAAGGCGCTTGCGCAGCCAATAGCTTTGATCGCGGCCTCTCTCCACCGCGCGCGCGGCTGCGGTTAGTTCGCGCGGAAGCGAAATGCTTGTCACGCCGTTACGCGAGCGCGCCGATCACTCCCTCGACGAGGTAATTCATCTTCTCAAGCTCGATCGCGGTTTCGGGATAGGCCTGGCCTGCGCTCGCAACCTGATTTCCTTTGTTGTCCTTGAGCGGTCCCTTGATGACGGGAAAACCGCCCTTCATCATTTCCGCTTTAACGGCATCCACCTGTTTCCGCGCAGCCTCGGGCACCGCCGGCCCGAATGGCGACATCTTGACGAAATCTTCCGCCAATCCGCCGCGCACGAAATTCGGCAACGGCTCGCCCTTCAGCGCCTTCTCCGCAAAGATCTTGTACACCGTCGCCCAATTCCATTCGGCGCCCGTGAGATAGCCCTTCGGCGCGAGCTTCGCCTGGTTGGCGTGATAGCCGCAGACATAGATGCCGCGCCGCTCCGCCGTCTCAACCACGACCTTCGGTCCATCGACATGGCAGGTGACAACGTCGACACCACTATCGACAAGGCTGTTAGTCGCCTCCGCCTCCTTCACCGGCATCGACCAATCGCCGGTGAAGATCACCTGCGTGACGATGTCGGGATTCACCGACTTCGCGCCGAGCTCGAAAGAATTGATGTTCATCAAGACTTGCGGGATCGGCTTCGCAGCCACGAACCCAAGCTTTTTCGATTTCGTCACATGCGCCGCGGCGATGCCACTCAAGTACTGGCACATGCCGATATAACCGAAATACGAGCCGGCATTTTTCGGATGCTTCGCCTCATCCCAGAGGCCGCCGCAATGGCGGAACTGAATGTTCCGGTATTTCTCCGCCATCTTCACGACATGCGGGTCGAAATAGCCGAAGCTCGTCGGGAACAGGAGCGTCGCGCCATCGAGCTCGATCATGCTCTCCATCGTCTTCTGCACGTCGAGCGTCTCGGGGACCTTCTCCTCCTCGATGAGTTTCAACCCGGGCATGCCCTTCAGCGCCGCGGCGCCTTCGGCATGGGCCTGGTTGTAGCCGTAATCGTCCTTCGGCCCGACATAGATGAAGCCGACGGTCAGCTCCTTGGCGAAGGCGCGCTGTGGCGTCAGCCCGGTGGCGAAGGCGAGCGCGGAGCCGCCCGCGCCGAGCAATAATTGGCGACGATCGGTGACGAGAGCGGCCGGGCTGAAGCGGGAGGACGACGCGCGAGAAGGCAAGGAGCGAGACATTGGCAGTTCCTGTCGGCGGAGGGACCGCTCAGGATTTGCAAGCCTCAGGCCAGAC
>DATAOB010000064.1:0-12807 GCA_036265935.1 Beijerinckiaceae bacterium
TTGTCCTTGTCGTCCTTCTTGCCATCGCGCGCGGCGATGTTGGTGAAGCGCGCATTGCCGAGGCCGGTGCCGATCGTCAGCACGCCCCAATGCTCGACGTCGGTCATGAACGGCACCTGGCTCAGGCCCTGCACGACCGCATCGTTATGCATGATCACGTGCGTATCGTGATCGCCGATCGTCGGGATCGTTTTGACGATTTCGCTCGGCAGGTTGAATTTTTCGCCTTCCCAATTGCCGCCCGGCAGATTTTGCCCGCCGCGGTCGAGCGTTCCATCGGGGTCGATGACGCCGGGACAGCCGATGCCGATCACCGGCGCGATTTTCAGCTTTTCGTCTTTTGCCGCGTCGAGCAGCTTTTGCAGCATTTTGTTGAGGCGCGCGACGGCTTCGTCGCGCGACGGTGAATCATTGACATGGCGCCAGAGCTCGCTCTTCCATACTTTGCCGGCGGAAAGATCGCTCGCCTTCGCCAATTGCGTCAGCACGATGCCGACGCGGATGTTGGTGCCGCCGATATCGACGGCGAGCAGGCCGTCATGGCCCGATAAAGCCCAGGACGGCAGCAACTGCACCGAGCCGAGGAGACCCGCTTCGTCGGGATGGTGCTTGATCGGCACGAGGTCGATCGCGACGCCGTCGGCTTTCAGGAGAACCGCGGCGCGGCCGATCGCCACCTCGCCGATGCGGCTGTTGCGGAAGCCGCCGCCGACGGCGATCTTTTGCGTGTCCGCCCAGTCCTTGGTGCGCAGGAACCGCCGTGTGACCGAGGCGAATTCCTGGGCGAAATCCTCGATCGCACCGTGGACGACGCCGGCGGCTTCGGGATCGCCGTTGAGCAGCGTCTCGTCGAGCTTCTTCTTGGGAAGCTCGGTCTGGCCGCCGAACGGGTCCTCGTCGATGCGGGCGAAGCGGTCGCGCCAGTCCTGCAGGATTTCGGCGAATGCCTTCTTCGACGCGCGGTCGCCGATGAAACCATCCTTGGAGCGGAGCTCGAGATTGTAGCTGTCGACGCGGACGCGCGGCAGGACGCTCGCCCCGTGCGGGCCAGTATGTCCGGGGGGCGGGGTATCGGGCATTGGGGTCCTTGAGGCCGGGGCAGGAGCGCCCGCTCCCGATAATTCGCGCCTGCGGCACAGGTTGCGCCAGCCGCGCCCAAGCTGTGCCAAGCTTGCCTTTGGCCATCCTCCCGGCTTATAGACCCTCCAAACCGCCCGGCCGGTAGGGCTGCCGTGGCGGTTTTTTCCGCTCGTTCAGGTCTGATCTCGATCGACCGCACAGCATTAGAGGCGCCCGCGCGCCCATTGGAGAGCAAAATGCCCAAGATGAAGACCAAATCTGGCGCCAAAAAGCGCTTCAAAATCACCGGGACAGGCAAGGTCCTCTATGCCCAGCGCGGCAAGCGTCACGGCATGATCAAACGGACGAAGAAGCAGATCCGCAACCTTCGCGGCACGAACGTGCTCTTCAAGAGCGACGGCGATAATGTGAAGAAGTATTTTCTGCCGAACGACTGACGTCCAACCTTACCGATCTTAGGAGATTTTAAATGGCACGCGTCAAACGCGGCGTCACAGCACACGCCAAGCACAAGAAGACACTGAAACAGGCGAAGGGTTTCTACGGCCGTCGCAAGAATACGATCCGCGCCGCCAAGGCCGCCGTCGATCGCTCGATGCAATATGCGACACGCGACCGCAAAACCAAGAAGCGCGTCTTCAGGGCATTGTGGATTCAGCGCCTCAATGCCGCGGTACGCGAATTCGGGCTCACCTATTCGCGCTTTATCGACGGGCTCGCCAAAGCCGGCGTCGAGATCGACCGCAAGGTTCTCTCCGAGCTTGCGATCCGCGAGCCGGAGGCGTTCAAGGCGATCGTCGATAAGGTGAAGACCGCACTGCTCGGCAAAGCGGCTTAGTTGCTGCAGCTGGGCGGGCTTCGCCGGGGGACGAAGTGAAACAGGTTCTCGCAATCCTTGGATTGGCTTTGTTGTTAGCAGCGTGTCAACCGCAGCGGCCGGGAGTTCGCGTCTGGACAACCGGCAGCGTAACGGCGGAAAACCTTGCTGTTGCCGAGGGTGGCGAGCTTCGCGCCGGCTTTTACACGGCCACCATCCGCGACGATTGCTCACAAGTCGGAAAGGTCTCGGTACGTACCCCGATGGAGCCGGTGAATGGGGTGCTCACGTTGAGCGACTATCTGGATTTCCCCGTCTGCGCCTTCCGGCGACAGATAAGCGCGTGCAATGCAATGGCCGCAAGTTTCCAGGTGTCCTTGTCACCTATAAGCCAAACGCGAGTTTCACCGGCGAGGATCAGTTCGGTTTGGACGTCATTTGGCCCAACGGCAATTCAGTAAAACGAAATAATTGGGCTCTGGAGCCGCGCCTCATTGGAACGAAGAACCTCATGATCGGGACCGGCTATGTGAAGTGCATGGCGCGCTATAATCGCTGGCAGAACGACAATCTCTATTCCTGCGCCGATCGGCTCACGGACGAGGCGCGGCGGCAGGAGCGTGGCGCCTTCTTGGGCTCGATTCACGGCACGCTCAATCATCTGCTTTGGGCCGACGAGATTTGGATGTCGCGCTTCTGGGGAACGCCGCGGCCGAAAGCCGGCATTCCGGAATCGTCGAGCCTGCGTGCGAATTGGGATGAGTTGAAGCGCGATCGCGTTGCCTTCGATGAACGCATCATCGAATGGGGCGACGAAATCGACGACATCGCGCTTGCCGGCGATTTCACCTATTATTCCGGCGCGGCGAAGCGCGATCTGACCAAGCCGAAATGGCTGCTGATCACGCATGTCTTCAATCATCAGACGCATCATCGCGGCCAGGTTCACTGCATGCTGACCCAGGCGGGCATCCGTCCCGGCGACACCGACCTGCCTTTCCTTAGAGATCAGGCGGCATGAGCACCGATCTCTTGGCCGAAAACGATCGGCTCGAAGCGCAGGTACTAGCCGCGATTGCCGGTGCGCAGGACGAGGCGGCGCTCGAAGCCGTGCGCATCGGCGCGCTCGGCAAAAAAGGCAGCATCTCGGCGATGCTGGCAACGCTTGGCAAAATGTCGCCGGACGAACGGCGCACGCGGGGCGTCGAGATCAACGCGCTGAAAGACAAGGTCACCGACGCCATTGCGCGGCGGCGGACCGAACTGAAACAGGCGGCGCTCGCGACGCGCCTTGCGACCGAGACAGTGGACGTCACGCTGCCGGTTCGCCCCAGCGGCTTGCAACTCGGACGCATTCATCCGATCAGCCAGGTGACGGAAGAGCTCACGGTGATTTTCGCCGATATGGGGTTTTCCATCGCCGAAGGGCCGGACATCGAGAGCGACGATTACAATTTCACCAAGCTGAATTTCCCCGTCGGCCATCCGGCGCGCGACATGCACGACACGTTCTTCCTCGCGCCGGATGCGAGCGGCGAGCGCAAGCTCCTGCGCACGCATACGAGTCCGGTGCAGGTGCGCACGATGCTGTCGCAACAGCCGCCGATCCGCGTTATCTGCCCCGGCCGCACCTATCGCGTCGATTCGGACCAGACCCACACGCCGCAATTCCATCAGGTTGAGGGCCTCGTCATCGACCGCAGCGCCCATCTCGGGCATTTGAAGTGGATACTCGAGGAGTTCTGCAAGGCCTTCTTCGAAGTGCCTAGCGTGAAGATGCGCTTCCGCCCATCGTTCTTCCCCTTCACGGAACCTTCGATGGAAGTCGACATTCAATGCCGGCGCGAGCGCGGCGAAATCCGCTTCGGCGAAGGCGAGGATTGGCTGGAGATTTTGGGTTGCGGCATGGTTCATCCGAACGTGCTGAAAAATTGTGGGCTCGATCCCGAGCAATATCAGGGCTTCGCCTGGGGCATGGGCATCGACCGCATTGCGATGCTGAAATACGGCATGCCGGATTTGCGACAATTCTTCGAAGCGGACGTGCGTTGGCTGAAGCACTACGGTTTCCGGCCGCTCGACATGCCGACGCTCGCCGGCGGGCTCAGCGCGTGAGATGCCGACCGTACTACGGTAGAAAGGCTATCGGTTCTATTTCTATTCGGCCGATGGATGGGAGCCGTCGCATGTTCACGTGGGCAGAGACGGACACGAGGCCAAAGTGTGGCTTCACGATACGCGAGTGGCAGTCAACATCGGCTTTTCTGCACGCGAGTTAAATGAGATCCTTGCAAAGACGCGTGAGGACCGCGAACAGTTTCTGAGGGCGTGGAATGACTACTTTGCAGATCGAGATTGAGGACAGTCGGCCCGTCGCCGTTTTGTGCGACGAATGGAACTTGACGGTTACGCTCGCGGATGGTCGCAGGGTACAGACACCGTTGTGGTGGTATCCACGCCTCTTCAAGGCCAGCGCTGCGCAGCGCTCTATCGTGGAACTTAGTCCGCTAGGTGTCCACTGGCCGGAGCTCGACGAGGACATCAGCGTGGCAAGCATGCTGCGTGGGCAAAAGGCGCCCGGCGCGAAGCCTCCGCCCGGTGAAGGATACGCGAAACCGCAATGAAATTCACCCTCGCCTGGCTCAAGGACCATATTGAGACCGACGCCTCGCTGAGTGAAATTTGCGAGACGCTGACGCGCATGGGGCTCGAGGTCGAGCGCGTCGAAAATCCGGCCGAGAAGCTCAAAGGCTTCGTCGTCGCGCGCGTTCTGGAAGCAAAGCAGCACCCGAATGCCGACCGCCTGCGCGTCTGCTTGGTCGATCCGGGCTCCGGCACGCCGGTTCAGGTCGTCTGCGGAGCGCCCAACGCGCGCACCGGGATGATTGGCGTGTTCTCGCCGGTCGGGACCTACGTTCCCGGCAAGAACTTAACTCTAACCGCGGGCGTGATCCGCGGCGTCGAATCGAACGGCATGCTGGTTTCGGCCGCCGAGCTCGAAATCTCCGACGATCACGAAGGCATTATCGAATTGCCGCTGGACGCGCCGGCCGGCACTTCGTATGCGGAATATGCCGGACTCGACGATCCGGTGATCGAGATCGCCCTCACGCCGAACCGGCCGGATGCGACCGGCATCGTCGGCATCGCGCGCGATCTCGACGCGGCGGGGCTCGGCCGATTGAAGAACCGCGAGATCAAGCCCGTCGAGGGCCGCTTCCCCTGCCCTGTCGACGTGAAGCTCGATTTCACGCCGGGCGATCAGCATCTCTGCCCGGCTTTCGCGCTGCGCCTGGTGCGCGGCGTCAAGAATGGCGCATCGCCCGAGTGGATGCAGCGGCGCTTGCGCGCGATCGGGCTTCGGCAGATCAACGCGCTCGTCGACATCACCAACTACATCACCTTCGATCGCGGCCGGCCGCTGCATGTCTTCGATGCGAAGAAGGTCGCGGGCAATCTCACGGTGCGCCGCGCCAAACAAGGCGAACAAGTGCTGGCGCTCGACGGCCGCACTTACGCGCTCGACGACAGCATGGTTGTCATCGCCGACGAGAGCGGCGTCGAATCGATCGCCGGCATCATGGGCGGCGAGCATTCCGGCTGCGATGAGACGACGAGTGATGTCCTGATCGAATCCGCACTTTGGGATCCGCTCAACATTGCCGAGACGGGCAGGAAGCTCGGCATCAACACCGATGCGCGCTATCGCTTCGAGCGAGGCGTCGACCCGGCCTTCTGCGTGCCGGGCGCCGAACTCGCGACGCATCTCGTTCTCGATCTTTGTGGCGGCGAGCCTTCGAACCTGATCGTCGCCGGCAAGATCGACCTGAAACGCGAAGCGATCGTATTTCCTTGGAGCGAAACGGCGCGCCTTACCGGGCTCGATATCCCGACGCATGAAGCCGCGCGCATCCTAGAGAAACTCGGTTTCGAAATATTGCCGACGCCCGGTAATGCCAATCGCACGTATATTACCCCGCCGACATGGCGTTCCGACATCGAGGGCAAGGCCGATCTCGTTGAAGAGATTATCCGCATCGCCGGCGTTGACCGCGTGCCCTCTGTCGTGATGCCGCGGCCGAGCGAGATTGCCGTCGCGGTGCTGACGCCGTTACAGCGGCGCACGCAAATGGCGCGCCGCGCGCTTGCCGCCGAGGGCCTGGTCGAAGCGGTGACATGGTCGTTCGTCTCCAAAGCCGAGGCCGAATTGTTCGGCGGTGGCGGAGCTGAGACGGCGCTCGCCAATCCGATTGCGTCGAATCTGTCCGACATGCGGCCTTCGCTTCTTCCCGGGCTGATCGCTGCGGCCAAACGCAATGCCGATCGCGGCATTGCCGATCTCGCGCTGTTCGAGGTCGGCCAGATTTTTAAAGGCGCGTCCGAACGCGATCAGAAAATCGCCGCAACGGCATTGCGCACCGGCAGCGCGCGGCGGATCGGCGGCGGCCGCCATTGGTCGAACCGCAACGCCAACGCCGATGTTTTCGACGCAAAGGGCGACGCGCTGGCGCTGCTCGACGCCCTCGGCATTGCGAGCGGCGGCCTGCGGGTCGCGCCCGGCGGTCCGGCCTGGTTTCATCCCGGCCGATCCGGCACGCTGCAATTCGGACCGAAGGGCGTCATCGGCCATTTCGGCGAATTGCATCCGAGCGTGCTGCAAGCGCTCGACGCGGAGGGCCCGCACGTTGCGATGGAGATCATTCTAGACGCGCTGCCGCCGGCTAAGGCGCGCGCAACAAAAATTCGTCCGCCGCTCGATCTGCCAAGCCTGATGCCGCTCGAGCGCGACTTTGCTTTCATTGTCGATCGCGACGTGCGCGCGGCGGATATGATCAAGGCCGCGCAGGCGGCCGATCGCGCCCTTGTCACCGATGTCTCGGTATTCGACGTCTATGAGGGCCAGGGAATTGGCGAGGGCAAGAAATCGATTGCGCTCAGCGTGACGGTGCAGCCGCGCGACAAGACCATGACGGATCCCGAGATCGAAGCCCTGTCGCAGAAGATCATCACCAATGTCGTGCAAAAAACGAACGCGGTCTTAAGAGGATGAGGATGTTTCGAATCGCCGGCCTTTTCGGCCTTCTGCTATTCGCGAGCCTGCCGGTTTCGGCGCAGACGAGCATCGACGATTGCGAGAAAATCCAGCAGGCCGACGCCTACAACAAATGCCTGGCGCAATTCGGCCCGATGCGCGGCCAACGCGCGGCGCGACCCGCGGGGAAGAAGTACGGCAGCCATGCATCGCGGCACGGCGGACATGGCCGTGTCCGCGCGAGCTTTAAAGTGCGGCGCCACCGCTAATGCGTCGCTAATCGTGGCCGGTTGAACCGAACCCGCCGCCGCCGCGTGAAGAACCGGCAAGCGATTTCTTTTCCCGCAGTTCCACGCGAATGACCGGCGCGATGACAAGTTGCGCGATCCGCATGCCGCGCTCGATGACGAACGGCTCGCTGCCGAGATTGATGAGCAGCACTTTCACCTCACCGCGATAATCCGAATCGATGGTGCCGGGCGCATTCAGCACAGTGATTCCATGTTTGAGCGCGAGGCCGGAGCGCGGCCGCACCTGCGCCTCGAAGCCGGCGGGAAGCTCGATGACCAGCCCCGTCGGCACCAGGTCACGCGCGCGCGGCTCCAGAACGAGCTGCGTGTTTGCCGGCAACGCGGCGAGAAGATCGAGGCCGGCAGCGCCGGCGGATTGATAGGAGGGCAGCGGCAGGCCGTCGCCGTGCGCGAGTCTGAGAATGCGTACGTTGGTCATGATCGACGAATTCGCGCCAGCGTCCGCTCGACGTGCGCGATCGGCGTCTCCGGCAAAATGCCGTGGCCGAGATTGAAGATGAACGGCCCGGCAGCAAAGTTCGCCAGAACCTCGTCGATGGCGCGGTCAAGCGCCTCGCCGCCGGCGAGCAGGACCAGCGGATCGAGATTGCCTTGCACGGCAACCCGGCTTTGCACATGCTTACGCACCAGGGCGGGTTCAGCGGCCCAATCGACGCTCACCGCATCGACACGCACCTTTTCTACATAGCTCGGAAGCGACGCGCCGGCACCGCGCGGAAAGCCGATGATTTTTGCGTCGGGAATTTCACGGCGCACGTTCTCGACAATCCTGCGTACCGGCACGATGCACCAGCGCAAAAATTCGCGCGGCGGCAGCACGCCCGCCCATGTATCGAAAATCTGCACCGCTTCGGCCCCGGCTTTGATCTGCGCTAAGAGATAATCCGAGGAGACCTCGACAAGGATGTCGACCAATTTGGCAAAAGCCTCCGGCTCGCGGTAGGCAAACATCCGCGCCGGCGCCTGGTCGGGCGTGCCGCGCCCGGCAATCATGTAAGTCGCAACCGTCCACGGCGCGCCGCAAAATCCGAGAAGCGCGACACCTGTCGGCAAATCGCGCTTTACCAGCCGGATGGCATCGTAGACGGGCGCAAGAACCTTTGGGTCCGCCTGCGATACGAGCCCGCTGATCTGCCGCAGGTCATCCAGGGGCTCGAGCCGCGGCCCTTCGCCGGCTTCGAACGTCACAGGACGCCCGAGCGCGTGCGGCACGACAAGAATGTCCGAGAACAGAATCGCCGCGTCGAAGCCGAAGCGCCGAACCGGCTGCAGCGTGACCTCTGCCGCAAGCTCCGGCGTGAAACAGAGTTTTAAGAAGCTGCCGGCCCGTTCGCGCAACGCGCGGTATTCGGGAAGATAGCGACCCGCCTGGCGCATGAACCAGACCGGCGGAATGGGCTGCCGCGTGCCGGAGAGCACCTCCAGGATCGGCTTTGTCGTGCCGCTCATAATAGATTCCCGATCGGCCTTAAGGCCGTCGGGAATGACAGCCCACGCGAGCGCGACTTCAGTCGTCGCGATAGACGCGTTCGCGCCGCTCGTGACGCTCCTGCGCTTCGATCGTCAGCGTGGCGATCGGCCGCGCATCGAGCCGCTTCAGCGAGATCGGCTCGCCGGTTTCCTCGCAATAGCCGTAGGTGCCGTCGTCGAGCCGACTCAGGGCCTGCTCGATTTTCGAGATCAGCTTTCGCTGGCGATCGCGGGCCCGAAGCTCGATCGCGCGGTCGGTCTCAGAAGACGCGCGGTCCGCCAGGTCCGGATGATTCTCGTTTTCGGTTTGCAGCGCCGCCAGCGTCTCCCGGCTTTCGCGCAGTATTTCATCTTTCCATGCATTGAGCTTACGCCGAAAATACTCGCGCTGGCGATCGCTCATGAAGGTCTCGCCTTCTAACGGTTTATAACCGTTCTCACCATTGGCAGCCATCCGTAACGAGCCCTCTCCTCGTCGAACGGCCGCCTTATAGCGACATGCAACGCGACACACAATCGCGCCTTGCAGATTCTTTGCCACCTGTGGCGCGGCGGTCATAGCGGGCGCTGGTATACCTTCGAAATAGCCATATCTGTGCCCGCGCGGTAAGCTTCGCGACTAAATTGAGGCAGGTGTCACGTGTCGCAGCACGAATCGGGGTCAGGCGAAGAGACGCATTTCGGCAATGCGCGGGTGCCGCTCGCCGAAAAACAGCACTTGGTTAACAGCGTTTTCGGCAATGTTGCAGCGCGTTATGACCTGATGAACGACCTCATGTCGGGAGGCATGCACCGGCTGTGGAAACGCACTTTTGTCGGCATGGTGCGGCCGTCGCGGCATCGGCCATTCAAGCATCTCGATGTCGCCGGCGGCACCGGCGACATCGCCTTCCGCGTCGCGGCGGCGGGCGGCGGCCCGCAAACCGAGGTGACGGTCGCCGATATAAGCGAGGAAATGCTGCGCATTGGCGAGGAGCGCGCAGCGCGCACGCCCGGCGGTGAACGCGTTCGCTTCGTCACCGGCAATGCCGAGGACCTGCCGTTCCCGGACAATTCCTTCGACTGCTACACGATCGCTTTCGGCATTCGCAACGTGCCGCGAATCGATCGCGCGCTTGCCGAGGCGCGCCGCGTTTTGAAGCACGGCGCCCGGTTTTTGTGCCTGGAATTTTCCGACGTCGACGTGCCGCTGCTCGACCGGGTCTACGAGGCTTATTCCTTCACCGCCATCCCCGCGCTCGGCAAGGTGGTGACCGGCGATGGCGACGCCTACCGTTACCTCGTCGAATCGATTCGGCGCTTTCCGCATGCCGACCGCTTCCGCGACATGATCGCCGCCGCCGGGCTGCAGCGGGCCGCCTACCAACGGCTATCCGGCGGGATTGTCGCCATCCACACCGCCTGGAAGCTCTGAGGCCGGATGTTTTTTGCCATCGGCCATTCGATCAGGCTTGCCCGGGCGGGTTTTCTCCTGGCGCGCGAAGGCGTCTTCGCCGATGTCGACCCCGCCGCCCTGCCGCCGCCGGCGCGCGTGCCGATCTTCCTCGCCCGGCTGGTCAACCGCCGTGGGAGGGGTGGCGGTGTCGAGCGCATCGCGGTCGCGATTGCCCGACTCGGCCCCTCCTATGTGAAGCTCGGACAATTCCTGGCGACCCGGCCGGATGTCGTCGGGCCGCAGGTAGCTCGCGCACTGGAGGCCCTGCAGGACCGCATGGAGCCGTTCCCGCGCGAGCGGGCCGTTGCCGCGGTCGAAGCCGCATTCGGCATGCCTCTCAACTTCGTCTTCACCGAATTCGGCGAGCCGGTTGCCGCCGCCTCGATCGCGCAGGTGCACCGCGCCCGCGCGGTCTACCCCCAAGGCGAGCGCGAGGTCGCAGTCAAAATCCTCCGGCCGGGGATCGAGCGGCGCTTCCGCCGCGACCTTTCCGACATGTATTTCGCCGCGCGGCTCGCCGAACGCTATTTCGCCGAGGCTCGCCGGCTGAAGGTGGTCGAAGTCGTCGACACGCTCGCCCGCTCGGTGCGGATGGAGATGGATTTCCGGCTCGAAGCGGCGGCGGCCTCCGAATTCGCCGAGCGGACGGCGGAGGATACCGACTTCCATGTGCCGCGCGTCGATTGGGACCGCACCGCGCGCGAAGTCCTCACCCTCGAATGGATCGAGGGCATCCCGCTCTCCGACATTCCCCGTCTTGAAGCGGCGGGACACGATCTGCCGGCGCTCGGCCGCGCCGTGCTGCAATCGTTTTTGCGCCATGCGCTACGCGACGGCTTCTTCCATGCCGACATGCACCAGGGCAACCTTTTTGCCGATCGCGACGGGCGGCTCGTCGCCGTCGATTTCGGCATCATGGGGCGGCTCGGCATCAAAGAGCGGAGGTTCTTGGCCGAAATCCTCTACGGCTTCATCACCCGCGATTACCTGCGCGTCGCAGAAGTGCATTACGAGGCGGGCTACGTACCGCCGACTTACCCGGTCGAGAATTTCGCGCTGGCGCTGCGCGCCATCGGCGAACCCATCCATTCGCGCACCGCCGACCAGATTTCGATGGCCAAACTGTTGACGCTGCTCTTCGAGATCACTGCGCTTTTCGACATGAAGACGCGCACCGAGCTCGTCATGCTGCAGAAGACGATGGTTGTGGTCGAAGGCGTCGCCCGCTCGCTCGATCCGCGGCTCGACATCTGGTCCACGTCCGAACCGGTGGTTCGCACCTGGATGGAGCAGAATCTCGGGCCGGGCGGATTCGTCAAAGATGCGGGCCGCGGCCTGATGATCATGCGGCGCGTCACCGGCAATCTGCCGGACTCCTTGCAACGCGCCGAGCGGGTTCTGGAAAGGCTCGACGATATGGTGGAGCACGGCTTCCATATATCTCTGCGTTCGATCGAGGCGATCGGCGCCGCCGAGGCGCGCCGCGCTTTCTGGGGCCATATCGCCTGGTGGATTATCGCGGCGGTACTGGTGTGGTGGGCGGTGTTGAGATGAGGCTGGAATCGCCTCGCATCAAAAATCGATATTGGCGATCAGGCTATGCGGCATTCCATAAGGTGGGGGCGGATACGGAGCGCCTGATCTCACCGCTGCGGCGGCGGCCCGGTCGATTGCCGGATCACCGCTCGATTTCGACGTTGCTTGATAGACGATACGTCCTGAATCATCGAGAACGAAGGATATCGTCACAAATCGCTTAGTGGGGGATGGAGTGAGGCCGCGAGGATATTGTTTCTTGCTCATGATCATCGCGAACACATTCGCGAGATAACGATTGTCTTCCAAACCGCCTGTGATCGGCGCGGCCTTGGTCGTGCGGCCGAAACTGAAATCGGCAAGGCTCGTAGTCGACAGCTGCTGCAGGGTTTTGGTGAGCGCTTTTCGCTCCCCTTTGGTATCTTTGTCATCGGGCTTGCCATCATTCTCCGGTCCGGTCTTGCCGATCGCTTCGGCGTCCGGCGCATCCGATGACGCGTCGAGCGTGGCTTTCATGGTCGGTGCCGCGGAAGCGGGCGCAGTAAGTGGCGCGCTTGCGGGCGCGCGTTCGCCGTCCCGGGGTTTTGGTGTTGCTTGCGGCGCGGCTGTCTTCTCCTCGATCCCCTTTGTGTCGAGCGTCTCGGCGGCTTTGCGCGGCGCGCTCGTTGCCGGCTTTTCGAAATCCTCCTTCACTTGCCCGGACGGCTCCTTCAGCCGGGGCGGGGGAGGCGGTGGCTGCTTTGGCTCTTCTCTCGGCGGTTCCAGAACAACGACCTCGACCGGAATCTCCTCTTGCGACATTTGTGCAGAGTCCCCCAGTCCGAACTTGTCCTCATACAAGAGGGTGGCGATCAGGCCGGCATGAGCGAACAAGAAGAACGTCACGAGCGCTGAAAAGCCCAGCCGCGACGCGGCAGAACGCACGGCTCGTGGCGGCAGGTAGCGCTGCCAGTCCGCGGGAAGAAAGACCTCAGGCGTGAGGCTTGGCTCGATCGCCTCCATCCCTCACCCTTCGCAATGGAAAATGGCGATTTGCCGCGCCCGCGCGCTGATCAAGAGCCGTCGTTCTTGCCGACGATGAACCGGCGCACGATCCGGGCTAAAACTTCAGTGTCGCGAGCAGGCT
>DATAOB010000065.1:0-21934 GCA_036265935.1 Beijerinckiaceae bacterium
GGCTTCCGAGATAGAAGTCTTTTGGAGGGGGAAAATGAGAAAGACAGCACTCCTATTATTCGCGTTTTGCTGGCTGCCGGTCGCGGCCTTCGCTAGTCCAGCGGAAGAGGCAAATGCTGTAGTGCAACGTTGGTCTGCGGCTTACAGTAGCAACAATCCAGAGGCAATCGCGCAGGTTTTAGGAGAAGTGGCGCGCGCGGCGCTCGAAATTGCGGCGAGCGTCATCCAACTCTAATCGCGCGCGGATCGCTTCCAAACTGGAACGAGGTCGAGCTTCGTGCTGCTGACGTAGAAAGCTGTGCGGCCGCGCGTTCACAACCCTAGATAATGAAATAGGGAGAAGTTCCAGAAGAGCGCACGTCAAAATGACTGCGCGCCGCCGCGACCAAATGAACATCGGCTCGAACCTCCGGAGGCGGGCATAAACCCCGAGCTTGTTGCGGACCGCGGCGAATAGGCGACACCGCTCGGTCGGGGGGGTGCTGTCGATGTCGATGGGCCGGATCGTAATGAAGGCATTCAACGGTCGCCCGATATTCGTGGCGTGCTGCCACGCGTAATTCAGTTCCTTCACCTGATTGGTGTTGAGCCCCTTCTTCGAACGGCGCACGTTCGTCATAGGTTCACCCCCTGATCCTGAGGGTGTCCTGAACTAAGTAAGTGTGTTCTGCTTGGGCGCCGACTATTTGGATCGGATAAAGCGTTGATTTGCTTGCAAGAAAACAGGAGGCGATGTGAGCTTTTGGTTTTGACGTTTTGAGCCAGTGGAACGGATAGGCCCGCTTCAGAATGATCCCTCTGCAGGACGGATTTGGCGCTCTGCCAAATGTCGTGCTGTAAAAGATGCCGACCGTGGGACAGCGCCGCCGAAAAACTGTGTAATTCAGTGTAGGTTCCGAATGCCCCACTCAGTACTAAGCCCTTGTTTTCGTTTGATTCGGGCAGTCCGCCCCTGGGCACAAACTTATTGCTTGAAGCATATTCGTCCCGGGGCTCCCTCATGCAGCGAGACAGGAACAGCGCTTAATAGCCGTACCAATACGGCGGAATCTCTAGTTGAATGCGTGCGGAGGCAGTAGGAACGAGCGGTGGAGAATCCCATGGCAGAGTATGTGCCGAGCCCCGAAGACTGGGTGCGTAAGCAGGTTGAGGTTTACGAAGGGAGTGGTGGTACCAAAGGCACCACCCTGCTCGATACAGGGCTGCCCGTCATCATCGTGACCCACATCGGCAACAAGACCGGTGCAATCCGTAAGACGCCCCTCATGCGCGTTAAGGACGGGAGCAGCTATGTGCTCGTCGGGTCGCAGGGCGGAGCGCCGACTAATCCGGCTTGGGTGCACAATCTGCGCGTCAATCCAGATGTTGAGATTCGCGATGAGACCGTCGTGCAACGGATGCGAGTGCGCGAGGTAGAGGACGAGCCGGAGCGATCTAGGCTTTGGGAGCTTGCCGTTGCATCATTTCCGCCTTACGCGAAATACCAAGAGCGCACTGCCCGACGGATTCCAGTATTTGTTGCCGAGCCGCGCTAGACCAAGCGACGGAGAGTGACAGCCTCGCCGAGGCGAGGTGAGCTTGCCTGCCGCGAGACGCATTCAGGAGTGACACCCTAAAGGGGCGCTCGCGCCGGCCACGGTTAGAACGGCACGGTAAACGCGCTCTGCGCCGTCGCAAATGGACCTTCGCCCGGCGGGCTCATCGCCTGTGCTTCGGCAAGCACAACCAGCAGGGCCAACAGAGCTGCCGCAAAGCCGAGCAACGGCGAGAAATCAGAAGTCTCGTCCGACAGACGAACGCGACGCGGTGGAACTTTCGTCGGCATGGCGAGACCTCTCAGGTGCGAGGTAAGTACGAAGCAATCAACGGGCCACATGGAAAACCTGATGATGGAGGTGTGGATGCAAGGTGACGACCTTGCGCGCGTTGGGCCGCCTGAGAATTACTCAGGCGACCCGACTTCAGAGCGGTCTTCGCTTATTGGACTCAGTAGCTGCTGCTGCGGGTGTACTGGCCGTTCGAGCTGGTGATGCCGCCCATGGCATCCTGCGCGAACGCGGTGGAGACGGCGCCGAAGCCGAGGAAGGCGGCAAGGGCAAGTGCGAGAGAGAGTTTCATGATCCAGCTCCTTTGGTTCAAGGGATCGCTGGGGAAAATGGCTTTGCTGCACTGCGGGACAAGCTGTGTTTCGCACATCCCACGCGCAAATCGGCGAGAACAGCAAGTTCGAACCACTTGCGCCAAGAGCTGCGGGCATTCTTGTGTATAATTCATATGACGATGCACAGAGTTCATGCGATCCGGCGAAAACGGGTATGAAATGCCGCAGCGATTCAGCACCGAAATTAGCAAATCTCGTTCTGCCGCGCGCCGCCCGCCTCAGCTCGAAATGATTGTCCCCACAGGCATCAGCCCGCCGTAGATCAGGACCGCCAGCAAATACAAAGCGAGTCCGAGAACCGCCAGCTGAAACCGGTTGTGCTTGACGGCGCGAATTGCGTGCAATTTCAAGACCTGATCGGCGTACGAAGTCAAAAGGTCGGTTTTCTGCAGCGCCTCACGATAACTGTGGCAATCGTATTGCGCGGCGTTTTTGAGAAAGAACATGTCTTCGGTTTGTTGGCCCTTCAGCTTGGAGGAAACCGGTCCGAGGACGCGCAGGAAAAGCAGGAGAACGACCACGAACAGGCAGAAGACGATCCGCAATCGCAGATTGACCGCGGAAGAGGTGTCGATCTGCTTGATCGTGGTGAAGATCGGATTGAACGAGAATGCCGTCGAGGCAAGCACGATTTGAGACTTGGTGTCATAGGCACGAACGGTCGCTTGCGCGTCGGCAAAGTTGGCCCGCAAGAATTCCAGTTCATGCATTGCTCACCTCTTGAATGTGCCGAAAGCACGGCCGCCAGGCGGGCGGCGGATTTCGGCTCGCCCGCGGAACAGCTCTGGTAGTGAGCGATGCTTTGCCCAAAACGCTCGATTCATGTGATCGCGTGTTCTTGCCATTCACCATCGGCGCCCGGCTCGAGCGAGCTCACGTCTTTCAGAGCGTTGACATCCAACACAAAATATCCCGGCTCGTTTTTGAGCCATCCCGAGTCTCGCCAATGGGAGAGCGTCTTGTTCACTTTCGACCGGCTCGCCACGATGAGCGCCGCCAGCTCCGCTTGCGTGACGTTCGCCGGTACCCGGGCGAACGGTCCGGAGGACCCGGTCGCACTGATCAGCTGCAGAAACAGCCGCGCCAATCTTGCGTCGAGCGGAAACAGCGCAATCGCCTCGACCTGATCGGTGAGCACCCGCAGGCGTGCACATAAGGCGCCGAGCAGCGCCTGCGCCAATTTCGGCTGGTGCTCCATCGTCTCCATGAAGTGGCCACGGGATATTCGAATGAACATCACGCGCTGGATCACGTTACCGCTTCGATTGTAAATTTGAGATGTCACGTGTCTTACATAGACGTCTTTTACTTGTGGGAGTTCACTGCAACATTCTAGACGTGAAATAACACGCAACCTACTGCCAGCAAGAGAGGCTTCTGCTATGCTAATTGCATCAGCCCAGCCGGAGCGAAGCGCGAAGCGGACGCCGAGCAATGGCTTCAATGGAACTGCATCGATGCCCCCGCGTCATCGCCCCATGGCAAAGACATGAACCGGGCCGTCGATACTTTGGCGAAAATCGAGCTGTTTCGCTCGCTCACGCCCGAAGAGATCAAGCTCCTCGATTCGCGCTGCATATGGCGGCGCGCCAAAGCCCGCGAATGGATCCTCGACTACCAGGAGGAAAGCACCGAAGTCTTCTTTCTCACGTCCGGCATCGTGCGCGTCCTGATCCAGACGGAGGAAGGGCGCGAGACGATCCTTCGCGACATTCAGGCAGGCGCCTCGTTCGGAGAGCTCGCGGCGATCGATCAGCACAAGCGCTCGGCCAGCATCCTGGCGCTCACCGACGCGACGATCGCCCGCATGAGCGCGTCGACTTATGTCGAGACCGTCACGAGCCACCCGCAGGTAGCCAAGCAAGCGCTGATCACAATGACGCGTCACATCCGCTCGCTCACCGACCGGGTGCGGGAATTCACCACGCTCGGCATTCACGACCGGCTGACGCGGGAACTGGTGCGCATGTCGCGGCCAGACCGCACCGGCGAGAGGCGCGCCATCATCACGCCGCCGCCGACGCACGCGCATCTGGCGGGGCTCATTGGCACCCGGCGCGAGACGGTGACCAAGGAATTGCGAGCAATGGCCAAGGCGGGCCTGCTGGAGACCCGGCGCGGCGCCATCGTCCTTCTCGACGTGCAGCGGCTTGTGCAGAATCTGCAGGGCGCGAAGTAGCCGCTCGGGGGGTGTGAAAACCCACCCAGCCCTTTTCCAACCTGGCTTATATCCCCGTCACACCAGTTCTCACCCTCGGGGAGCCAAGACCATGTTTCTGATCGTTCCGGCGTTCGAGACCTCGCCTTCCGCTCCGGCCTCGCAGCGCGGCCTGCGGTCGGCTGAGCCGACCATGCCCGTCTCCGTGCAAGGCGCATCGAGGATGGCGCTCTTGGCGGCGAAGTTTCTGCTCGCCATGGCCTTCGTTGTCGGCCTCGTCAGCACGATCGCCGCCGCCGGTATCTGACCATCACACCCCAGCGGCTGCCGGAAGCAAACCCGGCAGCCCGGCCTCTCTTCACACGCCCGGCGGATTGTGCGAACCACCCCGGAATGGCGGTGGTTCGGAGAGGCGGATGGCGGCGGCGACGAAATTATCCGAGAGCCGTCCGCAAGATTGGCTACAGGCCGTTTTCGACATCCTTACCGAGCTTGACGTCCGGCAGGTCGCCATCGTGCCCGATGCCGGCCACAGCCGGCTGATTCGGCTCTGCGAAGCCGATCCCAAGAAGCGGGTCGTGACGCTCACCACCGAGGAGGAGGGGGTCGCGCTCCTCGCCGGCGCCTGGCTCGGCGGCGAGAAAGGCGTGCTCCTGATCCAGAGCAGCGGCGTCGGCAATTGCATCAACATGCTGTCCTTGATGCAGACCTGTCAGCTGCCGCTCTTGATGCTGGTGACGATGCGCGGCGATTGGGGCGAGTTCAATCCGTGGCAGGTGCCGATGGGGCAAGGCACGGAGCCCGCACTGGAGGCGATGGGCGTCATCGTGCGTCGCGCCGATGAGCCGCATCTCGTCGCGCCGGCAGTGCTCGGCGCCGCCAACCTCGCCTTTAACACATCCCGCGCGGTCGCCGTCCTCATCGGCCAGAGCGTGCTCGGGGCGAAAAATTTTAATGAGCTGGCGAAGCCCCGATGATCTCGAAGAACGGCCTCCTGCATCGCCGCGCCGTCGTCGCCGAGCTTTTGCGCGAGCGCGGCGACCTCCTCGTGATCGCTGGTCTCGGCGCGCCGAATTGGGACGTGACCGCCGCCGGCGATCACCCCAACACTTTCCCGCTCTGGGGCGCGATGGGCAGCGCTGCGATGATCGGTCTTGGCCTGGCGCTGGCACAACCGAAGCGCCGGATACTGGTCATCACCGGCGACGGCGAGATGCTGATGGCGCTCGGCGCGCTCGCGACCATCGCGGTGCAGAAGCCGGGCAATCTCACGATCTGCGTGCTCGACAACGAGCGCTTCGGCGAGACCGGCATGCAGGAGACGCACACCGCGCACGGCGTCGATCTCGCCGGCATCGCCAAAGCCACTGGTTTTGCAACAAGCCTGATCGTCCGCAAGCCGGACGAGGTGACGAATCTGCGCGATCTAGCGCATTCCGGCGCGGGGCCGATCTTCGCGCAGGTGAAGATCGATCCCGAGGCCCTGCCCTTTGTGCTGCCGCCCGCCGAAGGCGGCATTTTGAAGAACCGTTTTCGCGCCTCGGTGCTAGGCGAAGCCGCGCTTTACAATTAAACGCGAGTTTTCAGCCGCTCGAGCACGTCCGGATTGGCGACATTCGCGCGCTCGATGTCGCCGCCTGTCAGCACCGCAATGATGTTCTCGGCGGTCGTCGCGCCGGTTCGCTGCACCGCCCCTGTGCTGAGCCCCGCTGTGTGCGGTGTCAGAATCAAATTCGGCGCGGACAAGAGCGGATTGTCGCGCGGCGGCGGCTCTTCGGAGAGCGTATCGAGGGCTGCCCCGGCGACATGTCCGCTCGCCAGCGCCTCGGCAAGCGCCGCCTCGTCAACGAGCGCGCCGCGCCCGGTATTGATCAGGAACGCGCCCGGCCGCATCGCTGCGATGGCCGCTCGGCTGATGAGTCCTCGTGTCGCCTCGTTGAGCGGGCAATGCAGGCTGATGTAATCCGCGTCGCGCAGCAGCGCCTCGAGCTTTTCGGCCGCCTCGCCCAAATCCGGCGTCACCTTCGCCGGCGTGCGCGTGAACACCAACACCCGCATGCCGAAGACGCGGGCGAGCTCGGCGACGCGCCGCCCGATTCGACCGAATCCGATGAGGCCGAGCGTGCGGCCGCTGAGCTCGGACGAATTGTAATCGTCGCGGCGCCAATCGCCGCCGCGCGTGCGGGCGTCGAGCCGGACGATGTCGCGGCCGAGCGCCAGCATGAAGCCGATCGTGATCTCCGCCACCGCCGGCGCGTTGCCATGCCCTGCCGTCATGATCGGAATACCGTGCTCGGTTGCGGCTTTGAGATCGACGGAATCGACGCCGGCGCCAGGCTTGGCAATCACCCGCAGATGCGGCGCGGCGGCGTTCAGCACGGCGCGGGTGATCGGTGGATTGCCGCGCATGACGATCGCCTGCGTCGGCTGCGCCAAAGCTTCGATGAGGTGCGCCTCCGTCGCCTTGCCTGACATCGTGTCGACTTGGGCGCCAATTCCGGTCAACATGTCGCCCGCCTTCGGGATCAGTTCGCTGGAGGTGACGAGAACGCGGAACCGGGAATCACTCACGCTTTTCTTCCCTCAGCTTAAGAGACGCGGATGCTGTAGCCGAGCTTGGCCGCATTCGCCAGCTTGGTTGCGGAGACGGCGGAGTTGGCGGAAACTGCCCGCAAAAGCGGATCAAGACAGGGCGGAACGCATGCTGCACGAACGAAATATCCAGGCCGAGATTCCCTCATTGCAGGGAAAGGTCGCGCCTGAGGAATGGCAGGCCCGCGTCGATCTCGCCGCCTGCTATCGGCTGGTCGCGCTTTACGAAATGTCGGACATGGTCGCCAACCATATTTCGATGCGCGTGCCGGGCGAAGAGAATGCGTTCCTGATCAACGCCTACGGCATGCTTTACGAGGAGATCACCGCGTCGAGCCTGATCAAAATCGATCACGACGGCAACATTCTTGCGAAGCCCGATTTCGGTCCCGGCCTCGATTACGGCATCAACTGCGCCGGCTTCGTCATCCACACCGCCGTGCATGAGGCAAAGCCCGACGTCGCCTGCGTGATCCACACGCATACCTGGGCCGGCATGGCGATCGCCTCGCTCGAATGCGGGCTATTGCCGCTGACGCAAACGGCGATGCGCTTTGCGAAGATCGGCTACCACGATTATCACGGCGTCGTGCTCGACCTTACCGAGCAGGAGGAGCTCGTGAAGAATCTCGGCGACAACAATGCGATGATCCTGCGCAATCACGGCCTGCTAACGACGGGCCGCACGATCGCCGAGGCGTTCAATGCCATGCATCGGCTCGAAATGTCGTGCAAATCGCAGCTCGCTGCGATGGCCTGCGGCGTCAAACTCAACAAAGTGCCGGACGATATCGTCGAGAAGACATATATGAATTACCAGCCGCAGGTGCGTCGCCCGTTTGGCGTGATGGAATGGCCGGCTTTGTTGCGCAAGCTCGATAAGATCGATCCGAGCTATCGGAATTAGGGACGGTAAGCGCAACGCTCGGCCGTCATTGCGAGCGAAGCGAAGCAATCCAGGGGTAAATTCTCATCAGTCCGGCGTTTGCCCCTGGATTGCTACGTCGCTGCACTCCTCGCAATGACGACCCTACGGCGCTCCCACCACCCCATATAAATGGCACGCCGCCTCATGCCCCGGCGCGACTTCGCGGAATGCCGGCGCGATCGTCTTGCATGGCTCGAAGGCATGCGGGCAGCGCGTGTGAAACGGGCAGCCCGGCGGCGGATTCATCGGGCTCGGCACATCGCCCTGCAGAATGCGCTTTTGCCGCTTCACCCTCGGGTTCGGCAACGGCACGGCCGAGAGCAGCGCCTGCGTATAGGGATGCAGCGGATTGCCGAAAATTTTACGCTTATCCGCCTGCTCGACGATCTTGCCGAGATACATGACCGCGACGCGATGGCTGATATGCTCGACCACCGCAAGATCGTGCGCGACAAAAAGATAGGAAAGCCCGCGCTGCTGCTGCAGGTCCATCAAGAGATTGATGACCTGCGCCTGGATCGAGACATCCAAAGCGGACACCGGCTCGTCGGCGATGATCAGCTTCGGGCTCAAGGCAAGCGCGCGCGCAATGCTGATGCGCTGGCGCTGGCCACCCGAGAATTCATGCGGGAAGCTCTGCATCTGCGCCGGGCGCAGCCCCACCTGGCCGAACAATTCCGCGACTCGCGCCTGCTTCTCCTTGCCGCGACTGAGGCCATGCACTTTCAAGGGCTCACCGACGATGTCGCCCGCCTTCATGCGCGGATTAAGCGACGAGAAGGGATCCTGAAAGATCATCTGCAATTCGCGGCGATAGGGCTGCATCTCGCGGCGAGAAAGATGCGTGACGTCTTCGCCTTCAAGGCGGATCGTGCCGCTCGTCGGCTCGATCAGCCGCATCGCCGTGCGCGCCAAGGTCGACTTTCCGCAGCCGCTTTCGCCGACCAGGCTCAACGTCTCGCCTTGCGCAACTTTGAACGTGACGCCGTCGACGGCAAAGACCGTCCCGGCACTGCGCCGAAGCAGGCCTTTGCGCACCGGGAAATGCTTCTTCAGCGCGGTGACTTCAAGGACCGGCGCGTTCATGCGGCGGCCTCGCCCACCCGGTCCGAATGCCAGCAGGCGGCGAAATGCCCGGGCCGTTTTTCCTCGCAAGGGGGAAACTCTGCGCGGCAGATATCCGTCGCAAAGGCGCAGCGCGGCGCGAACGTGCATCCCTCGGGCAGATCGACAAGCGACGGCACGCTGCCGGGAATTTCCTGCAGGCGCGGCCGAGTATCGGCCCCGGCCAATGACAGGCGCGGCACCGAGCCCATCAAACCGACTGTGTAGGGATGCAGCGGCTCCTCGAACAGCGCCTCGACGGGTGCCTCCTCGACCTTCTTTCCCGCATACATCACGACGACGCGCTGCGCGGTCTCGGCGACAATGCCGAGGTCGTGCGTGATCAGCACGATCGATGTGCCGAGCCTTTCCTGCATCGACAGCATGACGTCGAGGATTTGCGCCTGGATCGTCACGTCGAGCGCGGTCGTCGGCTCATCGGCAATCAACACTTTTGGATTACAGGCGAGCGCCATGGCGATCATCGCCCGCTGGCGCATGCCGCCGGAGAGCTGATGCGGATATTCGCGTGCGCGCTGCGCCGGCTCGGGAATCTTGACGAGCCGCAGCATCTCGATCGCTTTTTCCGCAGCGGCGGATTTAGACGCATCCTCATGCAGCCGCACCGCCTCGCCGATCTGCCGGCCGATGGTCATCACCGGATTGAGCGAGGTCATCGGCTCCTGAAAGATCATGGAGATATCATTGCCGCGCACGCGGCGCATCTCGCCTTCATCGAGCTGCACAAGGTCGCGAGTGCCGAGCATGACGCGCCCGCCGACGATGCGGCCGGGCGGATCGGGCACCAGCCGCATGATCGAGAGCGCGGTCATGCTCTTGCCGCAGCCGGATTCGCCGACGATTGCCAGCGTCTCGTGCGCCTTGACATCGAATGAGACGGCGTCGACCGCTTTGATCAAACCGCGCCCGGTGAAGAACACGGTGCTGAGATCGTGCACGCTGAGCACGGGCGCGGCGGCGTCCGCTTTCATTGCCTGCGGCTCGCCGATGTCAGCCAAAGCCATCAGCTTCGCTGCCTCGGATCGAGCAAGTCGCGGAGCGCGTCGCCGAGCAGGTTCGTACCAAACACGGTGAGGCTGATGGCAAGACCGGGAAAGATGACGAGCCAAGGGGCAGTGCGCACATATTCCGCCGCCGATTCCGACAGCATGCGCCCCCAGGACGGATAGGGCTCCGGGATGCCGAGGCCGAGGAAGGACAGCGATGCTTCCGTGAGGATCGCGGCACCGAGTTGCGCTGTCGCCAGCACGATCACCGGCGCCAGCGTGTTCGGCAGAACGTGGCGCACGGCAATGCGAAATTCGCTCATGCCGATCGCCCGCGCCGCCTCGACGAACGGCAATTCGCGCAGCGCCAGCGTATTGGAGCGGATGACACGTGCGACGGACGGGATGAGCGGTATGGCAATCGCGATGATCGTGTTGCGCAGCGAGGGACCGAGCGCTGCCGCCATCACCAGCGCTAGGACAAGCAAGGGAAGCGCCTGCAGAATATCGATGACGCGCTGCGCGATGAGATCGACCCAGCCGCCGAGATAGCCGGAACCGAGACCGATCGCGACGCCGAAAATGCAGCCGAGCAGAGTCGAGCCGATGCCGACCGCTAGCGAGATGCGCGCGCCGTAGACGATGCGGCTGTAGATGTCGCGGCCCATGAAATCGGAGCCCATCCAATGCGCGGCTGTCGGCGGTGCAAGCGACAGCGGCGCGTCGGTCTGCAGCGGATCGTGGAAGGTGATGAGATCGGCAAACAATGCGCCGAATACGAGCAATGCCATAATGATCGCGCCGGCGGCGCCGAGCGGATAGCGCCGGGCGAAATGACCGATGCCGCCGCGCCATCCGGTGGCGCCGAGCCCCGCCCGCTTCAGCTCGACGCCAAACGGCTCGGCGATCTCGGCATGAGGCTCGCTCAACGCCACGCCAGTCTACTCCGCATATTTGATGCGTGGGTCGAGCGCGGCATAGGCGAGATCGACGAAGAAATTCACCGCGACGACAACGATGGCGATGAACATGACAAGATTCTGCACGATCGGATAATCTCGCGTGCGGATCGCCTCGACGAGAAAGCGCGCGACGCCGGGAATGTTGAACACGGTTTCGGTGACGATGAGCCCGCCGATCAGAAACGCGGCTTCGATGCCGACGATAGTGACGACCGGCAGCAATGCGTTGCGCAGCGCGTGATTGTAATTGACGCTCTGTGCCGAGGCGCCCTTGGCGCGCGCGGTGCGGATAAAATCCTGGCGCAGCACTTCAAGCATCGAGGAGCGCGTCAGCCGCATGATCAGCGCCGAGGAACGGAAGCCGACGGCGGCGGCCGGCACGGTATAGAGGAGCAGCTCCTCCCACAGGTTTTTCGTCGGTTCGGTGTAGATCGGAATCGTGCCGAAGCGGGCGACAAAGACCATCAGGATGAGGAGCCCGAGCCAGAAGGCGGGCACCGACAGCCCGGTGAGGCTGAGCACCCGCAGGAAATAATCGACGCCGGAATTCTGCTTGACCGCGCTGATCACGCCAAGCGGAATGCCGATCGCGATCGAGAAGATGAGGGCCATGAGGGCGAGTTTCGCCGTCACCGGAATGCGCGGCGCGATCTCCTCGATCGCCGGCTTCTCGGAGACGTAGGAATAGCCGAGATCGCCCTGGGCAATGCCGCCGATCCAGGAAAGGTACTGGACCGGGATCGGCCTGTCCAAGCCAAGCTCACGCTCGATCTTCGCCTTCTCCGCCGGGTTCACCATGCCGGCCGAGTCGAAGAGGATGTCGACGATGTTGCCTGGTACGACGCGGAGGAGGAGGAAGATGATGATGGAGATGCCGAAGAGCGTCACCAGCATCAACGTGAGCCGCCGCACGAAGTAAGAGACCACAGCGCTTCGTCCTCACCCGCGTGCGAAACGCCGACTCACTTGTCGAGCCAGACATCCTCGAACCGGTATCCGTTGTAGGAGCTGTTCACCATGACGGTGTAATTCTTCACCGTTGGGCGCCAACAAGTTCCTTGCCGGGGGTGCATGATGATCGGCCGCGCGACGTCCTCAACAAGCTTCTTCTCAACCTCCCAAACCAGCTTCTTGCGCGCCTCGACATTGGTCTCCTGCGACTGCTTGTCGAAGAGGGCGTCGAGCTCCTTGTTGCAATAGCCGGTGAAATTGCGCTCGGAGCCGCAGGCGTAATTCTCGTAGAAATTCTGGTCGGGGTCGTCGACCGCGTTTCCGGTCAAGTTCAAGCCGAGGATGTAATCCTTGCGGCTCGCCTTGGCGTGCCAGACCGACGTCTCGACGGGATCGAGCTCGGCGTCGATATAGATGTCCTTCAGCTGATCGATGAGGATCACCGCCGGGTCGCGGTAGGTCGCGATATTGCGCGTCGAGACCTTTAGCGCGAGGTGCTTCTGCGGCCCATAGCCGAGCTTCTCCATGATCTCCCGCGCTTTGGCACGATTGGCCTTCACGTCCGGCCCGTAGCCCGGCAGGGTCGCGAGCAAGTCCGGCGGCATGCCCCACACGCCCTCGGGCGGCGGCAGCATGGAGGCGCCGATATCCGCGTGCCCCTCGGCGAGAATGTCGATGAACGCTTTGCGATCGAGCGCGTAAGCCACGGCCAGCCGCAAGTCCGCATTGTCGAATGGCGCCACGTCGCGATTGACGATGATGTTCGTGCTGACATTGATCGGCGCGACCTTGCAGATCGCGTCCGGCGCCTGTGTCCTTATGTCCTTCAGAAGCGGGATCGTCACCTCGGTCGGGAAGGTCATGTCGAATTTTCCCGCGATGAAGGCGAGGATCGCCGTCGAGCGGTTCGGAATGATGGTAAACTCGATCCCGTCGAGATAGGGAAACCCTTTTTTCCAGTAGTCGGGATTGCGCGAGATCTTTATCGACTCGTTCTGCCTGAATTCGACGAATTTGAACGGCCCGGTGCCGATCGGCTTCACACGCATGTCGCGCGTCGAGACATGACAGGGATAGATCGGCGAATACCCGGAGGCGAGCAGCGCGATGAACGAGGGCTGCGGCCGTTTCAAGTTGAAGGTCGCCTCGTTGTCGCCGTTCGTCGTCACGTCGGCGACATTGTTGTACCAAGTTTCGCGGGGATTCTTGCGGAGCTTGTCCTTGCTCTTCCCCATCAAGAGATCGAACGTGCATTTCACGTCCGCCGCGGTAAACGGTTTGCCGTCGTGCCATTTCACCCCGGAGCGGAGCTTGAAGGTCAGCTTCGTCTTATCGTCATTGAGCGACCAGCTCTCGGCGAGCTCAGGAACGATCGTGTCGATTGAATTCTGCGGCTTGTGCTGATCGTATAGGACGAGATTGTTGTACACGCCCATGAACGGAATGTTGGTTGAGAAGGTCGATTCCTCGAGGATCGAGGCGCTTGCCGGACTATCGCGATGATAAATCCTGAGGATGCCGCCGTGTTTCGGCTCTTCGGCCTGAACAGGCGCAGCAAGCAGCGCGCCGGCAAAGGCCAGCCCCAAGATTCCAAGCGAACGCCGATGGCGCATTCGTTCCTCCCCTTTCGTGGCTCTTCATGCCGCCGCGAGCGGCGCCCGGCCCATGAGCGGGAGGGTAGCACAACCTATTCTTCTGTCTCGGCCCGATCCTCGTTCTTTAGTGGGATAGAACGCGGCTACTCGCGGCTTAACACCATCCGCAGCTTCGTTGCCAGCTCCTCGCGCCGGTAGGGCTTGCTCAAGATTGGCATGTCCTCGGGAACGCCGGAATTGCCGAGAACGGCGCCTGTATAGCCGGAGCTTAGGAGCACTTTCAGATCGGGCCGCAAGCGCTTCGCCTCGACGCTCAGCTGAACGCCGTTCATCCCGCCGGGCATGACGACATCGGAAAACAGCATGTCGATGCGCGCATTCGAGCGCAGAATCGAAAGCGCGGAGGGGGCATCCTCCGCCGTCAGTGTCTGGTAACCCAAGTCGCTGAGGCTCTCGACCGCCATTTCGAGCACCGCCGGCTCATCCTCTACGACCAGGATAACCTCGCCTTCGGCGGCACGCCGCAGCGGTAGTGTCAATCCCCCCGTGGCCCGCTCCGGCCTGTCGGTCGAGCGCGGCAGATACATCTCGACATTCGTGCCCTGCCCGACGGCACTGGTGATCCGGGCAAAGCCCCCTGACTGGCGACAGAAGCCATAGACTTGGCTCAATCCCAATCCGGTACCGCTGCCCACGTCTTTCGTCGTGAAGAACGGCTCGAAGGCGCGCGCCAATGTGCCCTCCTCCATACCGGCGCCCGAATCCGAGATGCCGACGACGACATAGGCTCCGGGGCGCGCATCCGGATAGGCGCTACTCTCTTCGCCAATGCGGATGTTGCGCGTGCTGATCTTCAATTTGCCGCCATCGGGCATGGCGTCACGCGCGTTGACGCAAAGATTGAGGACGGCACTCTGGAACTGGGCTGGGTCGAGCCGCACGGGATCGAGCGTCGGATCGAGCTCGATCTCGAGTTCGATCGTTTCGCCGACCGCGCGCCGCAACAATTCACGAAAGTCGGTGAGAAGATGGTTCGGATTGACCGTCTCCGGCTGAACGACCTGCTTGCGAGCAAAGGTAAGCAGCTTTTGTGTCAGCTCGCCGCCGCGGCTCGCCGCCTGCAAGGCGGTACGCGCCAACCTTTCGACTCGATCCTTCTCGTGGGGCGCGCGCGAAATCATATCGAGATTGCCGACGATCGCCGTCAGCAGATTATTGAAGTCGTGTGCTACCCCACCAGTAAGCTGGCCGATCGCCTCCATCTTTTGTGCCTGGTTCAGACGCTCCTCGATTTCGTGCCGATCGGTCACGTCCATGATCACGCCGCTCATCGTACGGAACCGGCCATCTTCATCGGGATAGGCGCGGCCACGCAGCACGATCCAGCGCACAGCCTTGTCCTTGGCGCGTTTAATCCGGCACCGCAGCTCCAATAATCCCGTCGTTCGCGCCCTTTCGAAAGCGCCTTCGACCTGCGGCATGTCCGCCGGGAGCAGATGCTTGAAAAATGTTTCGCGGGTGAATGCCGGCAGCAGCTTGTCATAGCCGTAAATCCGGTCGTGCCGCTCGCCGCGCTGAACGACGCCGCTTTTGAGATCCATTTGCCATTCCGCCATCTCGGCGGCCTGCAAAGCGTTGGCGAGCTTTTCGCGGGCTTGATCCAACTCCAACCCGCGTTGCTGCGCCTCCGAAGCCATCGCGCGAACGCGGTTCAACAGCCGTTCGAGCTCACGCGCATAGACAGCCAAAATCACGAAACTTGCCGCTAACGCCTCGAGGCGACCGGTAAGCCAGCCGATCGTGCCGCGGCTGGAGCCCGCAAGCGTGATGATGCAATCAAAGAAGAGCAGGGCCAGCGCGACGCATAGCCAAAGCTGAAAAATCGTGCGCAAGCGCGTTCTGACGCACAAGAAAAGCACAACGAGCGCGATGAACGTCGCGACGGCAGGGCCGATTCCGCTCGTAATGAGCGCGCGATAATTGTCGCCATTGGCGAGTTTCGGCAGCAGCGAAGCATGCTCGCCCACCACCCAGGTTATGAGGATTACGCACAGGATCGTCAGCGCGACGCCGATTTTGGCGACTCTGCGCGCATTCTCCAGCTTTACTGCCGGCGCAAGACCGTCACCCGCAAAATAAGCCGGCACGAGTGCGGAGAGCGGTAGCCCGACATGCCAGAGGACCCAGAGCCAAATGATCGTGTTCGTTCCGTCGCCGAGCAGCGGCTCGTTTGAAAAGATGTTTGGAAATGCCAGCATTTGGGCGAGAACGATCGCGGCGGAATAAAGCGCTCCGGCGGCAAAGGACAGGACCGTGATCGCGCCGGTGCGCCGGAATTGGCCGAAGAAGATGCGTGCGGTGAGGACGTAACAAAGAATCAGCGCCGTCTCATAGCTCGCAACAAAGCCGGGCATCCGCTGCAGGGGCGAAGCGGCACGCGACCAGAGGAGCAGCGTGATGAGACCAAAAACAACGGAGATCGCGGCGGCAACGAGCTTTTGCGGCCGGCTTGCGGCGCTCGTGCCAAGCTGAGGTGCTTCGCCTTGGAGGGTTTTCACGCCGATTCACCGACCCCCTGCGCCGAATCGTAGTTAGAACAAGCGGGCAAAACAACGGCGGGATGAGACGCGACCGACCGCCTTCTCTACACCGGCGAAGGGCATGTTGTGGTGCACAATGTAAGTGCGCGCTCCCGGCAGGGAGGTGAGGGAAGACGTGCTTCCCTAACCCGCCGGTTTGAAACAGCGTCGCACATGCTTACATGGGCGGGACCCTGCCGAGCCCCGCCTTGCCCAATCTGTCGGACCTGATTTTCGAAACCGGTATTGCCGCGCGCAGTTTTGCCGATTTCGTCACCGGTTCAGGCCTGCGCCTCGGTGTCACCGGCCTCTCGCGCGCCGGCAAGACGATTTTCATCACCGCTCTGATCCATCAGCTGACGCGCGCGGCCAAACTGGCGGCTGAGGGCCGCCGCAACACGCTACCGGTCTTTCGGCTCATCGCGGAGAAACGGCTCACCGGCGCCCGTCTCGAGCCGCAGCCGAACGACGCCGTACCGCGCTTTGCCTACGAGGATCATCTCGCAGCGCTGACCGCCGCCGACCGCCACTGGCCCGAGTCGACGCGGCGCATTTCCGAATTGCGGCTGACGATCGAATTCGAGCGCAAGGCCGGCTGGCGCCCCGGACCGAGCTCGCTCAGCATCGACATCGTCGATTATCCCGGCGAATGGCTCCTCGACCTGCCGCTACTCGGCAAAACTTACGCGCAATGGTCGCGCGAGACGCTGGAGGCGAGCGCCGCCGCGGCGCGGGCATCGCTCGCCGCGCATTGGCGCGGCGCGACACTCGGTCTCGACCCGAGAGCGCCCGCCTCGGAAGACCAGGCGCGGCGGCTCGCAGAACTATTCACCGGGTATCTGAAAGCGGCGCGGGCGGAGCGCTATGCTTTATCGACTCTGCCGCCCGGGCGCTTTCTGATGCCGGGCGACCTCGAAGGCTCGCCGGCGCTGACTTTCGCACCGCTGCAGGTCGAGGATGCGGATACCGAGATCGCCGGCAGCCTCGCGGCGATGATGGCGCGCCGCTACGAGGCCTATAAGACGCATGTGGTCAGGCCGTTTTTCCGCGATCATTTCGCCCGGCTCGACCGGCAGATCGTGCTCGTCGATGCTCTCGCGGCGCTGAATTCCGGGCCGGCCGCGGTGCGCGATTTGGAGAATGCGCTTGCCGATGTGCTGACCGCATTCCGCGCCGGACGCTCCAATCTGCTCTCGACGATTTTTCGGCCGCGCATCGACAAGATTTTGTTCGCCGCGACGAAGGCCGATCATCTGCATCATACAAGCCACGATCGGCTCGAATCTATCCTGCGCCATCTCGTCGGCCGTGCCATCGTGCGCGCCGAAAATGTCGGCGCTGCCGTCGATGTTGTCGCCATGGCTGCCGTGCGTGCGACGCGGGAAGCCGCGGTGCAGCAGGGCCGGCAGAATCTGAACGCGATCGTCGGCACACCGCTGCCCGGCGAGGAGATCGGCGGCGAGGTCTTCGACGGCACCGGCGAGGTCGCGATTTTCCCCGGGGAATTGCCGGCCGATCCGCGGGCGGTCTTCCGCGGCGAGACGCTGGCGGTTTCGCCGGGCGAGGCGGATTATCGCTTCGTGCGCTTCCGGCCGCCGCTGGCGGAGCTCGGGACCGACGGATTACCCCTGCCGCTGCCGCACATTCGCTTGGACCGGGCGCTGGAGTTTTTGATGGGAGACAAGGTGCGATGAGCATGCCGGACAATCGCCCGCGCCCGCGCGCCTTTCGCCTTGACGACGTCGTCATAGAGTCGCAGCCGGATGCTTTTCTTGTAGAGGCGGATGCGGCGCTGCCGGCCGTCATCGATCCCGACGAGGGCGCGATCGAGGCGGCGCAGAAGCGCGGTCTGTTGCGCCGCACTCTTATCTCCTGGGGCGGGCTCTTCTGGTCGGCCGCCGGCGCGCTTGCCGCGCTCGCGTTGGGACTGTGGTTCGACCGGCTCATCCGCGATCTCTTCGATCGCTCGACGACGCTCGGGACGATCGGGCTCGTGCTCGCGGGATTGGCACTCGTTGCGCTTTTGATGCTGCTCGCGCGCGAGCTCACCGCGATCTACCGGCAAACGCACATCGCGCGGCTGCATATCGCGCTCGCCGAAGCGCGCGCGGCCGACGATCGCGAGGCGGCGCGCACGCGCGTTGCCGAGCTCGCCGCGCTCTATGCGCACCGGCCGGAAACCGCGACACCGCGCGCGCTACTGAAGGGCCTCGTCAACGAGATCGTCGACGGCCGCGATCTCATCGACATCGCCGAGCGCAACCTGATGCTGCCGCTCGACGAAGAGGCGCGGCGAGAGATCGCCACCGCCGCAAAGCGCGTGTCTGTCGTCACCGCGATCAGTCCGCGTGCGCTTCTGGATGTGCTGTTCGTCGTGGCGCAGGCCATGCGGCTGATGCGGCGCATCGCCGAAATCTATGGGGGCCGTCCAGGCTTCCTCGGCGCGATCAAGCTCGCGCGCTCCGTCGCCTCGCATCTCGCCATTACCGGCGGCATGGCGGTCGGCGACAGCCTCGTCCAGCAGGTGCTCGGCCATGGCATCGCGGCGAAACTCTCGGCGCGGCTCGGCGAAGGCGTGCTCAACGGCCTGCTCACCGCCCGCGTCGGCCTCTCGGCAATGGCGGTGTGCCGACCGATGCCGTTTGCCGCCGAACGCGCGCCGGGCGTGCGCGACGTCGCGCCGTTCCTGTTCAGCGAAAAGAAGAAAGACTAGACTCTGCGGTGATTCCGCAGAGGCAGAGCCTTGACCAACAAGCCGCCGGCCGGGCTGAACGCCGCCGATTACGACGCGATCGAGGCGGCGGTGATGGAAACCGGGCGCGACCGCTGGTTCCTGATCGAAAATGACCGCCGCCGCCGCGCGGCGGAGACCGCGCAATTGCTGGAGGCGGTGACGCGCCTCGAACGCGCCGTCGGGACCGGCAGCGCGCCGGCGGTTGCACCCGTCAAAGCGGCGGCGCTCCCCCGCGCCGGCTCGAGAGCCCCTGCCCCACGCGACCGCGATCGGCGAGCGGCTGCAGGACATCGCCTGGAACATGCGCGAGCGCGGGCTCGACGACACGGTCTGCGCCGCCATCGAAGAACAGGCGCGGCTCCTGGTGTCGCCGCCGGAGGCTGCCGCCATGCCGGCCCCTGCCCTTGCGCCCCAGCCGCATCCGACCCGCGGCTCGAGGCGCTCTCGCGCATCGACCGCATGCCGCTGGCCGAGAAGCTTGCGCTTTTCGCCTGACCTGAGGCCTATAGAGCCGAAGAACAGGCGGGCGCCGCGGGCGCGGAGCGACAAACGGAGACGTCGATATGGATCTCGGCATCAAGGGCCGCAAAGCGGTGGTCTGCGCCTCCAGCAAAGGCCTCGGCAAGGGCTGCGCGACGGCGCTTGCGGAGGCCGGCTGCGAGGTCGTCATCAACGGCCGCGACGAGCGCGCGCTCGAGGCCGCCGCCAAGGAGATAGTGCGCGAGACCGGCGCCAAGGTGACGACAGTGGCCGCCGACGTCGGCACCAAGGAGGGCCGCGCCGCGCTGCTCGCCGCCTGCCCGCAGCCCGACATCCTCGTCAACAACAATGCCGGCCCGCCGTTCAAGAATTTCCGCGAGCTCGATCACGCGGCCTTGGTTAAAGGCGTCGAGGCCAACATGATCACGCCGATCGAGCTCGTTCAGGCGGTGATCGACGGCATGGTCGAGCGCAAGTTCGGCCGCATCATCAACATCACGTCGAGCTCGGTGAAGGCGCCGCTCGCCGGGCTCGATCTGTCATCGGGCGCGCGCGCGGGGCTCACCGCTTTCCTCGCCGGCGTCGCGCGCGAGGTCGCCGCCTCCAACGTCACGATCAATCACATCCTGCCGGGCGCGTTCGCGACCGATCGCCTGCGCTCGAACGTCAAGATGGCCGCCGACCGGCAGGGCGGCGATTTCGACAAGCTGTGGAAGCAGCGCGCCGAGGGCATTCCGGCCAAGCGCTACGGCGATCCCGAAGAGTTCGGCAAGTTATGCTCGTTCATCGCCAGCGCCCATGCAAGCTACATCACCGGCCAGAATTTTTTGATCGATGGCGGCATGTTCCAGGGCGCGTTTTAGGCGCATTATCATTGCGAGCGAAGCGAAGCAATCCAGAAGCAAATACTGACGTCCTTCTGAGTTTGCGCCTGGATTGCTTCCTCGCTACGCTCCTCGCAATGACGTTTTCTATGTTGAGTCCACCACGATGATCCCCAACGTCGCCCCCAGCTTCAATTTCGATCTCGGCGAAACCGCCGACATGATCCGCACGACCGCACGCGATTTCGCCCAGGACGAGATCGCGCCGCGCGCAGCGGAGATCGACCGCTCGAACCAATTCCCGCGCGACCTCTGGCCAAAGATGGGAGCCATCGGTCTGCACGGCATCACCGTCGAGGAAGAGTTCGGCGGCTCGGGTCTGGGTTATCTCGAACATTGCATCGCGTTGGAGGAGGTTTCGCGCGCCTCGGCCTCCGTCGGCTTGAGCTATGGCGCGCATTCAAATCTTTGCGTCAACCAAATCCGCCGCAACGGCTCGCTCGAGCAGAAGCACAAATATCTGCCGAAGCTGATTTCCGGCGAGCATGTCGGTGCGCTCGCTATGTCGGAGCCTGGCGCCGGGTCCGACGTCGTGTCGATGAATACGCGCGCCGAGAAGAAGGGCGACCGCTATGTCCTCAACGGCTCGAAAATGTGGATCACCAATGGGCCGGTGGCAGAGACGCTCGTGGTCTATGCCAAGACCGATCCGAATGCCGGCACGCGCGGCATCACCGCCTTCCTCATCGAAAAGGACATGAAGGGCTTTAAACCGGCGCAAAAGCTCGACAAGCTCGGCATGCGCGGCTCCGACACGAGCGAGCTCGTCTTTGAGGATTGCGAAGTGCCGGAAGAAAATGTGCTGGGCCACGTGGGGCGCGGCGTCAACGTGCTGATGTCAGGTCTCGATTACGAGCGTGTTGTACTCGCCGCGGGCCCACTCGGCATCATGCAGGCCGCTCTCGACGTGGTGATCCCATATGTGCACGACCGCAAGCAATTCGGTCAGCCGATCGGCACGTTCCAGCTCGTGCAGGGCAAGCTCGCCGATATGTATGTGATGATGAATGCCTGCAAGTCGTACGTTTATCAGGTGGCAAAGGCCTGCGATCGCGGCGAGACGACGCGCGAGGACGCCGCCGGCGCGATTTTATTATCTGCGGAACAAGCGACCAAGGTCGCGCTCGACGCGATCCAGCTTCTCGGCGGCAACGGCTATATCAACGATTACGCGACGGGTCGTCTGTTGCGCGACGCCAAGCTCTACGAGATCGGCGCCGGCACGAGCGAGATCAGGCGCATGCTGATCGGCCGCGAGCTGTTTGCGAAGAGCGCGTAAGCAGCGCCTCAGCACTGAGCGCTGCGCAAGAGCCACTCGCGGTATTGTTGCATGTAGCGTTCCAACAGACATCGGCGAACTGTGAGTTGAACTCAGATTTGACCATTGTACGCAATTCTGCCGCTATAAAATCGCGAGCAGGGGCAACGCGCCGACGGAATTTAACTGAAGTCGCTGCACGACTTCGGGATTGCATTCGGAGATCTAGCGTAAGCGGTCTCGAGATCCGGCCATGAACGGATGACTTCAGCGCATGTTATCTCAACATCAACCAGCTTCCGGTCCCGAATGCTGTCCATCGAGATCGTATGCGGAGCTACGCTCACACAGGCGGCGAGCAGGAGTGCCGGCGCAAAGGCGATAAAATCGTGATCACGTTCGAACTCTCGGCTGCAAACGAGTGCGCTTGGTAGAGTTCAATTGCGGCGGACGTGTGCCAGCTTAGCCGTGAAACTTACAAGAGTGATGCGACTGCCACAGTTCGATGCGCTATCAAGCTCGCCGCGCAGTGGCAATCCAA
>DATAOB010000066.1:0-5072 GCA_036265935.1 Beijerinckiaceae bacterium
CGCGGAAAGAATCTGCGTGCCGCAAAGGCGTTGGTCAAGCCGTCAAAGAGCTTCCTTCGGGCAAAAACAGGGAACAAAAATCTGTAACAGATGCCGTAACAGCACTGTAACCGGATACCGGCGCATCAAGGCTAAGTGCTGGCGCGCCCGAAAGGATTCGAACCTCTGACCCCCAGATTCGTAGTCTGGTGCTCTATCCAGCTGAGCTACGGGCGCGGATACGGCTGAGGTCTTCCCTCAAAAGCCGAAAGGCCGGTAAGTGCCGGCCCGCCGCTCCTTACCGGCTCACCCCCCGCTTGGCAAGGCGCGCCCGCCATCCCTTGGAGACGCGTCTTCGGCGCTCCTCAGGACGAGGGCTGACGCGGCTCGATCGGCCGCAAATCCAAGGCGAGGATCCACTCCAGCAGCTTTGCACCTGCAAGCAGCTTCGCCTCGCCGTTGGCGGGAGCGACGATCTGCAATCCGACCGGCAAATTGTCGCGGGTAAAGCCGCAGGGCAGCGACAAGGCCGCCGCGCCGGCGAGCGTGATCGCGTAGACGATCGCCAGCCACTCGACATAATTGCCGAAGCGATGGCCGTCGCATTTCTCGACATAGCGCTGGCCGATCGGGAACGGCGGTACGATCGTCGCCGGGCACAGCAAGAGATCGTAATCGCGCAGGAAGGCATCGAGTCGCCGCGCGATTTCGGCGCGCTGATGTTCGGCGCGCACGATTTGCCGTGTCGTCAGTTTTAGGCCTTCCTCGATGTTCCAGATCACCTCCGGCTTGAGTTTGTCGGGATGCGCGTCGAGGTGATGCGCCAGTTTCAGCGCGAAGTCGCGCGCGCGCAGCACATGGAAACATTCGTGCGCCTCGGAAAAATCCGGGTGGGCCTCCTCGACGATCACGCCGGCCTCGGCGAAACGCATCGCGGCGACGCGCGTGATGTCCGCGACTTGTGGGTCGACCGGCGTAATGCCGAGATCGCGCGAATAAGCGATGCGCTTCGGCTTCCAGCCCGAACGTGCCGCATCGACAAAGGACTTTTCGGGCCGCGGCTTCGACAGCATGTCGCGGCTGTCCTCGCCGAGCATCGCGTCGAACATCAGCGCCATGTCCTCGACGTTGCGCGCCATCGGTCCGTCGACGCTGAGCGTCGGATCGACGGTCCAACGTCGTGTCCCCGCGACGCGGCCGACGGTCGGGCGCATGCCGACGATGCCGCAAAAACTCGCGGGGTTACGTAAGGAGCCGCCGACGTCGGAGCCGTGCGCGAGCCAAGCCATGCCGGTCGCCAGCGCCGCCGCTGCACCACCCGAAGAACCTGCCGCGGACATTGCGGTGTTCCATGGATTCAGCGTCGCGCCGAACACGTCGTTGAACGTGTTGGCACCGGCGCCGAATTCCGGCGTGTTCGATTTGGCGTAGATGATCGCGCCTTCCGCCTCGAGACGCTCAGGCGTCAGATCGGTCGTCTCCGGCACGTAATCGGCGAAAATGCGCGAGCCGGACGTCGTGCGCACGCCCGCGACATAGGTGAGATCCTTGATCGCTACCGGCATCCCGGCAAGCAGACCGCGCTCGGAGACTGGCTTCTGCATGAGGCGGCGTGCGTGATCGCGAGCCCGACCGAAGCAGAGGATCGGCAGCGCGTTGATATTTTTGTCGACCGCGGCGATGCGCGCTTCGAGCGCGTCGAGGAGATCGAGCGGCGTGATGTCTTGCTTGCGAAGACGCGCGACGAGCTCCGTCGCGCGGGCGTTTATCAGTTCGCTTTGCGACATTATGCGGTGAGTTCTTTAGCCAACCGGGCGATCAGCCGGCGCGCGACCTCGTCCTTGTCGAGGGTCGGCCAGGAGTCGATGCCCTCGCGCGTCACGATGTGGATCGCATTCTTGTCGCCGCCCATAATGCCGGTCGACGGCGACACATCGTTGGCGACAATCATGTCGCAGCCCTTAGCGTCGAGCTTCTTGCGGGCATGGGCGAGCACGTCATTTGTTTCGGCAGCGAAACCGACAACCAATTTCGGCCGCGCCTGATTGCGACGCGCGATCGCGGCCAGAATGTCGGGATTTTCGACGAGATTGAGTTTCGGCGCGCCATTGCCGCTCTTCTTCAGTTTGGAGTCGCCCGTCTCCGCCATGCGCCAATCGGCGACGGCCGCGGTGGCAACGAAAATGTCGGCGGGAAGCGCGGCGTCGACCGCGGAGAGCATTTCGCGCGCGGTTTGCACGTGGATCGTTTGCACGCCCGGCGGGTCGGGCAGGGCGACCGGCCCGCTGATCAGGGCGACATCGGCGCCGGCCTGCGCCGCAGCACGCGCGATGGCATGACCCTGCTTTCCCGACGAGCGGTTGGCGATGTAGCGCACCGGATCGATCGGCTCGTGCGTCGGGCCTGACGTGACGACGACGCGCTTGCCGGCGAGCGTGCCGTTTGTCCCGCTGGCGCGCGCGCCGATACCTGGCGGCAGCGGGATCGCCGTGTCGCTCTCGAGCGCCGACGTAATCGCAGCGACAATTTCAAGCGGCTCCGCCATGCGGCCCGGCCCATACTCGCCGCAGGCCATATCGCCGTTCTCAGGGCCAACGAACAGCACGCCGTCTTTGCGCAAAATCGCAACATTGCGCTGCGTCGCCGGATGCAGCCACATGCGCAGATTCATCGCCGGGGCGGCGAGCACCTTCATGTCGGTTGCGAGCAGAAGTGTCGAGGCAAGATCGTTGGCAAGACCGTTGGCGAGCTTCGCCAGGAGATCGGCGGTCGCCGGCGCGACGACCAGAAGGTCGGCGTCGCGCGACAATTCGATGTGACCCATCTCGGCTTCGTCGGTCAGCGAGAAGAGATCGTCGTAGACCTTGTCGCCCGTGAGACTCGCGACGGAGAGCGGCGTCACGAATTCGGCGGCCGCCTTGGTCATGGCGGCGCGCACATGGGCGCCGCGTTCGCGCAGACGGCGGATCAGGTCGAGCACCTTGTAGGCGGCGATGCCGCCGCCGATGACGAGAAGGATGCGCTTGCCGGTGAGTGGGCCCATGGAGGGCTTGAACTTGGGGTGAAGTCGCGCCGCTGTCCACTGTGGGCTTGGCGGCGGTTCGGATTACGGCAAGCACGCGCTAGATGAGCCCCAGCGCCGACGCGGGGAGGGGATCATGCCGGGCAAGCCGAAAATCCGCGTACTCCTCGCTGACGTCGACGGCACGCTGGTCACGCCGCAGAAAGAGCTGACCGAAGAGGCGCTTGCCGCGGCGCGCGAGCTGCAGGCGGCCGACATCACCCTATCGATCACCAGCGGCCGGCCGCCGCGTGGCATGGCGATGCTGATCGAGCCGCTGGCGCTGACCGGACCGGTTGCCGGCTTCAACGGCGGCGTCTTCGTCAATCCCGATCTCAGCGTCATCGAGAGCCATCCGCTCGACCCGCCGGTTGCGCGCGAGGCGCTCGACCTGATGCTCAAAAGCGGTCTCGACGGCTGGGTCTACACCGAGAACGAGTGGCTGATCCGCGACACGAACGCGCCGCACGTGGCGCGCGAAGCCTGGACAGTGAAATTCGAGGCGCGGGTCGTGCCGGATTTCACCGAGGAACACCTGTCGCACGCGGTGAAAATCGTCGGCGTGTCCGACAATCACGACCTCGTCGCCCGAACCGAAACCGCGGTGCAAAACGCGCTCGGCGACCGCGCCAGTGCCGCGCGGTCGCAACCCTACTATCTCGACGTGACCAATCCGAAGGCAAACAAGGGCGAGGTCGTGCGCTGGCTCGCCCGCACGATGAACATCGACCCGAAGGAGATCGCAACGATCGGCGACATGCCGAATGACGTGCTGATGTTCAAGGTGGGCGGCCTCTCGATTGCGATGGGCAATGCCAGCAAGGAGGTGCAGGCCGAGGCCGGTGCCGTGACCGATACCAACGAGGCCGACGGCTTCGCCAAGGCGGTGCGCCGGTTCCTCCTAGCTTAACAATAAAGCAGACTGTGGCCGCCTTTCCGGTGTAGATATCTGGTCATGAAGGCGAAGCCCGCACTGGCGATTGCGGCGCCTCTCGTCGCCGACGAGCGGCTGCGCTTGCTGCCGCGCGTCTTGCCGATGCGGCCCGCCTCGCGGCGCGAGCTTGCGGCCAGCCTCGCGGTCATCCTCTTCGTCCACGCCGCGCTGATCGCCTTCATCCTCTATCGCGACAGATCGGACCTGTTCGAAATCGCGCCCGAGCAGGAAATCCCCGTCGAGGTGGTGGCGGAAGTGCCGCCGGACCCGCCAAAGCCGCCTCCACAGCCGGACCAGCCACAGCCGGAGCAGAACAAGCCGGAAGAAAATTACGACAAGCCCGCCTACAGCGCGCCGCGGGCCGCGACCGAGATCGCCGACAATCAGGCCGGCGCGCAAGAGATGAATGACGCGCCGCAGGCGCAATCGAAGGCGCAGGAGGGCGCGCCTGTCCCCGCCAACAATGCTGCACCTGCGCCGCAGGCCGTCTCGGCGCTGCGCGGCACGGCGGAAGAGAAGATCGCCGACGACAAGGCGGAGTCCCTCGATGCCGCCAGCCCGATGCCGGATGCGTCGCCCGGTCAGGCGGCCGCGAGCGCCAGGGCGGAGAACACGGCCAACGCCGATCTCATGCGGCAATTGTCGGGGCAGCCGACGCTTTCAAGCTTCAGTTTCGCGGCGCGAACGACGCTCGCGCCTTTGACCGGCGGCACCGAGGACAACCGCTTCATGGCCAATGTCTTCGCCAAGATTTTGAGCAAGAAGAAATATCCGAAGAGCGCCGCGGCGCGGCACGCGAGCGGCACCGTCATGGTCTCCTTCATTATCGATGGCGAGGGCGGTCTCGTCTATCAGACGGTGTCGCATTCGAGCGGCGAGCCCGATCTCGATGCCGAGGCGGTCGCCGCGGTGAAGGCCGCGGCACCCTATCCGCCGCCGCCGCCGGGCGCGCCGCGCAGCCTGCTCGCGACACTGAAGTTTTAGCCCGGATCGTGCGCCGGTTCATCGTCGGCAAGAACGACGGCTCTTGATCAGCGCGCGGGCGCGGCAAATCGCCATTTTCCATTGCGAAGGGTGAGGGATGGAGGCGATCGAGCC
>DATAOB010000067.1:0-10860 GCA_036265935.1 Beijerinckiaceae bacterium
GGAATATCGATCGCTACGTCCCGCTCATATAATCAGCGCCGCACGCATCGCTTCAGCGATCGCGTGGCCCTTGTTCTGCGCGCCGAGCTTTCGCGTCGCGCTTTTCACATATTGCACGACCGTCTGTTCCGACAGATCAAGGATTTCGACGTCTCCCAGGCGGTCTTGCCTGCGGCGGCCCATCTCAGACACTCGATCTCCCGGCCGGAGAGGTGCTTTGCGCGGATCGGATCGCGAGCCGCTGCCCGCCTTGCGAATGTCGCGTATCTTGGTATGGGCAAAGATCGCCACGACGTGCAGCGTGCGCCGGTGACGTTCGGGAATATCGAAATGCGGCGCCCCGAACGTCACGATCGCCTGCGCACCGTCGACTGAAATAACAAGCGGCCGGGACTCAGCTACAAGGTGCAGCCGCAGTTTCAAGTCAATAGGAACCGCCCATGCTAAATCTCAATGGAAAGGTCGCGCTGATTACCGGTTGCGGCTGCTATGGTCCTGGTTGGGGCAACGGCAAGGCGATGTCGGTTCTGTTCGCGCGGCAGGGCGCAACGGTGCTCGGCCTCGATATCTCGCTGGCCGCGGCGCAGGAAACACAGGCGCTCGTCAGCGGCGAAGGCAATCTCATGCACGTTGCCGCCTGCGACGTCACAAATTCCGGCCAGGTTAAGCACGTGTTCGAAACATTTGTGGCGGAGCACGGCGGGCTCAATATCCTCGTCAACAATGTCGGCCGATCGGAGCCCGGTAATCTCGTCAATATGGATGAAGAGATCTGGCGCTCGCAGCTCGATCTCAACCTGACGAGTGCGTTCTTGGTCAGCAAATATGCGGTGCCGATGATGGCGGCGCGGGGCGGCGGCTCGATCGTCTGCATCTCGTCCGTCGCGGGGCTGCGCTATGTCGGCAAGGATCAGGTCGCCTATGCCGCGGCGAAGGCGGCGCTGATCCAATTCACGCGGGCGAGCGCGGTGATGTTTGCGCCGCAGAATGTGCGTTTGAATTGCGTCGTGCCGGGACTGATGGACACGCCGATCGTGCGCCGCCTCGCCGAGCGCTATGCTGGCGGCGATTACGAAGGGACGGTCGCGCGCCGCAATGCGCAAGTGCCGCTCGGCCATATGGGCGACGCTTGGGACGTCGCCCACGCGGCTTTGTTCCTCGCGTCGGATGAAGCGCGCTACGTCACGGGAACGGAAATCGTCGTCGACGGCGGTCTGACGGCATCGACGGGGAGAGCGTAACCTATTGCTTCAACGCGCGGCGGTAATGACCAACGCGCGGATACACCCATCGACCTCACCGCGGCCAAAGCGCCGCGCCAGCGCCTCGGCCGCGTGCTCCGTCGCCTCTTGCAAGCGCGAAGCGTCGCGCGCTTCGATCTCGTTGCGAAGCGGCGTGCCCTGGCAATAGCCGATCGCCGGATCGCGCGGCGAGGCGGCCTTGCTGCGATGTTCCACGGGCTCGATCGAGACATCGGAAAATCCCGCTTCGTTGAGTTCGACGCGGATGCGGTCCGCATCATGATAGCCGTGCGGGGTGCGCGCCAGGAAGTGCGGCGGGTCCGTGGGAAAGAGCTCCGCCAACGCTTGCGTGATCACATCGGCAAACTCGTTCGCGGAAATCCGGTCCCACACATTGAAGAGGAAGCAGCCGCCCGGCTTGAGGACGCGGCGCGCTTCCCTGTAGCCCTGCACCTTGTCGGGAAAGAACATCGCGCCGAATTGGCAGGCGACGACATCGAAGGTTTCCGCCTCGAACGGCAGCTGCAAAGCGTCGGCCTGCCGCCATTCGATGCGAGCATCGCCGGATTGCGATTTGGCGCGATCGAGCATCGGCTGATTGAGATCGGTCGCGACGATGCGCGTCTGCGCCGGGAGACGCGCCATGAGCGCGCGCGTCAGAACGCCGGTTCCTGCGGCGGTCTCCAGCACATCGTGCGGATGAGTTGCCGACGCACGCGCGGCAAGATCGCGCGCATATGGCTCGAAAATCAGCGGCACCAAATAGCGGTCGTATGTTTCGGGGATCGATCCGGCAAATATTTTATCGGTCGCAGCCATCGCGCTTCTCCGGTCAACCGCTCTGCACCTGCTCGGCAATCCCGCCTGCCGCAAAATTGCATTGGCGGTGTGCCTGCTCAGAATACCGAGGAGCAAATTTCGCCTTCGCGCAAAGCGGTGATCTGCAAGAATAACGAGGCTGGATCGATCTGCGGATGATTGTCCGGCAGCAGATCGAGTGCCATTGCGGATATCTTTGCGAGCAGCTCATCGAGCGTGGGCGCATCCGCGGCTGCGGGGATGTCGTCACAATGTCCGCTCCAGACGGAGGCCTCGTCATCCCAGGTGGCGGAAATCGTGAAGATTACCGGTTTGGACGTATGGCTTCAATGTCGGTTGCCGCGGAGAGACACGCCTCTATCGCCTCATGGAGATTGCGCAAAAGCTCCTCCATCGTCTCGCCCTGCGTTGCACAGCCTGGAATCGCAGGCGCTTCGGCCCAGAAGCCGCCCTCCTCCGCCTCGTGGACAACCGCCTTGATTTTCACGTCACTCTCGCTGGAGGGCCTAATAGCGTTCCTCACCTCCCGGTGAAAGCCGGCGCGCGTTTTTCGACAAAATGCGCGACGCCTTCCTTAAAATCTTCGGAGGCGAAACTCGCCGCCATGTCCTTATCGGCGGCTTCGATTGCCTCGCCGAGCGTCTGGAATTGTGCGTTCCAGATTTCGCGCTTCATTTCGGCGAGCGAGCGCGGCGAGACTTCGCTCGCCAGCATTTTCGCATAGGCCAGCACTTCAGTCTCGAATTTCTCCGCCGCAAAGACGCGATTGACGAGGCCGATCTCCTTCGCCTCCCGCGCTTCGACGCGGCGCGCTGAAAACAGCAGGTCGGCGGCGTTCGCAAGGCCGACAAGCCGCGGCAGAAGCCAGCTGATGCCATGCTCGGCGATGAGCCCGCGGCGCGAGAACGCCGTCATGAACACCGCATTCTGCGAGGCAAAGCGCATGTCCGCGTAAAGCGCGATCACCATGCCGAGCCCGGCGCAGGGTCCGTTGACTGCCGCGATGATCGGCTTCGGCACGGACGGAAAATAGGAATGGGTGCGCTGGAAGCTTTGATGCGCGTGTCTGTCGAACGGCTCTTCCGGCGCCCGTTCGCGCCGCTCGCCGGACTGAATGCCCTGTAGCGCGCTCATGTCGGCGCCGGCACAAAAGCCGCGCCCGGCGCCGGTCAGGACGATCACGCGCACCTGCGGGTCGCCGCTCGCGGCACGCATCGCGGCTTTCACCTCGGCCTGCATCACCGGCGTCCAGGCGTTCAGCCGATCGGGCCGGTTCAAGGTGACGACCGCCACCCTCTCCTCGACGCGGTACAGAATCTGCTCATAAGCCATCGTGCGCTCCTCATCGCTGGCATAAGCTTATCGCCTGCTTGCGGTCGAGGGGAGGGCGAGATGTTTCAGGATTTGCGCTTCGAGACGCTGATCTGCGACGTGCCGCGCCCGAGCGTCGCGCGAATCACCTTGAACCGCCCGCAGGCGATGAACGCCTACACGTTTGCGATGTGCGGCGAATTGCAAAGCGCGATCGCCGCTTTCCGCAATGACGACGAGCTTCTTGCGCTGATCCTCACCGGCGCCGGCAATCGCGCCTTCTGCACCGGCGGTGATATCAACGGCTCGGATGAGGCGCATCGCGACGCGGTCGCCGCGGCGCCGATGGGCCGCGGCCGCGAAATGCGCGACGGCATGCAGGCTGTGGTGCTGGCACTGACGCAGCTCGACAAGCCCGCGATCGCCATGATCCGCGGCTATGCCGTCGCCGGCGGCCTCGCGCTGGCGCTTGCCTGCGATTTCCGCTTCGCGGCGGAGACGGCGCGGCTCGGCGATACCAGCACCAAGGTCGGGCTTCTCCCGGACGAAGGCGGCGCCTGGCTCTTCCCACGCGCCATGGGTGTCGACCGCGCGCTGAAAATGAGCCTCATGCACGAAGTCTATGACGCGGCAACCGCGGTGAATCTCGGGCTCGTCACGGAAGTCGTTGCCGATGCCGATCTGGAGGCGCGCACCTTCGCCTTCTGCGACGCACTCGCGGCGAAAGCGCCGCTCGCCGTGCGGCTGACAAAGATGATGATGTCGCGCGCGGGCGACATCACGCTCGCCCAATCGATGATGGACGCGCAGCTCGCCGTCCACATCGCCAATCCGAGCGCAGACGTGCGCGAGGGCGTTGCGGCCTTCCGCGAGAAACGCGCGCCGAAGTTTTCGGGCAAGTAGTCCGGCTTGGCCGGCCAAGCCAGACCTTTGCCGCACCGCAGCACGGTGCTATAGCGGCGGAAATCCCCTCCACAGCGCAAAGCAGGCTCTCTCACATGGCCAAGATCAAAGTTGCCAATCCCGTCGTCGAGCTCGACGGCGACGAGATGACCCGGATCATCTGGCACTTGATCAGGGACAAGCTGATCCATCCCTATCTCGATATCGACCTGCACTATTACGATCTCGGCATCGAGAAGCGCGACGAGACCAACGACCAAATCACGATCGACGCCGCGAATGCGATCAAGAAATACGGCGTCGGCGTCAAATGCGCGACGATCACGCCTGACGAAGCGCGCGTGAAGGAATTCGGGCTCAAGGAGATGTGGCGCTCGCCAAACGGCACGATCCGCAACATTTTGGGCGGCGTCATCTTCCGCGAGCCGATCATCTGCCAGAACGTGCCGCGCCTCGTGCCGGGCTGGACGCAGCCTTTCGTGATCGGCCGCCACGCCTACGGCGATCAATATCGCGCGACCGATTTCAAGGTGCCCGGCAAGGGCCGCCTCACAATCAAGTTCGAAGGCGACGACGGCACGATCATTGAGAAGGAAGTGTTCCAGTTCAAGGAGCCCGGCGTCGCACTGTCGATGTACAATCTTGACCAGTCGATCCGCGATTTCGCCCGTGCTTCGATGAATTACGGATTGAACCGCAAATATCCCGTCTATCTCTCGACCAAGAACACGATCCTCAAAGTCTATGACGGCCGCTTCAAGGATATTTTCCAGGAAGTATTCGACAAAGAATTTGCGGATAAATTCAAGGCGGCGGGAATCACTTACGAGCATCGCCTGATCGACGACATGGTCGCCGCCTGTCTCAAATGGTCCGGTGGTTACGTCTGGGCCTGCAAGAACTACGATGGTGACGTGCAATCCGATACCGCCGCGCAGGGTTTCGGCTCGCTCGGCCTGATGACCTCCGTCCTGATGACTCCCGACGGCGACACGGTCGAAGCGGAAGCCGCGCACGGCACGGTGACGCGGCACTATCGTCAGCATCAACAGGGCAAGGAGACCTCGACTAACTCGATCGCCTCGATCTTTGCCTGGACGCGCGGTCTCGCGCATCGCGCCAAGCTCGACAACAATGCGCAACTGAAGCGTTTCGCCGAGACGCTGGAGAAGGTCTGTGTCGACACGGTAGAAGCCGGCCATATGACAAAGGATCTGGCGCTGCTTGTCGGCCCCGACCAGAAATGGCTGTCGACGACTGGCTTCCTCGACAAAGTCGACGAGAACCTGAAGAACGCGATGGCGGCGTAACGGCGCCGCCAATTCATATTACACGGCGTGATTGGGAAAGCCATCAAGCTGGGGTAGACATAAAGCGAGCCATAGAACCAGGCGAACTCCTGCGAACCGAAGCAACGCACACTGCTGTCGGAAAAGCAGGGCCGCTCGCCGCAGCCGAGCGCATCGCTGCGATCGATGCATTGCGCGGCATCGCACTGTTTGGCGTCCTCATCATCAATCTCGTGATGGAATTTCGTGTTTCCATCTTCGAACAATTTCTGAACCAGCCGTCGATACGCGGTCCCCCCGACCCAATTCTCGATACATTGTTGCTATTGTTGTTCTCACAAAAGGCTCTTGCACTTTTTTCGCTACTGTTTGGGCTTGGACTTGCAATCCAATTCGACAGGCTACGCGAAAATCCGTATCGCCTCAGGCTGCTGCTGCGCAGGCTGACTGCATTGCTGGCGATCGGCCTCTTACACCTGCTTTTGATTTGGAACGGCGATATCCTGACGGAATATGCAGTGACGGGATTTATCGTGCTGCCGTTTTTGTGGGGACCGCGCTGGCTATCGGCCGCCGCTTTCCTCAGCCTTTATCTCATCATGCCGCTTCTTCCCGTGATCGTTGCTTTGCCGACGCAAGCCTGGATCATGCAACATATTGCAGAGGCGACGCGAGCATATGGTCAGGGTGGATTTGCCGAAGTACTCGCGTTCAGACTCAATGAGATATCAGCCATTCTCCCGCTGCATTTCTTCATTTTCCCACGCACCATTGCGCTCTTCCTACTTGGAGCATTCGTCTGGAGGACGGGTATTTTGCGCGAGATCGATGCACACACGCGCTTGCTGGGCGTCCTCGCCGCAATTTTGCTTCCCGTTGGGCTCGGCCTAAGTGCATTGCACGAGGGATTGACGCCGTTCAACCGTTCTTCTCTTGGCGTGCTTTGGTTCATGATCGAGCGTTCCGCGCCCGTGATCCTCGCCCTCGGCTACGCAGCCACCGTGCTCGCACTCATCGCTGCCGGCGGATGGAGGCTCTTTGCCTGGGCAGCGCCTTTGGGGCGGATGGCATTCACCAACTATCTGCTCCAGTCGCTGATCTTCGGCTGGATCTTCTACGGATACGGGCTGGGATTATTCGGCTCGCTCGGGATTGCCGCCGCTTCAGCTATGGGAATCGGGGTTTATGCCTTTCAGGTCCTGCTCAGCAGGTGGTGGCTCCGGCGCTTTCGCTTCGGTCCGGTGGAATGGCTGTGGCGCACCCTCATGTACGGGACAGTCCAGCCGATGCGCATCGGTCCGACATAAGGATCAAAAGCCGGCGCTCGAGACCGGATTTCTGCCCTCGAGCATCGCGCCATAGCTGCCGCTCGCCGCGGGCCTTTGATTCGGCCACTGCGTATTAGCGGATGGGTATGCCGGGTAAATCTGCGGCGTCGTGCAGTTCGGCGGACAGACGGGGGCGACGCGGCGGCTTCGCGTCTGCGCGACGGCGTGGCTCGCAACCACGATGGCGATTGCGCAGAGAGCGATCGCACCGGCCCGCATGGGGATCCGTGGCCTTGTGAGAGAACGCCCGGGGCTAGGCCCGCCCGAGGCGGCTCGCGCCTTCCTTGGCGACCGGGTTGCCCGGCGCGAGCGCCAGCGCGCGCCGGTAGGATTCGGCGGCCTTCTGACGATTGCCGGAGCGCTCGTAGGCGAGGCCCAGACCCGCCCAGGCGTCGGCGTTCTTGTTGTCGACGTTAAGCGCCGCGTTGAAGTCCTCGATCGCCTGATCGTTCTTGCCCGTTGCCACCAGGCTCTGGGCGCGCGCCTGATAAGGCGCCGCGGCGAAGGGATCGCGATCGATCGCATTGTCGAAATCGGTGATCGCCCGGGCATTGTCGCCCTGGCGCTGATAGATCAGGCCGCGGGCATGAAAGGCCTGGGCATTTTCCGGATTGAGCCGGATCGCCTGGTCGAGATCGGCGAGCGCCTGGTCGAGCGCGCCCTGCGCGCGCAGGAGATTGGCGCGGCCGAGATAGGCCGGCGCGTGATTCGGGTTCGCCTGGATCGCGTGGTCGAAATCGGCGAGCGCCGCGTCGTCGCGCTTGATCTGCCGGTAGGCGAGCGCCCGGTTGGTGAACGCCGCGGCATTGCCGGCATCGAGCTTGATCGCCTGGCTGAAGTCGGCGATCGCCTCCTGGTATCGTGCGACGCGCGCATAGGCGACGCCGCGCGTGTTGAACGCCTCGGGCGTCGGATTGCGCTTCACCACGTCGGAAAGCGAGGCGAGATTGGCGGAGGCGGCGGTCGGATCGGTGTCGACCACTTCGGCGACCCGCGAGTGCGGCGCAATCGTCTCGGAGCAGCCGGCGAGGCCAAGCGACGCCAGTGCGAGAGCGCCGAAAGCGGCGCTCCGAATCAATCCGGAGCGGAGCGCGCGATCCGCGGGGTTCGGTGCTTGGCTCATGGGTGTCCTATCCGCCGCGACGGACGCAAAAAATCGATACGCTTTCAGAAGCCAAATCAATCTGGCAAGAATGGGACCCTGCCCGCCAAAGCAGCAGGCGCGGTCAAGATTTTGTTGAGCTGAGGGAAAAGCGCACCAATGGAGTGCGCGGCCGGCTTTACCTCGCGCCGAGCAGCGTCGGCTTCGGCTTCATCGGCAGCAGGCCCTCGCGCTGCATCTTCTTGCGCGCCAGCTTTCTGGCGCGGCGGACGGCTTCGGCCTTCTCGCGGGCGCGCTTCTCGGAGGGCTTCTCGTAGTGACCGCGCAGCTTCATCTCGCGAAAGATGCCCTCGCGCTGCATCTTTTTCTTCAGCGCCTTGAGGGCCTGATCGACATTGTTGTCGCGAACGAGAACCTGCACGCTTTATTCCTGCCTTGGGCCCAAGGCCCGAAAATCGAGGTGAACGCGAACGTGGCGCTTGCGGCGCGCCTCGCCGGAGCGCTGCGATTAGCAGAATGGGGTGAGTCTGTCCAGCTGCCGAGGCGGTTTGACAGGGTCCAACCGGCTCGGCATTAGGACCCGCCGATCATCTGCTACGGCCCTGCTCAACCTCCAGCCGGCCTAAATCCTCCCATGTCGCGCCTCGTCATGAAATTCGGCGGCACGTCCGTCGCCAATCTCGAGCGCATCCGCAACGTCGCGCTGCACGTGAAGCGCGAGGTCGAGGCAGGCCGCCAGGTCGCCGTCGTCGTCTCGGCCATGGCGGGGCGGACCGACGAGCTCGTCGACTGGTGCCGCGAGGCCGCCCCCCTCATGAACGGCCCGGAATATGACGCGGTCGTCGCCTCCGGCGAGCAGGTCACCGCCGGCCTCCTGGCCATGGTGCTGGAGGAAATGGGCCTTTCCGCCCGCTCCTGGCAGGGCTGGCAGATCCCGATCATCACGACCGACGCGCACGGGGCCGCGCGCATCGAAGCGATCCACGGCGCCGAGATCGTCCGCCGCATGGAGCGCTACAACGAGGTCGCGGTCGTCTCCGGCTTCCAGGGCCTGCACCAGCCGACCGGCCGCATCACTACGCTCGGCCGCGGCGGCTCGGATACGAGCGCGGTGGCGATTGCCGCCGCCATCCATGCCGAGCGCTGCGACATCTATACCGACGTTGACGGCGTCTACACGACCGATCCGCGCATCGTGCCGCGGGCCAAGCGCATGGAACGCATCGCCTTCGAGGAAATGCTGGAAATGGCCTCGCTCGGCGCCAAGGTCCTGCAGGTGCGCTCGGTCGAGCTCGCGATGCTGTATAAAGTGCCGACTTACGTGCGCTCGTCCTTCGACGATCCGGCCGCGCCCGACACCGGCACCCTCATCTGCTCGGAGGAGGACATTTTGGAGCAACAGGTCGTCACCGGCATCGCCTTCTCCCGCGACGAGGCCCAGATCACGCTGCGCCGCGTCGCCGACAAACCGGGCGTCGCCGCCGGCATTTTCGGGCCGCTCGCCGAAGCCAACATCAATGTCGACATGATCATCCAGGTCGTCTCCGACGATACGACGACGACCGATCTCACTTTCACCGTCGGCACCGCCGATTACGAGCGCGCCCGCAATATTTTGGAATCGCGCCGCGCTGAGATCGGTTATGCCGACATCCAAGGCCAGACCGAAGTGGTGAAGGTGTCGGCGATTGGGATCGGCATGCGCAGCCATGCCGGCATCGCGGCGCGCGCCTTCCGCGCGCTTGCCGAGAAGGGCATCAACATCCGCGCCATCACCACGTCGGAGATCAAGTTCTCCGTTTTGATCGACGAGGCCTATACCGAGCTTGCGGTGCGCACGCTGCATTCCCTGTATGGGTTGGATAGGGCGGCTTGATTCTGATTGCCGGCCGCTCTCCAAGGAAGCTCTCTTAGGAATAAGAGCGGGCTGTTGAGCATCCGCCTCAGAATCTTGTCCCGTCGTTCGGCTCCCGACGGATTGGAAGTTTCCATGGACCTAATGTTGCTCCGGACATTCAGAGGCAAGTAGCCCTGCAATGCAAATATATGATCCTTGCCGCCCGCGAGGTAAATGCAGCGCTGCAGCAACGGGACATGGATCGCCTATTCTATGCGATCCAGAACCTGCTTAACGCCGCCGCGAACGTTTCCAAAGCCCTTTGGGGAAGCGGCGGGAAACTCGCTGTTGGGCGGCAGCCGTTGCGGGATAGCATCGGTATTGGCGACGACTCGCCGCTCAGAAATGTCACTATGCGGAACAACTTTGAGCACTTTGACGAGAGGCTGGACCGCTGGTGGAAAGACTCAACGCACCATAACCACATTGATTTCGTTGTGGGGCCACCGAACGCGGTCGCCGGCGCCGACGATATCGACCGGTTCCGATTCTTTGATCCAACGACAACAAACCTGACGTTCTGGGGACAGGAGTTCAATATCCAAGCGCTTCTAAGAAGCCCAACGGATACTCCCGAAGCTTGAAGAAGAAGCAAATAAACCTCACTGGGACGCAAGCCACTGACGAGCAACCTCCAGCTGGAGATCGCGAGCCTCGGTAGGCGGGGGCGATCCCCGCCCCTGATCGCCGGCCTGTCCGGTCTGCGGTAACAAATTCTCTCTCGCTCTTGTCGCATATGTAACTAGGAAATATCGAAGACTACATCATCTCGCTTTAAGAGAGAGGGTTGGCACACAAAACCTCGACTGGTTTTTGTCCATTGCGTGGACTCCAGACGCCATTACCGCCGCGGCGACAGCCCTTCTTGTCTTGGTTACACTCGCGTTGGCAGCCGGCACCCTTGCGCTTTGGCTGGCAACTAGACGCCTCGTAAAAGCAGCGGCAGAAACCGCCGAACGGCAGTTGCGTG
>DATAOB010000068.1:0-7488 GCA_036265935.1 Beijerinckiaceae bacterium
GCAGGCAACGCGGCTGATGAAACCGAAGTGGCTAGAAACCGCGGCTATCTTTGAGCGCGTGGTTAAGCTTGAGGCGGGTTAAGCACGCCCGATGTGCGAAACGCACATCGCGATGGAACGGTCGAACCATTAAGGCGTTCACCGTACCAGCGACAAAGCCAAGCTTTGCCGCACGCGTGAGGGGAAGCTACGCCAATGGTCCGCCCTGAACTTCATAACGTTCCGCGGCCCTACATGGACTCGACCGGCTATAAGCAGGCGGTCCGCGAGGTCCAGGACGCCGCCCAGCCCAGCGAGCGTAAGCAGGGCACCGACCGTTCGGCCATGCACCGCACCGACGAGCCCGAGCGCCCCTTCCGGCGCGTCGCCTGACCTCCGTCAAAACGGCAGTCCCACGTAATTCTCGGCGAGCGAGTGGATCGCCGCCTCTGAGGACATGACGTAATCCAGTTCCGCACTGCGCACCCTGTTATCGAAGGGATCGCCATCCGGCGCCGGGTGCAGCATCGACGTCATCCACCAGGAAAAACGCTGCGCCTTCCAGACGCGCGATAGCGCGCGATCGGAATAGGCCTCGAGCGGCGCCTCGTCGCCGCGGGCGTAATGGCTGATGATCGCTTCGGCGAGATAATAAACATCGCTCGCGGCAAGGTTCAGCCCCTTCGCGCCCGTCGGCGGCACGATATGCGCGGCATCGCCCGCCAGGAACAGGCGGCCATGCCGCAGCGGCTCGACGACGAAACTACGCATCGGCAGCACGCTTTTGTCGAAGATTTTGCCTTCCTTGATGCTCTCGCCGTTCGGATCGACGAGGCGCGCGCGGAGTTCCTCCCAGATGCGATGATCCGGCCATTCGTTCAGGTCTTCGTCCGGACGGCATTGCAGATAATTGCGGGTAATCGTCGGCGAGCGCATGCTGAATAGCGCGAAGCCGCGTTTGTGACGCGCATAGATCAGTTCGTCCGCCGCCGGCGGCGATTCCGACAAGATGCCGAGCCAGGCGAACGGGTAGACGCGCTCGTAGACGGTGAGCGCATCGGCCGGAAATGTCGGACGCGAAATGCCGTGAAAGCCGTCGCATCCGGCAACGATATCGCAGGCGATCTCCTGTGAAGTGCCGTCCTTGTCGTAGCGCACGCGCGGGCTCTTACTTTCGAAATCGCGAATGCTGACATGCTGCGCCTCGAAGACGAGCGGCCGTCCGGTCGCCAGCCGCGCTTCGATCAAATCCTTCGTGACTTCCGTCTGGCCATAGACGGTGACGCTCTTCCCCGTCATCTGCTGCATGTCGATGTGCCGGCGCCGCCCGTCGAGCGCGACGAACACGCCGGGATGGACGAGCCCTGCGCGATCGAGACGCTGCGCCACACCGAGATCGCGCAGAATGTTGACGGTTCCCTGCTCGAGCACGCCGGCGCGGATGCGCGCCTCGACATAGGCGCGGTCGCGCGCTTCCAGGATGATGTTGTCGATGCCGGCTTTATGCAGCAGCTGGCCGAGCAACAGCCCCGCGGGGCCGGCGCCGATGATCGCGACCTGTGTGCGCTGCATGATGCTCGTCGAGCCCGAGGTTCGTCGCCTCGGCCGAGCTTAGATGTTTTTTTCCTTCACGTAACGCCCGGGCGCCGGCTCGATCGGCGGGTACTTCTCGCTGCCGAGATCCGCCGCCCGGATGGTTCCCGACCCGTGCTTCTTCAGCCACGAATCCCAGTCCGGCCACCAGCTGCCGGGATGCTCGGTGGCGCTATCGAACCAGTCTTGCGCGTCGACCGAGCCTTCGTTCTTCCAGTGACTGCGTTTGTTCTTCGCCGGCGGATTGATCACGCCGGCGACATGGCCGCTCGCACCGAGCACGAAGCGGCTCTCGCCGCCGAGCAGTTTCGTCGTCTGATACGCGCTTCTCCACGGCACGATGTGATCTTCCTTCGAGGCGAGCACATAGGCCGGCGCGGTGATCTTCGACAGATCGACCGGCGTGTCGCATTGGACCGTCTTGCCCGGCTGCTTGATGTTGTTTTCAAGATAGGTGTTGCGTGTGTACCAGCAGTACATCGGTCCCGGCAGGTTGACGCTGTCGGAATCCCAGTAGAGCAGATCGAAGGCCTCGTTCGGCTCGCCCTTCAAATAATTGTTGACGACATAAGGCCAGATCAGATCGTTGGCGCGCAGCGTGCCGAAGGTGAAAGCAAGTTCCCGCCCCGGTAGAATACCGCCGCGGCCGATCAGTGCCTCGCGCGCCGCGACATAGTTCTCGTCGATCAGAAGCCCGATATCGCCGGTGTCGACGAAGTCGAGCATCGTCGTCAAAAACGTGAGGCTGGCGATGCGATTGTCGCCATTCGCAGCGAGGATTGCGGCGGCGCAGCCGAGCATCGTTCCGCCGACGCAGAAGCCGAGCGCATGCAGTTTCGGCTCCCCGGTGATCTCCTCGATCACCTTCATGGCGCGGAAAACGCCCTTCATGAGGTAGTCGTCCCAGGTCAGATTCGCGATGTCCTGATTGGCGCTGCGCCATGAGATCAGGAACACGCGCTGCCCCTGCGCGACAGCCCATTCGACAAGCGAATTCCCCGCCTGCAGATCGAGGATGTAGAATTTGTTGATGCAGGGCGGCACCATGAGGAGCGGCGTCCGCTCAATGCTTTCCGTCGCCGGCTTGTACTGGATGAGCTGGATGAGCTCGTTCTCGTAGACGACGGCGCCCGGCGTGACCGCGAGATTGCCGCCGACTTCGAAGGCGCTCTCGTCGACGCGGGTAATGCGGCCCTTCTGAATGTCGGCAATGAGATTGCGCATTCCGGTGGCGATGCTTTCCGATTGCGTCTCGATCGCCTTCTTGATGACCTCCGGATTGGTTGCAGGAAAATTCGCCGGGCTCATCGCATCGGCATATTGGCGCGCGTAGAAACGCAATTGCATTTTAGTGCGCTCGTCGACGTCGGCATTGTCGACAAAGTCGCGCAGGAACTTCGCGTTGATCAGATAGGATTGCTTCAGCATGTCGAAGAACGGCTGCTCTTCCCAGGCTTCGTCGCGGAAGCGCTTGTCCTTCTTCGACGGCTCGACGACCGGTTTGTGCTCGCCGACGAGCGGCTCCAGGATCTTGGAGTTCCACAAGGCCGTCATCTGCTCGGCATAGCGGCGTTGCATCTCGGTGATTTTGGCGAACGGCTCCGCGCTGATGCCGAATTGCGGAAAAAACGCGCTCGGCTGCCAAGGTGCGGCCTCTCCGGCCTGCTTCATCGCCGCCTGCGCGGCTGCCGTTTGCGCGGCGAGCGCATGCTCGATTTGCTGCATCAATTCCTGGCCGGTCTGCATCAAGCTCTGCAGATAATTCAGTCCGTCCGTCGGAATCTGCGGTTCTGCCATTGCGTCCTCCCACGGCCGCTTGTGCGACCCGTCTTATCCCTGCTTAAACCGCGGACCCTGCCGGGGGTTCGGCGCGGCATGAATTTCTGAACGCTTTCCACGAGGCTGCCGGGAGAATGGGGACTCCGCCACTCGAACCCAAGCGATTTCTGCGTGCCGTCTTCGACGCTGCGGTCGCCGCGGCTTTGCCGCAGACGCGGGTGCCGGCCTTCCTGCCTGCGCCGCCGCAGGGCCGCACGCTCGTCGTCGGCGCGGGCAAGGCCGCGGCGACGATGGCGCGCGCCGTCGAAGATCGTTGGCGCGGCCAGCTCTCCGGTCTCGTCGTCACCCGCTACGGCCATCGCGTGCCGACCTCGCGGATCGAGGTCGTCGAGGCAAGTCATCCGGTGCCGGATGAGGCGGGGGAGCGCGCGGCGCGGCGGATGCTGGACATGGTTCACGCACTCAGCGCCGACGATCTCGTCCTTGCGCTGATTTCCGGCGGCGGCTCGGCGTTGCTGCCGATGCCGTTTGACGGACTGACGCTCGCCGACAAGCAGGCGATCAATTCCGCACTGCTCAAATCCGGCGCCAGCATCCACGAAATGAATTGCGTGCGCCGGCACCTCTCTGCGGTCAAAGGCGGACGGCTCGCGGTCGCCTGCCACCCGGCGAAGGTCGTCAACCTCCTGATATCCGATGTGCCCGGCGATAATCCCGTCGACATTGCCTCGGGCCCGACGGTCGGCGATCCCACGACCTGCGCCGATGCGCTGGCGATTATCGCGCGCTATGGCATCGAGCTGCCGGAGAAGGCTGCGGAAATTCTGAAGAGCGGCGCCGGCGAGACCATCAAGCCTGACGATTCGCGGTTGAAGCGCGTCGAGACGCATCTCATCGCGACTCCCGCGCTTGCATTGCAGGCGGCGGCGAGCGTCGCAAAAGAGCACGGCATCACGCCGCATATTTTGGGCGACGACATCGAGGGCGAAGCGCGCGACGTCGCCAAAGTGCTCGGTGGCATCGCGCTCTCGGTTTCACGCAATAGCGAGCCGTTCGGCGCGCCTTGCGTTCTTCTCTCCGGCGGCGAGACGACGGTGACGGTGCGCGGTTCCGGCCGCGGCGGCCGCAATGTCGAGTTCCTGCTGTCGCTGGCGCTCACGCTGAAGGGCCGGCCAGGCCTCTATGCGCTCGCCGGCGACACCGACGGCGTCGATGGGCTGGAGGAAATCGCCGGCGCATTCGTGACCCCCGACACGCTCGAACGGGCTTCTGAGCGCGGTATTCGGCCCGCGGAGGCGCTCGCCAACAATGACGGGCACGCGTTTTTCGAGGCGCTCGGCGATGGTCTGGTCACCGGCCCGACGCTGACCAATGTCAACGATTTTAGGGCGATTTTGATATTGGACGGCGCGCCTCCCGAGGGGCAAACAGCGTGATACCGGGTGTGCGCGGTCCACCACGTTACTCACGCCTGCTCACGGCAAAGTGTTTGCGCGCCGGCTTCCGTTGTGCCGCGATTTACGCCATGTGGTCGTCACATATTCGGGAGACATCCCCATGGCTCTATCGACAAGAAACCGGCTCGGTTATGCCGCGCCTTCGCTGGGCGTCGTCGCGGCGACAGTGCTCGCTCTCTATGCGCAAAGCCCGCGCGCGGCGGAATCCGCCGTAAAAATTCCTGCGCCGACCGAAGCGCCGGCAAGCAACGTGACAGGGCTGCAAAAGGTCGTGCTCGCCGGAGGCTGCTTTTGGGGCGTGCAAGGCGTCTTTCAGCACATGAAGGGCGTGACCTCCGCCGTCTCCGGTTACGCCGGCGGATCTCCCGAACAGGCGAATTACACCGCGGTCAGCACCGGTCGCACCGGTCACGCCGAATCGGTGGAAGTCACATTCGTTCCGCAAGTCGTGAGCTACGGACAGATATTGCAGGTCTTTTTCTCGGTCGCGCACGATCCGACGCAGCTCGACCGGCAAGGCCCGGACGTCGGGCCGCAATATCGCTCAGAAATTTTCGTGCAGGACGAGGGGCAGGCGGCGCTGGCAAAATCCTACATCGCGCAATTGGATAAAGCGGGTGTGTTCCGCCAGAAGATCGTCACCAAGATCGAGCCGCTGAAAACGTTTTCCGCGGCCGAAGGTTACCACCAGGATTATCTCGTTCACCACCCCTACCAGCCCTACATCGTCTTCAACGATCTGCCGAAGATCGACAATCTGAAGCGGCTGTTTCCCAAGCTTTATCGCGCGACGCCGAAGCTGGTCGCCGACGGAGCATAATCAACCGGCGCGGCTCGCCTCGGCGAGCGCCGCTCTGACAATCGCGCGCTCCTCAGGCGTGAGCGGTGTCTGCGGCGCGACCGGATCGCCGACGGGATAATCCTGCTCTTCGAGGCCTGCCTTGATGCAGGCGGCGAGATTGAAGCGCGCGAAAATCTCGTTGATGCGCCAGAGCCGGCGCTGCAGCACCATCGCTTCGTGCCACTTGCCGGCGCGGCACAAATCGTAAAGCGCGACGCTCTCGCGCGGCACGATGCAGGCCGGCCCGGCAAACCAGCCCTTGCCGCCGATCATCATCACGCAAGCCGGAATGTGCGCAGAGGCGGCGAACACGTCGATCTTGTCGCCGCAGCGATTGACGATCGACAGGAGCCGGCCAGTATTGGTCGAGGCATCCTTGATGCCGACGATATTTGGATGCTCGGCAAGCCGGGCGATCACATCGAGCGTCAGATCGCTGCGCTGAAAATTCGGATTGGTGTAGAGGACGACCGGCAGATCGACCGCGTCCGCGATGGCGCGGAAATAGCTCTCGACCTGGGCATCCCTCAGCGGAAAATAGGCTTCGAGGATGGCGAGAATGCCGGCGGCGCCGCTTTTGGCGTAAGCCTTCGCCTGGGCGACCGCATCGGCGATGCTGGTGGCACCGACGCCCGGCACGACTGGCACGCGGCCGGCGGCGGCTTCGATCGTGACTTCGACGGTGCGCAGGCGCTGCTCGCGGCTGAGATAGGCAAACTCGCCGGTGCTGCCGAGCGGAGTTAAGCCATGCACGCCGGCATGCACGAGGTCGTCGCAGAGGCGAGCAAGGACATCGGCCTTGATCTCACCCTCGCTGTCGAGCGGAGTCACCAGATAGGGAAACACGCCGGCGAAACTGCATTTCATCTGGCCGTGAGCCTCCTGAGGGCACGCTTTGGCGATTTATTAACGAAGCTCTCACAGATCGTCGCCCCTTCGGCAAACATCAATCCGAGCTGAGCATTATCATCGGGCTGAGGGGAGGTTGAGATGAGATTGCCATTCGCACTCGCATTTTTCGCACTGGGCACGCTGAGTGCCGCCGCCGGCCCGGTCGGCGTCTGGCGTGTTGCCGACGGCAGCGCGCAGGTCAATGTCATGCCGTGTCACGGCGCGCTCTGCGGCTCGGTCGGCGGCAAGCGCATTCTGAACGAATGAAGCCGAACGGCGACAATCTTTGGACCGGCACGATCGTCGACGTCCGCGACGGCACGCAATATGCCGGCAAGATTTCAATGCAGGGCGATCGCTGCGCGTCGAGGGCTGCGTCATGGGCGGCGCGATCTGCGGCGGCCAGACCTGGACGCGCATCCGCTAGGTCGAGTTGCGCCGCCGTTTTGCCGGCGGCGCGATCGGTCAGTCGATGACGTAGCGGATGCCGACTCGCACCTCATGCGAATTGGTGTCCGGCGAGCTCACCGGGCCGCCCAAGGCCGACGAGACGCCGGTCACCTTGCCGAGATTGAGATAGCGGTATCCGCGATCGAGCTTGGCGTGCGTGGTGAGGTCGTAGGCCACGCCGGCCATCAGCGCCCAGGCGAGCCCGAATTTATGCACGGTGACGGCGCGATCCAATTGATGTGCCCAAACGTCACGGGGTTCGTGAACCACACCGGCGGGGAAGCCGCTCGGGTAGGTCAGCGTCGCGTCGTAAGGCGAGCCGTCGCTGATGTTGAAATAATTCACCTGGCCGGTGACCCGCGTATAGTTGAAGCCGACGCCGGCGCCCACATAGGGCGTGAAATGCCACCATTGTCCGAGATCGGCATAGGCGTTGACGAGCGCGATGCCGTGCTGGATCAGCGCCTTCTGACGCGCGGCGCATTGTCCGAAGAGAGC
>DATAOB010000069.1:0-15937 GCA_036265935.1 Beijerinckiaceae bacterium
TGCCGCTGCAGCCGATGATTCCGCAGCCGATAGAGGCGATGCGACAAGTCCGGCGGTGACCGGCAACAATGTCGCCGCGGCGACGGCAAACCCGCGTGCGAGAAGCATTCGAAACATCCCTTCCCGAAGCAATTTGACCGCGATTCAACCCCGCCAATGTGGCCGGTTTGCGGGAAATATCTGATCTAACGGAGATCAATCGGCAGATTTGAGGGGCGCCCGCGCCCTTTAAGGTTCGCAGATCAGAAGGGTGTCGCCGTGCTGGCAGTACCGTACCTCGGTTACGGCCTCGATGGTTATGCCCGCACCGCTAGCAGTGATCTTCGCCTCCCGCCGCGGGATTCCGGCGGCGGGACAGGCTTAACGGCGCCTTAAGCGGATATCTGCGATTTTAAACAGTTCGTTCACTGCGTGTTGACCGCGTGGTGGTGTGTGTTCTCTTGCGTCATGAGTGAAAAATGTCCGAGTCCCGCGTTGTCGAACCCGCTCCCGTCCAAACCGCCAACGTGCCCCGCGACCTGCTCGCCCGGCTCTACCGTGAGATCGGCATTTCCGCTGTCGCGGCGGCCTTGCAGGTGCAGGTCGATCAGCCGGAGCCGCGGGGGCGTGTCGAGGATTCAATGCCGCGGCTTCCCAAGGCGAGAGGTCTCGCTGCCTGAGGCGGCTGTCGCCTCGGGCGACGAGGCCGCAAAGGATTAGCATGTTAACCCGCCGGCATTTTCTGCAGGGGCTCGGCGGTCTTGCCGCCGGATCGGCGGCGTTCGGCTCGTACGCGCTGGCGATCGAGCCGACGCTCATGCTCGATGTGACGCGCTACAGCGTCACCCCGACCACCTGGCCCGCCGACCTCCGCCTGAAGATCGCTGTCATCGCCGACATTCACGCCTGCGAGCCGTGGATGTCGGCCTCGCGCATCCGCGAAATCGCCGAAGTCGCCAACGCGCTCGACCCCGATCTGACCGTGGTCCTCGGGGATTTTTCCGGCGGGCATCACTTCGTCACCGGCCCGGTTATGCCCGAGCAATGGGCGGAGGCGCTCTCGGTCCTCGAAGCGCCGCTCGGCTCTTACGCCATCCTCGGCAATCACGATTGGTGGCACGGTCCCCTGCCCGGCGTGAAGTCGGATGGCGCGGAGGGCGTGCGGCACGGACTGCGCCAGGCCGGTATCCGCCTCCTTGAAAACGATGCCCTGCGCCTGACCCATGACGGCCAACCGTTCTGGCTGCTCGGGCTTGCCGACCAGCTCGCCTGGTGGAATTTCCGCACCGGCGTGCGCAGGGGCGCCGACGATCTCGCCGGCACGCTCGCGCAAGTGCGGGACGATGCGCCGGCAATCCTGCTTGCGCATGAGCCCTACATTTTCCCGAAAGTACCCGACCGAATCGCGCTGACGCTCTGCGGCCATACTCATGGCGGCCAGGTCGTGCTGCCTTTCATGGGACCCGTCGTTGCCGGCAAGCGGTTCGGGTCGAAGCTCGTCTACGGACATTCGAGTGAGGGCCCACGCCACGTGATCGTCTCGGCGGGTCTCGGCACGTCGATCGTGCCGGTGCGCTTCATGCGCCCGCCCGAGGTGGTGGAGGTGACGGTGAGCGGGCCGAATTCATCGGCCGCGCCGCTGTTGCAGTCCTAAGCCGCGAGGCTGCCGGCGTCGGCGAGTTTCGCCAAGTGATAGTCGGCATCGCCGAACAAGACGTCGATCATGGTCGCGCGCTTGAAATAATGGCCGACCTTCAATTCCATCGTCATGCCGACCCCGCCATGCAGCTGGATCGCGCCGTGCCCGACGATTTTTGCCGAGCGGCCGATCTGCACTTTGGCGCCTGAAACCGCGCGGCTACGCGTCTCGGCATCATCCTCGCCCGACATCATCGTTGCGAACATCGCCATCGAGCGCGCCTGTTCGAGTGCGACGAACATATCGACGGCGCGATGCTGCAGCGCCTGAAAGGCGCCGATCGCGACGCCGAATTGTTTGCGCGTCTTCAGATATTCGACGGTGAGCGCGTGCATTTCCGTCATTGCGCCGACGGCTTCGGCGGCGAGTGCGGCAATCGCCTCGTCGACGACGCGCTCGATGATCGGCAGCGCGTCTTGGCTGAGGACGCGGTCGGCCGGCACTTCGACGCTCGACAGCGAGATTTCCGCGGCGCGTAGCCCATCCTGAGTCGGATAGCCCCGCCGCGACACGCCCTTGGTATTTGCGTCGACGAGAAACAGGCCGACGCCGCTGCGATCTGTCTGATTGCCGGAGACGCGGGCGCTGACGATCAGCATGTCAGCGGAATCGCCGTTGAGCACGAGGCTCTTCTCGCCATCGAGCACGTAACCGGAGCCGCTTTTCTTGGCGCGGGCCGCGACATCGGCGAGATCGTAACGCGCTTGCGTCTCGCCATGCGCAAAGGCGAGCTTCAGATCACCGGACGCGATCTTCGGAATGAACTCGCCCTTCTGTGCATCGCTGCCGGCGTGGCGCAATAAACTGCCGCCGAGCACGACCGTCGCAAAATACGGTTCGAGCACAAGGCCGCGCCCGAATGCTTCCATGACGATCATCGTCTCGATCGGGCCGCCGCCGAAGCCGCCGTGCTCTTCTGCAAAAGGGATTGCGAGTAGGCCAAGTTCGGCGAATTGTTTCCAGTTCTCGCCGCTGTAGCCGCTGTCGCCTTTGGCGAATGTCTTGCGCTGCTCGAAATCGTAACGATCGCTGATGAATCGATCGACGCTCTCTTTCAGGAGCCGCTGTTCTTCGGTGAAGTCGAAATCCATTCTTTCCTGTTCCTCATGCTGAGGAGCGCTGCCGCAAGGGAGCGCTTCTCGAAGCACCGTGTGCTTGCGCATCCTTCGAGACGCGCTGCTTCGCAGCGCTCCTCAGGATGAGGTTGTTGGGTGTGCTACAACCCCAATATCGCCTTCGCGATGATGTTCTTCTGAATCTCGTTCGAGCCGCCGTAGATCGAGACCTTGCGCGTGTTGAAATAAGTCGGCGCGATCGTCGAGGCCCAATCGGGGCCGACGGGCGGCTCGTTCCATCCCTCTTCTTCTTCATGTTCCTGCCGGTAAGGCAGCGCGTAGGGGCCGACCACCTCCATCAGGAGCTCCGTCGTCGCCTGCTGGATTTCCGAGCCCTTGATCTTGAGGATCGACGAGGCAGGATCGGGCTTGCCCTTAGCGCGCTTTGATTCCGCCGCAACGACCCGCAGCTGCGTCATCTCCAGTGCCTTAAGCTCGACCTCGACCGCGGCGAGCTTCTCGCGGAAGCGCGGCAGCTCGATCAGCGAGCGGCCATGATCCGTCGTCGCCGCCGCAAGCTCGCGGATGCGGCGTAGCCGCTCCTTCGAGACGCCAACGCGTGCGATACCGACGCGCTCGTTGCCGAGCAGGAATTTCGCGTAGTCCCAGCCTTTGTTTTCCTCGCCGACGCGATTTGTCACTGGCACGCGCACGTCGTCGAAGAAGACCTCGTTCACCTCAGCGCTGCCGTCGATCGTGATGATCGGGCGCACGGTGATGCCCGGCGTCTTCATGTCCACAAGAATGAAGGAAATGCCCTCCTGCTTCTTGGCGCTCGGATCGGTGCGCGCCAGCAGGAAAATCCAGTTGGCGTGTTGCGCCAGCGTGGTCCAGGTTTTCTGCCCGTTGATGACGTAATGATCGCCGTCGCGTTCGGCCTTCGTCTTCAGCGATGCTAGATCGGAGCCGGCGCCGGGCTCGGAAAATCCCTGGCACCACCAATCGTCCAAATTGGCGATCCGCGGCAGAAACTGCTGCTTTTGCGCGTCGGAGCCGAACGTATAGATCACCGGCCCAACCATGCTGACGCCGAAGGGAAGCGGCGAAGGAGCCGGCGCCTGCTGCAACTCGTCAAGGAAGATATATTGCTGCACCGGCGTCCAGCCGGCGCCGCCATATTCCTTCGGCCAATGCGAGACGGCCCAACCCTTTTTGTTGAGGATGCGCGTCCATTCGACGAGCTCGTCCCTGCTGGTGTGGCGCCCCTCTTTCAGCTTCTCGCGAATTGCCGGCGGCAGATTTTCCTTGAAAAAAGTGCGGACTTCGTCGCGAAATTTGAGTTCCTCGTCGGTGAAGCGCAGGTCCATGGCGTGTCCTCCAGAGGATGCGTTTAGTTGATTTCAAACAAACCGGCAGCGCCCATGCCGCCGCCGACGCACATCGTCACGACGACACGCTTGGCGCCGCGCCTTTTGCCTTCGATGAGCGCATGGCCGGTCAGCCGCGCGCCGCTCATTCCATAGGGATGGCCCATGGCGATTGCGCCGCCATTCACGTTGAGCTTTTCGGGATCGATGCCGAGCCGATCGCGGCAATAGATCACCTGCACGGCGAAAGCTTCGTTCAATTCCCAGAGATCGATGTCGGAAACTTTGAGTCCGTGCCGCTCCAGGAGTCGGGGTACGGCGAATACCGGGCCGATGCCCATTTCATCGGGCTCGCAGCCTGCAGCGACGAAGCCGCGGAACGTGCCGAGCGGCTGCAGGCCCTTCTTCTCGGCGAGCTTCGCGTCCATGACGACGCAGGCCGACGCACCATCGGACAATTGGCTGGCATTGCCCGCAGTCACTGTCTTGCCTTCACCACGCACCGGCTTCAGCGAGGCCAGCCCCTCCGGGGTCGTGTCGGGGCGCGGCCCTTCATCCTGCGCGACCGTCACATCGCGATGCGAGACTTCGCCGGTGGCCTTATCGGTCACGCTCATGCGCGTCGAAATCGGCGCGATCTCCGCTTCGAAGCGCCGGGCCTGCTGCGCTGCCGCAGTACGACGCTGGCTTTCAAGGCCGTAGGCGTCCTGCGCCTCGCGCGAAATGCCGTAGCGCGCGGCCACAACCTCCGCCGTGTCGATCATCGGCATGTAGACTTCCGGCTTCATTGCGACGAGCGCCGGGTCGCGCTGATGGAAGGTGTTGCGATGGTCGTTCTGGACGAGGCTGACCGACTCGACGCCGCCGGCAACGGCCGCGGTCACGCCGTCGAACATGGTCGAGCGGGCGACGAGCGCAATTGCCTGCAGGCCGGATGAGCATTGCCGGTCGATGGTCGTCCCGGCGATCGTCACCGGCAGTCCGGCGCGGAGCAACGCCCGACGCGCGACATTGCCGCCGGTTGTGCCTTCCTGCATCGCGCAACCAAGTACGACGTCCTCGATCAATTCCGGCTCGATTCCGGCGCGATCCACCGCGTTGCGGATCGCATGCGCGGCAAGCGTCGGCCCGTCCGTGTCGTTCAATCCGCCGCGATAGGCTTTTCCGATCGGGGTGCGGGCGGTCGAGACGATCACGGCTTCGGACATCGGATTCCTGTTTGACACCAATCGTGCGAGCCGTCCGCGCCGGCTTTGGGCGCGCTCGAGGAGGCTCACGGGTTCGGGATTTGACGGGAAAACTAGGTTGTGGTGCATTTCGTGTCAACGCGTTCGCGGAAGCCTCCGGATCTTGGTCCGGAGCAAGAAGAAGATGCGGGATCAGGGGAGGAATGGCTTGCGCCATCTGAGTGAGGGCACCGGCGAAGTGCGCCCGGCAAACGCGCATCCGCGTTCACACCAGGCCTGACGACGCCAATCGTGAGCGAGGTCCCCGCGCCAATTTCGCCCCTGCTCGCCGTAAGAGAAATCGCGGTACGATTCGAGGGAATCATCGCGCTCGACGGCATTTCGTTCGATATCGACAGGGGGCAGATTCTTGGCCTGATCGGCCCCAACGGCGCCGGCAAGACCACTTTGTTCAACTGTTTAAGCCGGCTTTATACGCCGACCAGTGGCGACATCCTGTTTGAAGGTCGCTCCATCCTCGACCGGCCGGCCCACCGCATTGCCGAACTCGGCATCGGCCGCACGTTTCAGAACGTCGCGCTGTTCCAGCATCTCTCCGTTCTCGATAACGTTCTCATCGGCGCCCATTCCAAGACGCGCAGCGATTTTGCCAGCGACGCGCTACGCCTGCCCTCAGTGCGGCGCGGCGAAGCCGCGATGATCCACGAGGCACGTGAGTTCATCGCTTATTTGGGCCTCGAGGAGGTCACCGACCGCCCCGTCGCCGGCTTACCCTTCGGCACGCAAAAGCGCGTCGAGCTTGCACGCGCGCTTGCTTCGCATCCAAAGCTGCTTCTGCTGGACGAACCCGCCGGCGGCCTCAACCACGACGAAATCGGCGGCCTTGGCCGGCTCATTCAGCAAATCCGCGACGAGCGCGATGTGACGATCCTTCTCGTCGAGCATCACATGGGTCTGGTCATGTCAATTTCCGACAATGTGGTCGCCTTGAACTTTGGTAAGAAAATCGCCGAAGGTCCGCCGGCGATTGTGCGACAAGAGCCCGAACTGATCCGCGCCTATCTCGGGACCAGCGAATGAGCATGCTGCTCGAAGTAAAGGGACTCGTGGCTGGTTACGGTGGCATCCCCGCACTGCACGGCGTCGATTTCAGTCTGCAGGAAGGCGGCGTCACGACCTTGCTCGGCGCCAACGGCGCCGGCAAGACAACGACGCTGCGCGCGTTGTGCGGCATGATCCACGCCCGCGGGGAAGCGAGCTTCGCCGGCAAACGGCTGATCGGCATGCAGACCGAGGACATCGTGCGCCTCGGCATCGCACATGTGCCGGAAGGGCGCGGCACGTTCACCCGGCTTACGGTCGAAGAGAACCTGCAGCTCGGCGCGATGACGCGGCGCAACGGCCCCGACATCAAACAGGATATCGAGCGCGTCTATGATCACTTTCCGCGACTGCGGCAGCGCCGGATGCAGCAGGCCGGCACGCTCTCGGGCGGCGAGCAGCAGATGCTGGCGATCGGCCGCGCCCTGATGCTGCGGCCGCGGCTCATGCTTTTGGACGAACCGTCGTTCGGCCTTGCGCCGCTGGTCGTGCGCGAAATGTTTGACATTTTGGGCGGCCTCAATCGCAACGAGAAAGTCAGCATGCTTCTCGTCGAGCAGAATGCGTCCCTTGCGCTGTCGCTTGCCGACACGGCCTATCTGCTCGAGACGGGCCTCATCGTCACGTCGGGTCCGGCGGCGCAAATCCGCGAGGATGAGGGCGTGCGGCGCTCTTATCTCGGCTATTAGGTAGGCGGTGATGGAGCTTCTCGGCCAACAAGTCCTGGCGGGGATCGCGACCGGAGCGATCTATGCCTGCATGGCGCTCGCGGTGGTCATGATCTACCAGGCGATCGACCATCTGAATTTCGCGCAAGGCGAAATGGCAATGTTCTCGACCTTCATCGCCTATCAGCTGATGCTCTGGGGCTTTCCCTATGGCATTGCTTTTCTGCTGACGATCGTAATCTCGTTCGCCGGCGGCGTATTCATCGATCGCGTCATCTTCAAGCCTATCCATGACGCTCCGATTCTCAGCCATGTCGTCGTCTTCATCGCGCTCTTGGCGATCTTGAACAGCGCGGCTGGTTTCATCTGGGACTTCACCGTCAAGAGCTTTCCCTCGCCGTTCGGGTCGTCGCCACTGTTCGGCTCGTCGCTGATCAGCGCGCATCAAGCCGGCATGGTCTGCGTGACGCTCTTGTTGCTTTTGTTTCTGTTCTTCTTTTTCCGCTACACGCGCATCGGACTTTCGATGCGTGCCGCGGCGGCTAATCCCGCCTCTGCGCGGCTGGTCGGCGTTCGCGTCGGCTGGATGAATGCGCTTGGCTGGGGCATGGCCGCCGCCATCGGCGCAATTGCTGGCATATTGATCGCGCCGGTCGTGTTCCTCGAACCGAACATGATGATCTCGATCCTGCTTTACGGTTTTGCCGGTGCGGTGCTCGGCGGGTTGACGAGTCCGGCCGGCGCGGTGATTGGCGGGTTCACTGTCGGCGTGGTCGAGAATCTCGCCGGCACGTTCATTCCGGTCGTCGGCGGCGAGCTCAAACTGCCGATCGCGCTGATGTTGATCGTGGCCGTGCTCGTGTTCAAACCGAGCGGTCTCATGGGCCGCACCGTCGTGCAGCGGGTGTAAGACATGGCTGAAACCACCCTTGCACCCACGGCCGGCGAAGCGGTCGCCACCGCAGAGATGCCGCGCAGCCTTCGCCGCGGCGGCCACATTGCTCTTATCTCCGGCATTGTTTTCCTCGCCGTCGCAATCTCGATCCCGCTTTTCTTCCGGAATTTTGTCGTCTTCCAGTTCACGCAAATGCTGGTTTACGCGATCGCTATTCTCGGCCTGAACCTGCTCACCGGAATCAACGGCCAGTTTTCCCTGGGCCACAGCGCGTTTTATGCGCTCGGTGCCTACACCGCGGCGATCCTGATGGATCAATACAGCGTCAGCTATATCTGGACGCTGCCCGCCGCCGGCGTGGTCTGTTTCATCGCCGGCTTCTTGTTCGGATTGCCGGCCTTGCGCCTCGAGGGCATCTATCTCGCCCTTGCAACATTTGCGCTGGCAATCGCCACGCCGCAAATCCTGAAACTTTCGCCGCTCGAACATTGGACCGGCGGCGTGCAGGGTATCGTCATCGTCAAGCCCGACCCGCCGTTATGGTTGCCGCTCAACCAGGATCAATGGCTCTATTATTTTGTGCTCGCCGTCGCGCTCCTTCTTTACATCCTTGCGCGCAATCTCGTGAAAAGCCGCACCGGCCGGGCGCTGATGGCGATCCGCGACAACCCGATCGCCGCGCGTTCGATGGGCATCAATCTCTCGCTTTATAAATCGCTGGCTTTCGGCACGAGCGCGCTCTACACCGGCATTGCCGGCGCGCTTGGCGCGATCATCGTGCAGTTCGTCGCGCCCGACAGTTTCACGCTCGTTCTGTCGATCGCCTTCCTCGTCGGATTGGTGGTCGGGGGTGTCGGCTGGCTGCCCGGCGCGATTTTCGGCGGCGCTTTCGTGCTGTTCGTGCCGAACATCGCCGAAGGAGTTTCCAAGGGTCTTTCCGGCGCCGTCTACGGGGTCATTCTGATCCTGTTGATTTACCTGATGCCGACCGGCGCCGCGGGGTTCGTCCGCGCCGTCCTGTCGCGCTTCAAAGCTTGATCGCAGCTCTCAAGATGGAGGATGAAGTACATGCTGTCTCATAAGATCAGCCGGCGCGGCGTCGCGCTCGGAATTGTCGCTGCCGGCACATTCGCCGCATCGGCCGCCATGGCGCAGAAGAAATACGATTCCGGCGCGACCGACACCGAGATCAAACTCGGCAACATCATGCCGTATAGCGGGCCGGCCTCGGCCTATGGGATCATCGGCCAGGTCGAAGCTGCCTATTTCAAGATGATCAACGATCAGGGCGGCATCAACGGCCGTAAGATCAACTTCATCAGCTACGATGACGGTTACAGCCCGCCGAAAGCGGTCGAGCAGGCGCGCAAACTCGTCGAAAGCGACGAAGTTCTGTTCATCTTCAATCCGCTCGGCACGCCGACCAATTCGGCAACGATGAAATACATGAATGCGAAGAAGGTGCCGCAGCTCTTCGTCGCCACGGGCGCGACTAAGTTCAGCGAAGATCCGAAGACCAATCATTGGACGATGGGTTGGCAGCCGAGCTACCAAACCGAGGGTCATATCTACGCCAAGTACATCCTGACCAATCACCCCAATGCGAAAATCGGCGTGCTGTATCAGAACGATGATTACGGCAAGGATGTCTACAAAGGCCTGAAGGACGGGCTCGGCGACAAGGCCAAGACAATGATCGTTGCCGATGCACCTTACGAGGTGTCGGACCCGACGATCGATTCGCAGATCCTGAAGCTCAAGGCTTCGGGCGTCGATCTTTTCATGGATATCACCACGCCGAAATTCGCGGCGCAGGCGATCAAGAAAGTCGCGGAGATCGGCTGGAAGCCCACCCACATCCTCAACAACGTGTCGGCTTCGGTCGGCTCCGTGTTCAAGCCGGCGGGACTCGAGAACGGCATCGGCGTGCTATCGACCGGCTACCTCAAGGACCCGAGCGATCCGAAGACCAAGGACGATCCGACTCTGAAGGAGTTCTTTGCCTTCCTCGACAAATACATGCCGGATGCCGATCGCAGCAACCTGAACCTTGCTTACGGCTACGGCGTCACCCAGACGGTGGTGCAGGTGCTTAAACAATGCGGCGACGAGCTCACCCGCGAGAATGTGATGAAACAAGCCGCCAACCTCAAGAATTTCAGGTCGGCGGTCTTCCTCGAGGGGATCGCGGCTAACACGAGCCCGAGCGATTACTTTGTGCTCGAACAGCTGCAGATGATGAAGTTCACCGGTCAGTCCTGGGACTTCTTCGGCCCGATCCTCAGCAGCGAAGCCAAAAGCTGAGCGGAGTGAGCTGACCTGATCTGAAGCGCAGCATTTGAGGCGCCGCATCACCCCGTGCGGCGCCTTTCTCTTTTCCAAACCGAAGTGCTAAAGGCACCGAAATGACCAGAACCTATGACATCGCGGTGATCCCCGGCGACGGCATCGGCAAGGAGGTCGTGCCCGAAGGCATGCGCGTGCTCGAAGCGGCGGCGCAGAAATTCGGCTTCGAGCTGAAGCAAACGTGGCACGACTTCGCCTCGTACGATTATTATGCCAAGCACGAACGCATGATGCCGGAGGACTGGGAAGAGCGTCTCAGCGACAAGCGCGCGATCTATTTCGGCGCCGTCGGCTGGCCGGAGAAAATCCCCGACCACGTTTCGCTGTGGGGCTCGCTGATCCTGTTCCGCCGCAAGTTCGATCAGTACGTCAATCTGCGCCCGGTGCGGCTGATGCCGGGCGTTGCCTCGCCGCTCGCCAACCGCAAGCCCGGCGACATCGACTTCTATGTCGTGCGCGAGAACACCGAAGGCGAATACTCATCGATCGGCGGGCGCATGTTTCCAGAGACCGAGCGCGAATTCGTCGTGCAGGAAACGGTGATGACGCGTCACGGCGTCGATCGCGTATTGAAATACGCTTTCGACCTCGCGGCGGACCGGCCGAAGAAGCACCTGACCTCGGCAACGAAATCGAACGGCATCTCGATCACCATGCCGTATTGGGACGAGCGCGTCGAAGCGATGGCCAAGAATTATCCGGGCATACGCTGGGACAAGTTCCACATCGACATTTTGACCGCCAATTTCGTGCTGCATCCGGACTGGTTCGATGTTGTCGTCGCCTCAAACCTGTTCGGCGATATTCTCTCCGATCTCGGCCCCGCCTGCACCGGCACGATTGGCATTGCGCCGGCCGGCAACATCAACCCGGAAGGCAAATTTCCGTCGCTGTTCGAGCCGGTGCACGGCTCGGCGCCTGACATTGCCGGACAGGGTGTCGCCAATCCGATCGGACAAATCTGGTCGGGCGCGATGATGCTCGACCATCTCGGCGAGCGCGAAGCCGCCGCGGCGATCGTCGATGCAATCGCGCGTGTGCTGTCGGAACGCACGCTGCGCACGCGCGATCTCGGCGGCAATGCCGACACGAAGACGTGCGGCGAGGCGGTTGCCGACGCGATCGGTTGATGCGGAACAGAGTGTGACAAACGACGTCCTCTCCGACCTCCGCGACGGCATCGCCTATGTGACGCTAAACCGGCCCCAGGCGCGCAACGCGCTGACATTCGAAATGTACGAGGCGCTATTCGATATTGCCACGCGTGCCGCCACCGATGCGAACGTCGCGGCGATCGTCATCAGCGGCGCCGGCGAGAAAGCTTTCGCGGCAGGCACCGACATTGCCGAATTCCGCGCCATCAAGACGCCCGCCGATGCGCTCGCCTATGAAAGCAAGATCGACCGTATTCTCGGCGCGCTGGAGACGTGCCCGAAACCGATCATCGCGGCGATTTCCGGCGCCTGCACTGGCGGCGGCGCGGCGATCGCCGCCTGCTGCGATTTGCGCCTCGCCACCGCTGACATGCGTTTCGGCTTTCCGATCGCGCGCACGCTCGGCAATTGCCTGTCGATGGGCAATTATGCGCGGCTCTGCATGTTGTTCGGCCCGGCGCGGACGAAGGAGCTCATCTTCACCGCGCGGCTCATGGGCGCGGAAGAAGCGAAGTCCGCGGGCTTCATTTCCGAAATTCTCGCCGATCACAGCGCGCTGATGCAGCGCGCCCATGCGCTCGCAGACCTCGTCGCGGGGCACGCGCCGTTGACATTGAGCGCGACAAAAGAAGCGCTACGCCGCCTCGCCGCGCAAGCACCGGACGGCGACGACCTCATCACGCAATGCTATATGAGCGAGGATTTCCGCGAGGGCATGTCCGCCTTCCTGGAGAAGCGGGCGCCGAAATGGCAGGGCCGCTGATGCGCGAGGCGTAAGTAGCCCGGGCCCACTGCCTATTGGCTCGACCAGACGATGCGCGAGACGAAGCTCACGTCTTGCATCGGCAGGATGCGATTCTTGTGGCGTGGATTGAGCGGGCGCAGCTCGATCAGCTTGGCGGTCTTGCGGCGCAATTCCTTGGCCATGACCTCGCCGTCGGTGGTCTTCACCACGACGCGGTCGCCGCGGCGCACCGGCGCGCCCGGCGAGACGATGATGATGTCGCCGTCACGGTAGAGCGGCAGCATGGAATCGCCGGAGATTTCGAGCGCGTAGCTGTGCTCGTCGGTGACAGCGGGAAAATCGATCTCATCCCAACCGGAGCCGACGGGAAAGCCGCCATCATCGAAGAAGCCGCCCTTGCCGGATTGCGCGAAGCCGATCAGGGGCAGCGGCCGCCGCATGCCCGGCGAGGAGACCATCGCGATGAACTCTTCGAGGCTCGCGCCGGTCGCGTCGAGCACTTTGGCGATCGATTCGGTCGAGGGCCAGCGCGGGCGCCCGTCGGCCGATTCGCGTTTCGAGCGGTTGAAGGTGGTCGGATCGAGGCCGGCCTTGCGCGCCAGGCCCGAGGCGGAAAGGTCGTAGCGCGCCGCAATCGTATCGATCGCCGTCCAGATTTGAGCGTGCGTGAGCATGGGCTGCGTCTCGAGTCGGAATAAGGGTATTATTCCTAATACAGGAATACCCGGCCCGCGCCAGCCTTCACTTGGTCGGGATTTTACGTCGGCGTCAACGGCGGCTGGATCGGCAGCAACAATGTCTTCACCGTTGTCGGGACCGATTCGTACGATCCAAATTCCAACTTTCGCCCCTTATAACGACGGGCTGGTTGTGGGGCCCGTGCGCGCGCCGGTTTCCTTCCGCTATCGAACTTCCTGGTCTACGCCACCGGCGGTCTGGCTTTTGGTGGTGTATCAACCAACGTACTTGTCCAGCAGCAGCAGCTAGTCACGCCATTGGCTGGCTGCGTAGTTTGCGGGCCATACTCCATCAACCTCAACTCTTCGAGAGATCGCGTGGGCTTTGCGGCTGGTGGTGGCGTCGAGTGGATGTTCCTTCCGGGTTGGTGTCGCTCAAAGCAGAAGCGCTGTATTATGATCTCGGCTCCTTTAGGACAACTGGAGTGCTGAACAACGTTACCACGGCCACACTTGGACCCGTCCCCGCAGGCACCGTGTTCACCGCCACAGGGGTCACGGTCGATAGTCATACACGCGGCCTCGTCGTTCGCGGCTGCGTGAATTATCATTTTGCTTGGGGCACTACGGTCCCGGTGGTAGCGCGGTACTGATCAGGGTGTCGCGTTCTTCCGACAGTCGGGTATCTGCAACCAAGGGGAGGTTCGCAGTTCGCTTTCCGCGATTCACCTGATTCTGCCGGGCGCATGACACCCACGATGCTGCCCCTAACGCGCCGCCGCCCCCTCGTGCGTGACGCGCGCTTGCGGCGGCGGCAGCGCCTCGATCTTCGACAGGCCCTGCTTTACCGCCTGCTGCACCTTCTCGAAGGCGCGTACCTCGATCTGGCGGACGCGCTCGCGGGAGATGTCGAACTCGCCGGATAATTCCTCGAGCGTGATCGGATCCTCGGCGAGCCGCCGCGCCTCGAAGATACGGCGCTCGCGCGGGTTCAGAACGGAGAGCGCCCCGCGCAACGCCTCGTGGCGGTTCTCGCTCTCTTCGCGGTTCGCCAGCAGCGCCTCCTGGCTGGCGCTTTCGTCGACGAGCCAGTCCTGCCATTCGCCCTCGCCGGCCTCGCGTAAGGGGGCGTTCAAGGACGCGTCGCCGCTCATGCGGCGGTTCATATCGACGACGTCCTGCTCGGTGACGCCGAGACGGGTCGCGATCGTCTGCACCTGCTCGGGGCGAAGGTCGCCCTCCTCCAGCGCCGAAATCTGGCTCTTCGCCTTGCGGAGGTTGAAGAAGAGCTTTTTCTGGTTCGCCGTCGTGCCCATTTTCACAAGCGACCACGAACGCAGGATGTACTCTTGTATCGACGCGCGGATCCACCACATGGCGTATGTGGCCAGGCGGAAGCCCTTGTCGGGCTCGAAGCGTTTGACCGCCTGCATCAGGCCGACATTGCCTTCCGAGACGACCTCGCCGATCGGCAGGCCGTAGCCGCGGTAGCCCATCGCGATCTTGGCGACGAGGCGCAGATGGGACGTGACGAGCTTGTGCGCGGCGTCGGTGTCGCCGTGTTCGCGCCAGCGCTTGGCGAGCATGTATTCTTCCTGCGGTTCCAGCATCGGGAACCGCCGGATCTCGGTGAGATAGCGGGAAAGACCGCTCTCGCCTGAGATCATGGGGAGTGCGTGAGCCATTTATCCTCCTTGCGGGACCCCCGTTCCGGCGGGTCCTCATCGCGGGCCGCTTGCCCCTAAGCGCGCGCCGCAACCCACTCATATAGGCTTCTGGGGGCCTGCCCGGTAGTGCCCCATGTGTGCAATGCGGTCGCAGGAGGCCTGCGGCTGCTGCAGTGCACTATCGGCGAATGGCGGAATCGGCGACGAGAACCGGCGGCGCGCGATCCGGCGAGCGGCGCAGCAAATGATAGAGGATGATCGCGCCGAATGTCGCCGTGCCGATCCCGCCGAGCGCGAAACTCCCAATCTTTACAGTGAGATCGCCCGCTCCGGCGGTCAGCGCGACGGCAACCGTGATCAGGTTGCGCGCGTCCGAGAAATCGACGCGGTTCTCTACCCAGATGCGGCCCGCGGTCGCGGCGATGAGGCCGAAGACGACCAGCGCCAGCCCGCCGATCACAGGCCCGGGTAAGGTTAAGATCAAGGCGCCAAATTTTGGCGAGAAGCCGAGCAGGAGCGCGACGCAGCCGGCGACGACGAAGACGAGGGTCGAGAAGACGCGGGTCACCGCCATCACGCCCATGTTCTCGGCGTAGGTCGTCACCCCGGTGCCGCCGCCGAAGCCGGCGATGATCGTCGCCAATCCATCACCGAGGAAAGCACGCCCGAGGATCGGGTCGAAGTCGCGGCCGGTCATCGCCGATATCGCCTTCACATGCCCGAGGTTCTCGGCGACCAGCACGATCGCAACGGGGGCGATCAGCGCCATTGCGGTCCCCGCGAACACCGGGCCGGTGAAGTGCGGCAAGCCGAACAAAGGCGCCGCGGCGACGCCGGAAAAATCGATCGGCTTTCCGAAGCCGAATCCGTTGGCGCAGATCAGGTAGACGAGGTAGCCGCAGACGGCGCCGAGCAGGACCGGGAGGCGCCGCGCCATGCCCGGCGCATGCACGGCAATCAGCGCCACCGCCAGCACGGTCAGCAATCCGATCAGCATATCGAATCCGGAGGCGGAGACGCCCTTCACCGCGACGCCGGCGAGGTTCAGCCCGATCGCCGCGACGATCGCGCCGGTGAGGACGGGCGGCATCAGCCGCTCGACCCAGGCGGTGCCGGAGACATGCACGACGAGGCCGATCACCGCATAGACCACGCCGGCGGCGACGATCCCGCCGAGCGCCACCGGAATGTTGGGGTTGGGCCCCGTGCCGGAATATCCGGTCGCGGCAATCACCACCGCGATGAAGGCGAAGCTTGAGCCGAGATAGCTCGGCAGCTTCCCGCCGGTCACCAGGAAAAACAACAAAGTACCGATGCCGGAGAAGAAAATCGCGGTGTTCGGGTCAAAGCCCATGATGATCGGCGCGAGCGCGGTCGAGCCAAACATCGCAACGACA
>DATAOB010000070.1:0-1767 GCA_036265935.1 Beijerinckiaceae bacterium
CAAGGCGAACGCGAGATGGCAGCCGACAACAAGCTGCTGGGCCAATTCGACCTCGTTGGAATACCGCCCGCGCCGCGCGGCGTGCCGCAGATCGAAGTAACGTTCGATATCGACGCCAACGGCATCGTCAACGTGCATGCCAGGGATAAGGGGACCGGCAAGGAGCAGCAGATCCGCATCCAAGCATCGGGTGGTCTATCCGAGGCTGACATCCAGCGCATGGTCAAGGATGCGGAATCCCACGCCGAAGAGGACAAGAAGCGCAAGGCCGAAGTCGAGGCCAAGAACCACGCCGAGGCATTGGTCCATTCCACCGAGAAGGCGCTCGCCGAGCACGGCTCGAAGATCGGGGAAGGCGATCGGCGCGCCATCGAGAACGCGATCGCCGATCTCAAGGAAGCGCTCAAGGGTAGCGATGCTGAGGCGATCACGGCCAAGACTAACGCGCTGGCGCAAGCCTCGATGAAGCTCGGCGAAGCCATGTACAAGCAGGCGCAGGAAGGTGCTGCGGCGGGGGGACCTGGCGGCGGCGCTCAGGGCGGCGGCGATGGCTCCGGCAAAACCGAGGACGTCGTCGATGCGGAATTCACCGAGGTTGACGACGACAAGAAAAACAAGAAGTCAGCCTGACGTCGGCGAGGCATCTGCCATGCCGTCTTCGATTGCAACCAAGACCCCCGGGGCCGTATCCCGGGGGTGCATGTTTTTTGAAGCACCATGAGCGACCGGGTAAGGTTCGGCGATGACGCCACGGCAGAGATGACGGGGGTGAACGCGGGCATGGCCAAGCGCTGCTATTACGACGTTCTGGGAGTCGAGCGCACGGCGGACGAAAGCGAACTGAAATCCGCCTTTCGCAAGCTCGCGATGAAGTGGCATCCCGATCGCAATCCCGGCGATAAGGGCTGCGAAGTCCGCTTCAAAGAGATCAACGAGGCTTATGAGATCCTCAAAGATCCGGATAAGCGTGCGGCTTATAACCGCTTTGGCCATGCCGCATTCGAGCATGCCGGTCCCGGAGCCGCTGGTGGCTTTGGCGACGTAGCCTCGGCCTTCGCCGATATCTTCGATGATCTGTTCGGTATGGGCGGCGGTCGCCGTGGACGCGCCGGCGGCCGTGAGCGCGGCGCCGACCTGCGCTACAACATGGAGATCACTCTGGAGGAAGCCTATTCCGGTAAGAGCGCCCAGGTCCGCATCCCAACCTCGGTGACTTGCGAGGCCTGCTCCGGCTCGGGTGCCAAGGCCGGCACAAGACCTAAGGCGTGTCCGACTTGCGGTGGCCAGGGACGCATCCGCCATGCTCAGGGATTTTTCACCCTGGAGCGGACCTGTCCGGCCTGCCAGGGCCGCGGTCAAGTGATCGACAACCCGTGTCCGTCCTGTTCTGGCTCTGGACGGGTGACGCGCGAGCGTACCCTGTCGGTGAGCATTCCTGCGGGGGTCGAGGACGGCACCCGCATAAGGCTCGCGGGCGAAGGCGAAGCGGGCGTGCGCGGTGGCCCCGCCGGCGACCTCTACATATTTCTCGCCATCAGCGCGCATCCGTTCTTCCAGCGCGAGGGCGCCGATTTGCATTGCCGGGTGCCGATCTCCATGGTTCTTGCCGCACTGGGCGGCGACATCGAGGTGCCAACCATCGACGGCAGCCACAGTCGCGTAAAGGTTCCGGAAGGCACTCAATCGGGACGTCGCTTCCGTCTCCAAGGCAAGGGCATGCCGGTGCTGCGCTCCAAACAGTTCGGCGACATGTACATTCAGGTCCTC
>DATAOB010000071.1:0-23237 GCA_036265935.1 Beijerinckiaceae bacterium
CGGCGGGATGGCCCTCCAGCCGAAAATCGTCCAGGAGCGGCTCGGTCACTCGAGCATCGTGATGACGCTCGACGTGTACGGGCACCTCTTCCCTCGTGGCGACGATCACGTCGAGCAGATGGAAGCGGCTGCACAGCGGCTGTTAGGTCTCGCCGCCGCCCGTATCAGTCCCGATAGGATGCAGCGGATTTGCTAACCTATTGATCGTTATGGTGGGCGGTGACGGGCTCGAACCGCCGACCCTCTCGGTGTAAACGAGATGCTCTACCAACTGAGCTAACCGCCCTCGCGCCGGTGTTTTAAGGACGCCGCCCTGCCGGTGCAAGGCGGCGCGGCGGACGCTCCCGAGCGCCGCATTCACTTTGTCCCGCACTTCTTTCAGCCAGGCTCTGGACTTCGAGTTCCAGCAACTTAGCTGAGCTATAGACTGCCATTCCGAACAGGGGCCGCGCATGTCGAAAGCCAGTTTCGCCCTCACCGCCGCGCTCGTATTTGCTGCTTTCTCGCTCCCCGCCAGAAGCGCCGAGCCTATGACCTTCCGCCTGCTGCCGCTCGAAGATGCAGGCCGTTGCGGCAACCAATGCGCCCAGGCGATTGTCGCCGATGGCGAGATCACCAATTCGACCCCGCAGGAATTCCTGTCGTTCGTCTCGCAGAACCTGCAAGGCAATGTGCGCGCCGTCGTGTTCCTGAATTCGCCGGGCGGCCGGGTCGTCGCCTCGATGGAGCTCGGACAGCTGTTCCGCAAGCTCGGCGTCGCCGCCATTGTCGCGCGCGCCGGCCAGACCTACGGCGGGACCGCGCTTGCCGGCGGCCATTGTTTCTCAGCGTGCGTCTATGCGCTGATGGGCGGCCGCAAGCGGGTGATCCCGCCGCAAAGTAAGGTCGGCGTCCACCGCATGTTCCAGTACCAGGCCTCGCTGGACGCCACAGGCGGCGCGACCATCCATCGCCAATACGACAACGGCCGCATGCGCTCGATGCTGTCGCGCTACTCGCGACAGATGGGGGTCAATAGCCGGGTTATCGAAGATGCCGAGCGGACCTCGTCGGATTCGCTCCACGTCCTGTCCAAAGGCGAGATCGCCCGCTGGCGTCTGGGGCAGCCGAACCTTTAGGGCTTGTCCACCACGTCCGTCTGCGGCCGGTCGCTGCCCTCGGCGCGCTCGGTGTGCCACTTGCCGCGCTCGTCCTCGTATTCGATCGTCTCGCTCGAACCCGGCACCCGCTGTTCGGCGGCTGCTTGTTCGGCGGCGCGCAGTGCGGCCTGGTGCGTCGGAAAGGTCTCCGAGAAAACGTCATTGAGCTTATAGGCCCAGCCGCCATCGTGCTTGACGATTTCGTATTTCACCTCTGACATTTGTCCCTCCTGATCGGCCCTGAATGCGAACGGAAAGCGCTTCGCCGGAGTTCCGATCTCGCCTGATAATGGCGGATGCACGAAAGCCTGCCCTTCGCTTGACTTGACTAGGGGGCTGGCCTAATCGGCGGGCCTCTGCGCGAGGCCCGCGCGGGTCCATGCGGGGGAGTAGCTCAGTTGGTTAGAGCGCCGGCCTGTCACGCCGGAGGTCGCGGGTTCAAGTCCCGTCTCTCTCGCCAGTCGCCGCCTCATCTCTGATTTGTGCTACCTCTTTCGCGCGAATTCCGCGTGAGGGGAGCACTCGATGGCTGATGCCGCAAGCGGCGTAAAAATCGCCGTTCTCGACGATTACCAGAATGTCGGCCGGTCCTTCGCCGACTGGGCCAGCCTAGCCCCACGCGCGCATGCGGTCTTCTTCCACGATCACGTCAGCGATCTCGACCAACTCGCCGCGCGGCTCGCCGATTTCGACGTCGTCATGCTCATGCGCGAGCGCACCGCGATGGGCGCCGATATCATCGCACGCTTGCCGAAGCTGAAGCTCATCATCACCGTCGGCATGTGGAACGCTTCGATCGATTTCGCCGCCGCGAAAGCGCGAGGCATCCTCGTTTGCGGCACGCCCGGCGGCGATCCCAATGCGACGCCGGCGCTCACCTGGGGACTCGTGCTCGCCGTCACGCGCGGCATGGCTCCGGAAGCGGCCTCGGTGCGAGCCGGCGGCTGGCAGGTCGGCCTCGGCACCGACATCCACGGCAAGACCCTTGGCGTGCTCGGCCTCGGCAAGATCGGGCAGGTGGTTGCCGGCTTCGGCAAGACATTCGGCATGAAAGTGATCGGCTGGAGCCAGAATCTCACCGTCGAGCGGGCCCAAGAATGCGGCGCCGAGCGCATCGACAAGGACGATCTCTTCCGCCGTGCCGACGTCATCTGCATCCATCTGAAGCTCGGCGATCGCACGCGCGGACTCGTGGGACCACGCGAACTCGGGCTGATGAAAAAGACGGCTTACCTCGTCAACACATCGCGCGGACCGATTGTCGACGAGCCGGCGCTGATCGCGGCGCTTGAGCAGGGCCAGATCGCCGGCGCTGCGCTCGACGTTTTCGATGAGGAGCCGCTGCCGCTAAACCATCCGTTCCGCTATCTCCCCAACGTGCTGGCGACGCCGCATATCGGTTATGTCAGCGAAAAAACCTATCGCGGCGCTTTTCCGGACGCGGTGGAAGACATCCGCGCTTGGCTCGACGGCAAACCGGTCCGCGTGCTCACGGGCTGAGCCATTTCGCCAGGCCTACGCGAGGTGTGATCTCCCACCTTTGGTGTAAATTCCGCCGAGTAATTTCCCTGCGATCGGATGATCTCGAGGAGATTGCTCGTGGCCAATGTCGTCGACCTATTCTCCGCCCGGACCGGTACGGCTTTTCCGAACACCGAATCGGGATCGCGTTCAAAAGGGTTCCTGAAATTCCTCGGGTGGCCGTTCTCGATCGTCTTCGCCATGCGCCCGCAACGCGAGCGCGAAGCCGCGCAAATTGCCGAGGATTTCGGTAGCGATCGCTGGTGCGATGCCCTCGACCGGAAGGTCAGCGAGCGCACCTACTCGACTCGAGGTCTTTAGACGCGCGTCTGCCCCGGCCTGCTTTCGAAACGAATGAAAATGCGCCGCCCGGCGAGGGCACCGCCGAGCGTGTCGGTGATCGCAACCGGCGTGCAGGCGGCGAGCGCGGCCAATGCAGTCGCGACGAAGCGCTTCTGTGCATCGGCCTCGCCAATCAGCTTGGAGTAGGTGATTGTAAATTGGCCGAACATTGTGCCGTCGCGTCGCAATGTGATGCCGACGGTCACGGCCGATCCCGCGCTGCCTGCTGGCGCGCGCCAGCAGCGGGTGAGCATCGGAAAAAGTTCGCGCAGCGTGTTTGCCGGCGCCGCCCCCGCCGCGCGCGCATTTGCGATCGCGCAAAGAATAGAGAGCAGGGCGGCTGCGCGCCTCAATATGTCGCTCGGCCGCCGGACAGATCGAAGACTGCGCCGGTGGTGAACGAATTCTCGGCAGAGACCAGGAAAGCGACCATCGCCGCGATCTCTTCGACCAGCACGAACCGGCCGCGCGGAATCTTCGACAGCATGTAATCGATGTGCGTCTGTGTCATCTGGTCGAAGATGCGTGTGCGCGCCGCCGCCGGCGTGATGCAGTTCACGGAAATGTCTTGCCCGGCGAGTTCCTTGCCGAGCGATTTCGTCAGCGCGATCACGCCGGCTTTCGCCGAGGAATAGGCGGCGGCGTTTGGATTGCCTTCCTTGCCGGCGATCGAGGCGACATTGACGATCCGGCCGTAATTCTGCGCGACCATCGCGGGAATCAGCGCCTTGCAGCCGTAAAAGACGCCGGTGAGATCGATGTCGATGACGCGGCGCCATTCTTCGATAGGATAGTCGGCGACCGTGGTGTTCGGACCGGAAATGCCGGCATTGTTGACGAGGATGTCGACCCGTCCGAACGCTTCCAGGCTCTGCTTTGCCGCCGCCTGAACGCTGGCCCAGTCAGCCACGTCGCAAGTGACGATCTCGACAGCTTGGCCCTCGGGCCCGAGCGTGCGCCGCGCCTCTTCCAAAAAGCTCGGCTCGCGGTCCCAAAGGATGAGCTTGGCGCCCGATTCCTGCAGTCGCTGGGCAATGGCATAGCCGATGCCCTGCGCACCGCCCGTCACCACCGCGATTTTACCGTCGAGATCGATCCTGTTTGCCATGCACCCTCCTGCCGCGATCTAGCGATCCGGACCCGGTTTTGTCGAGGCAGGTCAAGCGATTGTCGGACGTGGCGGTAGCACCATCTATGTGGCCTAAGGCCTCACCAGACTGAAAGAATTCCAACTTGCGCCCCTATGTGCACTGCGGTAGGCATCCTCATGCCATAGGAGAGGCGGGCAAAGCCGCTTTTCGTCAGGTCTCCGACTGGCGCCCGTCCCGCCCCAGGGCGAGGTCTAAGGCCACATGCCCGAGCTTCTGAACGACTACCTGCCGCTCGTCATTTTCATCGCCATTGCCGCGGTCTTGTCCGGCGTGCTGCTCATCGTCCCGTTCGTCGTGGCCTACCAGGCGCCGGACCCGGAAAAGCTCTCGGCTTACGAGTGCGGCTTCAACGCCTTCGATGACGCGCGGATGAAATTCGACGTTCGGTTCTATCTCGTGTCGCTTTTGTTCATCATCTTCGATCTCGAGGTGGCGTTCCTGTTTCCCTGGGCGATCGCCTTCAAAGAAGTCGGAGCGTTCGGCTTCTGGTCGATGATCGCCTTCCTCGTCGTGCTCACCGTCGGCTTCATCTATGAATGGAAGAGGGGAGCGCTCGAATGGGATTGATCGAGACCGGCGCGGCCTTGGCTTCGCCACCGGCGAAAGGCATCATCGATCCGAATACCGGCAAGCCGGTCGGCGCCAACGATCCGTTTTACCTGACGATCAACGATCAGCTCGCCGACAAGGGCTTTCTTGTCACCGCGACGGACGAGCTGATCACGTGGGCACGCACCGGCTCGCTCATGTGGATGACGTTCGGGCTCGCCTGCTGCGCCATCGAGATGATGCAAATGTCGATGCCGCGCTACGATTGCGAGCGCTTCGGCTTTGCGCCGCGCGGCTCGCCCCGCCAGTCCGACGTAATGATAGTAGCAGGAACGCTAACCAATAAAATGGCGCCGGCTTTGCGCAAGGTCTACGACCAGATGCCGGAGCCGCGCTACGTGATCTCGATGGGCTCCTGCGCAAATGGCGGCGGCTATTATCATTATTCCTATTCGGTCGTGCGCGGCTGCGACCGCATCGTGCCGGTCGACATCTACGTGCCGGGCTGCCCGCCCTCGGCCGAGGCACTGCTCTATGGCGTGCTGCTCCTGCAGCGAAAAATCCGCCGCACCGGCACGATCGAGAGATAAGTGGTAATGGCAGACGCGGCTGAGACGGACGTGAAATCGGCCGGCCAGGCAATCGCGGCAGCCTTGTCGGGCGCGGTGAGCGACGTGTCGGACGCTTACGGCGAGCTGACGCTGACGGTTGCGACGGAGCGCTGGGTCGAGGTTGCGCGCTATCTGCGCGAGGATCCAAGCCAGCTTTACCTCTGCTTCATCGATCTTTGTGCGGTCGATTACCCCGTGCGCGAGAAGCGGTTTGAGGTCGTGCTGCATCTGCTCTCGCCGAAGCACAATAAACGCATCCGGGTGAAGACGTCGGTGGACGAGGACACGCCGGTGCCGTCGCTCTGCGAGGTTTTTCCCGCCGCCGATTGGTACGAGCGCGAGGCCTATGATCTTTTAGGCGTGCTCTTTTCAAACCACCCAGATCTCCGGCGCATCCTCACGGATTACGGTTTCGACGGGCATCCCCTGCGCAGGGATTTCCCGATGACCGGTTATTTCGAGGTGCGCTACGACGACGAGCAGAAGCGCGTCGTCTACGAGCCGGTGCGGCTCAATCAGGAATTCCGACAATTCGATTTCCTGTCGCCGTGGGAGGGCGATTCGCGTTACGAGCTGCCGGGAGATGAGAAGGCGAGGGGGCAATGACGGCGGTCGGCAGTCGGCAGTCGGCAGTCGAGGACGAACGGATCGAGTCGTATCGCGATCTGCGGGTCTGGAAGGAGGCAATGGATTTGGCTGTGCAATGCTATGCCGGCACCAAAGGCTTTCCGAAAGAAGAGACCTTTGGACTTGTTGCTCAGATACGTCGCGCCGCCTCTTCAGTGCCGGCCAACATCGCGGAAGGATATGGACGCGAGAGCACGGGGAGCTACGCCCACTTTCTTCGGACTGCGCAGGGCTCGCTGAAAGAGTTGGAAACGCACTTGTTGCTGGCCACGCGCGTTGGTTTGATGCCGGAAGCCAAATCTGATCCTCTTGTCCAACATTCAGATCTGGTTGGCCGGATGCTCGGCGGATTGATCCGATCCATCGAGCGTTCTGCTCCGACTGCCGATTGCCGATTGCCGACTGCCGCTGAACCGCGCGGAGCCCGCGCATGACCGGTCAGACCGCGGCTGGAGGAGCCCAAAACCTTCGCAATTTTTCCATCAACTTTGGTCCGCAGCATCCGGCAGCGCACGGCGTGCTGCGTCTCGTGCTCGAGCTCGACGGCGAAGTGGTTGAGCGCGTCGATCCACATATCGGCCTCCTGCACCGCGGCACCGAGAAGCTGATGGAGGCACGCACTTACCTGCAGAATACGCCGTATTTCGATCGGCTCGATTACGTCGCGCCGATGAATCAGGAACATGCCTTTTGTCTCGCCATCGAGAAGCTGATGGGCGTCGAGGTGCCGCGCCGCGGCCAGCTGATCCGTGTGCTTTATAGCGAGATCGGGCGGCTGCTGTCGCATCTCCTCAATGTGACGACACAGGCCATGGATGTCGGCGCGCTGACGCCGCCGCTCTGGGGTTTCGAAGAGCGCGAAAAGCTGATGGTTTTCTACGAGCGCGCCTCCGGCTCGCGCATGCACGCAAATTATTTCCGCACCGGCGGGGTCAAAAGCGATCTGCCCGACCGGCTTGTCGAAGATATCGGCGCATTTTGCGATCCGTTCTTGCGGGTTGTCGACGATCTCGAAGAGCTCTTCATCCACAACCGCATCTTCAAGCAGCGCAATGTCGATATCGGCGTCGTTTCACTTGAGGATTGCTGGAAATGGGGCTTTTCCGGCGTGATGGTGCGCGGCTCCGGCGCCGCCTGGGATTTGCGCAAGGCCCAGCCCTATGAATGCTACGAGGAAATGGAATTCGATATTCCCGTCGGCCGGAACGGCGACAATTACGATCGCCAGGTGATCCGGATGGAAGAGATGCGGCAGTCGACGAGCATCATGAAACAATGCGTCGACAAGCTCATGATGGCGGAAAACCGCGGGCCGGTGTCGGTGCGCAACAACAAGGTCGTGCCGCCATCCCGCGCCGAGATGAAGCGCTCGATGGAGGCGCTGATCCATCACTTCAAGCTTTACACCGAAGGCTATCACGTGCCGGCGGGCGAAGTGTATGCCGCGGTCGAAGCGCCGAAAGGGGAGTTCGGCGTGTATTTGGTTTCCGACGGCACGGACAAACCCTATCGCTGCAAGATCCGCGCGCCCGGCTTCGCGCATTTGCAGGCGATGGATTTTTTATGCCGCAAGCACATGCTGGCGGACGTGAGCGCGGTGCTCGGCTCGCTGGACATCGTCTTTGGGGAGGTGGATCGCTAATGTCCGTCCGCCGCCTCGCCGAAGTGCAACCCCCCTCATTCGAGTTCACGGGCGAAAACCGCGTCTGGGCCGATAAACAGATCCAAAAATATCCGCCCGGCCGGCAGGCCTCGGCAATCATTCCGCTGCTCTGGCAGGCGCAGAAGCAGAACGGCTATTGGCTACCGAAGCCGGCGATCGAGAAAGTCGCCGAGCAGCTCGGCATGCCGCTCATCCGCGCGCTCGAGATCGCGACATTCTATACGATGTTCAATCTCGAGCCGGTCGGGAAATTCTATATCCAGATGTGCGGCACGACGCCGTGCATGCTGCAGGGCTCGGACGAGATCAAAGCCGTGCTCGAGCGCCGCATCGGCCCGCCGCACAGAGTGACGGCGGACGGCCTCTTCTCCTGGACGGAAGTCGAGTGCCTCGGCGCCTGCTGCAACGCGCCGATGGTTCAGATCAACGACGATTATTACGAGGACCTCACGCCGAACAATTTCGAGAAACTGCTGGACGATCTCGCCGCCGGCCGGCCGGTGAAGAAGGGTTCGCAGATCGGCCGCGTCACATCGGAGCCGGTCGACGGCTTGACGAGCCTGACCGAGTTTTGGGGCAAGGACGGCCGTAGCGGGCCGGGCAAGCTGCCGAAAGAAGAGGGCGCACCCGATCACGCCGCCGCTGCCGGCGAGAAGGCGTCACAGGATGCGCAGCCGGGGCTCAATGCGCCCTTGCACACGCAGATGTCGCAGAGTCAGGAACAGCGGACGGGCAAGCCGGAGGGCTCCGTCGCCGATACCGGCACACGCACCGAGCGCCCGGTTTCAGGTGAAGGCAAGCGCGCCGATGATGCGGCGCAGGCGAGCGCGCCGCCTAGCAAACATACGCCTTAGGATATCAGAGAATGCTCGCCGACAAGGACCGCATCTTCACCAATCTCTACGGCTTCGGCGACTGGGGCCTCAAAGGCGCGCGCGAACGCGGCGCCTGGGACAATACCAAGGGCCTCATCGACAAAGGCAAGGATTGGATCATTGCCGAGATGAAGGCCTCGGGCCTGCGCGGGCGCGGCGGCGCCGGTTTCCCGACCGGCCTCAAATGGTCGTTCATGCCGAAGACCGCGGATCCGGCACGGCCACATTACCTGGTCGTCAATGCCGACGAATCCGAGCCGGGTACCTGCAAGGACCGGGAGATCATGCGCAACGATCCGCATCTCCTGATCGAAGGCTGTCTCATCGCCTCGTTCGCGATGGAGGCGCATGCCTGCTACATCTATATCCGCGGCGAATACATTCAGGAACGCGAGCGGCTCGAAGCGGCGGTCGCGGAGGCCTATGAAGCGCGCCTCATCGGCAAGGATAATGTGCACGGCTGGCCGCTCGACTGTTACGTTCACCACGGCGCCGGCGCTTATATCTGCGGCGAGGAGACCGCGCTGCTCGAGTCGCTCGAGGGCAAGAAGGGCATGCCGCGGCTGAAGCCGCCATTTCCCGCCAATATGGGACTCTATGGCTGCCCGACGACCGTCAACAATGTCGAGTCGATCGCGGTTGCGCCGACGATCCTGCGCCGCGGTGCTGCGTGGTTTGCCGGCTTCGGCGCCAAGAACAACACCGGCACGAAAGTCTTCTGCATATCGGGGCATGTCGATCGGCCGTGCAATGTCGAAGACGCGATGTCGATTCCCTTCCGCGAGCTGATCGACACGCATTGCGGCGGCATTCGCGGCGGCTGGGACAATCTGCTCGCCGTCATTCCCGGTGGCTCCTCGGTGCCGCTCGTGCCGGCGCATGAGATTATCGACGCGCCGATGGACTTCGACACGCTGCGCAATCTGAAGTCCGGCCTCGGCACAGCGGCCGTGATCGTCATGGATAAAACGACCGACATCGTCCGCGCGATCGCGCGCATCTCGTATTTTTATAAGCACGAGAGCTGCGGCCAGTGCACGCCATGCCGCGAAGGTACGGGCTGGATGTGGCGGGTCGTGAGTCGCATGGCGGAAGGCCGCGCGCACAAGCGCGAGATCGACATGCTGCTCGAAGTGACGACGCAGGTCGAGGGCCACACGATCTGCGCGCTTGGCGATGCCGCGGCCTGGCCGATCCAGGGGCTGATCCGGCATTTCCGGCCCGAGATCGAGCGGCGCATCGACGCTTATTCGCGCAATGCGGCGGCCGATCCCGTCGAGGCCTACGGCGTCGCGGCGGAGTAGGGCGAATGGCTGAAGAACCAAACAACCTCGTTCTAAAGCTCTTACGCGAGATGCGCGAGATTTTAGATCGCCACTCCGCCATGCATGAAGAACATCAGCGCTCCCTCGCTACTTTGAACAAGAAATTCGATGAATGGCAGGAAACAACCGCCACCGGCTTCGGGTTGGCGGCCCACGCGAATTTGCGCCACGACGCAGTTGCCGAGCGCCTCGACGATCTAACGCGGCGCGTCGAAGACCTGGAGCGCGCTCGATGACCAAACTCATCATCGACGGCACCGAAGTCGACGTCCCCGCCGAATATACGCTCTTGCAAGCATGCGAAGAGGCAGGGGCGGAAATCCCACGCTTCTGCTATCACGAGCGCCTGTCGATTGCCGGCAATTGCCGCATGTGTCTCGTCGAGCTCAAAGGCGCGCCGAAGCCGGTGGCGTCCTGCGCCTGGGCGGTGCGCGACTGCCGTCCCGGTCCGAAGGGCGAGGCGCCGGAAGTCTTCACGAGGACGCCGATGGTGCGCAAGGCACGCAACGGCGTCATGGAATTTTTGCTGATCAATCATCCCCTGGATTGCCCGATCTGTGATCAGGGCGGCGAGTGCGATCTGCAGGATCAGGCGATGGCGTTCGGCGTCGATTCCTCGCGCTTCGCCGAGAACAAGCGCGCGGTCGAAGATAAGTATATCGGCCCGCTGGTTCGCACCTCGATGAACCGCTGCATCCACTGTACGCGTTGCGTCCGCTTCACCGCGGAAGTGGCCGGCACGTCCGACATGGGCGCGATCGGCCGCGGCGAGGACATGGAGATCACGACCTATCTCGAAACGGCGATGCATTCGGAGCTGCAGGGCAATGTCGCCGACATCTGCCCCGTCGGCGCGCTGCTGCCGAAGCCGTATTCGTTCAAGGCGCGGCCCTGGGAACTTGTCAAGACCCAGTCGATCGATGTCACGGATGCGCTGGGATCGGCCATTCGCGTCGACACGCGCGGGCGCGAAGTCATGCGCATCCTGCCGCGCATCAACGATGCGGTGAACGAGGAATGGATTTCGGATAAGACGCGGCAGATCGTCGACGGCTTGAAGACTCAGCGGCTCGACCGGCCGTTCATTCGCGAGAGCGGCCGCCTGCGTCCTGCGACTTGGCGCGAGGCGTTTGCCGCAATCGCAGCGCGCGTGAAAGCCGCCTCGCCCGATCGCATCGGCGCGATTGCCGGCGATCTCTGTGCCGTCGAAGAAATGTTCGCGCTAAAGCTGCTGATGGAGAAGCTCGGCTCGCCCAATGTCGATTGCCGCCAGGACGGCGTGAAGCTCGATCCCGCGTTCGGCCGCGCGTCGTACATTTTCAACGCGACGATCGCCGGGATTGAGCAGGCCGACGCGCTGTTGATCATCGGCTCGAACCCGCGCCGTGAGGCGCCGGTGCTCAATGCGCGTATCCGCAAGCGCTGGCGCGCCGGCAATTTCCCGGTCGGCCTCATCGGCGAGGCCGTCGATCTGACGTATCCCTATAAGTATATCGGCGCCGGGCCGGAGAGTTGTGATTTCGCCGCTGACAAAGGCTTCGGCGAGGATTTCGCCAAAGCGTCACACCCGCTGGTGATTATCGGCCAGGGCGCGCTCGCCCGTCCGGACGGCGGCGCAATCCTTGCGCTCGCTGCGAAGATCGCCGGCACACACGAAGGCTGGATCGGCCTCTCTATCCTGCACACAGCCGCCGCACGCGTCGGCGGATTCGATCTGAACTTCGTGCCGCAATCCGGCGGCAAGGATGCGCTGGCGATGGCGCAATCCGGCGGCCTCGATGTTCTCTTCAATCTCGGCGCCGACGAGATCGACATCGCGCCCGGCGCCTTCGTCATTTATCAGGGCACGCATGGCGATCGTGGCGCGCATCGCGCCGACGTCATCCTGCCGGGCGCCGCCTACACGGAAAAATCCGGCACTTACGCCAACACCGAAGGCCGCGTGCAGATCGCCGATCGCGCCTGCTTCCCGCCGGGCGATGCGCGCGAAGACTGGGCGATTCTGCGCGCGCTCTCCGACGTGCTCGGCGCGCGCCTGCCGTTCGATTCACTTACACAGTTGCGGCGCGTGCTTTACGAGCGCCATCCGCGTTTCGCTCGCATTGATCAGATCGAGCGCGGCGGCGATTTGCAGGCATTGGCCGCCAAGGCAGGACAGGGCGCGGTGGACAAAGCTGGCTTTGTCGCCGCCGTGCAGGATTTTTATCTAACGAACCCGATCGCTCGCGCCTCCGCCGTCATGGCGGAATGCTCGGCGCTGGCACTCGATCGGCAGATGCGGCAAGCGGCGGAATAATGCGATGAGCGCCTGGCTTCTCCCTCTCATCATCATAGCGATCAAGAGCATCGTGCTGATGGTCGTTCTGTTGCTGTTCGTCGCCTATTATCTCTACGCCGACCGCAAAATCTGGGCCGCCGTGCAGCTCCGCCGCGGGCCCAACGTCGTTGGGCCGTGGGGGCTTTGGCAATCGTTCGCCGACCTCATGAAATTCGCGCTCAAAGAGCCGATCATTCCCGACGGCGCCAACAAGCTGGTGTTTCTGCTTGCGCCCTGCATTACTGCCATCCTGGCCCTCTCCGCCTGGGCGGTGATTCCCGTCGCCGAGGGCGTGTGGGTTGCCAACATCAATGTCGGCATCCTCTACATTTTCGCAATCTCGTCGCTGTCGGTCTACGGCATCATCATGGGCGGCTGGGCGTCGAACTCGAAATACCCGTTCCTCGCTGCGTTGCGCTCGGCCGCGCAGATGGTTTCCTACGAGGTCTCGATCGGATTCGTGATCATCACCGTCCTGCTCTGTGCCGGCTCGCTCAATCTCGCCGATATCGTGCGGGCGCAGGATACAAGTTTCGGCTTCCTCGGCTGGTACTGGCTGCCGCTGTTCCCGATGCTGATCGTCTTCTTCGTCTCGGCCATGGCCGAGACGAACCGCCCGCCTTTCGATCTCGTCGAAGCCGAGTCCGAGCTCGTCGCCGGCTTCATGGTCGAGTATTCGGCGACGCCCTACATGCTGTTCATGCTGGCCGAGTACGTCGCCATCGTCACGATGTGCGCGATGATGGCAATCCTGTTCTGCGGCGGCTGGCTCTCGCCCATTCCCTTCCCGCCCTTCACCTGGATTCCGGGAATCATATGGTTCGTCCTGAAGGTGACGTTCTTCTTTTTCATGATCGGCATGGTGAAGGCGCTGGTGCCGCGCTACCGTTATGACCAGCTGATGCGGCTCGGCTGGAAAGTGTTCCTGCCGATTTCGCTCTTCTACGTCGTCCTGGTAGCGGCTGTCTTGCAGATAACCGGCTGGGGCGCCGGCATGGCTTTGAGGCAGTGAGATGAGACTCGATCAAGCCGCCAAGGCGCTTTTCCTGCGTGAGCTCTTGAGCGGGCTGTTCCTGACGTTCAAGTATTTCTTCAAGCCGAAGCTCACCTTGAACTATCCGCACGAGAAAAATCCAATTTCGCCGCGTTTCCGCGGCGAGCATGCGCTGCGCCGCTATCCAAACGGCGAAGAGCGCTGCATCGCTTGCAAACTTTGTGAGGCGATCTGCCCGGCGCAGGCGATCACCATCGAAGCGGGCCCGCGCCGCAATGATGGCACGCGGCGCACGACGCGCTACGACATCGACATGGTCAAATGCATCTATTGCGGCATGTGCCAGGAGGCTTGCCCGGTCGATGCGATCGTCGAAGGGCCGAACCAGGAATTCGCGGTGGAGACGCGCGAAGAGCTCTACTACGACAAGGACAAGCTCCTCGCCAATGGTGAGCGCTGGGAACGCGAGCTCGCACGCAACATCGCGATGGACGCGCCGTATCGCTAGGGGTAACGCCTCATCCTGAGGAACGCCGTCAGGCGCGTCTCGAAGGACGGATTGGAACCAAGACGCTCATGAATCTCGCCGCCGCGTTCTTCTATCTCTTCTCCGCGATCATGATCGCCTCCGCGTTCATCGTGATTGTCGCGCGCAATCCGGTTCACTCGGTGCTGTTTCTTATCGTGGCTTTCGTCAATGCGGCCGGCCTGTTCGTGATCGCCGGGGCCGAGTTCCTGGCGATGATCCTCATCGTCGTTTACGTCGGCGCCGTCGCGGTGCTGTTCCTGTTCGTGGTCATGATGCTCGACGTCGACTTTGCCGAGCTGAAGGAAGGATTCCTGCAATATCTGCCGATCGGCTCGCTGATCGGCATCGGCGTGCTCATCGAGCTCGTGCTGATCGTCGGCGCCTGGGCGGTGGCGCCGTCCTCGCCCGGTGCATCGCCGGTCAGCATCAGGCCGGATATTTCTAACACGGCGGCGCTCGGTCAGATCATCTACACGAAGTATTTTTACCTCTTCCAGGCTGCGGGGCTGGTTCTGCTCACCGCGATGATAGGCGCTATCGTGCTGACCCTGCAGCATAAGCCCGACGTCAAACGCCAGGTCGTCGCCGACCAGAATGCGCGCACGCCGGCGGAGGTGACGCTCCGCAAAGTCGCCTCGCGCGCTGGATTGCAGGGATGAATATGGCCGTCAGCCTCACCCAATATCTCGTCGTCGCGGCAATCCTGTTCACGATCGGCGTCGCCGGCATCATCTTGAACCGCAAGAACATCATCATCATTCTGATGTCGGTCGAGCTGATCCTGCTCTCGGTCAACATCAATTTCGTCGCGTTTTCCGCCTTCCATTCCGACCTGACCGGCCAGGTATTCGCGCTTTTCGTTCTCACGGTTGCGGCGGCGGAGGCGGCGATCGGCCTTGCCATCCTGGTCACCTATTATCGCAATCGCGGCTCGATTGCGGTCGAAGACATCAATGCGATGAAGGGCTGAGCCGATGATCGTCGCAATCGTCTTCCTGCCGCTACTCGGCTTTATCATCGCCGGATGCTTCGGCCGCTTCATCGGCGCGCGGCCGAGCGAGGTGGTGACGACAAGCCTGCTCTTCGTCTGCCTGCTTTTCTCGTGGATCATCTTCGCCCAGGTCGGCTTCGGCACGGCGGAGGCGAGCGTGCCGGTCCTCGGCAACTGGTTCACCTCCGGGGCGATGAAGGTCGACTGGGCGCTGCGCGTGGACACGCTCACCGCCGTAATGCTCGTCGTGGTCACGACGGTCTCCGCTCTCGTGCACCTCTACTCGATCGGCTACATGCACGAGGACCCCTCGCGGCCGCGCTTCTTCGCGTTTCTGTCGCTGTTTACCTTCGCCATGCTGATGCTGGTGACCGCCGACAATCTCGTGCAGATGTTCTTCGGCTGGGAAGGCGTCGGCCTCGCGAGTTACCTGCTCATCGGCTTCTGGTACGAGAAGCCGTCCGCGAATGCCGCGGCGATCAAGGCTTTCGTGGTGAACCGCGTCGGCGATTTCGGCTTCGCGCTCGGCATTTTCCTCGTTTTCGTGCTGACGAACTCGGTCGCCTTCGAGACGATTTTTGCTGCCGCGCCCGGACTTGCCGGCAAGCAGATCCACTTCTTCGGCATGAATGCCGATGCGATGACGGTCACCTGCCTGCTGCTGTTCATGGGCGCAATGGGTAAATCGGCGCAGTTCCTCCTGCACACCTGGCTTCCTGACGCGATGGAAGGCCCGACTCCTGTCTCGGCGCTGATCCATGCCGCGACGATGGTGACGGCCGGCGTCTTCATGGTGGCGCGGCTCTCACCGCTCTTCGAGCAGGCGCCGGAGGCGCTTGCTTTCGTTACTTTCATCGGTGCGACGACGGCCTTCTTTGCCGCGACCGTCGGCCTCGTGCAGAACGACATCAAGCGCGTCATCGCCTATTCGACGTGTTCGCAGCTCGGCTATATGTTCGTCGGCATCGGCGTCGGCGGCTATTCGCTCGGCATGTTCCACCTGTTCACGCACGCTTTCTTCAAAGGCCTGCTCTTTCTCGGCGCCGGCTCGGTCATCACCGCCATGCATCACGAGCAGGATATGCGCCGCATGGGCGGCTTGCGGAAAGACCTGCCGGTCACCTTCTGGGCGATGATTATCGGCACCCTGGCCCTGACCGGTTTCCCGTATACGGCCGGCAATTATTCGAAGGACGCGATCATCGAGGCGGCTTATGCCGGCGGCGTGCACCAGTCGACGGCGGTCTATGCCTACATCCTCACGACGATCGCAGTGGCCTTTACCTCGTTCTATTCCTGGCGGCTCATCTTCATGACCTTCTTCGGCGAGCGCCAGCTTGCGCCGGCGGGTCACGATGCGCCGAGCGCCGAGACGAGCGACGCCGCGCAGCTTCATGATGAAGGCAAAAGTGCGCGCGCCACAGACCCGCACAGCGCTGCTGTGCACGACGATCACGCGCACGAGCCGCACGACCATGTCCCGCATGAATCGCCCTGGGTCATGCTGATCCCGCTGATCGTGCTGTCGATCGGTGCAATGTTTGCCGGCATCATCTATGCCGGGCCGTTTATCGGCCATGGATTCGAGGAGTTTTGGAAGGGCTCGCTCTATCAATCGGCCGACAACCACATCCTCCATGAAATGCATGATGTGCCGTTCCTGGTGCGAATCCTGCCGCTGATCATGATGGCCGGCGGCGCGCTCGTCGCCTGGTACATGTATATCAGCGCACCTGGCACCGCGGATGCGCTCGCCCGCGCCAATCCGCTTCTCTACCGCTTCCTGCTCAACAAATGGTACTTTGACGAGCTTTACGACATTATCTTCGTGCGGCCGGCCTTCTGGATCGGGCGTCTGCTCTGGCGCGGCGGCGACGAGCGCGTCATTGACGGCTTCGGGCCAGACGGCATCGCCGCGCGCGTCATTGATGTGACCAACCGCGTCGTGCGTCTGCAGACCGGTTATGTATATCACTATGCCTTCGCCATGCTGATCGGCGTTGCGGTGATCATCACCTGGTATCTTGTCGGAGGCGTGCGCTGATGTTCGGCTTCGGCGTCCTCTCCGGAATTGTCTTCCTGCCGCTGGTCGGCGTCGCGTTCATTTTGGCGCTGCGTGGCGACGACGAGGCGACGCTGCGCAATGCGCGCTGGGCGGCGCTCTCGACGACCATCGTCGTCTTTCTTCTGTCGCTTTACGCCTGGGCGCGTTTCGATCCTTCGAGCGCGGCGTTTCAGCTGGTCGAAGAGAAGAATTGGTTTGGCGCCGGGCTTATCTACAAGATGGGCGTCGACGGCATGTCGCTGCCCTTCGTGATCCTCACGACGTTCCTGATGCCGCTCTGCATTCTGGCGTCGTGGGAATCGATCACCTATCGCGTCAAGGAATACATGATCGCCTTCCTCGTGCTGGAGACGCTGATGGTCGGCGTCTTTTGCGCGCTCGATCTTGTGCTCTTCTACCTCTTCTTCGAGGGCGGCCTCATCCCGATGTTTCTGATCATCGGGGTTTGGGGCGGCAAGCGGCGCATCTATGCGAGCTTCAAGTTCTTTCTCTACACGCTGCTCGGCTCGCTGCTGATGCTGGTCGCCATCATGGCAATGTATGTGCAGGCCGGAACGACCGACATCACCGTGCTTCTGCACACGAATTTCCCGGTAACGATGCAGAAGTGGCTGTGGTTCGCCTTCTTCGCCTCCTTCGCGGTGAAAATGCCGATGTGGCCGGTGCACACCTGGCTGCCCGACGCGCATGTCGAGGCGCCGACCGCAGGCTCGGTCATCCTTGCCGGCATTCTCCTGAAGATGGGCGGATATGGCTTCATCCGCTTCTCGCTGCCGATGTTCCCCGACGCCTCGGCCTATTTCGCGCCGCTCATCTACGCGCTGTCGATCATCGCCATCATCTACACCTCGCTGGTTGCGCTCGTGCAAGAGGATATGAAGAAGCTCATCGCCTATTCCTCCGTCGCCCATATGGGCTTCGTGACGATGGGCCTGTTCACGATGACCCAGCAGGGCGTGCAGGGCGCGATCTTCCTCATGGTCTCGCATGGGCTTGTCTCCGGCGCGCTCTTCCTCTGCGTCGGTGTCGTCTACGACCGCATGCATACGCGCGAGATTTCCGCCTATGGCGGTCTCGTGCAACGCATGCCGCTCTATGCGGTGGCGTTCATGATCTTCACGCTGGCGAATGTCGGGCTGCCCGGCACGTCAGGCTTTGTCGGCGAGTTCTTGAGCCTCGTCGGCGCGTTCCAGGCAAATACCTGGGTCGCCTTCTTCGCGACGACCGGCACGATCCTGTCGGCCTGCTACGCGCTCTACCTTTATCGCCGCATCATCTTCGGCGTCATCGACAAACCGAGCCTGCAGGGCATCCTCGATCTTTCGCCGCGTGAGATCGCGATCATGGCGCCGCTCGTCCTGCTGACGATCTATTACGGGGTGCGGCCCCAGCCGGTGCTCGATCCGACGGCTGCGCCGGTCGAGCAGCTTGTCAAGAATTTCGAGGCCGCGCTGTCGACCACGAAGGCGGCCGCACTCCCGACAATCCAGGCGCAGCGATGACCGTTTTTTCCTTCGTCCTGGCGCACGCCTTCCCCGAGTTTCTGCTGGCGGTCGGCGCGCTTGTGCTGATCATGGTTGGCGCGATCCGCGGCGAGCGCTCCGGCAGGCTCGTCACCGAGCTCGCCATCGGTCTCCTCGCGCTGGCGATTCTCGCGACATTGCTGTCGAGCAAGGCAAGCGCCGAGATTTTCGACGGTGCCTTCATCGACGACCGCTTCGCGCGCTTTATGAAAATCCTGGCGCTGCTCGGCTCGCTGATCACGCTCGTCATGTCGCAGGATTACATGCGCCGCGCCCGGCTGGAGCAGTTCGAGTTTCCGGTCCTCGTCATCCTGTCGACGATCGGCATGCAGGTGCTCATTTCGGCGAACAGCCTGATCGCGCTCTATCTCGGGCTCGAGCTGATGTCGCTGGCGCTCTATGTCGTCGCCGCCTTCAACCGCGACGACATGCGTGCTTCCGAAGCCGGGCTCAAATATTTCGTGCTTGGCGCGCTGTCGTCGGGAATGATGCTCTACGGCGCCTCGCTGCTCTATGGATTTGCCGGCACCGTGACATTTCCCGGCATCGCCGCGGCGGTCACCGCCGCTCCCTCGACAGGCGTCATTTTTGGCCTGGTCTTCCTCATGGTCGGTCTCGCCTTCAAAATGTCGGCCGTGCCGTTCCACATGTGGACGCCCGACGTCTATGAAGGTGCACCGACGCCGGTCACCGCGTTTTTCGCCGCCGCGCCGAAGGTCGCTGCCGTCGCGATCACCGTGCGCGTCATCATCACCGCGTTTCCGGCGATCACGACGCAATGGCAGCAGATCATCGTCTTCATCTCGATCATGTCGATGGCGCTCGGCTCGTTTGCCGCCATCGGGCAGGCAAATTTCAAGCGGCTGATGGCGTATTCATCGATCGGCCATGTCGGCTTCGCCCTCGTCGGTCTTGCCGCCGGCACGCCGGCCGGTGTGCAGGGCGTCATGCTTTACATGGCGATTTACATGCTGATGACGCTCGGCACGTTCGCCGCGATCCTGTCGATGCGCGTCAACGGCAAATATATCGAGAACGTTGCCGATCTTTCGGGCCTCGCGAGCACGCGGCCGCTGATGGCTTTCCTCCTCGCGATGCTGATGTTCTCGCTTGCCGGCATTCCGCCGCTCGCCGGATTCTTTGCCAAGTGGTACGTGTTCCTCGCCGCAGTGCAGGCGAAGCTCTATGTGCTTGCGGTGCTCGGCGTCGTCACCAGCGCGGTTGCCGCCTATTACTATCTGCGCATTGTCAAGATCATGTATTTCGATGAGGCGGCGGCGCCGTTCGATCGTCCCGCGCCGGCGGTGCAGGCGGTGCTCGCGCTATCCACCATCCTCATGCTGATCTTCTGGATTTATCCGTCGCCCGTTGTCGAGGCTGCGACCTCGGCCGCGCAATCGCTTTTCTGAGGCGTCGTGGAGCTCGGCGCATCGGCAAAGGCCGCATCCTATCGTCTGATTGTTTGCGACAGCGTCGGCTCGACGAACGAAGAGGCGATGCGTCTTGCGCGCGAAGGCGATCCCGGTGGCGTGTGGCTCGTCGCGCGCGAGCAGGTTGAGGGTAGGGGCCGCCGGGGCCGGACGTGGTCGTCGCCGCCCGGCAATCTTTATGCGTCGCTTCTGTTGATCGATGCGGCACCGCCGGAGCATCTGCCAGAGCTCGGTTTCGTCGCCTGTCTCGCGCTGTTCAATGCGGTGCGCGGCATTCTAGGCGCCGATCCGCGGCTCGGCCTCAAATGGCCGAACGACATTCTGTTCAATGGTGCGAAGCTTTCGGGCATTCTTTTGGAAAGCTCGCCGCTGCCGGGCCGCGGCACGGCATGCGTCGCCGGTTTCGGCGTCAATTGCCGCTGGCATCCCGCTTCCTTGCCCTATGCGGCAACGGATCTCGCCTCGATCGGCACGGTGCTGAACGCGCCTGAAGATGTGCTGCCGCGCCTCAGCGACGCGATGGCGCAGATGCTGCAGGTTTGGGCGAAGGGCGCCGGCTTTGCGGAAATTCGTAAGCGCTGGCTCGCAAACGCGCTCGGTCTTGGCGAGCCCATTCGCGTGGCGCTGGGAACGTCCAGCATTTTGGGCGTCTTCGAGAGGATCGACAGCCGCGGCCGGCTGATACTGCGCCAGGGCAACAAGACGCAGGCGATCGAAGCCGGCGATGTGTTCCTGCCGCGTCACTCCACAGCCTCTCCCGAGAGCGATCGCACCGCATGCAGCGGATAAATCGGCGGGGATACCGCAGATGAACGGCGCCGACGAATTCGTCTTCGTCGCGCTCGGCGGTCTCGGCGAGATCGGCATGAATGCCGCGCTTTACGGCTTCGGCCCGCCGCGCCGGCGCAAATGGATCATGGTCGATTGCGGCATGACCTTCGCCGGACCTGATCTTCCCGGTGTCGAGCTGATCTATCCCGATGTCTCTTTCATCGACAAAATCCAGAGCGATCTCCTCGCGCTGATCGTCACGCATGCGCACGAGGATCATGTCGGCGCGATCGCGGCGCTGTGGCCGCGGCTCCGCTGCCCGCTTTACGCGACGCCGTTCGCGGCGGGTCTGCTCGGAGCGCGGCGTCTCTCCGAGCCCGATGCGCCGAAAGTGCAGATCAACATTGTCCGGCAGGGCAATCGGATCGAGCTTGGACCTTTCGGCATCGAATTCATCGCCGTTGCGCATTCCATTCCGGAGAGCTGCGCGCTGGCGATCCGCACGCAAGCCGGGCTCGCCATCCATAGCGGCGATTGGAAGCACGACGATGCGCCCGGTGTCGGTCTGCCGACCGATGAAGCGCGCTTTCGCGAGCTTGGCGAGCAGGGCGTGCTCGCCTTCGTCTGCGATTCGACGAACATTATCCGCGAAGGCGAGAGCCCGTCGGAAGGCGACGTCGCGCAGGTCTTGCGCGAGCTCATCACGAATGCGCCGGCGCGCGTCGTCATCACCGCGTTCGCGTCGAACGTCGCGCGACTTCGAGCGGTGGCGCTCGCCGCGATGGCAGCGGGCCGCGAAGTCGTCATCGCCGGTCGGGCGATGGCGCGCACGATCGAAGTCGCGCGCGAGAACGGTTATCTCGATGGCATCGCCGATTTCTGCGCACTCGAGCGCTATCCGATGCTCTCGCGTGACCGCGTTGTCGTGCTTGCGACGGGCAGCCAGGGCGAGTCCCGTGCCGCGATGGGCCGCATCGCCGAAGGCGAGCACCCCGTGATCAGTCTCGCCTCCGGCGATCGCGTCATCTTCTCCTCGCGTACCATCCCCGGCAACGAGCGCGAGGTGAACCGGGTGATCAACGGCCTCATCCTGCAGGGGGTCGAAGTCATCACCGACCGCACGCATCTCGTGCATTGCTCCGGCCATCCCCGACGCGGCGAGGTCGAGCGCTTTTACGGCTGGCTGCGTCCGCAAGTCGCCATTCCCGCGCATGGCGAGCCGCTGCACCTTTACGAGCACGCGCGCGTTGCCCGCGCGATCGGCGTGCCGAACGTCGTGCCGGCGCGCAACGGCGACATGGTCCTGCTCGGGCCGGGTGCACCGGGCATGATCGATGAGATCGCAAGCGGCCGCGTGGTGCAGGATGGGACCGTCATCGTGCCGCTCGGCGATACGGTATTCCAGGAGCGACGCCGCCTCGCTTATGCCGGCGTTGTCAGCATCGCGGTGGCGTTGACCTCGCAGGGCGAACTCGCCGGCGACCCCGACGTGCTGACGTCCGGTTTGCCGGCTCGGATGCGCGACGGTGCCGCCACCGACAAGCTCATCGACGAGGCGATTTTCGCGACGGTCGACTCGCTGCCGCGGCAGCGGCGGCGCGATTTCGATGGCGTTTCCATCGCCATCGAGCGTGCGGTACGCTCCTCGTTGCAGGCGGCCTGGGGCAAGCGCCCGCAGGTCCATGTGCTCATCGTACCCGTTTAGGGAGCAGGGATGATCGGACGTCTCAACCATGTCGCCATCGCGGTCAAAGACCTCGACCGCTCGACCGCGCTCTACCGCGACACGCTCGGCGCGCAGGTTTCCGCGCCGCTGCCGCAGCGCGAGCACGGCGTCACCGTGGTTTTCGTCGAGCTGCCGAACACCAAGATCGAGCTTTTGGAGCCGCTCGGCGACAATTCGCCGATCGCCAAATTTTTGGAGAAGAATAGCGACGGCGGCATGCATCACGTCTGCTACGAGGTGGAGGATATTCGCGCCGCGCGCGACCGGCTGAAGGCGAGCGGCGCGCGTGTTCTTGGCGACGGCGAGCCGAAGATCGGCGCGCATGGCAAGCCCGTGCTGTTCCTCCATCCCAAGGATTTCGGCGGCACGCTGGTGGAGCTGGAGCAGGTCTGAGCGACGATGCCGCCCTCGCTGGCTCTACCTGTTACTTTGCCAGTTCCTTGGCCCATGGCCATCGCGATATTCTTCACGATCTGGTGGGTGCTCCTCTTTGCCGTTCTGCCCTTTGGCGTGCGCTCGCAGCATGAGACGGCGGAGATCGTGCCGGGTAGCGATCCCGGCGCGCCGGTCGCGCCGCGGCTGCTTGCCAAGGGGCTGTGGACCACGGCGATTTCGCTCGTCGCCTTCGCCGCCCTGATGTGGCTGATCAGCGTGATGACGTGAGCGGCGCGCGGGTTGACCCCCTCTGGGGTTACCGGTAGGTCACGGCCTCCCCATGGGCGGGAGCGCGTAGCTCAGCTGGTAGAGCATCTGACTTTTAATCAGGAGGTCGTGGGTTCGAGTCCCACCGCGCTCACCAATTAAATCAACATCTTATTCTAGGAATACTCGGCCGAGCACCCGGCGGGGCAACATCTGGGGCAACAGCCGACCGGTTTGGAAGGGCACCGGTTTAGGGGTTCTTGGGCCTTCAGAAAAAGTACAGTTCCCACGGCAACGACTCGGCAAAGTTCGCATCCAGCCGGTGCCGCTCAGCGCACTTTATGCGTTCGTCGCAGATCAACCGCAACCTATCTCACGACCCGAAGCGATCAGGGTGATCTCGATGAAGTTCTTCCGCTCGGTGTGAGTGGACGATGTGAAATCAG
>DATAOB010000072.1:0-10639 GCA_036265935.1 Beijerinckiaceae bacterium
CTCGACCGGTTGCCTTTCGCCGGTAGCTGAAATCCGCAAGGCGATCGACCGCGCCGGGCATCCCGCGCTGCTGATGGTCGACACCATTTCCTCGCTCGCCTCGACCGATTATCGACACGACGAATGGGGCGTCGACGTGACGGTCGGCGGCGCGCAGAAAGGTTTGATGTTGCCTCCCGGCATGTCCTTCAACGCCGTGAGCGACAAGGCGCTGGCGGCGAACAAGACATCCAAGCTCACGAAGTCGTTCTGGGCCTGGGACGAAATGCTGACGATGAACAAAGTCGGCTTCTTCCCGTACACGCCCGCGACGCAGATGCTGCAGGGCCTCGCGGTGTCGATCGAGATGCTGCACGAGGAAGGTCTTGACAATGTCTTCGCCCGGCATGATCGGCTGGCGGAAGCAACCCGCCGCGCGATCAAGACGTGGGGCCTCGATATCATCTGCCGCGATCCGAAATATTATTCGCCGACAATCACTGCAGTGTTATTGCCTGAAGGGCACGATGCCGAGGCGTTCCGCGCACTGGCGCTCGAGCAATTTAATATTTCTTACGGCGCAAGCTTCGGCCGTTTTACCGGCAAGATGTTCCGCATCGGGCATCTCGGCGACGTCAACGACGCCATGATGCTGGGCGGTCTGGCCGCAACCGAGATGGCGCTCGCACTCGCCAACATTCCGCACAAGAAAGGCGGCGTGCAGGCAGCGATGGACTATCTCGTGTCCCAGCACGGCAGCGCCGCCAAGCAGGCGGCGGAGTAGCATTCACGTCGTCCGGGGCGAGCGCTTTCGCGCGAGGCCCGGGACCCATACTCCACAGTATCTCGATAGCACACGGGGTATGGGTCCCCGCTTTCGCGGGGACGACAAAGAACTAAGCCGCCTTTACCCACTCATTCGCACGCAAGGCACGCGCGACGAAATCTGAAATCGCTTTGAGCGCCGGTGCGGGCGCCTCGCGCTGCGGGGAATGGCGCGCGCCCGGCAGCAGCGCCACCTCGACCGGGCAATAACATTCCTGCTGCGCGACCTCGATCTGCTTCACGGTTCCGTACTGGTCGTCCTCGCCCTGCACAATCAGCACCGGGACGCGGATATAGGCGAGAAACTCCGTGATGTCCCATTTGCGGAATTGCGGGTCGAGCCAGGCGCCGTTCCAGCCCTTGAAGGCGTTGTCGACGTCGTCGTGCCAGCGCGCGAGCCGCGCGCGCAGATCGCCGGTTTCATAGGCTTTCCGGGCTTCGACGATCGACGCGATGCCGGGATCCTCGGTGAAGAAATGCGGCGCGATCAGCACCAGCCCGCCGACCCGATGGTCCTGGTGGCTGCCAGCATAGATCGCCGCAATCGAGGCGCCGTCGCTGTGCCCGATCAGCAGCCCGCGCCGGAAGCCGATGGCATCGAGCAGCTTCGGCACGGTCTCGCGCGCTTCGTCGTGCATATAGGAGAGCGGGCGCGGCAGGCTGACCGGGCTCGATTTTCCGTAGCCCGCGCGCGAATAGACGAACACGCCGGTGCCCGTCGCGGCCGCAAGCTTTTCGGGAAAATCGTTCCACAAGCCGACACAGCCCAGCCCTTCGTGCAGCAGTACGAGGGTTGGCACCTGGTCCGGCTGCGGTCCGACGAAGCGGTATTCGAGTTTTTTTGAATCGATGTCGATAAAGCCGGAATCGGAGAGAATCATTCGCTGCCGTCCCGGGCGAGCCAACGGGTCCGCGCGAAGCGCGGCCCGATGATAAACTCCGCGCGGCCCGGGACCCATAGCCACCGGGCTATCGATGGGCTGCGGAGTATGGGTCCCCGCTTTCGCGGGGACGACCAATTTGGGAGCATCACTGCTTCCCTTCCGCCCGCAGCTTGAAGCGCTGGATTTTTCCGGTCGCAGTCTTCGGCAGGTCTTTGCGGAATTCAATCCAGCGCGGATATTTATAGGGCGCGAGCTTCTGCTTCACGTGCTCCTGCAACGCATGGACGAGCGCATCGTTCGCCTTCTCCGGCGACTTGAGCACGACAAAAGCTTTCGGCTTGATCAGCTTCTGCTCATCGTTCCAGCCGACGACCGCGGCCTCCAGCACGTCGGGATGCGATGACAGCGCGGCCTCGACCTCGAACGGCGACACGTACATACCGGACACCTTCAGCATGTCGTCCTGCCGCCCGCAGCACACATAATATCCGTCGGCGTCCTCGATATATTTGTCGCCAGAGCGCGTCCATTCGCCCTGGAAGGTCGAACGCGACTTTTCGCGGTTGTTCCAGTACATGATCGCGCTGGTCGGCCCGCGCACGTAGAGCTCGCCCATCTCTCCCTTCTTCACCGGATTGCCGTCGTCGCCGATGAGCTTGATCTCGTAGCCGGGGACCGGTTTTCCGGTGGTGCCGTACTTGGTCGCGCCCGGTGCGTTGGTGAGATAGATGTGCAGCATCTCGGTAGTGCCGAGGCCGTCGGAAATCTCGACACCGTAGCGCTCCCTCCAGCGCAACGCGATCTCCTCTGGCAGCGCCTCGCCAGCAGAGATGCAGCGGCGGAATTTCACTTCGGATTTTTTCGGTGCATCCGGACTGGCAAGAAACGCCGCATAGAATGTCGGCACCGCAAAGAACACGGTGACCGGATGTTTGCGCAGCAAAGCCGCAACGCCGTCTGGCGTCGGGCGGTCTGCATTGAGAACCGTCGTCGCGCCCACGGTCAGCGGGAACGTCAGCGCGTTGCCTAACCCATAGGCGAAAAACAGTTTCGCGACCGAGTAGCAGACATCGCTTTCCTTCAGGCCCGCGACCGGCGTGCCGTACAGATCGGCGGTCAGCTTCAGGCTGGTGTGCACATGCACGGCGCCTTTCGGCTTTCCGGTCGAGCCCGACGTGTAGAGCCAGAACGCAATGTCGTCGGCCGTTGTCGGCGCGGTGTAAGGGTCCGGCTCGTCGGCGCCGATGACATCCTCGAACAGACGATAGCCATGAGGATTCTCACCCGAGACGATGACGTGCTCGAGATCGGGGCTTTCTTTGATGAGCTTCTCGAACCGTGGAAACAACGCCTCCGACACGACGAGACACTTGGCGCGGCTGTCCGCGAGCATGAAACGATAGTCGTCCTCGGTCAGCAGCGTATTGACCGGCACGGCGATGATGCCGGACTTCAGGCAACCGAGGAACGCCGTCGGCCAGTCGATGGTATCGAGCAGCGCGAGCAACACGCGCTCTTCGCGCTTAACGCCAAGCCCGCGCAGCGCAGCGCCGAAGCGCGCCACACGATCGGCGAGCTGGCCGTAAGTGTGCGTGCCGCGCACGTCGATATAGGCCGGCTTGCCGGCGCGGCCGGCATCGAGATTTTTCTGCAGGACGTCGGCGGCGAAATTGTAATCACGTGGGATTGCGCCCACCGCCCCGGCTTCGGCCGCTGCCGCAACCGCGACTGCCATAGCTCCCTCCCCGGCGGTCAAACGCCGCTAGTTTCGCCCGAATTATGCGGGCCGCGGACGGCCCTCGCAATGCGATTATAATTCCGGCCTGTCGCCGCGGTTATAGGGCCCATTCCTGTTTGGGTCGCTGTACCGGGCCCAAATAGCCGTTAATGTGACGCCTTCTTCCGGCAGCGCCACCGTTGGAGTTTTCGATGATTTTCAGCCGCGACCGTATCCTCACCACCCATGTCGGCAGCCTGCCGCGCAACGAGAAGCTCTCCGACCTGCTGATGGCGCAGGAGGAAGGCAAGGATTTCGACCCGAGAGTGCTGTCGTCCGAGATGGACAAGGCGGTGCGCCATGTCGTGGAAAAGCAGATGGAAGCCGGTATCGATATCGGTAATGACGGCGAGCAGCGTCGGATTTCGTTCCAGACTTACGTTCCGCAACGCATGACGGGGTTCGGCGGCGTGTCGAAGCGTCGGCGCGGGCGTGAGTTCGAGGAATTTCCAGAATTGCTGTCTTACCTGATGCGCCGTTTCCCGAGCGCCGCCAAGAGCCAGCAAGGCGCGCCGGAAGCACAGGCTGACATCAAGTACAAGGACCTCAGGCCGATCAACGAAGAGACGGCAGGCTTCAACAAGATTGCGGACGAGCTCGGCGCGTTTTCCGAGCGGTTCATGACCGCGCCCTCGCCGGGCATTATTTCGACCACCATGCTCAACGCCTTCTACAAGTCGCACGACGATTATCTGGATGCGATCGCGCGCGAAATGAAGAATGAATACCAGACTATCCATAAGGCCGGCCTCATCCTGCAGATCGACGCGCCCGATCTCGCGATGGATCGTGTCATGATGTACCGCGATCTCGATGACGCTGACTTCGTCAAGCGGGTCGAGCGTCACGTGCAGGCGATCAACGATGGTATTGCCGGCATACCGCGCGACCGCGTGCGGCTGCATGTCTGCTACGGCAACTGGGAAGGCCCGCACATTCACGACGTTCCGCTCACCATGATCTTGCCAGCGCTCTACGAGGCCAAGGTCGGCGCGCTGTCGATCGAATTCTCCAATCCGCGCCACGCGCATGAATACGATGCGCTCAAGAAGCATCCGCTGCCGAAGGACATGTTACTCATTCCCGGCGTCGTGGAGACCACCAGTAATTTCGTCGAGCACCCGGAAGTCGTGGCGCGCCGGATCGAAGAGGCCGTGCGCGCGGTCGGCGAGCGCGAACGGGTGATCGCATCGACCGATTGCGGCTTCGGGACCTTCACCAAGCGCGAATGGGTGATCGAGCCGGTGGTCTGGCTGAAGCTCGCCGCGATCCGCAAGGGCGCCGACATCGCGTCGGCAAGATTGTGGGGCCGCAAGAGCGCGGCGTGATTCCCGGCCCGCCCATTCCCCGCGAAAGCAGGCACGAGCGGAGGGTGTTGCGCACGCGGTCCGCCCCGCAATTCCGATTTATCTGTCAAACAGCCACTGCCGACGGACGACCGCCGAGACCCCCGGCCCTACGTACGAGCCGCAGCGGCGGACGACGCATCCCGCTCAAACCCCCCAGGATCGCCTCCAGAAACGCTTCGCGATCGAGCAGAACGCGAGATAGGGAGGCGCGGAGTTCCACAAATTACTGGGCCTTCCGCTAAAGATAGTATCTTTACTATTTTAAAAGCGCACGCATAATGGTGTGGTCCAACAGGGCCCGACACATGCCGCGAAGCGCGCTTCGGCAACCGGTGAGAATGAGCGGCGAGCTGACCGCCCGCATCATGTTTGCGGGCCGCTCCTCGTCGCTGTCGGCGCAGATCGTTGCCTGGGTTCGGGACGCCCTGTTCGCCAAGAAGCTCAAGCCCGGCGACTTCCTCGGCACCGAAAAGGACCTTGCCGCCCGTTTCGACGCGAGCCGCATCGTGGCGCGCGATGCACTGCGCACCTTAGAGGCGCTCGGCATTGTCGAGATTCGCATGGGGAAAGGCGGCGGTGCGCGCATCGCCCAGGGCAATCCGCGCCTGTTCGCGGAAGCGCTCGCCGTGCAGCTCGATCTCACCGGCGTCTCCGCCTCCGAGATCATGGATGCGCAGCGCGCAATCGAGACGCTCGGCGCCGAGCTCGCTGCCGAAAATGCGACCGGTACCGATATCGCCAGGTTGCGCATTTTGCTGCGCCAGGCCGAAGAGTCCATTGGCGATCTCGACGCCTTCACCCGACTGTCGCGCGACTTCCATCTTGCCGTCGCCGAGGCTTCGCACAACCGCGTGCTCGTGGTGCAGCTCATTTCGCTCGAACACGTCTCATGGCCGCGCCGCAACGTCACTGCCACGCCGAAGCTCGCGCGCCATATTCTCGATATTCACATCAAGCTCGCCGATCTCATCGAGCTGCGTGACGCCGCCGGCGCCCGCGCGCTGATGGACAACCACGTGAAAATGATCCGCGCTCGGCGCGTTGCCGAACGGGACCACGATGACGAGACAACCTGCTGCTAGAATCAAGGGAGGACGACATGGCGAAATTCATCATCGAACCGCATTTCCGCCTGCAGGAATGGGTGGCGGAGGAAAAGGATTATTTCCGCCAGGAAGGCCTGGACTACGAATTCCGCGAACTGATGCGATCGACCGGCGGCAAGATTCACGACAAGGGCGACAAGGTCGGTGCCTACCAGTCTTTTGAGGAAGGCCGTAAATCAAACGTCAGCTGCGCATGCCACTGGACGGTGAACGTCGCGGCATCCAACGGCCACGGCAGGATGTACACCGACGTCTATTCAGTGGCGCCGGCAGGCGTATTCGTCGCGGCCGACTCCAAAATCAAGACCCCGGCCGATCTCGCCGGCGTCCCGGTTTCGGTCGGCTACCAGTCCGGAAGTCACTATTCGACGGTGCAGGCGCTGGAGCAGTACCTGAAACCGGAACAGATCGACCTGGTCTATTCCGACGGCATGCTGTTCGCGCGCATGGAGAAACTGTTCGAGGGCAAAGCGCCGGCGGTGCATCTGTTCGGCGGGCCCTATTACTTCGCCGAGCAGCTTGGCTTCCGGAAGGTGATCGATTGCACTTTCATGATCGGCACCATGATCCATGGCGATCCCGACCCGGAAGACCTGCGCAAGTTTTTCCGCGCCCTGCGCAAGGCACAGCGCGACATCGACCTGCGGCCCGAGCTCTATACTCATTATTACAAGAACGAATTTCCCGACCGCTTCCACGACAAGATGGATACCCGGCGCTGGGGCCCCGGCGAACGGCTGGTTTTCGAGCCCTATACGAAAGAAGTGTACGAAGAGTCGTTCGAGTGGATTGCGTCCCACGGTATCTTCCCGGAAGGAAAGATGGGCAACGGCCAGTACGAGCGCGCGACTTTGTCGCTGGGCTGATTGTCACTGTTTGTACGCTAATAGTCTGGCTTCCAACCAATTGCGCCGCGAACCCCGGTTCGCGGCGCTTTTCTTTGCCGGGAAGGTCAGGCATTCTAGCGGTAACAATACGAAGCAGTGGTTAGGGGAGGATACGAATGAAACGCTCGGTAATTGCCGGCGCCGCCTTGCTTGCGGCGGTCATGATGCCGGCCGCGGTCAATGCCCAGGATACGATCAAGATCGGTGTCATCAGCGCCTTCTCGGGACAGTTTGCCGACACGTCGGCGCAGATCGACAACGGCATCAAGCTCTATATGAAGCAGCACGGCGACAAGGTTGCCGGCAAGAAGATCGAGATCATCCGCAAGGACACCGGTGGTCCGAATCCCGACGTCGCCAAGCGACTCGCACAGGAGCTCGTCGTCCGCGACAAGGCCGACATCCTCGCCGGGTTTGCGCTGACGCCCGAAGCGCTCGGTGCGGCGAGCGTTGCCGACGAAGCGAAAAAATTCATGGTGGTCATGAACGCGGCGACGGCGGTCGTCACCGAGAAATCACCGTTCATCGCCCGCGTGTCGCTGACCTTGCCGATGATCGGCGAAACGCTCGGCACCTGGGCGGTCAAGAAGGGCGGCGTGAAGAAAGTCTATACGATGGTCACCGACTACGGTCCCGGCCTTGACGCCGAGGCCGCATTCCAGCGCGCATTCAAGGCGGCCGGCGGTGAAGTTGTCGGATCGGTGCGCATGCCGATCGCCAACCCGGACTTTTCGGCTTTCGTCCAGCGCGCCAAGGACCTCAATCCGGAATCGATCTTCGTGTTTATCCCGGGCGGCGCACAGCCGGCGGCCCTCGGCAAGGCGTTCGCCGAACGCGGCATGGATCCAAAGAAGATCAAGATCCTGAGTACCGGCGAGCCGGTCGATGAAACGGCCATCAAGAGCCTCGGCGACCTCGCGCTTGGACGCCTGAGCGCATGGCACTACGACTACAATCACAAGTCCAAGATGAACGCGGACTTCGTGAAGGCCTTCAACGCCGAGTACAAGCGCAACCCCGACTTCTTCGCGGTCGGCGGCTATGACGGCATGCATCTCATTTACGAGACGCTCAAGAAGACCGGCGGCAAGACCGACGGCGCTGCCTTGATCGCGGCCGCCAAGGGAATGAAATGGGAAAGCCCGCGCGGCCCGATCTCGATCGATCCGGCGACCCGCGACATCGTGCAGAACGTCTATATCCGCCGGGTCGAGAAGGCCGGCAACAACATCGTCAATGTCGAGTTCGAGACGATCCCGAACGTGAAAGACCCGACGCACAAGTAAGCCGGCGGGGATCCATGAGGCTAAACGGTGGGGCGATCGCATCCGGTCGCCCCATCGACTTATTCAGAGCGGCGAATTCGTTCATTTCCGCGCGCTCGCCGTCGCGAAGCCAAAGCGACTTCGCTCTGGCGGAGCAGGGAGCGGACATCCGCAGAAACTAGGCTATAAGATTCGGCGCTGATTCCCGCTCTTGCGGGAAAAAACAACGCAAAGGCAACCCGCGCTCAACATGCTGCCTCCGGTCTTCGGCGTCCTGTTCGATGGCATTGCCTACGGCATGTTGCTGTTCGTGCTGTCGGTCGGCCTGTCGGTGACGCTCGGACTGATGAATTTCGTCAACCTCGCGCATTGCGCATTCGCGATGCTCGGCGGCTACGTTTCGATCACGCTGGTCAACGACTTTCACTGGCCTTTCCTGGCCACACTGCCTTTGGCATTTCTTGCCGCCGCAATCGTCAGCGTCGTCCTCGAGCGCACGCTCTACCGCCGGCTTTACCGGTCGAGCGACTTGGATCAGGTGCTGCTGACGATCGGCCTCGCCTTCATCTCAGTGTCCATCGCCGCCTACATTTTCGGGACCACGCAGCAGCCGGTCGAAACGCCCGCGCTGCTGCGGGGCGCGGTCGATTTTCTCGGCCTCGGGCTTGGCAAATACCGGCTGTTCCTCGTCGGCAGTGCGCTCGTGGTGACGGTTCTTCTCGTCGGCGGCCTCGAATACACCCGGTTCGGCGCGCAGGTCCGCGCCGCGGTGGACAATCAGCGCATGGCGCGCGGCCTCGGCATCGATGTCGACCGCACCTTCGCGGCGACTTTTGCGCTCGGCTCCGGTCTCGCCGGCCTTGGCGGTGCGCTCGCCATCGAGATCGTCGGCCTCGATCCGAACTTCGCCTTCACTTATCTCGTCTATGTGCTGATCATCGTGTCGGTCGGCGGGCTCGGCTCGATCGCCGGCTCGTTCGCCGCGGCGATATTGATCGGGGTCAGCGACGTCGCGGGCAAATATTACGCGCCGGAGCTGGGCGCCTTCCTGATCTATCTGGTCATGGTGGTGGTGCTGATGTGGCGCCCCGCCGGCCTGTTCGGGAGGCGCTAGGTCGTGCGCGCCTCGGCCGCAACGATGACACCCCAGGGCTATCTGCAGGCGCAGAGCCGTTGGCACCCTCTCGAAATCGCCTTCTGGCTGGCGACGCTTTTGCCCTTCGTGCTGTTTCCCGATTACCTGTCGCTGGCGAGCCAGATCGCCATCACGGCCCTGTTCGCACTCTCGCTCGACATTATCCTCGGTTACGCGGGCATTGTTTCGCTCGGCCACGCGGCATTTTTCGGCATCGGCGCTTATTCGGCGGGGTTGCTCTCAAAATATGGCTGGGGCGAACCTCTGACCGGACTGGTCGTTGCGACTGCGATCGCCGGGCTCGTCGGCTTTGCCGTGAGCTTCGTAATTGCGCGGTTCCGGCATTTCACGCTGATCATGATCACGCTTGGACTAGGCCTGCTCGCCTTCGAGGCCGCAAACCGCGCACATTGGCTCACCGGCGGCAGCGACGGCCTGCAGGGCGTATCGATGTGGCCGGTGCTCGGATTGTTCAAATTCGATCTCTACGGATACACCGCCTACACTTATTCGCTCGCTGTTCTCTTCGTGGTTTTCCTTGGCGCGCGCCGCCTGATCAATTCGCCGTTAGGCCTCGCGCTTCGCGGCATTCGCGAAAACTGGGTGCGCATGCCGGCGATCGGCGCCGACAGCCAGGCCCATATCCGCAAGGCCTATACGATTGCCGCCGCCATGGCCGGCCTTGCCGGCGCACTGCTGGCGCAGACCACCGAGAGCGTCTCGCTTGAATCAATCAGTTTCCAGCGCTCCGCCGACGTGCTCGTCATGCTGGTGCTCGGCGGCGCCGGCCGCCTCTATGGCGGGTTGATCGGCGCCATCATCTTCATGGTCGCGCGCGACCAGTTCTCCGGCATTGCGCCGCAGTACTGGTACTTCTGGATCGGCGTCCTGCTGGTGGCGGTCGTCATGGTCCTTCCGAACGGCATCCTTGGTGGCCTGTCGCATTTTTACGCGCGGTGGAGAGGCAAATGAGCCCGCCCGCACAGTCGAACACTCCGATCGCTTTGGGCACGCGTGGATTGTCCAAAGCATTCGGCTCGCTGCCGGTAGCGCGCGACATCGCGATCAATCTGCCGGTCGGCGCACGCTATGCTCTCATCGGACCGAACGGCGCCGGCAAGACCACATTGATCAACCTGATGACCGGCATGCTGACGCCCAATGCCGGGCAGATTTTCCTCGCCGGCGAGGACATCACCGCGCTCGGACCGCAGGAACGGGTGCGGCGTGGCCTGGCGCGCACGTTCCAGATCAATACGCTGTTCGCGGGCCTCAACGCGCTCGAAGCGGTGACGCTGGCAGTGACCGAGCGCCGTGGGCGGGCGGGCCGGTTCTGGCGGGGCGTCGGCTCGGACAGCGAGACGATCGACGAAGCCTACGAAATCCTGCGCAAGCTCAAGCTGGGCGATTCCTGCTACCAGATCACGCGCGA
>DATAOB010000073.1:0-108275 GCA_036265935.1 Beijerinckiaceae bacterium
TTCATCTTGGCGGAGGCGGCGACGGGACGCGGCAGCTATCCGCGCTTCGCGGCGGAGCCATTCTGAAAAAATGTGGCGCATTGAAACAGTCCGAGGCCAGCGATCACCGCCAACCAGCTTGCGGCCAATAATGTTCCCGCGGCTTTCTATACGTTTTGGTTATCTAGACAGCCAACTGCGCAAGATTACTCGAACCACGGCAACTCCGAACGGTCGCGGTTCAACTGAACATTGGGATCTACTGGCGCGCCCGAAGGGATTCGAACCCCTGGCCTCTGCCTTCGGAGGGCAGCGCTCTATCCAGCTGAGCTACGGGCGCGAGCCGTCGGCTTGTAGCCGATGACGCGATGAGCGGCAACGCCGTGGCATGTCCCGCGTGCCTTGCCGGCCCGCCGCCGCAATGGCACGCTGGAACGCGGAGGACACCCATGCCCCAGCCGTCAAAAATCTCTGCCTTCGAACCCGCGCACAACAGCCGCGAATCCGTCGGCATGAGTTCCGTCCGCCTCGCCCGCATCCGGCCGGCGCTCGAGCGCGAAATCGCCGATAAGCGCATTCCCGGCGCCGTGGTCGCCATTCAGCGCCGCGGCACGCTGGTTTACCTGGACGCGATCGGCGCGCGGGATCCGGCGAGCGGCGCGCCGATGCGGCCCGACTGCATCTTCTCCGTCGCATCGATGACGAAGCTCATGGTCTCCGTCGCCATCATGATGCTCTACGAGGAGGGCCGGCTGCTCCTCAGCGATCCTGCCAGCAAATACCTGCCGGAGCTCGCCGGTATGAGAGTCGCGAAATCGCTGGATTGGCCGCTGACCACTGTTCCGGCAGAGCGCGAATTCACCATTCAGGATTTGCTGCGGCATACGTCGGGCCTCACCTATAAAACGCGCGGCACGAGCGCGGCGCACAAAGCTCATCCCGACGGGATGCGCGATCTCGTACGCATGAGCAAAGCCGAATTTCTCGCGGCGCTCGGCAAGGCGCCGCTTCTCTATCAACCGGGCACCGCGTGGGAATACGGCCTGTCCACCGACGTGCTCGGCCTGATCATCGAAGCGATCACCGGCGAGACGCTAGGCCAACATTTGCACGAGCGGCTGTGGGCGCCGCTTGGTATGAACGATACATCGTTCGCATTGCCGGAAGCGAAACGCGACCGCTACGCGCGCGCGTTTCCAAAAGATTATCTCACCGGCGAGCCGGTCGCGATTCCGCATGCGAGCCCAGAGTTCAAGCCGCGATGGGAATCGGGCGGCGGCGGGGCGACATCGACCGCCGCCGACTACATGCGCTTCCTGCAGATGCTCTTGAACGGCGGCGAATTGGACGGGCGGCGATATCTCAGCCGGCCGACCGTCAAGTACATGACGTCGGACCATCTCGGCGCAAAAATCGAGAACCGCGTCACGACAATGGACCCGTCGTGCGAGGGCTACGGCTTCGGCCTCGGCGTCGCGGTGCGCCTGCAGGCCGGCATTGCCGGGGCGATCGGCAGCGCCGGCGATTATTATTGGTCGGGCGTGTTCGGCACTTATTATTGGGTCGATCCGGCGGAAGGTTTGGCCGTCGTTTTAATGGCGATGGCGCCTGGCCAATTGCGCTTGCGTTACCGCGCACTGATGCGCCCGCTGGTCTTGCAGGCGATTGTCGACTGATCAGCCAAGCGTTGCCTTTGAACTTAAGGTGAGTCGGCGTCTCATTTGCCGGGGCGCAAGGATTGCGAGCGCTGTCGGATTTTCTCGACTCTCCTGTCGCTCGGCCTAGTTTCTGGTACGGCACCAATAGGCCGAGGACCTGCGGCTGGAGCAGCAATAGCAGAGCGGGAGGAGATGATGGAGCGACTTTCCGGACTCGACGCCAGCTTCCTTTACGGCGAAACCCCTGAGACGCCGACGCACACTGCGCCGCTGTGGATTTTCGATTCCGTGCCGGAGGGCAAGAGTCCGTTTCAAAGCTTCCGCGAACATATCAAGGCGCGCTTACACTTGCTGCCGTTTTTCCATCGCAAGCTGGTTCTGTCGCCGATTCAGCTCGATCATCCCGTGTGGATCGACGACGACGATATCGATCTCGATTACCACGTTCGTCAGGTTGCCTTGCCGAAGCCCGGCACGGACCAGCAGCTGCGCACGCTGGTTTCGCGTCTGCATATGATCCTGCTCGATCGTGCACGCCCGCTTTGGCAATTTTACGTGATCGAGGGACTGCAAGGCGGCCGCTTCGCCATTTATGCGAAACTGCACCATGCGGCGGTCGACGGCGGCGCCGGCATGGTGATCATGGAGACGATTTTCAGCGCCTCGCCCGAGCCCGCCGAAGTCCCGCCACCGCCGCCGAAAAAGAAGGAAGCGCCGCCAAATCTATTCGAGCTGATCAGCACTTCCTATGCCAGCTTCTTTCGCCAGCAGCAGCAATTCTTCGAATCGTGGCCGGAGATCAGCAAGGCGCTTGCCAATGTCGGCCGGCGTCTTGCCGAGGACGTGGAGAAGCGGCCGGACTTGCCGGCGGCGGCGCCGAGGACGATATTCAACACGACGGTGTCGAACCAGCGTTCGCTCGGCACCTGCACGATCCCGCTCGGCGAGACCAAGGACATCGGCAAGGCGCTCGACGCCAAGCTCAACGATGTCGTGATGGCGATCTGCGCCGGCGCGCTGCGGCGCTATCTTCAGAAGCGCGACTCGCTGCCGGCGGAATCGCTGATCACGGCAGTTCCCGTGTCGCTGCGCGAGCCCGGCAACACCGATATCAACAATCAGGTCACGACGATGCTGTGCCGGCTCGCGACCGATGTCGCCGATCCGATCGAGCGGCTTCGCGCCATCAAGGCGTCGTCGAAGGATTCGAAGGCGCGGCTAAGCGACATCAAAGACGTGATGCCGCGCGATATTTCCTGGTTCGGCGCCCCGATCGTGATGACGGCGCTTGCGCGCATGTCGGGGCAAGCCAATCTGCCGGAGGCGTTTCCGCCGATCGTCAACGTGTTGATTTCCAACGTGCCAGGTCCGCGCAAGGAGAAATATTGTCTCGGCGCAAAAATGCTGCACGTCTACCCGGTTTCCGCAATAGGACATGGGCTCGCGCTGAACATCACGCTCATCAGCTATTTGGACCAGCTCGATTTCGGTCTGATTGCCTGCCGCGCGGTCGTGCCGGACATTGACAAGCTGACCGCCTACATCGTCGAGGAATTCGAGGAGCTGAAACGCGCTGTCGAACAGCGCCGCTCGAAGGCTGAACCGCCGCGCGAGAAGAACCAGGCGAAGCGGGAGCAGCGGACGGCGGTCCGCGCGTGAGGAGCTGCCGGTTACGTTCCCTTAACGATGGCGCGGCACCCTTCGAAATGGGGCGGAAAGGATGTCATGCGATCGTGCCCCATTTCGCACATTCTGCTTGCGAGAATTGTGCAAGCCGATAGCAGAGGCAAACGCGCAATAGCCTCGACGCTCTCCGATGCCGTTCGAGTAGATCTCGCACTATTCTGCTACGAGCAAGACGAACTCAATGAAATAGCGCGCGACATCGCGGCCGTGTGCGACCGCGCGGGATTGATCCGGGCGGGAACAAGCATCGGTTTGGCGCTCTTGGCGGCAGCTGATGAGCCGCCGCCGATATGGCGCGCAATTGAGCGCGGGAACTAGCAAGCGCGGCAACTCGGCATGCGCTGCCAGTGAAACGGTTTTGATCTCTATGCGTATGCGAGGATGTCGGGCTGCACGAATGCAGCGACCTCAATTCAAATGCTGCTGAATAGTCGAGGAGCTCTCTTTACCGCTCCTCGTCGCCCTCGATGTCACCGTCGATCAGCGTCGAGACGTCGTCGGAATCCTCTTCCTCTTCTTCGAGGAACGTGTCGTCCGCCGGCGCCTCATCATCCTCGATCTCGACGTCGTCCTCAGGGAGAACCGCGGCGACCTTCTCGTCCTCCACCACGTCGGCGTCTTCGAGCGGCACGAGCTCGGCTTCGGGCGTCTCGACCTCAGGCTCTTCTTCCTCTGCTGCCTTGCCGCGCGCGCTCGAACGCGCCGGCATCGATGCGACCTCGTATACGGTTCCGCATTTCGGGCAGACGATCGGATCTTTGGCGAGGTCGAAAAACTTCGCACCGCAATTCTGGCACTGACGCTTGGTGCCGAGTTCGGGTTTTGGCACTGTCCCTCAATCCCTCGAGCAATGATGAGACGCCGCTCACGCTCGGGGGCCCCGGTTATGCAAGGCCTGCCGCCCTGTCAAATGGGAATCGAAGCGATCTTTTCCGGGCCTCGGCCACGTAATGACATGCCGCTCCCAGCCATGGTACGAGCGCTCGCCAAATCAGCTAAGGATCAGGCGCCCCGTGCAACTGAAAACCGCGCACGCCCCCGAGCGCGCCGTCAGCCTTTCGGCGCGGCAGAGCGGTCCGCTGACCGGGCGCGTCAGGCCGCCCGGCGACAAGTCGATTTCGCACCGCGCCTTCATTCTCGGACTGCTCAGCGTTGGCGAGACGCGGATCGAGGGCGTGCTCGAAGGCGACGATGTTTTGCGCACCGGCGAGGCCTGCCGTGCGCTCGGCGCCTCGGTCGAGCGAGTAGGCGAGGGCTCCTGGCGGGTCAGGGGCAGGGGCATTGGCGCGCTGCGCACGCCGTCCGAGACGCTCGATTTCGGCAATGCCGGTACCGGCACGCGGCTGATGATGGGCGTTGCCGGCGGCAACGGCATCCTGGTGCGCTTTGATGGCGATGCCTCGCTGCGCAAGCGGCCGATGCGGCGCATTCTCGATCCGCTCGTCCTGATGGGGGCCGAGGTGATGGCTGAAGCCGAGGGCGGCCGTTGCCCGATTCTTTTGCAAGGCACGCACGAGCCGGCGCCGATCGAATACCGCACGCCCGTCGCGTCGGCACAGATCAAGTCGGCGATCCTGCTGGCGGCGCTGAACTCGCCGGGACAGACAATGGTGATCGAGCGTGAGGCCAGCCGCGATCACACCGAAAAAATGCTCGCCTATTTCGGCGCCGAGGTCGCTAGCGAGGCCGAAGGCGAGGCCGGACGCCGCATCAGGCTTAACGGCCGGCCGGAACTCGCGCCGGCGCCGATCGTCGTGCCGGCCGATCCGTCTTCGGCAGCGTTTCCGCTGGTTGCGGCGCTCATCGTGCCAGGGTCGGACATCGTCATCGAAGGCATGATGATGAACCCGCTGCGCATCGGGCTCCTCGCCACGTTGCAGGAGATGGAGGCGCAGATCGAGATTTTGGACCGGCGGAGCGAAGGTGGCGAGGACGTCGCCGACATCCGCGTGCTGGCGAGCGAGCTTCGCGGCGTCGCTGTGCCGGCAGCGCGTGCGCCGTCGATGATCGACGAATACCCGATCCTGGCGGTGGCGGCTTCTTTTGCGCATGGCGAGACGCGGATGCGCGGGCTTGCCGAGCTGCGAGTGAAGGAATCCGATCGGCTCGCCGCCGTCGCCGCGGGCCTCGCGGTGAACGGCGTCGATTGCGTCATCGAGGGCGATGATCTCATTGTGTCGGGCGGTGCGGGCCGGGCGCGCGGCAATGGTTTCGTCGCAACCCATCTCGATCACCGCATTGCGATGAGCTTTCTCGTCATGGGGCTTGCGGCGGAGCGCCCGGTCGCGGTCGATGACGAGCGCATGATCGAGACGAGCTTCCCAACCTTCCGGCCGCTGATGGCGGCGCTCGGGGCGGATTTTTCGTGATCATCGCGATCGACGGACCCGCCGCCTCGGGGAAAGGCACGCTGGCGCGCCGGCTCGCCAAACATTACAGGCTGCCGCATCTCGACACCGGCCTGCTCTATCGAGCGGTCGCGCGGGCACTGATCGATGAGGGGCGCCGGCTGGACGATGTTTCCGCGGCGGTGAAGGCTGCGCGCGGGCTAGCGCTGATCGATTTCGACGAGCCGGCGCTGCGCGGCCGCGAAATGGGCGAGGCGGCCTCCGTCGTGGCGGCGATACCCGAGGTCCGTGCCGCTCTCATCGAGGCCCAGCAGGCTTTTGCCGGACGTCCCGGCGGGGCGGTGCTCGACGGGCGCGACATCGGGACGGTGATCTGTCCGGACGCGCCCGTGAAGATTTTCGTCACCGCCTCGCCCGAGACGCGGGCGCAGCGCCGCGCGCTTGAGCTGCGCAGCCGCGGCGAGCCGTCGGACTACGCCAAGGTGCTGGCCGATATTCGCCACCGCGACCGGCGCGATTCGAGCCGTGCCACGGCACCGTTGAAGCCGGCCGCCGACGCGATGATCCTCGATACGACCGACCTCGATGTCGAGGGCACGTTTGCCGCGGCGGCGAAGATGGTTGAGGAGAAGGAGAAGAGCACTGCAGGCGCCGCGCGACGCGTCCGCGCGGCTATGCCTTGACCCTATTGGCTCGTATTCCTACTTCTCCTCAACCACCTCCCAAACTTCCCGAGCCGAAGGCACCCGTCATGTCGACCGCAAAAGTCACCGATCTCACGTTCGACTCCGACGTGCTGAAATCGAGCGAGCCCGTCGTCGTCGACTTCTGGGCGGAGTGGTGCGGCCCGTGCCGGATGATCGCCCCCTCGCTCGAGGAGATCGCGACGGAGATGAAGGGCAAGGTGAAGGTTGCGAAGCTCAATATCGACGAAAATCCGGCCGTTGCCGGTAAGCTCGGCATTCGTTCGATCCCGACGCTCATGCTATTCAAGGACGGCAAGCTCGCCTCGCAGAAGGTCGGCGCCGCGCCGAAGGGCGAGCTCGTCAAGTGGATCAACGCGGCGATTTAGGTCCGCTTTAGCGCACCTGGGCGGCTGAGCGCAGACGCCGCGCCGGCCGAGCCATTGCCCATGTGTTATTGATTACAACCAAGCCAACCCGTCGCGTGACATGATGGAATTGAATTGCGCGAGGCCGGCGAGCTGATTGCAGTCTCGGACGCTTCCGCCCCGCGCGCGCGAAATCGTAACGTTCGGCTTATGGCTGCCCTGGATATTGGCTGCTGACGGCAACTTCGTCGCCGTCAGAGTCATTCACGAACGCGATCAATTTCTTCAAAGAATTCCGCCGCAAGAGTTCGCGCTGACGCAAATTGTGCGCGCCCCCACGGAGATTTCCGGTCCGCTACGGTGCAAATTGCTGGCAGCCCGCCAGCGGTTGCGAATTCCGCCTGGGGAACAGGTGGACGCTATCTCTATCGCTACGTGATCAGGAATCCGAATTTGGGCGAACTGGATTGGACCATTGAGCCTTACGCCCGCGAATTCGGCGTCGGCAAGCTGTCGGCCTTCACGCTTGGCTATCAGCCGTATGTCTGGAGCGACAGCGAAGTGCAATGGCGTACTCCGCCGCTCGCCGATCTCGTCTTGTATGAGATCAACATTGCGGAGTTCGGCGGTGATTTAGAACGAGCGCGGGACGTGCTGGCCTATCTCAGCGATCTCGGCGTGAACGCCGTTGAAATCATGCCATTATCCAACGTCGGTATCTCCGTCGATTGGGGCTACCTCCCTATCGGATATTTCGGGGTGGACGAGCGCTTCCGCGCAGCCGCGCTCATCTGAGAAACGGAGCCTTCTTCTTCTTCAATGATTGGGAGCGATATCAACGGGCTGGCGCCCTCCTGTTCGCGCGATATGACCCGAGCGGCTACACGTTAGTCGCTCTGAACACCAGCGATACCGAGCTGAATGTTCCATTCTGGTTTCCCATCGCAGGAGATTACGTCGAAGAACTCCATGGCGGCTCCCTTGACCTGAAGGGAATTCCTGCCCTGCAGGAAGTCACACTGACCTTACCGTCGCATTACGGACGAATATGGACCGCGATGACTCCTTGAGTGAAATGCACTCAAGCCGATGTGACTCGAATCGAGTTTCACCAGTTCTCCGGGCGCTATATAGCGAACCCGCGATCGGAGTATGTGGCAGCTGCAGGGGCGGGATCGGAAAACTGGGTGAACGTGGCGAGGAGCCCTTAAGGCTACCCGCCCAGCTTGCGCCGCTCCAACTAAAAGTTATATGCCCTGCCGGATCGGAGGTACGGCAGCTTCATGGGCGCGATAAAATACATTATTTTCTTCGGTTGTATAACTCTCGTTGCGGTATCGAGAGCCGAAAACATTATCGACACCGCCGACAAGCCCGTGTTCAGCTGCAAGATCGCCGATTTGAAGCCGCCGCAATTCAATGTCGGCATCGAGGAGTTAAAGGATAAGGTCGACGAGCTTCGGTCAAAAAGAACAAATCGAAGCTGGAGTGCTACAAAGAAAAGCATCCGGAGCCGGTCGTTAAGGGCCTAAATCAACATTGTACATCATTGATCACCATCATCTCGCGCGCGCCCTCGCCGACCTGGGGGATACCCGTAAAAGCTGAAGTCTTCAGCTAGCTCAATCCAGAGACAATCCTGGGAAAAATGGCGGCGAAGAACTGTCTATCCGAAGGACCGAGGCGCGGGTAAAAGCGTAACAGAGTTGCCGGACTCGATCCGCGGCATGACCGACGATTCCTACAGAAGTGTTGCGGGATATGTGGAGGATGAGGGCGGGTTTAAAAAATCTTCCGCGCCGTTTGCTGAGTTCCGATGGGCGGATTTCTTCCGAACGAGAATCAGTTCAGACCTGATCCGGCAGAACATGCATAAAGCGGTAAAGAAAGCGCTGAAACTGGCGCGGTCTCAAGTGGCCTGTGGACTGCCGGGGATTGATGAAGATATTTGTGATTAAGCCGTCAACCCATCGAGCTTCAGCACCTCGCCGGCCAAATAAAGCGAACCGGCAATCAATATCCGCGGCGGCGCCGACCAGTCGCGCGCGGATAAATATTCGAGCGCGCTGCCGACGCTTTCCGATGCCGCGGCGGGAATGCCTTCCTGCTGCGCGGCGAACGCCACCTCCGCCGGCAGACGGCCGTAATGATCGCCGCCGATCGGCACCGCGATCACCTCCTGAACAAGCCCTTTGAACGGGCGCAGGAAAGCCCGCGTCGCCTTCGTTGCCAGCGTGCCGCAGACCAGAATCAGCGGGCGCGGCGATTTTTCCTCGAAATCGGCCATCGCTTGCGCGAGCGCGCGGCCACCGTCGGCATTGTGTCCGCCGTCGAGCCAAACTTCCGCCTCGCGCGGCGCGAGTTCGGCGACGCGTCCGCGTTTCAATCGCTGCAGGCGCGCCGGCCATTCGGCATGCGACAGTCCCGTTTCGATGGCCGAAACGGCGATCGACTGATCGAAGCGCCGCAATGCGGCGATTGCCGTGCCGGCATTCAATTGCTGGTGCCGGCCGACAAGCCGCGGCAGCGGCAAATCTATGAGGCCGCGCTCGTCCTCATAGACGAAGCGCCCGTTCTCTTCGTGCGTAACAAAATCCTGGCCGCCGACAATGACGGGTGCGCCGAGGCGCCCCGCCTGCCCCTCCAAAACGGCGAGGGCGTTCTCGTCCTGCTCGGCGAGGATCGCGGGCACACCGCGCTTGAAAATACCGGCTTTCTCGACAGCGATTTTTTCGATCGTGTCGCCCAAAAATTCTGGATGATCGATCGATACCGGCGTGACGATCGTCAGTGCGGGCCGTGCGACGACATTGGTCGCATCGACGCGTCCGCCGAGGCCGACTTCCAGCAGAAGCACGTCCGCCGGTCTCTCGGCAAAGAGCAGGAACGCCGCCGCCGTCGTGATCTCGAAAAACGTGATCGGCGCGCCGGCATTAGCGTCTTCGCAGCGCTCAAGCGCCGCCTGCAGCGCCGCGTCAGATACCAAGACGCCGCCGCCGTGACGACCGACACGGATTCGCTCGTTGAAGTCGATCAGATGCGGCGAAGTGTAGACGTGCACGCTCTTGCCGGCAGCCTCCAGCATCGCGCGCATGAAGGCGATGGTCGATCCCTTGCCGTTGGTCCCGGCGACGTGGATCACCGGCGGCAGGCGAGTTTCCGGATGGCCCAGACCTGCGAGAAGCCGCTCGATCCGGCCGAGCGACAGATCGATACGTTTCGGGTGCAGATTTAGAAGGCGCGAGAGAATCTCGTCGCGCGGCTTCATGGATGTTTCCTCATCCTGAGGAGCGTGCGGAGCACGCGTCTCGAATGGTAATTATCGCGCTACGCCGCTTGCGCCATCTGTTGCGGCGCCTTCGTCAACAGCGCGCAGAGCCGGGCCAACGTGGCGCGCATTTCGAGCCGCGACACGACCATGTCGACCATGCCGTGCGCCTGCAGATATTCGGCGCGCTGAAAACCCTCCGGCAACCGCTCGCGGATCGTCTGCTCGATGACGCGCGCGCCGGCAAAACCGACCACTGCGCCGGGTTCGGCAATATGGACGTCGCCGAGCATTGCATAGGAGGCGGTGACGCCGCCGGTCGTCGGATTGGTGAGCACGACGATGTAGGGCAGGCGGGCGGCGCGCAAGCGCTGCACCGCGACGGTGGTGCGCGGCATCTGCATCAGCGAGAACATGCCCTCTTGCATGCGGGCGCCGCCGGACGCGGTGAAAATGATGAACGGGCAATGCTTGTCGACCGCGGCCATCATGCCCGTGATGATGGCTTCGCCGGCGGCCATGCCAAGCGACCCGCCCATGAATTCGAAGTCCTGGACCGCGGCGACAATCTCTCTGCCCTCCAGACGGCCGGTGCTTAGACGCACGGCGTCGGCCGCGCCGGTCTTGGCGCGATTTTCTTTCAGCCGCTCGGTGTAACGTTTGACATCGCGGAAACGCAGCGGATCGAGCGGCACTTCGGGAGTGGGGAGGTTCGTCCAGGCGCCATTGTCGTACAGCGCCTTCAGCCGCGCATCGACCGGGATGCGCATATGATAACCGGAGCCCGGCACGACGTAGAGATTGGCCTCGAGGTCTTTGTAGAAGACGAGTTGCCCGCTTTCGGGACATTTGACCCAGAGGTTTTCCGGCGTCTCACGTTTGAGAAACGAGCGGATCTTTGGGGGAACGACGTTGGATATCCAGTTCATGCGGTGCTCATGTGTTTGGACGAATCTATGCCGCAGCGACACGCTGTGCGGCGCGCACACCGCGGGCAATGTCGGCGACGAGATCGGTGACGGCAGAGACGGTTTGCGCGGTCGCGCGGTTTTCCTTGTCGAGTGAACGCCTCAGTGCGTCGACAAGCGCGGTGCCGACAACGACGCCGTCCGCTTGCTGCGCGATTGCCTCGGCCGTTACCGCGTTCTTTACGCCGAAGCCGACGGCGACAGGCAGATTTGTGTGGCGCTTGATGCGCGCAACGGCGGCGCCGACGCGCGACGGGTCCGGAGTTGCCGCGCCGGTGATGCCGGTGATCGAGACATAGTAGACAAAACCCGACGTATTCGCGAGAACGGCCGGCAAACGGCGGTCGTCGGTGGTTGGCGTCGCGAGGCGGATGAAGTTCAGGCCTGCAGCAAGGGCGGGGATGCAAAGCTCCGCATCCTCTTCCGGCGGCAAATCGACGACGATCAGGCCATCGACACCGGCGGATTTGGCATCATCAAGAAAGCGCTCGACGCCGTAGACATAGACGGGATTGTAATAGCCCATCAGGATCAGCGGGGTCGTGTCGTCGCGCTCGCGAAAAGCGCGGACGAGGCCGAGCACCTTCTTCAGCGTCATGCCGGCTTTGAGCCCGCGCAACCCCGCCGCCTGGATCGAGGGGCCGTCCGCCATCGGATCGGTAAACGGGATGCCGAGCTCGATCACGTCGGCGCCGGCCTGCGGCAAAACGCGCAGGACCTCGAGCGAGGTTTGGGGATCCGGGTCGCCGCCCATGAGATAGGTGACGAGCGCCGCCCGGCCCTCTTGAGCGAGCGCGGCGAAGCGGCGGTCGATGCGGGTGCTCATGAACCGGCGGGGTAGCACAATGCGGCGGGGAGGGGAACGTTTGATCCCGCCAGGAATGATGCCAAACTGGAGTGCGTGGAGCGAGACATAAGATGAACAGCAAAAGCCGGTTACGGATAATCCTGCCCTTACTCCTTGCCACGGTACTTCCTGCGAGCGCGCAGGGCGCCGAACAAAGCACGAAAGCAATGGTGACCGCTTTCTACAAGATGGTCTTCTACGATCATAAAGTGGCGCAGGCGTTCAAGACCTATGTCGGCGCAACCTATAAACAGCACAACCCGCTTGTGCCGGACGGGATCGAGCCGAGCGTCGCATTTTTATCGAAGCGCTTCGAGACCAATCCGCAGGCGATCAACGAGATCAAGCGCGTGATCGCCGACGGCGATCTCGTCGCCGTGCACGTGCATTCGAGATCGAACGACAGCGACCGCGGACGCGCGCTCGTCGATATTTTCCGCGTTGAGAACGGCAAAATCATCGAGCACTGGGATGTCATCCAGCCGGTGCCGGAGAACGCGCAGAACAACAATACGATGTTCTGAGTGGACCGCGCAGCTCCTGCTGCGCAACACTCCTTGAAATACCGTGCGCACCGGAGGTGCGCGGTCCGGCTCTACCTTTCCCGTTCTCTTCTATTCAGGAACGCCAGCCGCTCAAATAAATGTACATCCTGCTCGTTCTTGAGCAGCGCGCCATGCAGCGGCGGGATCAGCTTCTTCGGATCGCGCTCGCGCAGCGTCTCAGGGCCGATATCCTCGTTGAGCAAAAGCTTCAGCCAATCGAGCAGCTCCGACGTCGACGGCTTCTTCTTCAGGCCCGGCACGTCGCGCACTTCGAAGAAGATGCGTAGCGCCTCCTCGACGAGCCGCCGCTTGATGCCGGGAAAATGCACCGCAACGATCTTCTCCATCGTCTCGTGATCGGGGAAGCGAATATAATGGAAGAAGCAGCGGCGCAGGAAGGCGTCGGGCAGCTCCTTCTCGTTGTTCGAGGTGATGACGACGATCGGGCGCTTCTCGGCGCGTACCGTTTCGCCGGTCTCGTAGACGTGGAATTCCATCCGATCGAGCTCAAGCAGGAGGTCGTTGGGGAATTCGATGTCGGCCTTGTCGATCTCGTCGATGAGCAGGACCGGCCGCTGCTCGGATGTGAACGCGTCCCAGAGCTTGCCGCGTTTGATGTAGTTGGAAATGTCGGAAACGCGCGGATCGCCGAGCTGGCTGTCGCGCAGGCGCGAGACCGCGTCGTATTCGTAGAGGCCCTGCTGGGCCTTGGTCGTCGACTTGATGTGCCAGGTGAGAAGCGGCGCCTTGACGCTCTTGGCGATCTCCTCGGCAAGGACGGTCTTGCCGGTCCCGGGCTCGCCCTTCACCAGGAGGGGCCGCTCGAGGACGATCGCGGCATTGACCGCGACCTCGAGGTCCTGGGTCGCGACATAGTCCTTCGTGCCGGTAAACCGCATGTCTTTGGGGTCCTGTTCGGAGATTTGCGCCTATCTGGCATCCCAGGGCCGCACCGGCAAGCCACGCCGCTCTGGAGCTTGCGGCCGAATTTTGCTTAGTATGACCAAGGCATTGGCGGGTACAGTCCCTGGGAGGGGAGCCCGCACAGACAGTGAAATGAGCAGCCGCCGGGAACGGGGAGGAATAAATGCTGGGTTTGATGCAGGACTGGCCGCTTTTGCTGCACCGGATCGTCGATCATGCGGCGCTTCAGCACGGCGGGCGCGAGGTCGTCACCCGTTCGATCGAAGGGCCGATGCATCGCACGACCTATACCGAAATCCGCCCGCGTACACTGCGGGCGGCGAAGCGCCTGCAGAAGGACGGCATCAAGCTCGGCGATCGCGTCGGAACTCTCGCCTGGAACACTTGGCGGCACCTCGAAGCATGGTACGGGATCACCGGCATCGGCGCGATCTACCATACGGTAAACCCGCGGCTCTTCCCCGAGCAGATCGCCTGGATCGTCAATCATGCGGCCGACCGGATCATGATGACGGATCTCACCTTCATCCCCATCCTCGAAGCGATTGCCGACAAATTGCCGACCGTCGAGCGCTATGTCGTGCTGACCGACGCCGCGCACATGCCGGCGACAAAGCTCAAAAATGCGGTGGCTTACGAAGATTGGCTCGCCGAGGTCGACGACGATTTCCAATGGGCGGAGTTCGACGAGAATACCGCGGCCGGCCTCTGCTACACGTCGGGCACGACCGGCGATCCGAAGGGCGTGCTATATTCGCACCGCTCCAACGTGCTGCATTCCTTGGCGCTATCAGGTGCCGACGCGCTTGGCTTGAGTTCCGCGATTAGCGTCCTGCCGGTCGTGCCGATGTTCCATGCGAATTCCTGGTCGCTGGCTTTTTCGGCGCCGATGGCAGGCTCGAAAATCGTCATGCCGGGCGCGAAACTCGACGGCGCATCCGTGTACGAGCTGCTCGACAAGGAGCAGGTCTCGCTGACCGCGGCAGTGCCAACCGTTTGGCTGATGCTCCTGCAATATATGCAGGCGAACAATCTCAAGCTCCCATATCTCAAGCGCGTGATGATCGGCGGCTCGGCCTGCCCGCGCGCGATGATCGAGACATTCGAGAAGGATTATGGCGTCGAGGTCTTCCATGCCTGGGGCATGACGGAGATGAGTCCGGTCGGCACGCTCGGCTCGATGAAGCAGAATGTCGCGAGCCTTAAAGGCGATGCGCTGTTCGATCTGAAGGCGAAGCAGGGCTACGGTTTCTTCACTGTCGACATGAAGATCACCGACGACGAGAACAAGCCGCTGCCTTGGGACGGCAAGACGTTCGGCCGGCTGAAGGTCCGCGGGCCGGCGGTCGCGCGGCGCTATTACAAGCTGGAGGATCAGGAAATCCTCGACGATGAGGGCTTTTTCGACACCGGCGACGTGGCGACAATCGATCCGGATGGCTACATGCAGATCACCGATCGCGCCAAGGACGTAATCAAGTCGGGTGGCGAGTGGATTTCCTCGATCGATCTCGAAAATCTCGCGGTCGCCCATCCCGATGTTGCCGAAGCCGCGGTCATCGGTGTTCACCATCCGAAATGGGACGAGCGGCCGCTTCTGGTGGTCGTAAAAAGGGAAGGACGCGAGCCGCAGCGTGAAGAAATCTTGAAATTCATGGACGGCAAAATCGCCAAATGGTGGATGCCGGACGACGTGCAGTTCGTCGGTGAAATTCCGCACACGGCGACGGGCAAGATCAACAAGCTGAAACTGCGCGAAGCCTTCCGCGATTATCGCCTGCCGACGACGTGAGCGAACAGACATGCGTCGCCTGATCATCGAGGAGCCCTATTCGCGCGCCGCCTTGTGGAGCCGGCGGCTCGCGCTGTTCTCGCTCGCGGTCGGTGCAATCGCCGTCCTCCTGGCACGTAGCCAGGCGGTCGATCCGACGGCGACGCTTTCGGTCTTTGCCGGCGCAGTTCTTGTCGCCTGCCTCGCGCTGCTCTTTGCGGGGACGGCGGCGGTGGTCATCTGGCGTACCGGGCGCCGCGGCGCCGGGACGGTCGCGAGCGGCGTTTTTCTTGCCGCGTTGCTTCTCGGCTACCCCGCCTATCTCGCCGCCAAGGCGGTGCAGCTACCGCTCTTGAACGATGTCTCGACCGACCTTGTCGATCCGCCGCAATTTTCACGCTCGAAGACCGCGCTTGCCGCACGCTCCCAGCGCACGCCCGAGATTCCGCCGCCGCAAGTGCGCCAAGAGCAGCGGCTCGCTTATCCCAATATCCAACCGATCCTGCTCGATCAGGAGGCGGATGAAGCCTACCAACTCGTCCTTCGCGCCATCGCCGCGCGCGGCTGGAAGCTCGTCGAACAAACCCCGCCCGGCGGGCGCATCGGTGTCGGCCATATCGATGCGATCGACCGTACGTTAATTATGGGATTTCCGGCAGACGTCACGATCCGCATGCGCCCGCTCGCGGGACAAACACGCGTCGACGTAAGGTCGGTCTCGCGCGTTGGCCGTCACGATTACGGCTCGAATGCGCAGCGCATCGAGAAATTCGCGGCGGAAATACAGGCGCAGCTCGACGCCGCGAAGTGATCATGCCGGCGTGTAATGGGCGGCAAGCGTCACGGGTCCGTCTGCATGTACGACGCCGCGGGCAACGAGATCTTCGAGATGGGCGAGAACCGACAGCGCCGCGGCGGCTTTGAGGCGCGCATCGAGTCCCTCGTAAATGCGCTCGACCATTTCAGGAATGAGCCGGTCACCGGCATTGATGCGCGTGAGGATCGCGGCCTCGCGCTGATGCCGATGATGAATGAGTGCGCGGAGATAACGCCGCGGCTCGCGCACCGGCCCGCCGTGGCCAGGCCAATAGATTGACTCCGGACGGGCGCGCAGTTTCTCCAGCGATTCCATGTAGTCACTCATCGAGCCGTCGGGCGGCGCGACGATCGACGTCGACCAGCCCATGACGTGATCGCCAGAGAAGAGCGCGTTCTCTTCGCATAGCACGAAGACGAGATGGTTCGATGCATGGCCTGGCGTGGCGATCGCTTCCAAGGTGAAGCCCGGACCTGCGAGCGTCTCGCCGTCGGCGAGAATGCGTTCCGGGCGGTAATCGGTATCGTGCGCCGAATCGAGCCCTGAGCTTTTTGCGTCGGCGTGGCGCGGCTGGTACGGCCGGCAGCCGACGATCGCCGCGCCGGTCGCTTGCTGCAGCGCGCGCGACGCCGGCGCGTGATCGCGATGCGTGTGGGTGATGACGATATGCGATACGCGCTCGCCTTTGGTTGCGTCGATCAGCGCCGCGACATGGTTCGCGTTATCAGGGCCGGGGTCGAGGATCGCCACTTCGCCGCGTCCGATAATATACGTGCACGTGCCGGTGAAGGTGAACGGCCCGGGATTGGGTGCGAGCACGCGGCGGATCAGCGGCGAGACCTGCTGCACCTCGTCGGGCTTCGGATCGAAATTGCGTTCGAAAGAGATGTCGTCGTCGGCCATGTCTGCTCCGGGTGCGGAGATAGGGTGAAAGGAATGGATAGGCAAACGTCATTGCGAGGAGCGCAGCGACGAAGCAATCCAGAATGGCAGCATTTAGCTTCTGGATTGCTTCGCTTCGCTCGCAATGACAGCATTGAGACTGGGTCAATGAAAATTGCGGCCCTTTGGCAACGCCTCTTTCATTTCGGTCTGCACGAGAAGCTGCGCATGGGCGGCGATATCGGCCTTGGTGCGCAAATTCTGTGGCCGCTTGACTTCATCGGCGCGCGCCAGCGCCGACAGACCGGAGCCGCGGCCAGACAACAGACCGAGCAGCGGCGTCAGATCCTCCATCTGATCGGCGATAATGTGGATGACGCCGGATTCGTTCTGCAACCGGCCAGTGACGGCAACGAAGCGCGCGCCGATGACCAGGGCGCGCAGGCGCTCGTAGACCTTCGGCCAAACGATGATGTTGGCAATTCCGGTCTCGTCTTCAAGCGTCATGAAGATGACGCCGCTCGCCGAGCCGGGACGCTGGCGCACCAGCACCAGGCCCCCGACAATGATGCGCGGGCGTTTTGATGTGTCGATCGTCGCAAGGGCCGAGGCCGGCAGGATATTGCGTGCGGCAAGATGCTGACGCACGAAGGACACGGGATGGGCTTTGAGCGATAGCGTCAGATGCCGGTAATCTTCGACGACCTCTTCGCCGGGCGGCATCGGCGGCAAATGCGCTTCGGGTTCGAGCGGTATGAAGGCGACCGCGCGCAAGAGCGGCAGGTCGTCCTTGTCGCCGGCGCGGTTCAAGCCGCGCACGGCCCAGAGCGCGTCACGCCGTGACAGGCCCAGCGACGAGAATGCATCGGCTTCCGCCAAATGTCCGAGCACGCTCGGCGAGAGGCCGGTGCGCAGCCAGAGGTCGCGGACGGAATCGTAGCCGCCGCCGCGGCGCTCGACCAGAAGCTCCATGTCGGTTTGTTCCAGCCCTTTGATCTGGCGAAAGCCAAGACGCACCGCATAAATCGAGCGGATGTGATCCTTCATGTCGCTGTGGCGCGGATGCAGCACGCCCTTTGGGACGCCATCCGCAAACGTGTCCAGCCGGTGATTCCATTCGGAGGTGTTGACATCGACCTCGCGCATTTCGATGCCGTGCTCGCGCGCGTCGCGCACGAGCTGTGCCGGCGCATAAAAGCCCATTGGCTGCGAATTGAGGATCGCGGCGGCGAAAACATCGGGATAGCGGCATTTCATCCAGGCCGAGGCATAGACAAGATTGGCGAAAGACGCCGCATGGCTTTCGGGGAAACCATAGGTGCCGAAGCCTTCAATCTGCTGGAAGCAGCGCTCGGCGAATTCGCGCGGATAGTTTTTTGCAACCATGCCCTCGATCATTTTGATTTTGAGCTTGCCGATCGTACCCGCGCGCTTGAACGTCGCCATGGCGCGGCGTAGTTCATCTGCTTCAGCCGGCGTGAAGCCGGCGGCGACGATGGCGATGCGCATCGCCTGTTCCTGAAAAAGCGGCACGCCGAACGTCTTGCCGAGCACGTCTTCGAGTTCCTTCGAAGGATAGACGACCGGCTCCTTGCCTTCACGCCGGCGTAAGTAGGGGTGCACCATGTCGCCCTGGATCGGGCCGGGGCGGACGATCGCGACTTCAATAACGAGATCGTAAAAGTTTTTAGGTTTCAGCCGCGGCAGCATCGACATTTGCGCGCGGCTCTCGATTTGAAAGACGCCGATCGTGTCGGCGCGCTGGATCATCGCATAGACGCACGCCTCTTCCGGGGGAAGCGTCGCGAGCGCGGGTCGAAAGCCGTAATGGCGTTCCAATAATTCAAAGCCTTTGCGCAGAACCGTCAGCATGCCGAGGCCGAGCACGTCGATCTTCAAAATTTTCAGCGCGTCGAGATCGTCCTTGTCCCATTCGACGGTGGTGCGATCCTCCATCGCGGCATTGGCAATCGGCACGACTTCGTCGAGCCGCGTGCGAGTGATGACGAAGCCGCCGGTATGCTGCGACAGATGCCGCGGAAACCCGGCGAGCTCGCCGGCGCGCGCAATCGCTTGCGCCAAGCGCGGCTCGCGCGGATCGAAACCGAGACGCTTCGTCTCGGCATCGTCGATCGTGCCGGACCACCAGCCCCAGACCGTGCCGGAGAGCGCTGACACCATGTCTTCCGAGAGGCCGAACACCTTGCCGACTTCGCGGATTGCCGAGCGGGCGCGATAGGTGACGACGCTTGCCGCCAATCCGGCGCGTTCGCGGCCGTATTTCTCGTAAATATACTGAATGACCTCCTCGCGCCGCTCGTGCTCGAAATCGACATCGATGTCGGGCGGCTCGTTGCGCGCGTCGGAGACGAAGCGCTCGAAGAGGAGATCGTGAACGTTGGGATCGACCTCGGTAATCCCGAGGCAATAGCAGATGACGGAATTGGCCGCCGAGCCACGCCCTTGCGCGAGAATGCCGTTGTCGCGGGCAAAGCGCACGATGTCATAAACGGTGAGAAAGTAAGCCGGATATTTTTTCGTCGCGACGAAGTCGAGTTCCCTAGCGATGGCCTTTTCGATTTTTTCCGGCACGCCTTGAGGATAGCGTCGCGTTGCGCCCTGGCGGACCAAAGCTTCGAGCGCTTCCTGCTCGCTTGCATAGCCGGCGCGCAATTCGTCGGGATAATCATATTGCAGCTGGTCGAGCGAGAACTCGATGCCATCGAGAAAGCGGATTGTCTCGGCGAGTGCATGCGGTAAATCTTCGAACAGCCGCGTCATTTCGGCGGTGCCTTTGAGATGCCGCTCGGCATTGGCTTCGAGCAGGAAGCCGGCATTGTCGAGCGTCACGCCTTCGCGGATGCAGGCGACGACGTCGGCGAGCGCACGCCGCTCCGGTGCATGCACGAGGACATCGCTGACGGCGAGAAGCGGCAGGTTATGTGTACGGGCGAGCGCAGCACGGCGCGCAAGATCGGCGCGCATGTTGCGGCCATAGCCGGCGCTTGCCGCGAGCCAGATACGGTCTGGCGCGGCATCGGCGAGTTTGGCGATAAGGTTGGGATCATCCGGCTCGCCCGCATCCATGACAATCAGCTGCTGGCCACCGATGTACCTGAAGAGATCGTCGCGCGTGAGATGGCATTCGCCCTTCGGGGCGTGACGATTGCCGTCTGTCAGAAGCCGCGTCAGCCTTCCATAGGCGTCGCGGTCGCGCGGGTAGGCGAGAATGTCGGGCGTGCCGTCGCGAAAGACGAGACGCGCGCCGGTGACGACGCGAAAGTCGCCGGCTTGTTCCCTGTTGTTGCGCAGGAAGAGGTGCGCGCGCACAACTCCTGCCAGCGAATTGCGATCGGCGATGCCGACGCCGGCAAGCTTCAGCGAAATCGCAGTGGCGACGAGCTCTTCCGGATGCGAGGCACCGCGCAGGAAGGAAAAATTCGTCGCAATGGCGAGCTCGGCATAGCGCGGTAGGGTGACGACAGGCGCGCTCATCCGAACAGGCCGTGCAGGAACCAGCGCGGCTCAACTGTTTCAGTCGTGTAGAGTCCTTCGCGAAACAGCCAGAACCTCTGGCCCGAAGCATCCTCGGCGCGAAAATAATCGCGTATCAGCGCCGCCTCTTCGTGCTTCCACCATTCCGGCGCGATGCGCTCGGGGCCTTCGATCGCGGATATGTCGTGCCACACCCGCCGCCAGCGGAATTTTGCCGGAGGGCTGTCAGGAACCGCTGCGATTGCTTCGATCGGCTCGGGTCGCTCTAAAAGTTTTAAGGGCCGCGCGGGCAGGAGATTTGCGTTAGCGGTGCTGCCGTTTTGTGTTGCGTGCGCAACCGATCGCCCGCGCGTCTGCGCGACGGGAATCGCGGCCACAGCAAATTCGGGAATATGCGTTTCCTGTTGCTCGAAACGCAGCACGCGGCGCCATCCGAGCCGAGCGCCGAGTCGATCGATCAAATCGGCGAGATCGGCGGAATAATCGGCTCCGTTCACCGCCGCCTCGATTGCCAGCGTGGATTGTGGCATGGCCGCGCGCTCAACCTTGATTGCGGCGAGGCGCACGACATCGAAGCCGTAGCCGGTATCGAGGCCCTCTTCACCCGCGGCTTCGATACGCTCGCGGAAAAGCCGCGCTATAAGTTTCGCATCGCGCAAGGGCCGGCTCGTGCCGGCGGAGAGATGCTTCACGACGCCGTCGACGCGAAACAGACTGACATCAATTTCGCGCGCGCTTTCGCCGTGGCGCTCGAGCAGCGCGCAGAGTTCGTGCGCGAGGCCGGCGATTGTCGCTTCGATATCTTCGCGCCGCGCAATGCCTTCGGCAAAGCGCCGCTCGACGAGATAGGCCGGCGTTTCGAAGCGCGGCGATAAGGGATCGCCGCGTATTCCGAGGATCGCGTCGAGCCGCGCCACAATAGGCGCGCCAAAGCGCGCGGCGATCGGCGCGCGCGGGCGCATCAGGAGATCGCCGATGCGGCGCAGGCCCGCCTGCGCCAAGGCGGCGGTGGTTTCGCTGTCGATGCGCAAGGCGGCGATCGGCAGATCGGCGACGAGCTTGTGCAAATCGCGCTCCGGTATGTCCGGCGGCACAAGCTCGATGTCGGCGAAGCGCGCCAGCGCCCAGGCGAGCGCCGGGTTTGGCGCGAGCGCGGCGCGCGCGGCAAATCCTTGTGCTGCAAGCGCGGCGACGATCTCGGCGAGCAGCGTGCGCTCGCCGCCGAACAAATGCGATGCGCCGCTGACATCGAGGAGCACGCCGTCCGGGGAATCGAGCGCCGCGAGCGGCGTGAAGCGCCGGCACCAATCGGCGATTCCCGCGAGGAGCTCGGCTTCCGCGCTCGCGTCGGCTTCGGCAACTTCGAGCGCCGGCAGCATGGCGCGCGCATCGGCGAGCGTCATGCCGCTACGCAAACCCGCCGCTTGCGCGCGGGCATCAAGCGACGCGAGACGCTGCGCGCCTTTGATTTTCGTCCAAGTCGCTAAAGGTGCGTGATTTGAGTGCGAAGACTCGCGCGGACAAGAGGGCGCTTTCCTGCGCCGCGTGAGCCGGTCGGTTGCGAGGCGTGGCAACCAGAGGGAGAGACAACGCATCACGGAAACAGGTCTCCTCATGATCCCACGCAACATTGGAGAACTTTTGCCAATCGACCGCGCGGCCGAGCCCGGCTCGCATGCGGACGACCCGCACGCCCCACGCGGCCGCTCCGGGCAGCGGCGGCCCGCGCCCGGCGGCAGGCAGCGGAATTGAGCGCCGCGCGGCGATCTCGAAGCGCGTCGCGGCGGCGCTTACAATCGCGTCGGCTTCACCCGCAGCAGCGGCGTGACGCAATAGGCCGGCCGATCCACCGGCGCGCGCCGCGAGCGCCAGGCGGCGCGAGACGGTGAGGCTGTAATCCTTGGCACGCGCCCAAGTTTCGGCGAGGACGACGCTGACGCCCCGGCATTTCAGCGCCTCTTCCATGACCCAGAGCGTGTCGCGCACATTTGTCGTGCGCACGAAGACGAGCCGCGCCGGATCGAGCCCGTGGAGGCGAAGGCCCGGCGCATAGGGCAGGCCCTCTTCGCGCGCGCCGATATCCTCGACGATCCACACGAAGGCGCCGCGCGATCGCGCGCGGCTGAAGCGGACCGCCAGTGCCGCCGCAAAGGCAGCCGCCGCCATCGCATCGCGCGGATGTGCGGCCACGATGTCATGCAAAGCGCCGACCTGCAGTCCGCCGCCGAGCACCCGGTCGAGGCTGAAATTTTCTCCCCCTAACGCGATCCGGTCCGATTTATGCGACCGCCACACCCCTTGCCTCGCCGCGGCAGGGGTGCTGTGGGCTTCGATGCGCGCCAGGGTTTGGCGCAAAAAGCCGATCCGTTCCGAGCTGCCGGCGAGCGACATCGGTCCATGCCTTGCGGGTCTGGTGGTTCGTGGTTTGTTCTGATAGATTCCGCTGTTCCACCGCAGAGTCAAGGGCGGAATTGAGCACCCCAAAAAGCGCGAGAGAGCTACCATCCGCCTGCAAGTCTGCGCCTTGTGAATGGGCCGGCTTGTTGCTACCCACATCCCCAACGAGAAGCCTTTTCGAGGCTCCGAGCGGGAGGATCAAAATGCTGCTGCGTCGACAGTTTCTGGGCGTATGTGCCGGTGTGGCTTTGAGCTTCGGCCTTTCCGGCCTGGCGCTTGCCGAAGACACCGTCAAAATCGGTCTCATCCTGCCGATGACCGGGCCCTCCGCCTCGACCGGCCGCGAGATCGAAGCGGCGATCAAACTTTACATGCAGCAGAACGGCGACAAAGTCGCCGGCAAGAAGATCGAAGTCATTACCCGCGACGATACCGGTCAGGCCGACATCACCAAGCGCCTGGCGCAGGAGCTTGTCGTCAATGAAAAGGTGGCGGTGATCGCCGGCTTTGGCCTGACGCCGCTGGCGCTTGCCGCCGGCCCGATCGCGACGCAAGCGAAGGTTCCCGCGGTGATCATGGCTGCCGGCACATCGATGATCGTCGAGCAATCGCCGTTCTTCTTGCGCACGAGCTTCACGCTGCCGCAGAATACGACCCCGATGGCCGAGTGGGCGGCAAAGAACGGCATCAAGAAAGTCGTGACGCTCGTCTCGGATTACGGCCCCGGCATCGATGCCGAGAAAGCGTTCAAGGAGAAATTCACCGCCGATGGCGGCCAGGTGCTCGACTCCCTACGCGCGCCGCTGCGCAATCCGGAATTCGCGCCCTTCCTGCAAAAGGCCAAGGACCTGAAGCCGGACGCTCTGTTCCTGTTTGTGCCCTCAGGGCAGGGCGCGAGCCTGATGAAGCAGGTGGCCGAGCGTCAATTCAAGGAAGCCGGCATCCAGGTGATCGGGACCGGGGACGTGCTCGACGACGAACAGCTCAACGCCATGGGCGACGTCGTGCTCGGGATGATCACATCGATGGATTATTCTGCGGCGCACGATTCGCCGGAGAACAAGAAGTATGTCGCCGAGTTCGAGAAGGCGAACCCGGGCATGCGGCCGAATTTCATGTCGGTTGGCGGTTACGACGGCATCGCGCTGATCTACAAGGCGCTGGAAAAGACCGGCGGTGATACGACGGGCACCAAGCTGATCGAGGCAATGAAGGGGATGGCCTGGACGAGCCCGCGCGGGCCGATCTCCATCGATCCAGACACGCGCGACATCGTGCAGAACGTCTATATTCGCAAAGCCGAGAAGGTGAACGGGCAAATCTACAATGTGGAATTTGCCACAGTGCCGAATGTGAAGGATCCTCTGCACGGCAAAAAATAAAGGGCTCTCGTGCTGACGATCCTGTTCGACGGCATCGCTTACGGGCTCCTGCTCTTCATTCTTGCCGTCGGACTGTCGATAACGCTCGGATTGATGAATTTCATCAATCTCGCGCACGGCGCCTTCGCCATGGCTGGCGGCTACATCACCGTGATTATGGTGCACCGTTTCGGCATCTCGTTCTTCTGGAGCCTGCCGGCGGCTTTCATTATCACCGCGGTACTCGGCGCGTTTCTCGAGCGCACGCTCTACGTCCACCTCTACGATAAGAGCCACCTCGACCAGGTACTGTTCTCGCTTGGTCTGATCTTCATGTCGGTTGCCGCCGTCGACTATTTCATGGGCGCCAACCAGCAAATCGTGAACCTGCCGCCCTCGCTCGATGGCCGTCTGCATTTTTTCGGGGCGAGCATCGGCTATTACCGGCTGTTCGTGATCATTTTGTGCAGTCTGCTCACGATCGGCTTGCAGCTCGTGCTGACCAAGACGCGCTTCGGCAGCCGGCTGCGCGCCTCCGTTGACGATCAGCGCGTCGCGCGCGGCCTCGGCATCGATGTGAGCCGGATATTTGCGCTGACATTCGCGATGGGCTCCGGCCTTGCCGGTCTCGGCGGAGCGCTCGGCGCGCCCTTCTTCAATATCGATCCGACGTTCCCGCTCAAATTCATGATCTACTTTTTGATCGTCATCGCCGTCGGTGGCACGACAACGATCACCGGACCGTTCTTTTCTGCGCTGCTTCTCGGCGTCGCCGACGTAGCCGGCAAATATTACGTGCCGGCGATCGGCGGATTCATCATCTACACGATCATGGTCGCTGTCCTGATTTTCCGCCCGCAAGGCCTGTTCGGGCGCGTGACGGGCCGCTGACATGACGAGCCTTGCCGCAGGCGCGCGCGTTGCAACAGCCGATCCCGGTGCGCATCTCGTCGCGAAAGCCCGCTGGCGCTGGCCGGAATTCCTGCTGTGGCTCTTCGCCATCGCGCTCATCTGGCTCGCGCCGAGCCGCTATCTCCTATTCAACGAGATCGCGATCCTGGCGCTGCTCGCGTTGTCGATCGATCTCGTTCTCGGCTTTTCCGGCATCGTCACGCTCGGCCAGGGCGCGTTTTATGGACTTGGCGCCTATACCGCTGGGTTGATGGCCAAGCACGGCATAGGCACGTTTCCGTGGAGCGATCCCTTGCTCGGTCTCCTCGGGGCGGGGCTCGTTGCCGGTTTTGTCGGCTTTCTCTCGAGCTTTCTCGTTTTGCGCGGCTCCGATCTGACGCGGCTTATGGTGACGCTCGGCGTCGCATTGATCGTGCAGGAGCTCGGCAACAAGCTCGATTGGATTACTGGCGGCGCCGATGGTTTGCAGGGCGTCATGCCGGCGCCGCTCCTCGGCCTTTTCGATTTCGACATTTTCGGCCGCACCGCCTACCTCTATTCGCTGAGCGTACTCTTCGTGCTGTTTCTGCTCGCCCGCGCGCTCGTCAACTCGCCTTCCGGCCTGTCGCTGCGCGCGATCAAGGGCAACGTGATACGCGCCCGCGCGATCGGCATTCCTGTCGAGCGCCGGCTCGTCGTCATCTACACGATCGGCGCGGCTTATGCCGGCATTGCCGGCGCCCTTCTGGCGCAAACGACGCAATTCGTTTCGCTCGACGTGCTCTCCTTCGAGAAATCAGCCGACGCTCTCCTGATCGTCGTGTTCGGCGGCGTCGGCACGCTTTATGGCGCGCTCGTCGGCTCGATTGCTTTTAAAGCGATGTACGATGTGCTTGCGAGCGCAACGCCCGAATATTGGAGCTTTTGGCTCGGCCTCGCGCTGGTGCTGCTCGTTCTGTTCGCGCGAGGTGGCATCATTGGCCTTTTAACCGCGCTGCGGGACCGCCTCGATCGCGCCCGTTCGGCGCGCGCGTGAGTTCATGGCTGCGGTCCTCGAAACCAAGGCGCTGCACAAGAACTTTGGCGGCCTGACCGCGACGAATAACGTCACCTTCGCTCTGCCGGCCGGCGCGCGCCACGCGCTGATCGGCCCGAACGGCGCCGGCAAGACGACTTTCGTCAATCTGCTCTCCGGCGTGCTGACGCCGACCTCCGGCACCGTCTATCTCGACGGTACCGACGTGACGCGCTGGCCGGCACACCGGCGCGCCGGCGCCGGGCTCGCGCGCACGTTCCAGATCAATCAGCTCTTTGCCGACTTCACGCCGCTTGAGACGATCGTGCTGGCGATCTCACAGGCGAAAGGACTGGCGACGCGTTTTCTGCGGCCGGTCGGCACCGATGCTGGCGTTGTCAGCGCGGCCGCCGATCTCCTGCAGCGCCTGACGCTCGCCGATGTCATGCATGCGCGCGTCGGCTCGCTGCCCTACGGCAAGCAGCGCCTGCTCGAAATTGCCATTGCGATCGCCTCCGAGCCGAAAGTTTTGTTGCTCGATGAACCCGCCGCGGGCGTACCAGAATCGGAGCGCGAGCAAATCCTCGATGTCGTTGCGGCGCTCCCCGGCGAAATGGCGCTGGTCTTGATCGAGCACGACATGGACCTCGTCTTCCGTTTTGCGAAATCCCTGACCGTGCTGGTCAATGGCGGCGTGCTCGTCGAAGGCAGCCCAGGTGAGATCGTCAACGATCCGCGCGTGCGGCAGGTCTATCTCGGCGAGCTGCATGTCGAGGGCTTCTCGCAACCGCATGCAGGAGGCGCGCTTGGCTGACCTCCTGAAGGTCGAGGATTTCTCCGCCGGCTATGGGGAGGCGATCGTTTTGTCGCGCATCTCCTTCGCGCTGCCGGAGGGCGGATCGCTGGCGCTGCTCGGGCGCAACGGCACCGGTAAGACGACGCTCATCAATTCCATCATCGGGCTGACGCGGCGGCGTGCCGGCACCATCCATCTCGGCGGGCAGGATGTGACCGGATTAAAGCCGCATCAGCGCGCGCAAGTCGGCGTCGGCTGGGTGCCGCAGGAGCGCAACATTTTCCGCTCGCTCACCGTTGAGGAGAACCTGACCGCGATCATGCGGCAGGGCAAATGGACGCTGGAACGGATCTGGAAAATGTTTCCGCGCCTTGGCGAGCGCCGCCGCAATATGGGCAACCAGCTTTCCGGCGGCGAGCAGCAGATGCTGGCGATGGCGCGCGCGCTCGTTCTCGATCCCCGGCTTCTTTTGCTGGACGAGCCGCTCGAAGGGCTTGCGCCAATCATCGTCGAGGAGCTGCTCCGCCTCATCCAGACGCTCATCCGCGACGAGGGTGTCACCGTCATTCTTGTCGAGCAGAGCGCGACGAAAATCCTGCCGCTGACGCAGCGCGCGCTCGTGCTCGAACGCGGCATGATTGCTTACGAGGGCGAAAGCCGCGAGCTCCTCGCCGATCCCGAGATGATGGCATCGCTGCTGGGCGTCGCCGAACGCAAGCCAACACGGCACTGAAGCACTGGAGTTAGAAGATATGGCAAATCCGCCGCCCCCGTTTCGGGCCGATCAGGTCGGCTCGCTCCTGCGGTCCGCACCGCTGAAGGAGGCGCGTGCAAAACGCGAGGCCGGCCAAATCTCGGCCGACGAGCTGAAGGCGATCGAGGACGCCGAGATAAGAAAGATCATCAGGACGCAGGAAGAAATCGGTTTACAAGGGATAACCGACGGCGAGTTCCGCCGCTCGTGGTGGCACTATGATTTCCTGGCGAAGCTCGACGGCGTCGAACTCGTCCACATCGATCACGGCATCCAGTTTGCCGGCGTGCAGACCAAGGCCGAGGCGCCGCGCGTTTTCGGCAAGATCGGTTTTTCCAGATCGCATCCGATGCTCGACCACTTCCGCTTCCTCAAAGCCAATGTCGCGAGGACGCCGAAGATGACCATCCCCTCGCCGTCGATGCTGCATTATCGCGGCGGGCGGAAGATGATCAATGCCGGCGTGTACCGGGACATGGACGATTTCTACGGCGATCTCGGCAAGGCCTACGGCAAGGCCATCGCCGCGTTCGGCGAGGAGGGCTGCACCTATCTGCAGCTCGACGACGTGAGCTTTGCCTATCTCTGCGACCCCGAGCAGCGCAAGATGCTCGCCGACCGTGGCGACGACCCCGAGGAGCAGCCGCACATCTATGCCGGCATGATCAACACGGCGCTGAAATCGCGGCCGCCCGGCATGATAATTTCCATGCATCTTTGCCGCGGCAATTTCCGCTCGACCTTCGTCGCCTCCGGCGGATACGAACCGATTGCCGAGCTTCTTTTCAACGAGGTCGGCGTCGACGCCTATTTCATGGAATGGGATACCGAGCGCGCCGGCGGTTTCGAACCGCTGCGCTACCTGCCGAAAGGCAAGACCGTCGTGCTCGGCCTCGTCACCTCGAAGACCGGCACTTTGGAAAAGAAAGACGACATCAAGCGGCGCATCGACGAGGCGACTAAATATGCGCCGATCGAGCAGCTCTGCCTGTCGCCGCAATGCGGCTTCGCTTCAACCGAAGAGGGCAACGTGCTGGGCGAAGAGCAGCAATGGGCGAAGCTTGCCATGATCGTCGAGATCGCCCGCGAAGTGTGGGGCAAGGTCTAAATCGCAACAGCTCCGCTTTGCGGCAGATCAAAGAAGCCTTGCGATCCAGGTGACAGTCTCGTGCGTTGTAAGCTAAGCGAGTTCAAAGATGCCGATGAGCAAGGGGATCAGCAATGACGATGCATTTCCCGCGCGACAGCGCCAAGGTCCATCCGCCGTCGCTGTTTCCCTACTACAAAAGCACACTCAAGCGCGCGCCAAAGCGCCCGCTCATGATCCTGCCGCACACCGAGACGGAACTCACCGGACCAGCTTACGGTCACGAGGTGGTGCGCCCTGAGGATTCCGACCTCACGCGCCAACATGAAGGCGAGCCTCTCGGGCAACGCATCATCGTCACCGGCCGCGTGCTCGACGAGGACGGCCGTCCGGTGCCGAATACGCTGCTCGAAGTTTGGCAGGCGAATGCCGCCGGCCGCTACGTGCACTTGAACGACCAGCACGATGCGCCGCTCGACCCGAATTTTTCCGGCGCCGGCCGCGTGGTGACGGACAACGACGGCCGCTACCGCTTCATCACGATCAAGCCGGGTGCCTATTCCTGGCAGAACCATCCGAATGCGTGGCGCCCCGCCCACATTCACTTTTCGTTATTCGGCCCGTCCTTCCTGTCGCGTCTGGTGACGCAGATGTATTTCCCGGACGATCCGCTGTTCGATTACGACCCGATGTACACGTCGGTCGAACCGAACGCCCGCAAACGCATGGTGTCGCGCTTCTCGCTGGAGAACACCGTTCCCGAATGGGCGCTTGCCTTCGAATGGGATATCGTTCTGCGCGGCACGAACGCCACGCCGATGGAGCAATGACATGGTGGGGATCACGCCGTCGCAAACCGTCGGGCCGTATTATGCCTATTGCCTGACGCCGACGAAATACAAGCTGCATGCGATATTCTCGAACGACCTCATCGTTCCCGGCCTCGAAGGCGAGAAGATCAGGATCGAAGGTCGCGTGCTCGATGGCGACAATGTCGGCATTTCCGATGCAATGGTGGAGATCTGGCAGGCCGATGCGAAAGGCGGTTTCGCCCATGCCCGCGCGCATCAGGGCGCCAATACCGGCTTCAAAGGCCTCGGCCGTGTCGAGCCGGATAATGAAGGCAAGTACCATTTCGTCACGATCAAGCCGGGCCGGGTGAAGACGCCGGACGGGAAATTGCAGGCGCCGCATATCGATGTCGCTGTGTTTGCGCGCGGCATGCTGAAGCACGTCGTGACGCGTATCTATTTCGACGACGAGGAGTCGAACAAGGACGATCCGGTTTTATCGCAAGTGCCGGCGGAGCGGCGCGACACCTTGATCGCCAGGCCGCAGAGCGGGAATGGCGGCGAGAAGGTGTATCGCTTCGACATCCGCATCCAGGAAGGGCCCGAGGGCCCGCCGGAGACTCAGTTTTTTGAGGCGTAGCGCGTCAGCTTCGCGTACAACGAAGCCGATTCGTCAATTAGGTGCTGGTCGGCTGTGGGGTCACGTGAAGATACGGTTTTAAAGTTTTCCGCCCCTGAGGAAATTCGCGCGAGCCTGTTCACCAGCCGGTGCGCTATCCATGCACAGTCGGTCCGCCAAACTTCTTCCATTCGTTGAGTCCACCTTGGATATGACAGGCGGACTTCAGACCGGCGTCCTGCGCCGTCTGCACGGCCATGGCGGAGCGCTCGCCGTAAGCGCAGTAGAACATAACCCGGCTCCCGGTCGTCCTGGCCAGCCGATGAAGCATGCCGCCGGGCTGCAGACTATTCCGCAAATCTGCATATGGCGCATGAATGGAACCTGGAATGAGACCGTGCTTGGCCCGCTCTCCGGCCTCGCGAAGATCAACCAGCAAGATATCTCCGGCCTGCAAAAGCCGAGCGGCATCGGTCGCGGCGATGGTCCAGCCACGGCGTGCAAGCTCGTCCTGCGCCAAACCAACCTTCATATTGGCGGGGACGGCAACGTCCATCATCTTTGGATTGGGCAAGTTGAGACTGTTCATCAGCGCGACATATTCGTCGACCGATTTAACCTGCAGACGCGGATTGCAGGCCTTCTCTTCGCCGATCGTACTGACGGTGTCCCCTTTGTAATCATGCGCCGGATATACGAGCGTCTGATCGGGAAGCTTCAAGAGACGTCCGAAAATCGATTCATATTGTGCGCGCGGATCGCCATTCTGGAAATCGGTCCGGCCAGTGCCGCGGATCAGCAACGTATCCCCGGTAAAGACGCGGTCGGCCATCGTGAAACTGTAGGAATCGTCGGTATGACCGGGCGTATAGATGACGTCGAGATCCACCCCCTCAATCTCTATTTTGTCGCCATCTTCCACTCGCATCGAGACGACGTCAGCCTTGGTATGCTCGCCCATGACCGTAATGCAGTGCGTACGATCCCGCAGCTCGGCGAGACCGGTGACGTGATCGGCGTGAAGGTGGGTATCGACCGCTTTCACCAGCCTCAGGTCGAGTTCCCGCAAGAGCTGAATGTAACGATCGACCTTCTCCAGCACGGGGTCGATGATGAGGGCTTCGCCTCCAGGGCGGCTCGCCAGGAGATAGCTGTAGGTGCCGGAGACGCTGTCGAACATTTGGCGAAAAAGCATACAAGTCCTCCACCACGGCCGCGGTGACGGCAGGCTCTCTTTGCTCGCTTATGATGAGTGTGCGGCCAATCGCCTCCGCCGTCAAACCCTCGGCACCGACGGCGTTTTGTCCTGGGATTGCGTCGGAACGGCCGAATCAGATCGAGAGCCGCCACGAAAAGTCCAACGAGGACCCTCCGTTCGAGACGCCGCTTCGCGGCTCCTCAGGATGAGGGGTGGTTTAATCCCTCACCTGCCCGCTACCGCGCACGCGGTATTTGAACGCGGTCAATTGCTCGATGCCGACCGGCCCGCGCGCATGCATACGCCCGGTGGCGATGCCGATCTCGGCACCGAAGCCGAATTCGCCGCCATCGGCAAATTGCGTCGAAGCATTGTGCAGGACGATTGCGGAATCGACCTCGCTTAGGAAGCGCTCGGCCGCCGCTTTATCCTCGGTGATGATGCAATCGGTATGATGCGAGCCGTAGGTCTCGATATGCTCGATCGCGCCATCGAGCCCGTCGACGACACGGACCGCGACGATCGCATCGAGATATTCCGTGCGCCAATCCGCGTCGGTCGCGGGCACGACAAGCGGATCGACATCCAGAGTCTCCTCGTCGCCGCGGACCGCGCAGCCCGCTTCGAGCAACAGTTTCACCAGCGGCGCGAGATGCGTCGCCGCGCATGCTTTGTCGATCAATAACGTTTCGGCGGCGCCGCAAATGCCGGTGCGCCGCATTTTCGAATTCAGGACGATCGTCTTCGCCATTTCGAGATCGGCGGCGCGATCGACAAAAATGTGCACGATCCCCTCAAGATGCGCGAAGACCGGAATGCGCGCTTCGTTCTGCACGCGCGCGACGAGGCTCTTGCCGCCGCGCGGCACGAGTACGTCGATCGTGCCTTCAAGTCCCGTCAGCATGGCGCCGACGGCGGCGCGGTCGCGCGTCGGCACAAGCTGGATTGCGTCCTCGGGTAGGCCAGCGGCGCGTAGTCCCATTGCCATCGCGCCACGGATCGCCATGGCGGATTCAAAACTGTCGGAGCCGGCGCGTAAGATCGTCGCATTGCCGGCCTTCAGGCACAGCGCGCCCGCGTCTGCGGTGACGTTGGGGCGGCTCTCGAAAATGACGCCGATGACGCCGAGCGGCGTCGCGACTCGCTCGATGACAAGGCCGTTCGGCCGGGTGAACGAGGCAAGGACGCGGCCGACGGGATCGGGCAGGGCGGCGATATCCTCGACGGCTTGCGCGATCGACTCCACGCCCGCCACCGTCAGCATCAGCCGGTCGAGGAAGGCGGCCGTCTGACCGCGCGTGTTAGCCGCGGCGAGATCGACGGCATTGGCCGAGAGGATGTCGTCCTTGGTGGCGCGGATTGCCGCCGCCACGGAGCGCAGCCCTGCAGTCTTTTGTTCGGCGCTGGCAAGCCCGACCACCCGCTGCGCAGCACGCGCGCGCCGGCCAAGCTCGGTGAGCATCGGCATAAGCTCGATTCGCTCGGCTTTGGCGGCTTCATCGGTGACGAGGGCGAGGCTCATGGGAGGCAACTTCAGCTCAACTTGGCGCTTCTCTTAGCATGCCGGCAAAGCGCCACACCATAGGAGCGCCTGGGACGCAGCTATGCCGCAAATCCTGATCGGCACGTCGGGATGGCATTATGCCTCCTGGTGGGGCCCGTTCTTCCCGCAGGAGGTGAAGAAGGAAGACGCGCTGCAGTACTATGCAACGCGCTTCCGCACGGCGGAACTCAACGCGCCGTTCTACCGCACGCCAACGATCGAGGCGGTGCGAGGCTGGCGCAACAATACGCCCGACGATTTCGTTTTCGCCTGGAAGGCGTCGAAATTCATCACGCATTGGAAGCGCCTCACCGAGCGTTGCGACAATAGCCTGGAGTTGCTCGAGGAGCGTCTCTTCTATCTCGGCGACAAGCTCGGACCAATTTTGTTTCAGCTGCCACCGCAATTTCACGCCAATCGCGAGCGGCTCGCGGCCTTTTTAAAAATGCTGAATTGCAAGCGGCGTTACACCTTCGAATTTCGCCACGCGAGCTGGTACGAAACACCCATTCTCGATCTGTTGCGCGACAACGACATCGCGCTTTGCCTGTCCGATCACGCCGATGCGCCGGCACCTTGGGAAGTGACGGCGAGCTTCGTCTACATTCGTGGGCACGGGCCGAGCGGGCGATATCACGGCACGTATTCCGATGAGACATTGAAGAAATGGGCGCGCGATGCGCGGCGCTGGAAAAGCCAAGGCCGCCACGTCTTCTGCTATTTCGACAACGACGTGAAAAGCGCAGCGCCGCTCGACGCGGAGCGGCTGATTAGATTTATCGGTTAATCAGCGGGGCTGTCATTGCGAGGACCCCGGATTTAATCCGGGGGACGAAGCAATCTATGCGTGCCGCTGCTCCCGGATTGCTTCGCTGCGCTCGCAATGACGCCACGATGCTTAATTGCGTTCTTTCACGCTCCCCGCCAGCACCAGATCATCGCGATGGATCATTTCCGTGCGGCCGCCGAAGCCAAGAATAGAGACAATGTCGGCGGATGATTTGCCCGCTATTTTCGCGGCATCGTCCGCGTCGTAGGCCGACAAGCCACGCGCAACTTCCGCGCCATCGGGCCCGCGCACCGCAATCGCGTCGCCGCGGCTGAACCCGCCGTCAACGCCTTTTACGCCCGCCGGCAATAAGCTCTTGCCGCGCTTCAACGCGGCAACCGCACCGGCATCGATCGTCACACTGCCTTTCGTCTCCAGCGCACCGGCAATCCAAGTCTTGCGGGCGCGCGCCGGCGTTGAGGGGGTTGCAAACCAGGTACAGCGGCCGCCCTTGGCGATCACCTTCAGCGGATGATCAACGAGCCCCGACGCGATCACCATGCGGGTGCCGCCTTGCGTCGCGATTTTTGCCGCCTCGATTTTCGTGCGCATGCCGCCGCGCGACAGTTCGGAGCCGGCGTCGCCGGCCATGGACTCGATCTCCGGCGTGATGCGCTCAACGAGCGGGATTAACTTTGCATCGGGATTATCGGGGGGCGGTGCCGTGTAGAGTCCATCTATGTCCGAGAGCAGCACCAGTAGATCGGCGCCGACCATTGCGGCGACGCGCGCGGCGAGACGGTCGTTGTCGCCATAGCGGATTTCGCTCGTCGCCACCGTGTCGTTCTCGTTGATGACCGGCACGGCGCGCCTGTCGAGCAGCCGCCCGATCGTCGCGCGTGCGTTGAGATAACGCCGGCGCTCTTCGGTATCGCCGAGCGTCACCAAAATCTGTCCGGCGACGATGCCGTGCTGATGAAACATCTCGGCCCAGATGCGCGCGAGGGCGATCTGCCCGACCGCCGCCGCCGCCTGGCTGTCTTCCAGCTTCAACGCGCCTTTCGGCAGGCCGAGCACGCTGCGGCCAAGCGCGATCGCACCGGAGGAGACGACGAGAATATCGGCCCCGCCGCGATGCAGATCGGCGAGATCGCTGACGAGCGCGGCGAGCCAGTCGCGCCGCACGTCCTGCGCGTCATGGTCGACGAGCAGCGACGAGCCGACTTTTATTGTGATGCGGCGGAAGGAAAAAAGCGGCTGCATTAGGGTGTCCAGGCCGGTGCTTGCTGCGCCTGCGTCTTGTTCGCTTTCGTCTCGTCCATGACCGCGGTCACGGCCCGCAACGCCTCCGTCGCCCCCGCGCCCGTCGCCGCCGACAGAAGCAGCGGCTTGCGTTTGGCGGTGCGCCTCAGGCGTTCCGATTGCGCCTTCAGTGTCTTGGCATCGGCCGCGTCGATTTTCGACAAGGCGACGATCTCCGGCTTCTCGGCCAAGCCGGCGCCGTACGCCTCAAGCTCACGCCGCACCGTCTTGTAGGCTTTGCCCGCATGCTCACCCGTCGCATCGACCAGATGCAGCAGCACGCGGCAGCGCTCGATGTGTCCCAGGAAACGGTCGCCCAGCCCGGCGCCTTCATGTGCGCCTTCGATCAGGCCGGGAATGTCGGCGAGGACGAATTCGCGCCCGTCGATCGCCACGACGCCCAGGCCCGGATCGAGCGTCGTGAAGGGGTAGTCGGCAATCTTCGGTTTGGCCGCGGAGACCGTCGCCAGGAAGGTTGACTTCCCCGCATTCGGCAGCCCCACCAACCCAGCGTCCGCGATCAGCTTCAGCCTGAGCCAGATCGTGCGCTCCTCGCCCTCCTGGCCGGGATTGGCGCGGCGCGGCGCGCGGTTCGTCGAGGACTTAAAATGTGCGTTACCAAAACCACCATTACCACCACGCGCGATGACGACGCGCTGAACAACCTCGGTCAGGTCGGCGATCAGCGTCTCGCCGTCCTCCTCGAAGACCTGGGTCCCCGCCGGCACCCGCAGCACCGCGTCCGCCCCGCGCGCGCCGGCGCGGTTCTTGCCCATGCCGTGGCCGCCGGTCTTCGCCTTGAAATGCTGCTGGTAGCGGAAGTCGATCAGCGTGTTGAGGCCGTCGACGACTTCGACGACGACATCGCCGCCGCGGCCGCCATCGCCGCCGTCCGGCCCGCCGAACTCGATGAACTTCTCGCGCCGGAAGGAAAGCGCCCCTGCCCCGCCATTGCCGGAGCGGACGTAGACGCGGGCCTGATCGAGGAACTTCATCGCCTCCCTCCGGAGGCGGAGGATTTCGCGCCGATTACTCCGCCGCCTGCGGCGCCACCGGCACGATGGAGACCGCCGAGCGGCCCTTGCCGCGCGTCTTGAACTCGACCCGCCCGTCCACAAGCGCAAACAGCGTGTGGTCGGTGCCGACCCCGACATTGGCGCCGGCATGCCACTTGGTGCCTCGCTGGCGCACCAGGATGTTGCCCGAGATGACGCTCTCGCCGCCGAATTTCTTCACGCCGAGGCGGCGGCCCTTGGAATCGCGGCCGTTGCGCGAGGATCCGCCCGCTTTCTTGTGCGCCATTATTCCGCTCCCTTGGGGCTGGCCTTGGCCGCGGCCTTCCCGCCGCCGTCGATGCCGGTGATCTTGATCACCGTCAGGTCCTGCCTATGGCCGCGCTTGCGCTTGGAATTCTTGCGCCGGCGCTTCTTGAACGCGATGACCTTCGGGCCACGCTTGTGCTCGACGATCGTGCCGGTGACCGAGGCGCCCGCGAGCGCGTCCCCGCCGAGCTCGGTCGAGTCGTCGCGGGTCAGCATCAGCACCTCGCCGAACGTGACGCTCTCGCCGGGCTTGCCGGCAAGCGACATGACCGTAATCGTTTCTTCGGCGGCGACGCGATACTGCTTCCCGCCGATCTTGATGACTGCGAACATCGTCTTTCCCGTGTTCAAGTCCGGCTCTCGCGCGGGAACGCGCCGGCCGGCTTTTTGGCAGTGGACCGAAATGGCGGCCCTACGCGAACGCGCGGGACCGAACGAAAATCGCGGCGAAACCGCCGCGATTGCTGGCGTTTCTCTAGTGGTTCGGGGCCGGGGTGTCAACGCGGGCCCCGGCACTCCTCACCCTGAGGAGCGCCGAAGGCGCGTCTCGAAGGGTGCGGCATTTGCGGCCAATATTCGCGGCGTCCTCGGCTGGGGCGGCCTCGATGTGGCGATGCCGATTTGGCGCGAGCTGCACGACAGCATGAAGATGCATCTCGCAATCGAGCGATTGGTTGAGGATGGCGACACGGTCGTTGCCCTTTTGAACGAGACGGGCCGGTTCAGTGCGCCGTTTCGTGGGCTTCCGGACAAAGCACCGACGGGAAAGACTTACGAGATCATCGCCATCGAGTGGTTCGAATTTAACGGCGGCAAAATCACGCGGCGCTGGGCGGCGCGGGACTCGGCCGCGATCACGCTGCAGGTGTGCGAGTAGAAGAGCCACGACGCGCGTCATTGCGAGGAGCGACAGCGACGAAGCAATCCAGGGGCAGATTTTACAACGCATCGAGCATTTGCCCTGGATTGCTTCGCTGCGCTCGCAATGACGTGCTGCATCCGCCCCTCACACTGTCTCTAATCCTTGTCGTTAGCGCCCTTCCCCCATTCGAAGTCGCCTGTTGGCGACTTCGACATCAACGTGCGCATGTCGGCAACAGCCGACATGCGATGGGGAAGGTGTCATTGCGAAGCAATGACGGATGAGGGTGAAGCAAAATTCAACGCCCCTCATCCGCCCTTCGCTGACGCGAAGGGCACCTTCTCCCGCAAGGGGAGAAGGAGCGCGCACTCCGCGCCGATCTACATCTTAAGCGCAGCTTCCCCGCCAAACACGAGCCGGCTATCGTCCCGCCATAAGGGACGGACATGCCAAACCAACATCTCGCACGCGGAATTTTGCTGGCGGCAATCGCGCTCGCCTTCGGCTTGGGCGCGCTTCGCTACAACATGGGCAGCCTCGTCCATGCGGGCCCCGGCCTGTTTCCGCTTCTGCTCAGCGGGCTGCTTCTCGTGCTCGCATTGATCACCATCGTGCAGTCGCGTTTCCTTGAGGCCGAGCCGCTCGATTTCAACCTCAAGAACATCGCGCTCATCATGCTTGCGCTCGGCGGCTTCGTCATCATTTCCGAGTACGTCGCGATGATATTCGGCATCGCCTTTCTAGTCTTCGTCGCCTCGCTGGCGGGGAGCTCGCATTCCTGGAAACGCAGTTTGCAGGTGACGGTGGCACTCATCGTTGTTGCCTTCATCTTCCAAAAATTTCTCGGTCTCCATTTGAGGCTGATTTGATGGAGATGCTGCAGAACCTCGCCTTCGGCTTCGAGCACGCGCTGACGATCCAGAACCTCGCTTATTGCGCGCTCGGATGCGTGGTCGGGACCGTCATCGGTTTGTTGCCGGGCCTCGGGCCGCTCGCCACGATCAGCCTGCTCCTGCCGCTGACGTATTCGATCCCGACGGACAGTGCGCTCATCATGCTCGCCGGCATCTATTACGGCGCGCAATACGGCGACAGCGTCAGCGCGATCACGATGAAAATCCCGCATGCGAGCAGCATCGTCGCTTGCATCGACGGCTACCAGATGACGCTCAAAGGCAAGACCGGCCTCGCGCTGTTCACGGCGGGCGTCTCGAGCTTCATCGGCGGAACGGTCGCGATCGTCGTTCTCGCCTCTCTCGCGCCGACGCTCGGCCAGGTCGGGCTCCTGTTCGGCCCCGCCGATTATTGCGCGCTGATGTTGCTCGGCTTCATGTGCGTGAGCATTGTCACGACCGGCAGCCTCGTCAGCGGCCTGGCGATGTGCCTGATCGGCGTGCTCCTCGGCCAGATCGGCACCGACGTGGAGACGGGTGTCCAGCGTTTCACGTTCAACATTCATGCGCTGATCGACGGCGTCAGCCTGGTGAGCGTCGCGCTCGGCTGTTTCGGCATTGCCGAGATTGCCAAGAACCTCGATGCTCGCGAGGAACGCACACCGTTCAACGGCAAGATACATCTGATGCCGACTTGGGGCGAGTTCAAGCGCATCATTCCGAGCGCGTTGCGCGGCAGCGCGGTCGGCTCGCTCCTCGGCATTCTGCCCGGCGGCGGCCCGACGATCGCGCAGTTCGCTGCTTATGCCGTCGACAAGAAGGTCAGCAAGTACAGAGACGAGATCGGCTCCGGCTGCATCGAGGGCGTTGCCGGACAGGCCGCCGCCGACGAGGCCGCCGCGCGCACGAGCTTCATTCCATTGATGAGTCTGGGCATCCCTGAGAATGCCGTGATGGCGCTGATGATGGCGGCTTTCATCATCAAGGGCGTGCAGCCCGGACCGAATATGCTTTCCAAGCACCCCGATCTGTTCTGGGGTCTTGTCGCCAGCATGTGGATCGGCAATTGCTTCCTGTTGATCCTGAATGTGCCGCTCGTACGCTTCTGGCTGTCGGTGTTCAAGATTCCCTACAATGTGCTGTTCCCCTCGATTCTGTTCTTCTGTTGCATCGGTACTTACAGCGTCAACAACAATCTCGACGACGTTATAGTCACCGCGGCGTTCGGGTGTCTCGGATATATGTTCATGCGGCTCAGCATGGATCCCGCGCCGCTGATGCTGGGGTTCATTCTCGGGCCCATGCTCGAAGAATACTTTCGCCGCGCCATGATCTTGAGCCGCGGCAGCTTCGAAGTCTTCGTCACGCGGCCGATCAGCGCGACTTTGATTGCCCTGATGGTGCTCCTCGTCGCCGGGCAATTGTTCTTCACGGTGAGAGGCATTCGCGCCGGCCGGCGCTCGGATTTAGAGCCTGCTCAACCAGTTTGACGGCACCTACGCGCGATCACTCGATCTTCGCGCCGGAGAACTCGACGACCTTCTTCCACTTTGCGGTCTCGTCGACGATCACGCCGCCGAATTCCTGCGGCGACAGACGAAGCGGCGTCCCGCCGAGCTCGGCGAGCTTCTTCACCATCGCGGGATCGTCCAGAATCTCGTTCACTTCCTTGTTCAGCCGCGCGATCACTTCGGGCGGCGTGCGCTTCGGCGCGCCGATACCGAACCAGGCGCTCGCCTCATAGCCCGGCACCGCTTCCGCAACCGTCGGCACGTCGGGGAGAGCCGGCGAACGTTCGCTCGTCGTGACGGCGAGCGCGCGCAGCGCCCCGGCGCGAACGTGGCCGATCGACGAGGGAAGATTGTCGAACAGCACGTCGGCATTGCCGGCAAGCAGATCCGTCAACGCGGGAGCTGCGCCGCGATAGGGGACGTGCACCATGTCAACGCCGGTCATCGCCTTGAAGAGCTCGCCGGACATGTGAACGGACGTGCCCAGGCCGGACGAGGCCATGTTCACCTTTCCCGGATTGGCCTTGCAGTACGCGATGAACTCGGCGACCGTTTTCGCCGGAACCTTCGGATTGACTTCCATGATGTTTGGCGACCGCGTGATGCCTGCGACCGGCGCGATGTCTTCCACAAAATTGAATGTCAGCTTCTTGTAGAGGCTGCCGTTGATGCCGTTGGCGGGATTGACCAGGAGAAGCGTGTGGCCATCGGGTTCGGCCGTCACGACGATTTCGGTCCCGATGTTATTGCCGGCGCCGGGACGGTTCTCGACGACCACCTGCTGGCCGAGCCTTTTGCCGAGAGGGTTGGCGATCAATCGCGCCAAAACGTCCGTCGTGCCTCCCGGGGTGTACCCGACAATCCAGCGGATCGGTCGCGAGGGATAGGTCTCAGCGCGGGAAATTGCCGGGAAAGCAACGAGCGCGCCTGCGGCAATCACGGCTCGTCTCGACAGCGTAGCGCTCATTTTTCCTCCGCCCGCGAATTTTCGTTGCCCGGAATGTAGCTAGGCGAGCTCGACAATCAAAGACGTGCCGCTCGTTAGCGCACCTTCCCCCTTGATGGGGGAAGGTGTCATTGCGAAGCAATGACGGATGAGGGTGAAGCAAATCAACGCACCCCTCATCCGACCCGCACTCACGCGCGGACCACCTTGTCCGCAAGGGGAGAAGGGCGCGCCCCCCACCCGTTCCCCATTGCCGCGCCCCGTGCCACAACGCCCCATGTCCCTCGACGTCATCGACCTGCGCTCGTTCTACGCCTCGGCCCTCGGCAAGGTGGCGCGCAGGTTCGTCTCGCGGCTTGTCAGGGCACGCTGGAAAAACTGCACCGGCCTCTCGATCATGGGGATCGGCTATGCCTGCCCCTATCTCGATCTCTTCGTGCCGGAGGCGGTCCGGGTGCTCGCGTTCATGCCGGCTGAGCAGGGCGTGGTGAACTGGCCCTCCTCGGGCCGCTCGGCCTCGGCGCTGGTCGAGGCGACTATGATGCCGCTGCCCAATGCCTGTATCGATCGCGTGCTCGTCGTCCACGCGCTCGAAAGCGGCGAGCATCCGCGCGAGCTTCTGGAGGAAATCTGGCGCATCCTCACGCCGGGCGGCCGCATGATCCTGATTGCGCCGAACCGCTCGGGCCTCTGGGCGCGGATCGATACGACGCCGTTCGGGCAAGGCCAGCCCTATTCGCGCGGACAGCTGCGCGAGCTCATGCGCGACACCCTGTTCTCGCCGACCTATTGGGGTGAGGCGCTCTACGTGCCGCCCTTCGCCGGGCGCTTTCTCCTGCGGCTTGCCGCCTTCTTCGAGCGGCTCGGCGGGCGCTTCTCGCTGCCCGGCGCGGGCGTGCATATCGTCGAGGCGACGAAGCAGGTCTATCGGCCGATCGGCGTCCGCCGCGCGGTGCGGCAGGTGGTGCGCCCGCTTGAGCCGGTGCTGGCACCGGTTCCGGCGGGGCTGACGCGTGCTGGCTTGCCGAGCGGCGGCGCCGAAGGCTAGCTTCCGCGCGCGGCCGGCCAGGCGCGCGAGACAATCAGCAAGACTTCGGGAGAGACACGAGATGAATGCAGGCGGACCTGTCGCGCAGCTGGCGAACCGCCTGCGGGCCGGCGAGAAACTGTTCATCGCCTGGTGCGGCATTCCCGAAGTGACGATCCCTGAGGCGCTGGTGCGCGACGGCTATGACGCCGCGCTGCTCGACATGCAGCACGGCGCCTATGATTTTTTGACCGCGGCGCGCGGCATTGCCCAGGTGGCGCTTGCCGGCAAGCCGACGCTCGTGCGCATTCCGGTGGGGCAGTTCGCCAATGCCTCGCGGCTCCTCGATTACGGCGCCGCGGGCATCGTCGCACCGATGGTGAATTCGCAGGACGATGCGCGCCGCTTCGCGAGCTTCGTCAAATTCCCGCCGATGGGCGACCGCAGCTGGGGCCCGCGCCACGCGCTGCCGCTGACGGAGATGGATGCGGCGACCTATCTCGCCAACGCCAACAGCCTGCATGTCGCGATCGCCATGATCGAGACGCGCCAGGCGCTCGGTGCGCTCGACGAGATATTGAGCGTGCCGGGATTGGATGGCGTTTTGGTCGGCCCGTCGGATCTGTCGATCGCGCTGACCAATGGCGCGACTGTCGATCCGCATCATGCCGAGGTCGAGAAGGCGCTCGATCACGTGCTGGCGCGCTGCAAGGAGCACAAGAAGATTCCCTGCCTCTTCTGCATCGATGGCAAGCGGGCGAAGGAGATGAGCGCGAAAGGCTTCCAATTGTGCTCGGTCTCGACCGATTCGATCAGCCTGCGCCTCGGCGCCAAAGCGGAACTCAACGCCGCGCGCGGCTAGCGCCAAGCATGAAGAAGCCGAAGCCTGTTAGTGAACTAAAGACGGCCGAGGCGAAAGCCGAGCACGATCGGCTCGGCCGCGAGATTTCCGAGCACGACAAGCGCTATTACCAGGACGACGCGCCGACCGTCTCCGATGCGCAGTACGATGCGCTGCGCCGCCGCTACGAGGAGATCGAGCGGGCCTTTCCCGATCTCTCGACGCCCGACTCGCTGACGCGCAAAGTCGGCGCCAAGCCGTCGGAGAAATTCAAGAAGGTGCGGCACAAAGTGCCGATGTTGTCGCTCGGCAATGTGTTTGCCGAGGAGGAGGTCGGCGAGTTCGTTGCGCGGGTGACGCGGTTTCTCGGCCTCGCCAAGCCGCCGGATTTCATCGCCGAGCCAAAAATCGACGGGCTCTCGTGCTCGCTGCGCTACGAGCACGGCGCGCTCGTGCAGGCGGCGACGCGCGGCGACGGCTACGAGGGCGAGGACGTCACCGCCAATATCCGCACGATTGGTGAGATTCCGCAGAAACTGAAAGGCGCCGCCGTTCCCGCGGTGCTGGAGGTGCGCGGCGAAGTCTACATGACTCACGCCGATTTCGCCGCGCTGAACGAGCGCCAGCGCGCCGCGGGGAAGCCTATTCTCGCCAATCCGCGCAACGGCGCGGCCGGCGCGCTGCGTCAGCTCGATCCGAACATCACGGCCGAGCGTCCGCTGCATTTCTTCGCTTATTCCTGGGGTGAGGTGAACGCGCTGCCGGCGAAGACGCAAAGCGGCATGCTCGACTTTTTCCGCCGCTGCGGCCTGCCGACAAACAAGCTCACGAAAGTGTGCCACTCCGTCGACGACATGCTAGCGCAATATCGCGCCATTGAAGCGCAGCGCTCCTCACTCGGCTACGATATCGACGGCATTGTCTACAAAGTCGATCGTATCGACCTGCAGGAGCGGCTCGGTTTCGTCTCGCGTAACGCCCGCTGGGCGGTCGCGCACAAATTCCCGGCGGAACGCGCCACGACCGTCTTACGCGGCATCGAAATCCAGGTCGGCCGCACCGGCGCGCTGACTCCGGTCGCGCGGCTCGATCCGGTGACGGTCGGCGGCGTCGTCGTCTCCAACGCGACGCTGCACAACGAGGATGAGATCGCGCGCAAAGACATCCGCATCGGCGACACCGTGCGCATCCAGCGGGCCGGCGACGTCATTCCGCAAATTCTGGAGATCATCAAAGAGAAGCGCCCGCGCGGCGCCAAGCCCTATCAATTCCCGCATGTTTGTCCGGTTTGCGGCTCGGCAGCTTTGCGCGAAACCGACGAGAAGGGAAACGAGGACGTCGTTCGCCGCTGCACCGGCGGTTTGATCTGCGAGGCGCAGGCGGTCGAGCGGCTGAAACATTTCTGCTCGCGCAACGCGCTCGACATCGAAGGACTTGGCGACAAGCAGATCGAGATGTTTTTCCGAGAAGGGCTGGTGCGCACCGCCGCCGATATTTTTATGCTGGCCAAGCGCGACGCCAAAGCCGCAACAAAACTCACGGATCGCGAGGGCTATGGCGAGACCTCCGTGCACAACCTTTTCGCCTCGATCGAAGCGCGTCGGCGCCCGCCGCTCAACCGCTTTATCTATGCGCTCGGCATCCGCCATATCGGCGAGACCAATGCACGGCGCCTCGCGCGCCATTTCGGCACGTTCGACGCGTTGCGCAAAACCGCGATCAAGGCCGCGACGGATTTCGAAGCGCGGGCCGAGCTCGATTCGATCGGCGGCCTCGGGCCGACCGCGATCAAGGCCGTCGTGGATTTCTTTGCCGAGCCGCACAACGAGCAGGCGCTCGACGCCCTGCTTCACGAAGTCACCCCGCAACCCATGGAAGCGGTCGAGACCTCGAGCCCGGTGGCCGGCAAGACGATCGTCTTTACCGGCTCGCTCGAAAGAATGACGCGCGAGGAAATCAAGGCGCAGGCAGAGCGGCTCGGCGCTAAGGTCGCGGGCAGCGTATCGAGCAAGACCGACCTTGTCGTCGCCGGTCCGGGCGCCGGCTCGAAGCTCAACAAAGCCCGCGAGCTCGGCATCGAAGTGATCGATGAAGGCGCTTGGCTCAAGCGCATCGGCGCGGGATAAGGGCGCGGGAGGGGAGCGGATGGCGGAGGCGCTTTTTGCAGACCTCAAGGTCATCGATTGCGCGAGCTTTATCGCCGCGCCGGCGGCGGCGACGATCTTCGCGGATTTCGGGGCCGACGTGATCAAGATCGAGCCGCCCTCCGGCGATCCGTATCGCAAGCTGCCGCAAATCAAGGGCCAACCACAATGCGAGAACAATTATGCGTGGCTCCTGACCGATCGTACCAGACGAAGTCTGGCGCTCGATCTTACCAGACCGGAAGGGCAGGCGGTGCTCGCGCGGCTCGTCAAGAGCGCCGACATTTTCATCACCAACATGCCGCTGCGTGTGCGCTCTCGCCTCGGCATCGCCTATGACCAGATCGGGCCTTTGAACGAGCGCCTGATTTATGCGTCTTTCACCGGCTATGGCGAAACCGGCGAAGAGGCGAGCAAGCCTGGCTTTGATTCAAACGCCTATTGGGCGCGCTCGGGCCTCATGAATGAAGTGAAGCCGCATGCCGGAAGTCCGCCGGCGCGCTCGGTCTCCGGCATGGGCGATCATCCTGCTGCACTCGCGCTTTACGGCGCGATCCTCACCGCGCTTTATCGGCGCGAAAAGACCGGCAAAGGCGGGCATGTCGCGACATCGTTGCTCGCCAATGGTCTATGGTCGCACGGCTTGCAGATCCAGGCGAAATTCTGCGGCGCCACCTTCACGCCGCGCGTGCCGCGCGAGCAGTCGCCGAACGCGCTAACCAATCTCTACCGCTGCAAGGACGGTCGCTGGCTGACGCTGTCGCTGCTTGAAGAAGAGCGGCAATGGCCGCTGCTTTTGCGCGCCATCGAAGAGGTAAGCCTCGAGCACGATCCGCGCTTTGCCACCAAGGCTGCGCGTCATGAGCACGCGCGCGAGCTGGTCGTGATTTTCGATCACATTTTCTTGGCGCGCGATTTTGGGGAATGGCGGCGAAGGCTCGATGCGGCCGGACTCGTCTTCGGTTTTGTCGCGACGCTCGACGATGTCGTCGCCGATAACCAAGCGCGCGAGAACGATTTCATTCTGCCGATCGCGGAGACGCCGTTCGAGACCGTGGACAGTCCGATCTATATCGATGGCGGAGAGAAGCGCCGGCCGCTTCGCGCGCCGGAAATCGGCGAGGGCGGCGACGCTGTCTTACGCGAGGCGGGCTTTGCCGACGCCGAGATCGCCGACATGCGTGCGGCGGGGCTCGTCAGCCGATTGAGTTCGCCGATTGACATAGCCACGACGGAGGGCGACGAGCGGCGTTGACACCTGCATATACAGGTATATCGTGCCGCGGGTACCAAGAAGCGGGAGACTCACGTGCAGCCAGAATTCCTGTTCGATTTCGGCAGTCCGAACGCCTACCTCTCGCATCTCATCATCCCGCGCATCGAGCAGCGCACCGGCGCGCGTTTCAAATATGTGCCGATCCTGCTCGGCGGCGTGTTTCGCCTGACCAACAACAAGTCGCCGATCGAGAGTTTTAGGGACGTCAAGAACAAGCTCGAATTCCAGCGGCTCGAGATGCGGCGTTTTCTCAAGCGTCACGGGATCACCGCGTTCAAGATGAATCCGTTCTTCCCGGTGAATACACTGCAATTGATGCGCGGCGCGGTGGCGGCGGAATTCGAGGGCGTGTTCGCGCCTTATGTCGACGCCATGTTCCGCTACATGTGGGCGGAACCGCGAAAGATGGACGATCCGGAGGTGATCCGCGCCTCGCTGAAGGAGGCAGGACTCGATGCCGATCTGCTGCTTCGGCGGACGCAAGAGGACGAGGTGAAGCAGCGCCTGCTGGCGAATACGCAGGCTGCGGTCGAGAGAGGGGTGTTCGGCGCGCCCTCGTTCTTTGTCGGCGACCAATTGTTCTTCGGCAAGGACCAGCTGCGCGATGTCGAGGAAGAGATCGCGCAGCAAAAGCAGGCGGCGTGATGGCTGGGAAGAACGCGAGCGCGGCGATCGTCGGCGCCGGGGATTATATCGGCGCGGCGATTGCGAAGAAGTTTGCCGCCGAAGGCTTTACGATTTTTGCCGGGCGGCGCAACGGCGACAAGCTGGCGCCGCTCGTGCAGGAGGTAGAGGCCGCGGGCGGCAAGATTTTCGCTCGCTCGCTCGATGCGCGCAACGAGGACGAGATCGTCGCGTTCATTCACGATGCCGATCAGCACGCTCCGCTGGAGGTGTGCATTTTCAATATCGGCGCCAACGTCAATTTCCCGCTGACCGAGACGACCGAGCGCGTCTTCCGCAAAGTGTGGGAGATGGCGTGCTATGCCGGCTTCCTCACGACACGCGAGGCGGCGAAAGCGATGCTCGCGCGCGGCCGCGGCAGCATCTTTCTGACCGGCGCCACGGCAAGTCTCCGCGGCGGCATCGGCTTTGCCGCGTTTGCCAGCGCCAAATTCGGCTTGCGCGCGGTGGCGCAGGCGGCGGCGCGCGAACTCGGACCGAAAAACATTCACGTCGCACATCTGATCATCGATTCCGGCGTCGATACGCAATGGGTACGCGAGCGCATCAAAGCCAACGAGGGCGAGGCGGCGCTCGCCAATCTCGATCCCGAGCGGCTGATGAACCCGGAGGCGGTCGCCGAGAGCTATTGGCAACTCTATCGGCAGCCGCGCAGCGCCTGGTCGTCGGAGCTGGAGATACGACCGTTCGGCGAGAAATGGTGAGCGGTCAAAAATCTCCGCCAAAGCTCACGCAGAGCTTTGCTGCCCGCGCGAGTTGGCCGGCGGCGGTATAGACACTGTTCGCAACACTGCGCGAGACCTGCGAGGCGACAAGCGACGAGGGCGGCGAGGCGCTGATCGCCAAGACCGGCGTGCCGTCCGCGGCGAGGCCGACAAGCTGCGCATCGATATGGATGTTGCGATCCAGCTTGTTGACGACGGAGTAGCTGAACGTGACGACCGGCAGGCCCGAAAGCGTGCCCTTTTCTTCGCGCACCAGCAGGTAGTCGAGGACTAATCCTGCTTCGTGAACCTCGAACTTTTCGAAGTCGGTGCGGGGCAGACAATGCCATGCGTGGTCGAAGGCACTGGCGCTGCCGGGTAGCGCGAGGGCAAAGGCCGCAAGCAAGGCTCTCGCGTAAGCAGACCACCCCGCATCAATTTTCAAGGCGGCGGCTTTTCAAGCTTGAGCGCCGCAAGTTACTTGCCGTTGCCGCCGCCACCACCGCCACCGCCGCCTCCCCCGCCGCCGGAGGATGAACCGCCGCCACCTCCTCCTCCGCCATTGCCCTGGGCCAGCGGGGCGCTGACGCTGCCGAGGCTGATAAGGCTCGCCAAAGCGAGCACGATGATCGTCTTCATGGAAAATCTCCTCGCCTCACTGAGCTATCAACGGCCATTACTTGCGCCAGTTCAAGCGTTTCTCGCCTGAACGGCAGCGCAACGGCAAGGCTTCATGCGGCTTTTCCGGCGCTTTTCCGCCGCGCTAGGATGCGCCGGCAACTGAAGCGAAGCAGCAAGGCCAAGGCGGAGGTCGGATGGCGCGATTAGGTGAGGGCAGGGTGGCGATCGTCACCGGCGGCGGACGCGGCATCGGCCGCGAATATGCCCTCGAGCTTGCCCGCCACGGCGGCCAGGTCGTCGTCAACGATTTCGGCACCGGCCGCGACGGGCGCGGCGCCGACAACTCGGCCGCAGAGGCAGTCGTCGCCGAGATCAAGGCGGCCGGCGGCGCGGCGATCGCCAACGGCGAAGATATCAGCGACTGGGAGGGCGCGCGCCGCCTGATCGCGCACGCCGTCTCCGCCTTCGGCCGGCTCGACGTGCTCGTCAACAATGCCGGCATCCTGCGCGACCGCATGCTGGTCAATATGGAAGAATCCGACTGGGACGCGGTGATCAAAGTGCATTTGAAAGGCACATTCGCGCCCTCGCATCATGCCGCCGTCCATTGGCGCACCGAGCAGAAAAAGACCGGCGCGAGCGTTAACGCACGCATCATCAACACGTCGTCGTCGTCCGGCCTGTTCGGCAATATCGGCCAGACCAATTATAGCGCCGCCAAAGCCGGTATCGCCGCCTTCAGTATCGCGGCGCGCGAGCTGAAGCGCTACGGCATTACTGTCAACGCGATCTCGCCGCATGCGCAGACGCGCATGACCGAGGGCATCCGCGAGCGCACGCCGGAAGAGATCGCATCCCGCGATCCGCGCTGGATTGCGCCGGTCGTGGTTTGGCTTGCCAGCGCCGAAAGCGCTGGCGTCACCGGGCGGGTGATCGAAGCCGGCGGCGGCATTCTGTCGGTGCTCGAGGGATGGCGGCAAGGGCCGATGGCCGATCCGATCGACGATCCCGAGAGAATCGGGCCGGTCCTCACCGATCTTGCCGAGCGCGCGCGGCGCAATGTCGACATGCAGGGCCGCGATCTGGATTAGTTGGGGAGGCGCGCGTGATCGAAGTCGAGAGGCCCGCGGACTTGGCAAATTACGTCGGCCAAAAGCTCGGCACGAGCGAGTGGGTCATTGTCGACCAGGCGAAGATCGACGCATTTGCCCAACTCACCGGCGACGACAATTGGATCCATGTCGATCGTGAGCGCGCCGCGCGCGAACTGCCGGAAGGCAAGACGATCGCGCACGGGCTGTTGACGCTCTCGCTCATGCCGCGCCTCGCGGCCCAGGCCTTAAAAATCCGCAAGCGCTCGCGCAGCATCAATTACGGCTCGAACAAGATTCGCTATCCCGCGGCGGTGAAATGCGGCGCGCGCGTGCGTCTGCACCGGACGTTAGAAAAATGTGAGCCGGTCGAGGGCGGCGCGCGGCTGACGTTTTCCAACGTCATGGAAATCCAGGGCGAGGCGCGCCCGGCAATGGCGGCAGAGACGATCAGTCTCGTCTATGAGTGAGGTTCGCGCCGGTCTCGCAATGTGGCGCGAAAGGCTATAGGGTCAAGGAAAGGGCCGAGGGAGAATTTCGATGCGAATCTTGGCAGCGATCGCCGTTATTGGAATCGTGCTTGCGATTCTGGCGGCGGTATTCTTCTTCGGCGGCTTCTACAATGTCGCGGCGAGCCAGGACGATCCAGCAATCGTCAAATGGGCGCTGGTCAAGGTGCGCAACGCCTCGATCGCGCGCCACGCGGGCGACAGGGCGCCGGGCAGTCTTGGCGATGCGGCGAATGTGCAGGCGGGCGCGCGGCAATTCTCGGAGCGAGGCTGCGTCAATTGCCACGGCGCACCCGGCTTCGACTGGGCGAAATTCTCCGAGGGCCTGCATCCCGATCCGCCCGACCTGAAAGAAGAGGTGGAAGGCCGCTCGCCTGAAGAATTGTTCTGGATCGTCAAGAACGGCATCAACATGACGGGCATGCCGAGTTTTGGCGCGATCGGCGTCGCTGACGATGACATTTGGAAGATCGTCGCGTTCTTGAAGCAGTTGCCGCATGTGTCCGACGCGGATTACAAATCCTGGACGGCGGGCGCTGCTCCAGCTGCGGCGGCGCCGAAACAGTAGTGTCGTCATGGCGAGGAGCGTGAGCGACGAAGCAATCCAGGGGCAAATGCTGCGATGCCGAGCGGTTGCTCCGGATTGCTTCGCTCCGCTCGCAATGACGACCTACATCATGGCCGATGCAGGCACGAATATCTTTGGATGAGTTCGCGCGCCCGTAGCGGCAGCGCGATGCTCGTCTGCTCGCTCCGCTTCGCGGTTTCGCAGGAGAGCCAGAAATAGCCGGTATCCGGATCGATGACGAGCCGCGCGGGTGCAAGTCCCGGCGCGACCAGCACGGAAAGGTAAGGCGTGGTCGAATTCCAGGCGAGGCGGTTCAAATCGGCGGGAATGCGCTTTGATGAAACGAAAGCGGGATCGCCGAGCGCGGGATCCGACTCCGTGCCGCTCGCCAGCATTCGCACGGCCTCTTTATACCCGGTCCAGGCGGACACGAATTTCGCCGTCTCGACGACGTGGACGAGCAGCGCGAGGAAAATTGCGCCGAGGATGATCCGCGCATCGAGACGCTTCTCCATAGTGCTGGCGAGCCGCGCGAGGAACGGGAACGGCGATTTGCGCCATTCTTCTTCGCGCATGGCGTGGACGGCAGCGACAATCGCCAAAACCGGCGTCACGATGAGCAGGACGGTCCGCAACTCATATCTGGCGTCGGTCAGAAGCCATCTATCGAACCATGTCCAATAAATGACGAGCATCACGGCGCATAGCATCGCTGCATAGAGATGCGTGCGCGCCGGACTGATCCGCCGAAGTAGGAAGATTGCGCTGGCATAGCCGAACAGCGCGGCAAGCAGGACGAGAAAAGCCCGCTGTTCCAGATTCCAGATATCGATAAATCTGAATGCGGCCGCGGTGAGAACGCTCGAAATGTAATCGTCGGCCGGATAGGCGATCCTGACGATGAGCCAAATCAGTATGGCGGCGACAAATCCGCCGAGCGCCCTCAAAAACCGCGCACCGCGCCAGCCGCGCAGAAACAGCGCGAACAGGATTGCGCCCGCAAGCACGATGCCGCCCTCATGCGTGAGGACGAGAGCAATGAGCGCGAGGAACAGCGCCGCAGTGCCCAGCGCGCTCGCCGGCGCAGAAAGGCAGAGGGCAAGCGCCGGCCAGAACACGGCATGCGCCATCCACATTTCCGTGGGGAAGCCGAAGATGAGCGGACAGAGGCAGGCCGTCGACAAACAGGCGTAGAGGAAGATGATCCGGCTTTCTGTGCGATCGGCGATCCAGGTTGCGCCGAGCCCAATCAGAGGCGCGGCAAAATGCAAGAAGCCGTAGACGAAAATACCGCCCGTCGCATTCTTCGTCAGCGCGACAAAAAATTCGGCCGGCACATAGGCGTAGAGATAACTAAACAGCCGCCCCGAAATATTGTGCCAGTGGAAATCCCAGGCCCTCTGCGCCGCGACGGCGTAGGAAAAGATCGAGCCGTCGCCGAACATTTGCAGTCGGAACGACAGCCCAATTGCGATGAACAGAAGGGACGCCCCGACTCCGGCGGCGATCACAAAATGACGCAAGAGGCGCGTTTGCCGCATGCTCACGCGCCGCGGCTGTGCGACTATTCCGCCGCCTTGCGAGGCCTTGCCTCCTGAATGGCGCGCCAGACGATCTCCGGCGTTGCCGGCATATCGATGTGGCGAATGCCGAGATCGGACAGCGCATCGACGACCGCGTTCATCACGCTGGTCAGCGATCCCGCGCAGCCCGCTTCGCCGCAGCCCTTGGCGCCGAGCTGATTCGTCGTCGCCGGAACGGGATGACTGGCAAAGCCGATATCAGGCAGATCGCCGGCGCGTGGCAGCTGGTAATCCATGAACGAGCCGGTGAGCAATTGTCCCTGCTCGTCGAAGACGACTCGCTCCATCAAGGCCTGGCCGATGCCCTGGGCGACGCCGCCATGGATTTGTCCTTCGACAAGCAGCGGATTGACGATGGTGCCGAAGTCGTTGACGCTCATATAGCGATCGACGCTAATGATTCCGGTGTCGGGATCGATCTCCACCTCGCAAATGTGGCAGCCGTTGGGATAGGCGGCGATCTCGCCTTTCGACACATGCGAGGCGTCGAGCGAAGTCGGCGCGCCGTCCGGCAACGCCAAGCCGCCGTCACGCAGTTTCGCCGCGAGTTCGACAATGCCGATCGCGCGGTCGGTCCCGGCGATACGGAACTTTCCGCCGGAAAATTCGATATCGGCGGGCGCAGCTTCGAGCACGTGCGAGGCGATCTCGCGGCCCTTCTTCTCGACGTCATCCGCCGCGACGAGAATCGCCGCGCCGGAATTCATGATCGAGCGCGAGCCGCCGGTGCCGCTGCCGGCGGTGAGCTGATCGCTGTCGCCCTGCTGCAGCCGGATCAGCTCGAAGGGAATGCCAAGCCGGCTCGACAGAACCTGCGCGAACGGCGCCGCGTGCCCCTGGCCGTAATCGAGCGTGCCGGTGAGGATCGTCACGGTGCTGTCGTCCTCGAAGCGGATGCCGCCCATTTCCGGCATCGGGCCGGCGGTCGCCTCGAGGAAGCAGCCGATGCCGAGGCCGCGCAGCAGCCCTTTCTTGGCGCTTGCAGCTTTCCTTGCGGCGAAGCCATCCACATCGGCGGCCGCGAGCGCGTCATCCAAAACGCCGGCGAAATCGCCGGAATCGTACATCACGCCGCTCGCCGCTTTGAACGGAATTTCCTTCGGCGCGATCTGATTGCGCCGCCTAAGTTCGACGGGATCGATGCCAAGCTCATCGGCGGCCGCATCGACCAGCCGCTCCATGAAATAATTGCCTTCCGGCCGGCCGGCGCCGCGATAGGGCCCGATCGGCGTCGTGTTGGTCAGCATGCATTTGACCGAAACTTCGATCAGCGGCAGCCGGTATTGCGCCGGCGCGTTGACGACGAAATTGCGCGTCGCCGGCAGCGGCCCGACAACGCTGACATGCGCGCCGACATTGGCATGGGCGGCAAGGCGCACCGCGAGAAAGCGGCCGTCTTCATCAAGCGCGAGTTCGGCATTGACCGATGCGTCGCGTCCATGCGCGTCGGAAAGAAAGCTCGTCGAGCGCTCATCCGTCCATTTCACCGGCCGCCCGAGTTCATGCGCCGCATGCAGCGCGCAGACATATTCGGGATAGACGGCGATCTTCATGCCGAAGGAGCCGCCGACATTGCCGGTGAGCACGCGCGCTTGAGAGCCTTTCGGCAGCACGTCGTTGACGAGCTGCCCCTTGATGCCCATCACGCCCTGCGAGCAGACGTGCAGGGTATAAAGCTCGTCGCCATCGAATTCGGCGACAGCAGAGCGCGGCTCCATCGGATTGACGACGAGCCGGTTATTGATCAGCTCGAGCCGTGTCACGTGATGCGCTTTGGCGAACGCTTCCGCGACCGCTTCCGTCTCGCCATGATAATAATCAAGCTGCAAATTGCCGGGCACTTCATCGTAGAGAATGGGTGCATCCGCCTCGGCTGCTTCGCGTGCCGATGTGACCGCCGGCAATTCCTCGATGTCGACTGCGACTGCCTCGGCGGCGTCCTTTGCCTGCCACAGCGTCTCGGCGACGACGCAGGCGACAGGCTCGCCGACATAGCGCACCTTGCCGCGCGCCAGCGCAATGCGTTGCGGCGGCTGCATCGGGCTGCCGTCGCGATTTTGATAGGGCAGCCGGCATTTGAGCGAACCGTAGCCGGCGGCGGCGAGCGTCTCGCCTTCGAAGGCGAGCAGCACGCCTGGCATGCCGCGCGCCGCATCGAGATCGACGCCGCGCAAATGCCCGTGCGCGACCGGGCTGCGCACGATCACCGCGTAGACCTGGCCTTCGAGGTGGAGGTCGTCCGTATACTGGCCTTCGCCTCGCACCAGAATCGGGTCTTCCGTCCGCCGCACCGGCTGGCCGATGCCGAAATTGCCGGTGATCACCTCATGTTTCATGCGCTTGAGTCCTGTTCCGGGGCCGTCCGATTATTTCGCGTAAGGGCGCTCTGTCGAGCCCGGGGTGCTTGATGCCTTGGCTTTGACTTCGCCCGGGCGCCCATGCTGACTTGCCGCATGAGCCTCGAACATAGCAAGGACCGGGAGGCGATCCGCGACGCGATCGGCCGCATCTGCGGGCGTTTCGGCGAGGATTATTGGCTCGAACACGACCGCACCGGCGCCTTCCCGCACGAATTGCATGGCGCGCTCGCCGCAGACGGATGGCTCGGCATTGCCATGCCGGAAGAATATGGCGGCGCCGGACTGGGGATTACCGAGGCGGCGCTGATGATGCAGACGATCGCCGCCTCCGGCGCGGCAATGTCCGGCGCCTCAGCCGTGCACATGAACATCTTCGGGCTGAACCCGGTCATCGTGTTCGGCACGGATGCGCAGAAGCGGCGCTGGTTGCCGCCGCTGATCCGCGGCGAGGAAAAAGCCTGCTTTGCGGTGACCGAGCCGAATGTCGGGCTCGACACGACGCGCCTGAAGGCGCGCGCCGTGCGCGACGGCGATCATTACGTGCTCAACGGACAGAAAGTGTGGATTTCGACGGCGCAGATCGCCGACCGCATGCTGATCCTGGCGCGCACGACGCCGCTCGAAGAATGTCCGAAGCCGACCTTCGGATTGTCGCTGTTCTACACGATGCTCGATCGCGACTTCGTCACCGTGCAGGAGATCGACAAGATGGGTCGCAAGGCCGTCGATTCGAACGCGCTGTTCATCGATAGTTTGCGCGTGCCCGCCGAGGACCGCATCGGCGAAGAGGGACGCGGCTTCGAATATATCCTGCATGGGATGAACCCGGAGCGCATTCTGATCGCTGCGGAGGCGATCGGCGTCGGCCGCGCGGCGTTGCAGCGCGCGACGCGCTATGCCAAGGAGCGCGTCGTCTTTGGCCGCCCGATCGGTCAGAACCAGGCGATCCAGCATCCGCTCGCCCAATGCTGGATGGAGCTCGAAGCCGCCGATCTCATGGTCTTCCACGCCGCCGCGCTTTATGATGCGGGCAAGCCATGCGGCATCGAAGCGAATTCGGCGAAATATCTCGCCGCCGAAGCCGGCTTCCATGCCTGCGAGACGGCAATCATGACGCACGGCGGCATGGGGTACGCCAAGGAATATCACGTCGAGCGCTACCTGCGTGAGATTCTGATCGCCCGAATCGCGCCGGTCAGCCGCGAATTGATTCTGTGCAATATCGCCGAACGCGCGCTCGGTCTGCCGAAGTCGTACTGACCCCGCGCGCCCTCGCCTGCGCGTTCCTGCCGCAGCCGAAAGGGCAATTTGCGTTCCTAGGCGGCATGCCTATATCATGCGCATCGTCGTCAACAACCGAAAGGAGGTGATCCAGTGTCTCATTGTCTCATACCGCAGTCGGTGACCTGGACCCTCAAGTCTGCGAAGGCGGACTGAAGGAACAACTCGGACTACGGTTCGACAATGGAAGGGCTGCTTTCGGGCGGCCCTTCTTTGCTTTATGCACCTTCATCGTTGCAGGTGATGCTATGACCGCCGATCCCTTTCGTGAGACCGAGCTTCCCTTCAACATTCCGGATTTCGCAAATATCAGGACGGAACATTACCGCCCGGCCTTCGATGGCGCGATGGCCGAGCATCGCGCCGAGATCGATGCCATCGCTGGGGATACCAGCGCGCCCACTTTCGACAACACGATCGCGGCGCTGGAGCGCAGCGGCGCCCGGCTTCGGCGCGTCGAGGCCGTATTCTGGAATCTCGTTGGCACCGATGCCGACGAGGGCTTGCAGGCGGTCGAGCGCGAGATGGCGCCCGTCACCGCGCGCCACTATCTCGAAATCACCACCAACAGGGCGCTTTTTGCGCGCCTCGCCCGGCTCTACGAGGCGCGAGAGACGCTCGAGCTCGACGCCGAAAAGCTTCGCGTCCTTGAACGCACGTACAACAATTTCGTCCGTGCCGGAGCGAGTCTTGATTCTGTAGGCCAGAAGCGGCTCACCGAGATCATTGAGCGCTTGGCGGTTCTTTCCACCTTATTCAGCCAAAACGTCCTCGCCGATGTCGCAGAGTATAAGCTCGTTCTCGAAACCGAGGCCGATCTCGCCGGCCTGCCGGAGTCGCTTCGCGCCAGCGCGGCACGCAATGCCGAAGAGAAGGGACATCCGGGCAAGCACGTCATTACCTTGGCGCGCTCGGACTATGAGACTTTCATGCAGTTCTCGACGCGGCGCGATCTGCGCGAGACTTTGTTCCGTGCCTGGACGATGCGCGGCGAGAACGGCGGCAAGACAGATAACAGCGCCATCATGTCGGAGATCATCGCGCTGCGCGATGAACGCGCCAAGCTGCTCGGCTACGAGACATTCGCCGAATACAGGCTCGACGACACGATGGCGAAGACGCCCGCGCGTGTTCGCGGTCTTCTCGACGATGTCTGGCAACCGGCGCGCAATCGCGCCAATGACGAACGCGCCACGTTGCAAGCGAACGCGAATGCGGAGGGTGCGAATTTCGACATCGCCGCGCACGATTGGCACTTCTATTCGGAGAAGGTGCGCAAGGAAACGCACGATTTCGACGAAGCCGAGCTAAAGCCCTATCTGCAGCTCGACAAAATGATCGACGCGGCGTTCTACGCCGCGACGCAATTGTTCGGACTGCAGTTCAGCGAAGTCCACGGCCTGCCGCTCTACCATTCCGACGTTCGCGCCTTCGATGTCCGCGATCGCAGCGGCAAGCATGTCGCCCTCTTTCTTGGCGATTATTTCGCGCGCGCCTCCAAACGCGGCGGCGCCTGGATGTCCGGCTTCCGCACGCAGCAGAAACTCGACGGCGATATCAGGCCGATCGTCGTCAACGTGATGAATTTTGCCAAGCCCCCGCAGGGCCGTCCGGCGCTGCTCAGTCTCGATGATGCGCGCACGCTGTTCCACGAATTCGGCCATGGCCTGCACGGCATGCTGTCGGATGTCAAATATCCCCTGATTTCCGGCACCAGCGTCGCCGGCGATTTCGTCGAGCTGCCGTCGCAGCTCTACGAGCATTGGCTGCTGCGCCCCGAAATTCTCGGCAAATTCGCGCTGCATGCAGAGAGTGGCGAGCCGATGCCGGCTGCCTTTATCGAGCGCGTGCTGGCGTCGCGCCACTTCAATCAGGGTTTCGCCACAGTCGAATATTGCGCTTCGGCTTTCGTCGATCTCGACCTGCATCTTCAATCTCAGCCCGGCAATCTCGACGTCGTCGGCTTCGAGCGCGCGACGCTGGCGCGGATCGACATGCCCGACGCGATCACGATGCGCCATCGCACGCCGCATTTCTCACACATCTTCTCCGGCGACGGTTATGCCGCAGGCTATTACAGCTATCTCTGGTCCGAGGTGCTCGACGCCGACGCCTTTGCCGCCTTCGAGGAGGCCGGAAACGTCTTCGATCCGGAGCTGGCGCATCGGCTCTATACCAACATCTACTCGGCCGGCGGGCGGCAGGACCCGGCCGAGGCCTATATTGCCTTTCGCGGCCGTATGCCGACAATCGAACCGCTGTTGACCAAGCGTGGCCTTGCCTGACCGTTCACATCAAGCGCATCCGACGGAGCTTCGCCGCGCGGCGGGAACCGAAGCTCCAGTGTTCCGTTGATTTTCGGGCTCGAGCTCCCGGGAGGGTGACCATGACAGACGCGAACCAGGCGACTTCGGAATTCGACAAGCACATCAAGGATGTCGGCAAGGCCGTCGAAGGTGCGGGCGGCGCGGCCGAGAACGTTGCCAGCCAGGCAAGCGCCTATCTGAAGGACGCGAGCGAACGCGCCGCCGAACTGGCGAGCCATGCGGGTGAATATTATCAGCAGGGCCAGAAAGCAGCGGTCGAGGCGGTGAAATCGCAGCCGCTCGCCGCGCTCGGCGTCGCGGCTTTGATTGGATTTCTGTTCGGGCTCTTGATCGCCCGCTGAGCACGGGAGAGCATCCATGTCAGACCCGAAAACCGAAAATGTCGCCTCGGCGCTGCCGGGGAGCGACGTCATCGGCGAATATGTCGCCGACTTTCTGGTGACGGCGAACCGGCTCGCAGATGCGCTGGAGCGGATCGCCGGCGCCATCCGCAGCGCCGCCGAAGAAGGCGAGCGGCTGACCAAGACGCTCCGCGAAGAGCTGCCGCCGAATCTCTTCTCGCGCGAGAGAGCCAGTGAGACCGTACCGGTGGCGGTCGTTGGGATCGCGGCGCTTGCGGTGATGTTCGTGGCGCAGCGCCGGCGCTCGCGGCCGCTCGACGCGCGCTCGTTTTAAAGTTGGACCGCGCACCTCCTGGTGCGCATCTCGTTGCCACGGATCGTGCGCACTGGGAGGTGCGCGGTCCAGCGCTCCGCATCTATGCCGCCTTCTTGTCACCCGCCTGTGCGATCGCCTGCCAAATCTTGGCAGGCGTCAGCGGCATGTCGAGATGTTTGATGCCGTAAGGCGACAGCGCGTCGATCACCGCATTGAGCACCGTCGGCGTCGCACCGACGGTGCCCGATTCGCCGCAGCCTTTGGCGCCGAGCGGATTGATCTTTGAGGGCGAGGTCTCGTCGAGCTCGGTCTTGAAAAACGGAAAATCCTCGGCGCGCGGCATCTGGTAATCCATGAACGTCGCGGTGAGAAGCTGACCGTCTTCGTTGTAAACGGCGCCTTCATAAAGTGTCTGTCCGGCGCCCTGCACGATGCCGCCATGCATCTGGCCTTCGATCAGCATCGGGTTCATCGGCACGCCGACATCGTCGACCGTCGTGTAGCGCGCAATGCGCGCGATGCCTGTTTCGGGATCGATCTCGACCTCGGCGACATGCGTGCCGTTCGGCCAGCTCGGCCCGTCGACCTGGCCCTCGCTCGAAACCGAGAGCCGGCTCTCCGGCTGTTTTGACGCGATTTCCGCAAGCGTGATTTGCCGGTCCGTGCCGGCGATGCGGAAGCGGCCGTCGGCAAATTCAAGGTCCTGTGTTGCGGCCTCCAGCATCTCCGCCGCGAGCGGCCGCGCTTTCTCGATCATGTCGGTAATGCTCGCGGCGACCGCCGAGCCGCCGATATAAAGCGAGCGCGAGCCGACGCTGCCGAACCCCTGCACGAGATCGGTGTCGCCCTGCACGATTTCGACCTTCTCGATCGGAATCGACAAAGCTTGCGACACCATTTGCGCATAGCTCGTCTCCAAACCTTGACCCATCGCCTGCGTCGCCGAATGGACGATCGCACGCCCGTCGCCGGTCACATGCAGTTTTGCCGGCTCGACGAGCGCGTTACCGCCGGTCCATTCGACGTAGCTGGCAACGCCGCGGCCGTAGAGCAGGCCCTTCGCTTCAGCCGCCGCTTTGCGCGCTTCGAACCCGGCCCAATCCGACGCTTCGCTCGCGCGATCGATCAGCTTGCCAAAATTGCCGCTGTCATAGGTCTGGCCCATGAAATTGGTGAACGGCATCTGCTCGGATTTGACGAAATTGATCTTACGCAATTGCCGCGGGTCCATATTCATCCGCCGCGCCGCTGCATCCATCATGCGCTCAATGGTGAAGATCGCTTCCGGCCGTCCGGCGCCGCGATACGCACCGAGCGGGGCGGTGTTGGTCATCACCGACTGGGTCTGCATCAGGACGAGCGGGATGTCATAGAGACCGGTCGAGACGAACGGCCCGAGCACAAGGGGAATGATGTTGCCGGTGCCACTGAGATAAGCGCCGGTATTGCCGGTCGCCTTGGCGCGGAAAGCGAGGATGCGGCCGTTCGCGTCGAAAGCGAGTTCGGCATAGGTGACGAGGTCGCGGCCATGGGTGCCGCTCAGAAAATCGTCGATGCGATCGGCGCGCCAGCGCACCGGCTTGTTGAGCTTGGTCGCGGCGTAAGCGACAAGACCATCTTCGGGATAAAGACCGGTCTTGTGGCCGAAGCCGCCGCCGATATCGCCGACGAGAACGCGGACGGATTCCTTCGGCCGCTTGAGAATGACGTCCGCGAGAATGTCGCGCGTCGTTGCAGGCGTCTGTGAAGGGACGCGCAAGGTCAGCCGCCCCTCTGCATCAGGCTCGGCGAGATTGGCGCGCGGCTCGATCGCGTTCGGAACGAGACGCTGATTGACGATGTCGAGCGCCACGACATGCGCGGCTTTGGCGAAAGCGGCGTCTACTGCCGCGGCATCGCCGTAGCTCGCCGCGGCGGCAATATTGTCGGGGATCTCCTCCCAGACGCGCGGCGCTCCAGTGACAAGCGCCGATTGCACATTGGTGACGGCGGGGAGCACGTCATATTCGACCGCGATTGCTTCCGCTGCGTCCTGCGCCGTTTGGCGCGACTCCGCGACGATTGCCGCAACCGGCTCGCCGGCAAAGCGCACGATCTCATATGCAAGCAGACGCCGCGGCGGGAAGCTCGCGTCGGAACCGTCGGGCCGCTTGAAAATCGGCAGAGTAGGGATGGTGCCGACATTGTCGGCAACGAGATCGGCGCCCGTATAAACCGCGACAACGCCCGGCGCGGTGCGCGCGGGTTCCGCGTCGATCGACACGATGCGCGCATGCGCGTGCGGCGAGCGCAGGATGTAGAGCCACAGCGCGCCGGCGCTTTCGCGATCGTCGGTATATCGGCCGCGCCCGGTGATCAGCCGCTCATCTTCGAGACGCTTCACCGGTTGGCGCGTGCCGAACTTCATGTCGCTGGGGAGGATGTTCATGTCTGTTCCGGGTGGATTGTTCGGCGTCAGATATTGAGTTTTTGGATGTTTTCGAGGGCGCGGTCTGTCCACAGCGCCGCCGCGTCGATGAAGGGCGCGAGATCGAAAGCGCGCTCGATCGCCTCTTTGTCATCTCTCAGCTTCGGATCGGCAAGGAGCACATCGCGCAGATGCTTGCCTTCATCGCGCACCTGACCCGCCGCCGCTTCGATGAGGTGATGCGCCTCACCGCGGCCGTGCCGCGCAGCAAGCGCAGATGCCACTGAGTCGGAGAAAAGCAATCCCTGCGTCATATCGAGATTTTTGCGCATGCGCTCGGCGTCGATCGTGAGCCCCTCCGCCATAGCGACTGCTTCGCGCAGCGCGCCGGAGGCGAGGCCGAAGAGCGGCGGCAGCGCCAACCATTCCGCATGCCATAGTCCCGGCGGTCGCTCGTGCGAGACCGCCATTGCGTCGAGCAGGGTCGTGAGGTGTCCCTTCGCGGCGGCCTGCGCGGCCATTATCACGGTCGACGAAACGGGATTGCGCTTATGCGGCATCGCCGACGAGCCGCCGCGTCCAGGCACATGCGGCTCGGCGACCTCGCCCACCTCGGTCGACATGAGATGCACGACGTCGGTCGCCATTTTAGCGAGTGTGCCGATCATGAGAGCGATCCACGCGCCGGTCTCGGCCATGCGACCGCGCAACGCATGCCACGCAATCGGCGGCGCGGTGAGATCGAGCTCGCGCGCGAAAGCTTCGAGGAGGGCAGGGCCTTTGTCGCCGAATGTCGCGAGCGTCCCGACCGGTCCACCGAGCGACGCGGCGAGCACGCGCTTACGCAGGGCCGGGAGCTCAGCCGCGCTTTCTGCAATGCCGGTTGTCCAGACCGCGACCTTGTAGCCGAAGGTCAATGGCACCGCGTGCTGGCCGTAGGTGCGTCCGACGCAGGGCGTAGCGCGGTGCTTGCGCGCGAGCTGCGCCAGGCCTTTGACCGCGCGCGCAAGATCGCGTTCGATCAGTTCAAATCCATCGCGCATTTGCAAGACGAGCGCGGTGTCAACGATGTCCTGCGTGGTCGCGCCTTTGTGAAAGGCGCGCTCGAGCTCTTGCGGCAGCTTTTGGCGAACTGCCTTGATGAACGGAATCGTCGGCACGCCGGCAATCGCGGTTTCCTTACCGATCGTCTCTAAATCGAGATCGTCCGGCGAGATCGCTTCGATGGCCGCTGCAAGCCCGCGCGGCGCCAAAGCCAGACTCGCTTGTGCCCGCGCGAGTGCCGCTTCGGTGCGCAACATCGTCGCGAGGCGATTGCGATCGCTGAACACCTCGCGCATCGCATCCGTCGCGAAGAGCGGACCGAGAAGCTTTGAATCGAGCGCGGAGAAGGTCATTGCGTCATCATTGCAGAAGGCGCGCATCATCGCTGCCGCACGCCAGCGCGTACGAAACAGGCAGAGGACACGGGCGCCGAGCGGCCGTTCCTAAAATAAAAAGCCGGTCGCCCGGCGCCCATGTGCTGCGATTTCTGTCTCTCGCGTCCCGCATCTTCGGGGGCCTGGTTTGGCTTGACGCCACCTGGGCCCGCTTAAGCCCTCGAGGGGCGGACCGGTCATATTGCCGGACGGGCGGGTCACTCGTCGCCTCGCCTCTTCCGCGCCGGCGGGTTTCGCCGCCGGCGGGTATCGGAGAGAGCGGCGTTTGCGAAAGCCTCCCGAGATCGGAGCTAGGTACACCCCGACCGCAGGCGCCGCTCCCCGCCCGCACTTTCAAGACCACTCTAGAAAGGCCCTCATGTGGGCGGGGATGGCCTGAGGTTACGAGCGCGCGAAGCACCGGGGATAAGTTTTTTTGCAAATTATTTTTCTGCTGATCGGTAGCGCGCCCTTTCCCCTTGCGGGAGAGGGTGACCCGCGCGTGAGCGCGGGTCGGGTGAGGGGTTCATTGCAGGCGCCCCCTCATCCGTCGTTGCTTCGCAACGACACCTTCTCCCGCAAGGGGAGAAGGCACGCTAATGATATTCGTTTGCGCAAGTTCACGCCGCCTGGCTTGCCTTCTGCAGCCCGACCGAAAACGTCGCTTCCGTCTCCGCCTTGATCTCGTCAACCGAAACGCCGTCGGCAAGCTCGGCGAGCGTCATGCCGCCCTTGCCATGCTTGTCGATCGTGAACACGCCGAGATCGGTGATCACCATGTCGACGACGCCGGCGCCGGTGAGCGGCAGATTGCAGCGGTGCAGAAGCTTCGGCTCGACGGTGCCGTCCTTCGCCTTCGCCACGTGCTCCATCACCACGACCACCTTCTTCACGCCGGCGACGAGGTCCATGGCGCCGCCCATGCCTTTGACCATCTTGCCGGGGATCATCCAGTTGGCGAGGTCGCCGTTCTCGGCGACCTGCATAGCGCCGAGGATCGACAGATCGATGTGGCCGCCGCGGATCATTCCGAACGAATCGGCGCTGGAGAAAAAGCTCGTCGTCGGCAATTCGGTGACCGTCTGCTTGCCGGCATTGATCAGGTCGGGATCTTCCTCGCCCTCATACGGGAACGGCCCCATTCCGAGCATGCCGTTCTCGCTCTGCAGCTGCACGGTCATGCCGGCCGGAATGTAATTGGCGACAAGCGTCGGAATGCCGATGCCGAGATTGACGTAAAAGCCGTCGCGCAATTCCTGTGCGGCGCGCGCGGCCATTTGTTCGCGGGTCCAAGCCATTCGTCTCTCCTCAGGCGGCCTGCCGCGGCCGGGTTGTGCGCTGCTCGATGCGTTTTGCCGCATTCGCCGCGTGAATGATGCGTTTGACGAAAATGCCGGGCGTGATGATGTGGTCGGGATCGATCTCGCCGGGCTGCACAAGGTGTTCGACCTGCGCGACGGTGATTTTCGCCGCACTCGCCATCATCGGATTGAAGTTCCGCGCGGTCTTGCGGTAGACGAGATTGCCTTCGGTGTCGCCCTTCCAGGCATGCACGAGCGCCAGATCGGCGAACAGTCCGCGCTCCATCACGTATTTCTCGCCGTTGAATTCGCGCACTTCCTTGCCTTCGGCAACCAACGTGCCGACGCCGGTCTTCGTAAAGAAAGCGGGAATGCCGGCGCCGCCGGCGCGGATGCGCTCGGCGAGCGTGCCCTGCGGATTGAATTCGATCTCGAGCTCGCCGGCGAGATATTGCTGCGCGAAGGTTTTGTTCTCGCCGACGTAGGACGAGATCATCTTCTTCGTCTGACGCGTGTCGAGAAGCCGGCCTAGGCCGACGCCGTCAATGCCGGCATTGTTGGAGATGACAGTGAGACCTTTGACCCCGGATTCGCGCACGGCTTCGATCAGAAGGTCGGGAATGCCGCAGAGGCCGAAGCCGCCCGCCATGATCGTCATGTCGTCGCGCAACAGTCCGGCAAGCGCCGCCTTGGCGTCCGGATAAACTTTCCTCATTCTTCCCTCGCACTCACCAACCGGAACAATTGCCCGTTCCTGACATGCCGTGACGGCGCGTGCAATCTCCGAGCCGGACGCCTTACGTGCAAGTTCCGGTCCGGCTTGGCCGCCACTGATTTCGATGGCATGGGGTGAGCCGAAACCGGGACGGAAGATCGGGCGCGTCGATGAATGCAACAGCGATGACCGGCGGCGAGGCGATCGTGGCCGGCCTCATCGACCACGGCATCGACACGGTCTACGGCCTGCCCGGCGCGCAGGTCTACGGCCTCTTCGACGCGCTGCATCGCGCCCAGCCGAAGCTCAAAGTAATCGGCGCGCGGCACGAGCAGGCCTGCGGCTACATGGCCTTCGGCCACGCGCGCTCGACGGGCAAGCCGGCAGCCTTTTCCGTCGTGCCGGGGCCGGGCGTGCTCAATGCGAGCGCGGCGCTGCTCACCGCCTATGGCTGCAACGCGCCGGTGCTCTGCGTCACCGGCCAGGTGCCTTCCGCGTTTCTCGGGCGCGGCCGCGGCCACCTGCACGAAATGCCGGACCAGCTCGCGACGCTGCGCACCTTCACCAAATGGGCGGGGCGCATCGACAGCGCGTCAATGGCGCGGGTCGAGGTGGCGCGCGCCTTCCAGGCCATGCTGTCCGGCCGCCAGGGCCCGGCGGCGCTGGAAATGCCGTGGGACGTCTTCACCCGCCGCGAGCTGATCGCCGATTGCGATCCGCTGCCGCCCTTTCCGGCGCCGCCGCCCGACCCGGACGCGCTGACCGCCGCAGCGCGGCTCGTCGCGGCGAACCGGCATCCGATGATCATGATCGGCAGCGGCGCGATCGCCGCGGCGGCGGAAATTCGCGAGCTCGCCGAAGCGCTCGATGCGCCGGTCGTCGCCTTCCGCAGCGGCCGCGGCATTCTGAGCAACGCGCACGAGCTCGGGCTGACGCTCGCCGAGGCCTACGAGCTTTGGCCGGGGACCGACCTCGTCATCGGCATCGGCTCGCGGCTGGAGCTGATCGATGTCCGCTGGCAGAACCGGCCGGCGGGGCAGAAGATGATCCGCATCGATATCGATCCCGCCGAAATGCGCCGCTTCCCACCTGACGTCGGCGTCGTCGCCGACGCGCAGGAAGCAACGCAGGGGCTGATCGACGCCGTGCGGCGGGTCGGATTCAAGCGCAGCGCCGGGAGGCGGGATGAAATTCGCGCCGCGCGCGCCAAAGTCGCGGAAGAGATCCGCGCGATCGAGCCGCAAATGTCGTATCTGCGCATCCTGCGCGAGGTGCTGCCGGCGAATGCGTTCGTCACCGACGAGCTTTCGCAAGTTGGCTTTGCCTCCTGGTACGGATTTCCCGTCTACGAGCCGCGCACGTTTGTTTCGTCCGGCTATCAGGGGACGCTCGGTGCAGGATATCCGACCGCGCTCGGAGTCAAAGTCGCAAATCCGGATCGCCCTGTCGTGGCGATTTGCGGCGACGGCGGCTTCATGTTCGCGCTCTCGGAGCTTGCGACGGCCGTGCAATTCGATATCGGCGTCGTCGCGCTCGTCTTCAACAACAACGCGTATGGCAACGTGCGGCGCGATCAGATGACGCGTTTCGACGGCCGCGTCATTGCCGCCGATCTCGTCAATCCGGATTTTCTGGAGATTGCCGATGCGTTCGGGGTCGGCGGTGCGCGCGTGCGCTCGCCGAAAGAGTTCCGGCCGGTCCTAGAGCGCGCGCTGGCGAGCGGCGGTCCGTGGCTCATTGATATCGAAGTGCCGCGCGATTCCGAAAGCGATCCGTGGCGCTTCATTTATCGCGTTCCGCGAAGGTAGGGAATTTTTGAGATGGCGCTCGATGTGCAAAAATTGCTGAACTGGCCGTTCGAGGAACTCACCCACGAATATTCGGCGCGCGACACGATCCTCTATGCGCTTGGCCTCGGTCTCGGCAGCGATCCGATGGACGAGGAGCAATTGCGCTTCGTCTATGAGAGGGATTTGCGCGCTTTGCCGACGATGGCCGTCGTGCTCGCTTATCCCGGGTTTTGGCTGCGCGAGCCGGGAACCGGAGTGAACTGGAAGAAGATATTGCACGGCGAGCAGGGCATCGTCTGGCATGCGGCGATTCCGCCTGCCGCGACCGTCGCCGGACGCACGCGCGTCACCGAGATCATCGACAAAGGCGCCGAGAAAGGCTCGCTGTTGTTCAGCGAGCGCGTGGTGCGCGACGCCAAAACCGGCGAGAAGCTGGTGACGCTCAGCGGCACGACGGTGCTACGCGGCGATGGCGGGTTCGGCGGACCGGCGAAGCAGGCGCCGAAGCCGCATGCCATTCCGCAGCGCGCGCCGGATGCGGTCTGTGATTTGCCGACTGCCCTTAATGCGGCGCTGATCTATCGCCTCTCCGGCGATTACAATCCGCTGCATGCCGACCCCGAAGTAGCACGCAGTGCCGGTTTCCCACGCCCGATTCTGCACGGGCTCTGCTCGCTTGGTGTCGCGGGGCATGCGTTGTTGAAGACAGTCGCCGCTTACGATCCCGCACGTTTCAAAAGCATGCGCCTGCGTTTCACCGCGCCGGTTTTTCCCGGCGAGACGATCCGCACCGAAATGTGGATCGACGGTCCGCGGGTTTCGTTCCGGGCGCGGGTCGTCGAGCGCGAGGCGGTGGTGCTCGACAACGGGTTAGCGGAAATCACCCGGGATTAGCGCTGGCCCGCGCACCTCCTGGTGCGCATTGAGGCGTGCCATGTTGCGCACCAGGAGGTGCGCGGTCCAAAGAAAACGATGCAGAGCAGTTCTAATCCCCGCGACATTCTCGATCTGCTCTCGCCCGGCATGCGCGTCTTCGTGCATGCCGGTGCGTCGTTGCCGCGCGATTTTCTCGATGCGCTCAGCGCCGAACCGGAGCGCGCGCGGGGCGTCGAGTTCGTTGGCGCTTTCATTCCCGGTGTAAACACGTTTGACTTTGCCGCGCTTGCACCGGAGGCGCGGATGGTCACCACGTTTGGCGGCGGCTTCCATCGCAAATCGCCGGCGCGCGAGCGCATCCACGTGTTGCCGAAAGGCTATATGTCCTTCGTGCGCTATCTCGCCGATCAAACATTCGATCTCGCCATCCTGCACCTCGCGCCGCCGCGTGCAGACGGGCGGCTTTCATACGGCATCAACCAGGATTTCGTGTCGCTTGCGGCGGCGCGCTCGAAGAAGCTTGCCGCGTTCGTCAATCGCGCCATGCCTGACATTGATGGCGAGCCGGGCCCACAATTGGATGATCTCGCGCTGGCGATCGACGTTGACACGCCATTGCCGGAATATCCTGCCGGTGCGCCATCACCGCAGATCGAGGCGATCGCCCTGCACGCCGTGACGCTCATCAATGATGGCGACACCATCCAGATCGGCATCGGCAAGGTGCAGTCGGCGATCGTCCGCGCTTTGCATGCGCATCAGGACATCGGCGTCCATTCCGGCATGGTCGACGAGGCGATCGTGGAGCTCGCTGACAAGGGCGTCATCACTGGGCGCAGAAAAGATTTCGACAAGGAGATCATCCTCACCGGCATGGTGTTCGGCACGCGGGCGACGTACGAATTTTGCGCGCTGCCGGGCGTCAAACTCCGCGCCGCCGATTATACGCATGCGCCAAAAGTGCTCGGGGAGATCACAAATTTCGTTGCGATCAACAGCGCTGTGGAAATCGATCTGTTCGGCCAAACCAATGCGGAGCTCGTCTACGGCGGCCTGGTCAGCGGCTCCGGCGGCTTCCACGATTTCATGATCGGCGCGCGATTATCTGCGAACGGCCGCTCGATCGTGGCGCTGCCCGCGACTGGCGGCAGCGTCTCTCGCATCGTAGCAACGCTCTGCGAGCCGGGCATCGTCACGGGGCTGCGCAGCGACGCCGATATTTTTGTCACCGAGCATGGGATCGCGAAGGTCCGCGATCTCGCGCAGGATGCCCGCGCCGAAGCGCTGATCCAGATCGCCGCGCCGGAGCATCGCGGCACGCTCGCCGATCAATGGCGCGACATGCGGAAGCATCTATGACTGCGGATTTCAAAGGACTGATCAGCGGCGAGCGGCGCCTGTCGCGCGAAGACCTGTCCTCGCGCGTGCTTCGCGCCGCCGCCGGCTTCGATGCCCTCGGCGTCGGCGAGGGCGCGAGCGTCGCGCTGCTCCTGCGCAACGATTTCGCTTTCTTCGAGGCGTCGCTCGCGGCGGTGCGGCTCGGCGCCTATGCCGTGCCGATCAACTGGCATTTTAAAGCCGACGAGGTCGGCTACATCCTTGGGGATTGCGACGCGCGCGTGCTCGTCGTGCATGCCGATCTCCTGCCGGCAATTCAGGATGCGATCCCCGCCGGCACGGCGTGCCTCGTCGTCCAGACCCCGCCGGAAATTTGCGCGAGCTATCGCATCGATCCGGAGCACGCGCCTGTGCGGTCCGATGGCATCGATTGGGATCGCTGGCTCGCGAGCCACGCGCCACATCACGGCGCGCCGCGCCGCCCGACCTACAGCATGATGTACACCTCGGGCACGACAGGCAATCCGAAAGGCGTGCGCCGTCAGGCGCCCGGCCCGGAAGACGAGCGCAAGACCGAAGACCTGCGCCGCGCCATCTACGGCTTTCGCGACGGGCATGGTCTCAGCGCTGCCCGGCCCGCTTTATCACAGCGCGCCGAACTCGTTTGGCTTGCGCGCAGCGCGCGACGCGGCGCGCACGATCCTGATGCCACGCTTCGACGCGGAGGAATTGCTGGCGATCATCGAGCGCCATCGCGTCACGCATATGTTCATGGTGCCGACCATGTTCGTGCGGCTGTTGAAGCTGCCGGAGCACGTGCGTCGCCGTTACGACGTGTCGTCGCTCGAATTCATCATCCATGCCGCGGCACCCTGTCCAACCGACGTGAAGCTGGCGATGATCGAGTGGTGGGGACCGGTCCTGCACGAATTCTACGGCGGCACGGAAAGCGGCCCGGTGACCTTGTCGTCGAGCGCGGATTTTCTGGCGCATCCCGGCACGGTCGGGCGCGTCGTGCCCGGCGCGATCGTCCGCGCGCTCGACGAGAACGGCAACGAGACGCCGGTCGGCACGCCCGGCGAGCTCTTCATGCGCATCCCGTATTATCCGGATTTCACTTACCACAATCAGCCGGACAAGCACCGCGAGATCGACCGCGACGGGCTGATCAGCATCGGCGATGTCGGTTATTTCGACGCGGAGGGATATCTCTATATCTGCGACCGCAAGCGCGACATGGTGATCTCGGGCGGGGTCAACATCTATCCCGCCGAGATCGAGGCGGCCATTCTCTCGCTCGACGGTGTCAAGGATTGCGCCGTGTTCGGCATTCCCGACGTGGAGTTCGGCGAGGCGCTAATGGCGATCCTCGAGCCGCAGGATGGCGCGGCGATCGCGCCGGACGACGTGCGCGCGCATTTGAAAGGGCAGCTCGCCGATTACAAAGTGCCGCGGCGGATCGAGATCGGAAAAAATTTGCCGCGCGAGGATTCCGGCAAAATTTTCAAGCGCCGCTTGCGCGAGCCGTATTGGCGGGAGGCGGGCAGGGCGATTTAGCTGCCGTCATTGCGAGGAGCGCAAGCGACGAAGCAATCCAGGAGCAAAGTCTGCAATCCATGAAGCGCCGGCTCCTAGATTGCTTCGCTTCGCTCGCAATGACGGCTACGCCCGTCCGATAATCGAGATCGAGCACACATTCTGGTGCGGGAAGCCGCCGAGATTGTGCGTCAATCCAAGCGTCGGCTCCTTGGTGCGCTGCCGTGGCCCGGCGCGGCCCTGCATCTGCAGAAAAAGCTCGTAGATCATGCGCAGGCCGGAGGCGCCGATCGGATGGCCGAAACACTTTAACCCGCCATCGATCTGGCAGGGGATTGTCCCGTCCGCATCGTAGAAGCCGTCGAGCACGTCGTTGATCGCGCGGCCTTCGGCGGAAATGTGCAGGTCCTCCATCGTGACGAGCTCGGTCACGGAGAAGCAATCGTGCACTTCGATGAGATCGATCTCGCTGCGCGGGTCCCTCACGCCGGCTTCCTGGTAAGCGCGCTTCGATGCGACGCGCGTCGTCGCAAAGTATGAGCCGTCCCAGGAATTGTGCTGCGCCTCGACGCCGTTCGAGACCGAAAGCTGCAGCGCCTTCACCGTGATGAGATCGCGCTTGCCGAGACTGCGCGCAATCTCCGGCGTGGTGACGATGGCGCAGGCCGATCCATCCGAGACGCCGCAGCAATCGAACAGGCCGAGCGGCTCGGCGACAAGCGGCGCGCCGAGCACCTGATCGACGCTGATCGCGCTGCGCAAATGCGCCTTGGGATTACGCGTCGCGTTGTCGTGGCTCTTCACCGAGATATGCGCCATCGCGCGCTTCAGATCGTCGCGTGTCGCGCCGTGCTTGGCGCGATAGGCCGCGGCGAGTTGCGCGAACGAGCCGGGCGCGGAGAAATTCGCCCACCACATTTGATTGAGGTTGCCGCGGCTGCGCTGCGGCAGCCCGCCATACCCCGTGTCCTTCAGTTTTTCGACGCCGAGCGCCAGCGCGATGTCGGCGGCGCCGGACGCGACCGCATAAACCGCGCCGCGGAACGCTTCCGTCCCCGAGGCACAATAATTTTCGACGCGCGTCACCGGGATCAGCGGCAGGCGCAACGCCATGGCGAGCGGCACGCCGGATTTGCCGACATGCTGCTCCTCGATCGCGGTTGCGAGCCACGCCGCCTCGATCTGGTTCTTCTCGATCCCGGCATCCGCGATCGCTTCCTCGAACGCTTCGACCATGAGGTCGTCGGCCTCGCGGTCCCAGCGCTCGCCGAATTTGGAGCAGCCCATGCCGAGAATGGCGACTTTGTCGCGAATGCCACTTGCCATGTCAGCCTCCTGTTTGGGCTGTCGCCGCGGGCGCGGCTTTCCAAAAATAGCGCACAAAGCCACGTTGCGGATCGCGGTCTTTGACGCGGAACACCATGTCCATGTCGCGGCCGACTTCGAGGTCGCGCGGCTTGATGTCGGTGAAATCCATCATGATGCGGCCGCCGACCTCGAACTGGATCATGCCGTAGCAGGCCGGCGGATCGGGCGTGTAGGTGAGCTCGTCCGCGGTGTAGCTCATGATCTTGCCGTTGAGATCGGCGAAAGGTTGGTCTTCCTGCGTGTGCGCCGCATTGCAATTCGGATTGACGCAGATGTTGGACTTCGGGAATTGCACCGTGCCGCAGACGCTGCAGCGCCCGCCGATAAAGCCGGTCAGCATGTCGCGTTTGCGATACAGTGCGGAGAGCGCGGTCGCTTTGTCGACCTCGGAGCGCATGCCGCGCTCCATCGTGACGAGCTCGTTGAACGAGAGGAATCGCTGATAGTTCTTTTCCTCGCGTCGGCGCGCGAGATGGCCTTTGACGCCGAGCTTCGGCTTGAAATTCGCGATGCGCTCGGTCGCGCGGAAAGCGAGCACATCCGAGCCCTGGCCGAAGCCGGCGACGAGGATAAGGTCGCCGGTTTTGGCACTCTCCAGCGCACGCGCGAGCATGAGCAGCGGATGCGCCGCGCCGGTCTCGCCGCAGGTCGCGTTCATATTGTCTTGCACGGCGTCGTCGCGCATCCCGGCCTTCTTGGCGAGCGAGGCGACGACGCGCGGCAATGTGCACGGCATGCAGAAGGCGGAGACGTCTGTGGCTTTGATGTTCGCGTCCTGCAAGAGCGCCGCGAGTGTCTCCGCCACGATCTTCTGGTAGCCCTCGTCGCGAATCCAGCGCTCCTCCCAGGGGTAATCGTAGGCGAATCCGTCGGCGCGGTAATGATCAACGAAATCGATCGTGCGCGTCGCCTTGCCGACGAGCTCGGCGATGACGTCGCCGCTGCCGACAAGCAGCGCTGCGGCGCCGTCGCCCACATCCATCTCCAGCGTGCCCGCCGCCTTTGTCTGCCGCTTATCGGCAGCGATCACCAGCTGCGGACCGGAATCCGCGGCCTCCAACGCCAGCGCCAGCGCCGACGTGCCGGCGCGCTGCGTCGCGGCGTGATCGTGCGCTGCCGTCTCGCTCTTTAGATTGAGCGCACCGGCGACGATGCCGGCATTGAGCCGATCCAGAAACGGAAAGCTGGTCGAAGCGAAGTGCAGCGCTGATATGTCGTCGCGGTCGCGCTCGCCGAGGCAGTCGCGCGCGGCGGCGACCGCCATCGTCACCGAGTCCTCGTCCCAATTCGCCATGGCGCGCTCGCCCTTGGCGCGCGATTTCAGAGCGCTGTTGAACCAGCCATTCGCCTGCGCGATCGCGGCGCGCGACAGCCGCCGCAAGGGGATGTAGCCGCCGTAAGCCAGTATGCCGCGCGTCATGTTACAGCGGGTCCCAGGAGAAAATGTCGCCGGAGCGGTCGAGTGGGTAGAACGAGCTCTTCATCGCCGGAATGGCGCGATTGGCGATCGTCTGCGGGGTCCATCCTTCCGCCGAATGCACCGAGCGCACCGGCCGCGACTGGCTCATCAGGAAAATTTCGTTCATGCGCGCGGCGAAAATCTGGCCGGTCACGTCCTTGGCGAGATCGCTCGCGAGATAGGCGACGATCGGCGCGATTTTTTCCGGCCCCATCGCCTTGATGCGTTCGACGCGCGCTTTCTCCTCCGGCGTCTCGTCCGGAATCGTGCCGATGAGCCGGCTCCAGGCGAAAGGCGACACGCAATTCGAGCGCACATTGAAGCGCTGCATGTCGAGCGCGATCGATTTCGACAGGCCGACAATGCCCATTTTCGCCGCGGCATAATTCGCCTGACCAAAATTGCCGACGAGCCCACTCGTCGAGGTGAAATGCACGAACGAGCCCGATTCCTGCTCGCGGAAATGCGTCGCCGCGGCGCGCGAGACGTAGAAGCTGCCGAGAAGATGCACTTTGATGACGAGCTCGAAATCGACGACGCTCATGCGGTGAAAAATGCGGTCGCGCAGGATGCCGGCATTGTTGACGACACAGTCGATGCGGCCGAAGGCGTCGATCGCCGTCTTGACGATGTTTGCCGCCGCCGCGGGCTCAGCAACGGAATCGAAATTCGGCACTGCTTCGCCGCCGTCGGCGCGGATCGCCTCGACGACCTCCTGCGCCGGCCCCTCGGCGCCGCCGCCCTCGCCCTCGGCGCTGCCGCCGAGATCGTTGACGACGACCTTGGCGCCCTCGCGCGCTGAGAGGAGCGCGATCTCGCGGCCGATGCCGCGGCCGGCGCCGGTCACGACGACGACTTTACGCGCGAGAATTCCGTCGGCCATCCACAGCTTTCGAACGAGCGAGCAAAAGCCGTTCTTGCACCAGGCTGGACGAAGCGTCAACGAGTTCGCGCCGCGCCGTTCGGCCAAGTTTGCTCTGACTTTGCATGCGGTTTAGGAAGCAGCGATGCGACCGATTAGTGATCGGCGTCGCGGTCCGGTCGACGCCAAGTGAATGTCCTGCTGATCGGCTCCGGCGGGCGCGAGCACGCACTCGCGCTGTCGCTGGCCAAAACCCCGCGTCTTTCCAAGCTGTTCATCGCGCCCGGCAATCCGGGCACGGCACAAGTTGGCGAGAATGCGGTTGTAGATGTTGCCGATCATTCGGCGGTCTTGAATTTCTGCCGGTTGATGCGCATCGAGTTTGTCGTCGTCGGTCCCGAGCAGCCGCTCGTCGAGGGACTCGTCGACTCGTTGGAAGCAGCGGGAATAGCCGGCTTCGGTCCGACGCGTGCCGCGGCGCGGCTCGAGGGATCGAAAGCGTTCACGAAAGAACTTTGCCGGCGCTACTCCATTCCGACGGCGCAATTCGAGCGGTTCACGGACCGCGAAGCGGCGCTGAACTATGTGCGCGCGCGTGGTGCGCCGGTTGTCGTCAAAGCCGATGGATTGGCTTCCGGCAAGGGCGTGATCATCGCGCAGAGTCTTGCGGAAGCGGAAGCAGCTATTGAGTCGATGTTTTCCGGCGCATTCGGCAGCGCCGGGGCAGAGATCGTGGTCGAGGAATTGCTCGAAGGCGAGGAGATTTCCTTCTTCGCTTTATGCGACGGCAGCCGTGCGCTGCCGTTTGCCTCGGCGCAAGATCACAAGCGTGTCGGCGACGGCGATACCGGGCCGAATACCGGCGGCATGGGCGCTTACTCCCCCGCGCCGGTCTTCACGGACGACCTACAGGCGCGCGTCATGCGCGAAATCGTCACGCCGACGATTTGCGCGATGACGGCGGAGGGCGCGCCATTCAAAGGCGCCTTGTTTGCCGGCCTGATGATTACCGCGGAGGGGCCGAAGCTCATCGAATTCAATGCGCGCTTTGGCGATCCCGAGACGCAGGCCATCCTGCCGCGGCTCGAAAGCGATCTTTTAATGCTGATGCAGCAATGCGCGCGGGGAAATCTCACGGCTGACGCCGTTCGATTGTCAGATGAGATCGCGCTGACCGTCGTCATGGCGGCAGAAGGTTATCCCGGCGCACCCAGGAAAGGCACGGAAATCCGCGGGCTAGAGAAAGCCGAGCGCATGCCGCACATTATCGTGACGCATGCCGGCACGCGCCGCGACGGCAAGCGGCTCGTTGCCGATGGCGGGCGCGTGCTCAACATCACCGCGATCGGCCGGGATATCGCCGAGGCACAAAAGCGCGCTTATGCCGCCGTAGATGCCATCGATTGGCCCGAAGGTTTCTGCCGCCGCGACATCGGCTGGCGAGCGCTCACGCCGTCATTGCGAGGAGCGTAGCGACGAAGCAATCCAGGCGAAGTACTGCAATCATGAAGCGTTTGCTCTGGATTGCTTCGCTGCGCTCGCAATGACGGCTACTTACGCCGGCCGATACGCCGTATCGACCGTCAGCGTGCCGCCGATGGCGCGCGAGACGCAGGCGCAGATCTTGTCGTTGGCGCGGCGCTGATCCTCGTTGAAGAACACGTCGCGATGATCGATCTCCGAGTCGCAGGCGAGAACGTCTATGGCGCAGAGCCCGCATTCGCCGCGCTCGCAATCCGACATGACGTCGATGCCGTGCTTGGCCAGCGCGTGCAGCATCGTCTCGTTGGCCGCAACGGTGATCTCCTGCGCGAGCCGCGGGATTTTCACGACGAACGACTCGGGCGCGTGATGTCCCGCCGTGCCGAACGTCTCGAAGCGGAGGTTGGCGATCGGCCGGCGTGAAGCTTTCCACGCTGCTTTCGCATCTTCGAGCAGGCCCATCGGTCCGCAGAGGTAGAGCTGGCCGTCGGGCGCCAGCGTGTCGATCTCCTGCGCGATATCGATGCGGCGGCCCTCTTCGGAGATATAAAGATCGAGCTTGTCGCCATGCGCGGCGGCAAGCTCGTCATGGAAGGGAATGTTGCCGCGCGCGCGGTTGGCGAAAGCCAGCCGGTATTTGTGGCCGGTGCGCTTCAGCGCCTCCGCCATGGTGATGATCGGCGTGATGCCGATACCGCCGGCGACAAGCAGATAATCCGGCTTGCCGAACGCGAGACTGAACAGATTATGCGGCTCGGTGATCTTCAGCCGCGCGCCTTCCTCGAGCGACCACATATAGCGCGAGCCGCCGCGGCTTTTGTCCGAGCGCCGCACCGCGATCTTGTACGTATTGTCGCCGCTGCCGGTGAGCGAATACGAGCGATGATCGGGAAAATCGTCGATCAGCACAGCGATATTGATGTGGCTGCCGGGCGGGAACGGCTTCCACTCCGTGCCGATCGGCGCAATCTCGAACTCGCGCACGTCAGGCGCGACGTGCCGCGTGCTGACAAGACGGGCGTCGCTCCAATTGAGGATGTCCGGCATGCGCGCTCCCCAAATCACTCCGCGGCTTGCAGGGCCGGCGTCTGCGTCTCCTTGGCGATCATCCGGTCGATCAGGCGGCGGCACCACATCGGTCCGGCATCGATGTTCAAGTTGTAGAACGGCTGGCGCGGATGCCGCAGGATCGCGCGCTGCTGCGATTCCAGAAACACCACGTCCTCGTCGTAGACGCCCTGGCCGTTATTGACATGCGCGAGATTGATCTTACGCGTGAGCTCCTCGTGGTCGCGATGGAACAGACGCACGAAATTCCAGTGATAGTGGCAGGTCGTCTCCGTCTCCGGCGTGACGGCGGCGAGAAAGGCACCGTTGACACCCTGGCTGCGATCGCCCTCCGGCGCGCCGGTGCCGGCGGGTGCCACGCCGACATCGCCGACGACGATCGAGGGCACCTCGCAGCGGATGATCTGCCAACGGTCGACATTGCCGTCCTTGCCGAGCTGGCGCGCCCAGAACGGCGGCGCCTCGATGTTCTTCATCCAGCGCGTCACCGTCACGATGCGATCGGTGTAAGTCACGTCAAACGGCACATCGACGATCGCGTCATGCCCGATGCTGCCGGCATGGACGTAAGTCTCGTGCGTGAGATCCATGAGATTGTCGATGACGAGACGGTAATCGCATTTCAAGCTGTAGAACGTGCCGCCTTCGCCGACCCATTCGTCGCCGTCATTCCAATGGAAGTCGGGCATTTTGGCGGGGTCCGCGAGCGCCGGGTCGCCCGGCCACACCCACACCATGCGATGTCGCTCGACGATGGGAAAAGCGCGCACGCAGGCCGACGGGTTGATGGTCTTTTGCGCCGGCATGAAGGTGCAGCGGCCGTCGGAATTGAACTCGATGCCGTGATAGCCACACTGCACGTCGTCGCCCTTGAGATTCCCAAGCGAGAGCGGCACCAGGCGATGCCAGCAGGCGTCTTCGAGCGCGGCGACGCGGCCGTCGGTGCGCCGATACAGCACGATGTCCTTGTTGCAGACGGTCCGCGCGGTGAGCTCGCGTTTGATCTCGTGGCTCCAGGCCGCCGCGTACCAGGCGTTCATGGGAAAGCCGCGCTCGGCCGGGGGCGCCGGGTTAGACGCGGGAATCGGGGCCGTTTTCGCCGCCATCGAAAGCCTCCTCGGATCGTTCTTTTCACTCGGTATGTTGCGGGTTCGGGCCAAGTCAATGCGGCGGAATAAGGCGGCGGCAAAGCCGGAACTTCGCCACGCGCCGGGGGTTTCGCGGGCGGCAAAAAAGCCATCTCACGAAGGGAGGTCCACCGATGAGATTGCTTCTGACCACCGCGGCCTTGGGCGCGCTCATGGCTGCTTCATCCGCTGTGCCGGCATCGGCCCAGCAAGCCGCCGACTGCGGCAAGTACGGCATGACCTGCGCGCCAATGGGCAAGAACCTCAACTATACGACCGGCGTGCAAGCCAAGGATTGCGGCCTGTATGGCATGACCTGCCCCAAGGGTGCCGCGACCGCGGCCGCGGCGCCGGCAACGGTTACTCCGCGCTTCGGCATAACCACCGGGCGGTCGGTCGCACGCACCCGCGTCAGCACGCGGCGTGAAGCGCGCGTGCGGACGGCCGTCGCGGCGCCGGCAGCAACGACAATCGCTGCTGCTCCGGCCACAACCACGACCGTGCGCACGGGCTACGGCTATGGCTACGGCTACCAGCCGCAATATTCGGGCTATAGCTATGGCTATGCGCAGCCCGCTCCCGCGGCGTACGGCTATTATGCGCCCGCGCCCGCCGCTTATGGCTATTACGCGCCGGCGCCGGCGGCGGCCCCGGTCGTGACGGGACGGTCTGTGGCGGTCACGACCGCTGCACCGGCACCCGTCGTCGCCGTGGCTCCCACGCCCGGCCCGACCGGATGGTACAATCCGCAGCCCTGGGGCTACACCTACGCTCAGCCGGCTCTCTCGCCGTGGTATTGGTGATCTGACGTAGAAAGGAGCTCCGCCCTCGGCTCGGCCGAGGGCGGAGCTCTTTATTGAGAGGCCTAAAGGACGGCACGTAAAGCGTTCGAGGATTACCGCGGACGCGTTTTACATAAGCCTGAAAACTTGACCCTCCGCCGCCGCCAGCGGTGATATGCTCGGCCGGCACGAGCTTTTGCGCGTCAGGCAATGTGCCAATGGCTTTCGGAGGGGCATCGATGCGCATTAAACAAATCTGCTTCGGAACGCTTCTCGCGATTTCCGGGTTGCCGTCGCTTGCCGCAGCGGCGGCAGAAAAGCGTGAGCTTCTGCCTCAGTCGATCGCCGATGTCGTCGATTCGGTTCGGCCGAGCGTCGTCAACATCCACGTCAAAGGCATCGTCGCTCCCGGACCTGGTCAGGTGAGCTTCAAAGAGCCGCGCATGACCGACTTCGTCGGCTCCGGCGTCATCGTCGACGAGAGCGGCATCATCTTCACCAACAACCATGTCGTCGACAATGCGTACGAACTGCGCGTCCTGCTCGCCGACGGAACGCTCGTGCCGGCGAGACTTCTTGGTAAAGGACGACAGCTGGACATCGCGCTGATCAAGATCGATGTCGGACACCCGCTGCCGGTCGGCAAGGTAGGGGACAGTGACGAGGTGCGAGTCGGCGATCGCGTCTTTGCCATGGGCAACCCGCTCGGTCTTTCCGGCACCGTGACGTCGGGCATCGTAAGCGCGGTCAATCGCGAGGTGAACGGCGCGCCTTACAATTACATCCAGACCGACGCGCCGGTAAATCACGGCAATTCCGGCGGGCCGCTGTTCAACATGCGCGGCGAGGTGATCGGGATCAACCAACAGATCTTTTCCGACACCAAGGGCGGCGGCTCGATCGGGCTCGGTTTCGCCATGCCGGTGAACGACTTGAAATTTATTACCTATCAAATTCGCGATCACGGGCGTCCGCGCATCGGTTCGGTCGGACTGCGTGTGCAGGCACTGACGCCGAACATGGCGGGCGCGCTACAGCTTCCGGATGCGAGCGGAGCCATCGTGTCCGAGGTCGTGCCGGCCAGTCCGGCCGAAGCTGCCGGAATAAAGGTCGGCGATGTCATCATGACCTATGACGATACGAAACTTGCCAATCATCGTCAGTTCATCCGTGTTGTCGGCGAGTACACCATTGGCAAGAAGATAGTCTTGGGGCTTTGGAGCGCTGGAGCTAGCAAAACCGCATCCGTGCAGGTTCGGGAGCTTCCGCAAGAATTGTGGGAAGACTACAATTCGAAAACCGTGCAGGCGCCGAGATTCACGCAAATCAGCGACTTCGGCATGGAGCTGGTCGAGATGAGCCCGGAGCTGCGCAAGCAATTCGATATCGGCGCGAAGTTCAACGGTCCCGTCGTCAAGGAGGTCGTGACCGAAGGCGCCGCGGAGAACGCCAATCTCAGTGCCGGCGACGTGGTGCAAAAGGTCGGACTGAACGACGTCGCGAGTGTCGCTGATTTTACCCGATTGATTACGGAGGCGCGCGACCGCGGCGGCCGCGACGTCCTGGTGCTGATCGGCAATTCACGCGGCAGCTGGTGGACGACCTTGCCTCTGCAGCTCTGAATCTACCGGCCTATCTATTCCGCTGCCGCGCGCTGCTCTCTCTCCTTTAACATCGGGATCGCGCGCATGTCCGGCGGCGTACGGAAGTCGCGTGCCGCACCGCGCGCCCGCTCCACCCCTTGCGGATAGCCGCTGCGGTCGCGATATGTGCGCCGCGGCCGCTCGCTGCGGCGTTGGCTGGTGCTGACGCTCTTTGCGCCGGCAATGTCGAGCAGCGTGACGCCGAGCACCATGGCAAGCGCGATCGCCACATTGTCGCGCCTCGGGTTGTCGGCGCGCAATGCCGGCAGCAATGTCGCGATGTCGAGCGCATCGCCGGCGACGCGGCTCTGCAAGCCGAGGCCTTTTTCCGACGACAGCGTCATGATGCCGGCGCCGATCTCGCGCATGCCGTAGGCGCGCAGCAGCGTCTCGCTGCCTTCGATGCCGAGCCGGCGCGTCAGAGCGCGCGGCGCGAGAAGCTCGGTCAGACCGAGGCCGATGCTGAACCAGCCGAGCGCCCGCGCCAAGCGATCGGTCACATCGAGCGAGCTCGGGCCGCTGCTCAACACTTTCGGGTCGCCTTCGGAGCGCGCGATGTTGGAGAGGCTTGCAATGTAAGTCATGATTTCCTCGCGGGGCTTACGGCTTCAGAACGACCTTGATGCAGCTGTCCTGCTTGTTGCGGAACAGCTTGTACATTTCCGGTCCATCCTCGAGCGAAGCGGTGTGCGTGATGACGAAGGACGGATCGATCTGGCCTTCTTCGATGCGGCGCAGAAGATCGTCGGTCCAGCGGTTGACGTGCGTCTGGCCCATGCGGAACGTGAGGCCCTTGTTCATCGCTTGCCCCATCGGGATTTTGTCGACGAGACCGCTATAGACGCCGGGGATCGAGATCACGCCCGCGGGGCGGCAGACATAGATCATCTCGCGCAGGATATGCGGGCGATCGTTCTCCATCATCATCATCTGCTTGGCGCGATCGAGCACAGTGTCCGGCTTTGACAAGGACACGTGACTTTCCATGCCCGTCGCATCCATGCACTTGTCCGGCCCCCTGCCGTGGGTGAGCTCGTCCAAGCGCTCGACAACGCTTTCCTCATCGAAGTTGATGGTAATTGCGCCGCCCGCTTCCGCCATGCCGAGGCGCTCCGGCAAGCGATCGATCGCCACCACCTGCTTGGCGCCAAGCAGCACCGCGCTGCGGATCGCCATCTGGCCGACAGGACCGCAGCCCCAGATGGCTACGGTATCGGTCGGCTCGATGTCGCATTGAACGGCGGCTTGCCATCCCGTCGGAAAAATATCGCCGAGGAAGAGAACCTGCTCGTCGGTAAGGCTCTCCGGCACCTTGATGTGCGTCGCATCGGCATAGGGGACGCGCAGATATTCGGCCTGACCACCGGGATAGCCGCCGGTCAGATGGGTGTAGCCGAACAGGCCCGCCGTCGTGTGGCCGAAGACCTTGTCGGCCATCTTCTTGTTGCGGTTCGTCGTTTCGCAGACCGAGAAATTGCCGCGCTTACATTGATCGCACTCGCCGCAGATGATCGTGAACGGCACGACGATGCGGTCGCCCTTCTTCAAGTGCCCGTTCACACCGGAGCCGACTTCGACCACCTCACCCATCATTTCATGGCCCACGATGTCGCCGGGCAGCATCGCCGGGATGAAATTGTGAAAGAGATGAAGGTCCGAGCCGCAGATCGCACAGCTCGTCACCTTAACGATCGCATCGCGCGGATGCTCGATCTCCGGATCCGAGACGCTATCGCAGCGGATGTCTTCCTTGCCGTGCCAAACCAGCGCTTTCATTTAATGGCTCCCGATCGAATTCGCGCGCCCTCGGTTAGGTCACCACAGACGTGCACAGCTGCCGTGCGCGAAACGGCAGGAACGCGGGTTGGTTCCGGCGCGAGCGCTGCGGTACGAGGGCTGACGCTGATGCAGCTTCGGCGCTGGCATGCAGCTGCGTCTCACTTAATTTGTCCAAGAGAGTCACACCGAATCACGCGAGGAGAATTGATCATGGCCTATGTAGATTGAGTGAATTCCGCCTTCGTCGCGGGCGAGATCGCCTCCACGACAGACGCGAATTCAGGGAAGGACCATTCCTTCACCTATCTTGCCTGCTGTGCCGCCCTCGGGCTTCTCGTCTCGGTCGTGTCCACCGCGGTGACGCCGCCCGAATGGCTGCCGGAATACGCGGCGTGGGAGTCCACGCCCGCGGGGCTGGATGTTGCGAAGATCGAAATCCCGGGCGGTCTGCCGAGCGGCGGCTGCGACGCGCACTAATCGATCTGCGTAAGCGGAGAGCATAGGCGCTGCGACGTGAACGCCGCGGCGCTCGCAATGATTACCGCCGGCCCCTAAAAAATTCCTGCAACAGCGCCGCGGCTTCCTGTTCGCGGATGCCGCCATAAAGCTCCGGCGCGTGATGACAGGTTGGCTGCGAAAAGAAGCGCGGCCCGTGCTCGACGGCGCCGCCCTTCGGATCGGCGGCGGCCCAATAAAGCCGGCGGATTCGGGCAAACGAGATCGCCGCCGCGCACATCGCACAGGGCTCGAGCGTCACGTAGAGATCGCAATCGCTGAGGCGCTCGCTGCCGAGCGAAGCGGCGGCTGCGCGAATGACGAGAAGCTCGGCATGCGCCGTCGGATCGCGCGCCTCCAGCGTGCGATTGCCCGCGGCGGCGATGATAGCGCGGTTGCGCACGATCGCTGCGCCGACGGGCACCTCGCTGCGCGAGGCGGCGGCGCGCGCCTCGGCAAAAGCGCGCGACATCGGATCGGCCGCGGCGGCGGCCTTGGCTGCGGTGCTGTCGCTTTCCACGCGCCCTTGCTATCAGACCGCCATGCCCAACCGGAACAAGCCGCCTCGAGAGGCTCGCGGAGACGCCGAGAAGCGCCCCCACCGCAAGCCGCGTGAGCCGCGCCCGGCGCCGCGCGAGGCCTCGGCGCATCGCGGCGAGCGCATCGCCAAGCTGATGGCGCGCGCCGGCTTATGCTCGCGCCGCGAGGCGGAGACGTGGATCGCCGCGGGCCGAGTGGCGGTCAACGGCCGAGTGCTGACAAGCCCGGCGCTGAACGTCACGGCGGACGACAAGATCGCGGTCGACGGCAAGCCGCTGGAGGCGCCGGAACGCACGCGGCTCTTCCTGTTCAACAAGCCGGCGGGCTTGGTCACGACCGAGCGCGATCCGGAGGGGCGGCCGACCGTGTTTGGCTTCGTCGTCGAGCGCTTCCCCGATCTACCGCGGCTGATCAGCGTCGGGCGGCTCGACATCAACACTGAAGGGTTGCTGCTCCTTACCAATGACGGCGGCCTCGCGCGCGTGCTGGAACTGCCGGCGACCGGCTGGATCAGGCGCTACCGCGTTCGCGCCCATGGCGAGGTCGACGAGGCGGCACTCGGGCGGCTGCGGCGCGGCGTGACAGTGGACGGGATTACCTATGCCCCGGCTGAGGTCACGCTCGACCGTGTGCAGGGCACGAATGTCTGGCTGACACTAGGCTTACGAGAAGGAAGGAACCGGGAGGTGAAGCGGGTGCTCGAGCATATCGGCCTTGAGGTTAACCGCTTGATCCGCCTGTCCTATGGGCCGTTCCAGCTCGGGCATCTCGGGGATGGGGAGGTTGAGGAGGTCAACACTCGCGTGCTGCGCGACCAGCTCGGCCCAAGCTTGACTGCCGCGGCAGGCGCGAGCTTCAGCCGGCCGACGCGGGCGGAGATGCAGGGGGACATCAACACCCATTCCGGGCCCGGCGAGCGCAAGCGCAAGCACGTGCGTACTCTGCGCACGGAACGGGACACCCGGTTCGACGAAACCCCGCGCCGCCGCATCCTCCGCAGCGCCACTGAGGACCGCAAAGGCCGCGAAGTCGCGGTCGAGCGTGTCGTGCCGATCCGCAAGCGCAGCGACGCAGCAAAACCGACGCGCAACGCGCGCCGCTTCGGCGCCGAGCGGCAAGTTCAGCCCGGCAAGCCGCCTCGCCCGAAGCGCTGAGCATGCGCATCATTGGTGGCCGGTTTGGCGGCCGCATTTTGAAGGCTCCCGCGGCGCGGACGATTCGGCCGACGGCCGATCGCCTGCGCGAAAACCTTTTCAACATCCTCGCCCATCGCGAGGACAATCCTATTCAGGGCGCCGCCGTCATCGATCTCTTCGCCGGCACCGGCGCGCTGGGGCTCGAGGCGCTGTCGCGCGGGGCGGCTTACGCCCTCTTCGTCGACAACGGCGTCGAGGCCCGGGCGCTGTTGCGCGCCAATATCGAGGCGCTGGGCGTCGCCGGAATCACACGCGTCTTTCGCCGCGACGCGACGCGGCTTGGCGAGGCGCCGGAACCCGGCCGCTTCAGACTTGCTTTTCTCGATCCGCCCTATGGCCAGGACCTTGCTTCCCCCGCACTTCGCGCGCTGCGCGACGGCAATTGGCTTGGCGAAGGCGCACTGGCGATCATCGAGGAAGGCGCCGATGTGCTGGTGGAGTTGCCCGATGGCTTCGCCTCCGAGCAGTGTCGCGTCTACGGCGACACGCAAATCGTCCTCGCGTCGTTTACCGGGTTCAAATTGTGATAAAGCACACGACCAAACGAGCCGTTCCGGTTAAGGAGAGCGGACGTAAATTCTGCGCGCGCGTTCTAACGCCGCGCGGGTGAGGGGCGCACGCTGCCGATTCGCGGCGCCCCATCGACAGAGGGGTTTCACTCGGATGCGGCTTCTATGGGCCCGCATGATCTCAGTTTTGGCGTTTCTGACCGTCGTCGCGGCGGGGGCGGGCGCGCACGCGAAAACATTCCGTGCCGCCGATATCCAGGCGGAGGATTATCCGACCGTCCAAGCCATCAAATTCATGAACGACCGGCTGATCGAACGCACGAACGGCCGGCATCGGCTGGCCATTTTTCCGGCGCGCCAGCTCGGCGAGGAGGAAGCGACGATCGAGCAGACGCGCGCCGGCGCAATCGACATCGATCGCATCAGCATCGGGCCGCTCGCCGCCTTCGTTCCGGAATTGCGTGTCCTCAGCCTGCCCTTCCTCTTCAAGTCGAGCGAGCATTTTCACAAGGTTTTGGATGGCGAAATCGGCGAAGAAATTCTGGCGAGTTTCGACGCGCACGGCTTCGTCGGGCTCACCTATTACGATTCCGGCGCGCGCTCGCTCTATAATCGCCTGCGGCCTGTTCGCACGCTCGCCGATCTCAAGGGCCTCAAAATCCGCATTCAGCAGTCGGAGATCGCCGCGGATTTCGTGCGTGCGCTCGGCGCCGAACCCGTCGTGCTGGCTTACGGCCAGGTGCTGACCGGGCTCTCCACCGGCTTGATCGATGGCGCCGAGAACAATTGGCCGTCCTATGTCACGACGGAGCATTATCGCGCCGCGCCGTATTACTCGCTGACGCAGCATACGATGCTGCCCGAAGTGCTGATCATGTCGATGAAAGCGTGGGATGGGCTCAGTCCCGATGATCGCGTGATCTTCAAGGATGTGGCGCGTCAATCCGCGCGATTCATGCGCCGGCAATGGCAGGCTTATGAGGATCAGGCCCGCAATGTCGCGGAGTCGGGAGGTGTTACGATCGTGAGCGACATCGATCGCGCTCCGTTTATCGAGGCGACGAAACCGATCTATGATCGCGTCCTGTCGGACCAGGCCTCGCGCGCTCTCGCCGACAAAATCCGCCAGGTGCAATGAGCCGATCGAGCATCGAAGCTTCGCCTGGTTCTGAGCCGGTCGGGATTACGCCAGCCGCGGGCAGCGGACGCGCCGCGCTGGCGCAAAATTTTCTGCGCCGCATACCTATCCGGTGGCGCATCCTGTTGATCGCCATTGCCAACACGGCGGTCGTTTTGATTCTCGCCGTGCTGATCGCTCAGAGCGCCCGTATCGTCAACAACACCTGGACGGACCTCGTGCGCGTGCGCGCCTCCGAGCGCATCGTGTCGCAGATCGATTCCGAGGCAGGCCGCGTCCAAAGTCTCATTCATCGCTATTTCACCCAGCCTAGTCCAGAACTTCTCGCTGAAGTCGAGAGCCGCTGGAACGCGCTGCAAAGCAATCTTATTCCGCGCGCCGCGGAAGACCCGGTGCTGCAGCTCGCGACGCGCTCGCTTTCGGACCTCACCAACAGGCTGGTCGGCGGCTTCGATGCGCTTCGCGCCGTCCGCGAGAAGATCGCCGAAATCTATGAGGGCGAAGTGCTCACGCCCGCCAAGGAGATGACCGGGCTCTATGCGATCATCGAGAGTACGGTCGAGGGGCGAAACGCGCTGATCAGTCCGGCGCTCAGGAAGTCGCGCGAAAGCTTTTCCACGGCCCTCGTTGCGATCAACGCCTACTACCTTTCGCTTTCCGCCACCTCCGCACGCGAGGCGGTCAGCAATCTCCAATCGATCGAGAACACCCTGCCGGTGATGCTCGATCTCGCGGACAGCGAAATTCAAACCGCCGCTCTGAAAGGGCTGCAAACGCGCGCCGCGCAGCTGCGAAAGGGCATCGATAATCTTGCCGCGGTTTTCGACAGGCAGTCGGCGTTATTGCGCGACGAGGTCGACAAGAGCCAAGCCGAAATGAGCGCGGCGACAGCAACACTGAGCGCCGATATGCAGGCGCGTGAGAACGCCGCGCAGGAACGGCTCGATCAGAACCTCAAGACGATCTACATCCTGATCGCCGGCGTCACCGCTGTGTTTCTCGTCTTCATCATCATTTTCGGCGTTCTCATCGTGCGCAGCATCATTACACCGCTGCAGGATCTCGCAGCGTCTATGGAAGCGATCGTCGCCGGCGACCTGAAAAGCCGCGTGCGCGGCCTCGACGCCAAGGACGAGATCGGCGTCATGGCGCGCGCCATCGAGGTCTTCCGCGAAAACGCCATCGCGAAGGTGGAGGCGGAGGAGGAGCTGCGCCGCTCGAAGCAGCGCACCGAAAACGCCTATATGGAATTGCGCAAGACGCAGGACAGCCTGATCGAAGCCGAGAAGCTGGCGGCGCTCGGCGGCCTTGTCGCCGGTGTGGCGCACGAGGTGAACAACCCGGTCGGCATCAGCCTCACCGTCGCCTCTTCGCTGGCGCGGCGCTGCGAGCTTTTTTCGGACGAGCTAGCGCGCGGCGAGTTGAAGCGCTCACAGCTCACCGAGTTCATTCAGCGCAATCGCGAGGCTGCGACGCAGCTTGTCGCCAATTTGCAGCGCGCCGGCGAGCTGATCCAATCGTTCAAGCAGGTTGCCGTCGATCGCAGCCATATCGAGCGGCGCGTCTTTGATCTCAAGGAACTGACGGAGCAGGTGATCGCGAGTCTCAGGCCCGGCTTGAGCAAAAGTCGCGTGACGCTGACATTCACGTGCGAGCCGGGCATCACAATGGATTCCTATCCCGGTCCTTACGGGCAGGTTGTCACCAACATCGTCCTGAATGCGGTCGCTCATGCGTTTCCGCCGGGCCAGTCCGGAACGATGGAGGTCCACGCCGCACTGGAGAATGCGGACCAGGTTGCGATCACATTTTCCGACAATGGACGCGGCATGGCGCCGGATGTGCGGCGCCGCGCGTTCGAGCCGTTCTTTACGACGCGCCGAAGTCAGGGCGGTACCGGCCTTGGACTGCACATCGTGCATAATATCATCACCGGCCGGCTCGGCGGACGCATCAGCATATCTTCGGAACCGGAGCGGGGCACCACGTTTCGCGTGGTCATCCCGCGTGCGGCACCGCACGAAGCGGCGTCGCAGGCAGTGATAGGGACTTGAATCAGCATGGCTGAAGAAAACGATCTCATCGAGTTCGCCGCCGAGGACGATGGCTCGGCCGAACCTGCAGCCCCGGTGAAAACCTGGAAGATCGCGATCATCGACGACGATGCGGCGGTGCACGAAGGCACGCGCTTTGCGCTTTATGATTATTCGCTGAACGGCAGCGGCATCGAGCTTCTGTCGGCCTATTCGGCCGAGGAAGGACGCAAGCTGCTTAGCGAGCATCCCGATATCGCCGTCATCCTGCTCGACGTCGTCATGGAATCCGATACGGCGGGTCTCGACCTTGTCGGCTTTATCAGGCAGGAACTGAAGAACGAGACGGTTCGCATCATCCTGCGCACGGGGCAGCCGGGGCAGGCGCCGGAGCGGCGTGTCATCGTCGACTTCGACATCAACGATTACAAGGCAAAGACCGAACTGACCGCCGACAAATTGTTCACGGCGCTGACCGCGGCGTTGCGCGCTTATCAGCAGCTGCTGCGCATGGAGGAAACCCGGCGCGGGCTCGAAATCATCATCGACGCCACGCCGACCGTGTTCGACTTCAAATCGATGCAGCGGCTGGCGGAAGGCGTGCTCACGCAAATCGCCTCGCTGCTGGTCGCCGATTGCCCCGGAATTTTAGTGCTGCGCGACGTCGATTCCGCGGCGCAGCACTTTTCCGTGCTTGCCGCCTCCGGCTGCTATCGCACCTATACCGGCTGCTCGGAAGTCAAACTTCTCGCGCCGGAACTGAAGGATGCGATCCAGCGCGCTTTCGAGCAGCGGAAAACCGAATTTCTGCCGACCCGCTCGGTGCTTTACATCGGCACGCAGTCCGGCAGCGAAGTGGTCGTGCTGATCGAAACCGGACGCGAGCTTTCCGATACGCATCGCTCGCTCGTCGAGATTTTCTGCTCGCGCCTCTCCGTCGCCTTCGACAACGTCCACCTTTACGCACAATTGGAGCAGGCGAACCGCGATCTCGAGCGGCGCGTTGCCGAGCGAACGCAAGAATTGACGTTCGCCAACCGCCGCCTCGAAGCGCAATGGGAGCGGGCACGCCGCACCAACGCGCTGCAGAGCGAAATTCTGCAGACAGTCGCGCACGACTTGAAGAACCCGCTGAGCGTCATTCTCGGCCGCGCCGAGATGCTGGACGAGCTGATGGGGGCGGGCAGCTCCGACTCGGGCAAAATGGAGACGCAAGTCGTGCAGATCAAAGCATCGGCGCGCCGGCTCACCGAAATGGTCAACCAGCTCATGACCGATGCGTCGAGCGGCGTGCTCGACATAACCGTGCGCTGGGAGGATCTCGACCTCGCCAGCCTCGTCCGCGACGTCGCCGAATCCAATCGCACGCTGGCCGCGCGCAAGGGGCAGAACATGTCGATCGAGATTCCCGAGCGCCTGATGACGCGCGGCGATCCGGATCGCTTGCGCGAAGCGCTCGACAATGTCATCGGCAATGCCGTCAAATACAGCCCGCTCGGCGGCGATATCGTCGTCGGCATGTCGAGCGAAGCGGGCGAGCCGATTATCCGCGTCAGCGATAGTGGGCCCGGGTTTGCGCCGGAAGACCAGGATCGCATGTTCGGCCGCTTCCAGCGGCTGTCGGCGAAACCGACGGGCGGCGAGTCCTCGACCGGGCTCGGTCTGTCGATCACCAAGCGCATCATCGATCTGCATGCCGGCGACATTTCTGTCGAGAGCAACAACGGCCGCGATGGCAGCACGTTCGTGCTGCGCCTGAAACCGGCTGCCGACGCGCCCACTCCGTGATCGCCAGCCCATGACTGCACTGCCGCGCATCTTTGTCGTCGACGACGAGGCGGACGCCCGCGAAATGGTCGGCGAATATCTCGGCATGCATGGTTTCGAGGTCACGCTCTGCGACGGCGGCGGCGCCAGTCTGCGGCAGAAGCTGAACGACAAGAAGCCCGATCTCGTCGTGCTCGATCTGAACATGCCGGAGGAAGACGGGCTGTCGATCGTCCGCTATTTGAAGCAGACCTGTCCCGTTCCGGTGATCATGCTCGCGGCGACGGCAAGCGCGATCGATCGTGTCGTCGGACCCGAAATGGGCGCCGACGATTATCTGGCAAAGCCCTGGGAATTGCGCGAGCTGCTCGCGCGTATCCGCTCCGTTCTGCGGCGGCTGAAATGGGCGCCGGCGCACAAGACCGAGCGCCGCCTCGCCGCGATCGTCTCCCTGGATTTCGTTGGCTTCGACCGGTTACATCCAGGAGAACGAGGCGGACACGCTGTCGGCGCTCGACCGCATTTTCAGCGAGGTGATCACGCCGAGCCTGACGCGCTTCCGCGGCTCTGTGTTCAAGATGCTCGGCGACGGCGCGCTGCTTGAATTCGGCAGCGTCGTCGACGCCGTCGAGTCGAGCATTTTCTTCCAGCAATCGCTCGCCGATTACAGTACCGGCAGCTTTTCGATCGGCCCGATCCGCCCATCGCGTCGGGATCGCCATGGGCGACGTGGTCATCCACGATACCGACCGGCTCGGTGAGGGCGTCACCCTTGCGGTGCGCGTCCAGGAATGTGCGGCGCCGGGCGGTGTCGCACTTTCGGACAATGCCTATCGCCTGATCCGCGGCAAGACGCAGACCGCGTTCCAGAACGGCGGCATGCAATCACTCAAGAACGTATCCGAGCCGATGCATATCTGGCTCTGGCCGTCGGCCTAGACGATGCGGATCGTGCGATTGCCCTCGATCCAGTTGCCGCTCGTCACATCCTGCAGCGCAAATTGAATCGCATTTGCTTCGGCCAGTCGTTCGGCCGGAATTTCTGCGACCTGCAAGCCGAGCGCACCAGGCTTTGTCACCGCATTTGAAACGTCCTGCCAATTGTCGCGTCCCCAATGGACGAGCGTGGCATCTCTGAACAAAAAGCGGATCGGTCGGCCGCGCGGCACGTTTGAGACCGGCATGCGACAGGTCCAATGCGCGCGCGTGATCTGCGGGCGCTTGCCGCCGTAACGCAGCCAGACGGGTTCGGGCCGATCGGCGGGTTTCCCGAGTTTCAGGCTCGCCGCGAGCTTGATGAATTCGCCATGTGCCCAGACGAGCGGCATCGCCGATCCGCTCGGCCGGCCGGGTTTCAGGTTGGCGCGTTCGATTGGCGCGGCGTCCCAGACCTGTTCCGGAATAAGACCGGCTCCGCCGGCCATCGCTTTGATGGTGCGCAGCAGGCGCAGTGCCTCGGACGGTCGCCCGGCCGCGAGCTCATAATGGCCGCGCTCGCCGGCAAGCAGCGGCCAGATGCGGCCGCGGCCGGTGCCGTCGAAGGCACTGCCGTCGTCGTGCTCGCCGTAGCCGTCGTCGTTATAGCGATGCCAGCCGGGGCCGAGCGGCGTCTCGGCTTTCAGCATCGCGTCGATCAGTTTGACCGTATCGCGGATCACCGGATCGTCTGGGGCGCGCAGGCCGTAGCGCACAAGCTCAATCGGATCGGTCGAGATCAGACCGGAAGCATCGATTTCGAACATGCCGTCGTGATTGCGCACGGGAACGCAATCGTGGATCGCGGCGGCGTCCTCCACCACTCGCAACGGCGCAGCGCGCACATAATAGCGCTCGACTCCGTAGCGGCGCGACAAGTCGGTGTCCGCAGCCGTGCACCATTCTTCGATGCGCGCGTTCCAATCGTCGGCGAGCAGCAGCACGCCGGCTCTTTCCTCCTGCGGAAGAAATTGCGCGCCGCAAACAAGCGCGCAGACGCCAACCGCAAGCGTACACGTATTGATGCCCGGCGTTTCTTCCCAACGGTCCTGGTCGGTCGAGGGGCCACACAGCGCGATATAACCGAGCGCGCGGCGCACCATGTCGCCGACTTCGATTCCGCCGAGCCAATCCCGCTCGGCCAATCGTGAGGCGAGCAGCACGGGAAACGCCGCCTCGTCGAGCTGAATGCCCTGCCAATAGGGGCTGCCGCCGAGCCATTGATTTTGCGACCAGTGGCCATCGGCAAGTTGCGTCGCGATGAGATAGCGCAGGACGTCGCGCGCTTCGCGCTGCGCGCCGAGCGTCAACAGCGCGCCGGCGCTTTCGACGAGATCGCGCGGCCAGACAAGGTGATAGCCGCCCATATCGTCGCGGCTGTTGCCCCATGGAATGCTGAGGCTTGCCACGATCGCGCCCGGATAAGTCTTGTCCTGATGCGTCTTCAGCACCATGGCGGAGACGCGGATCTCATCGCCGAACTCTTCGGGGAAGCTCTCGAGATCGACGTTGCGCGTGTGCCAATCCTGCCACGCCTCTACATAGCGGCGCCAAATGCGTTCGAACGGATGCAACAACGACGATATTGCCAGCGTCGAGGCCGATTCATTGCTGCCGCCGAAGCCGAGCGCGAGCACTGCATGACGCGCGCCGAGCTCGCCGATCAGCGCGATATTGCCGGGGCCGGCCGCGGAATAGGTGCAGGTCATCCGGCCGTGGCTGTTGAAGTCCTGCCAACCATCGGTCGTACCGACATAACCGGCGCTGGTGCGCAGCCACGCACCACGCTGGGTAACGGCGTCTGCGGCAGCCAAGGCGAGCGTAAAAGGCCCTTGCGAGGCGCAGAGCGTCTGCCGGTCGCGATCGGGAAAGATTTCGCCGAGATTACGCGTGGCGTCGCTGCCGACATGCGGCGCAAGCAGGGCGTAGACCTTGAGGTCGGGGTCGCCGGAGAGATTGCATTCGATGAGGAGCACGTCCCGGTCGGGATCCGGCACGATGCGCAAAGCAAGCTCGAAGCGCTCGTGCCGGTGCACGATTTGCACGGCGGGAATTCCCGCACCTGGCGTGGTGAAAGTGTAATCGGAATTGCGTTTAACTTCGACCCAGAAGCCTTTGTCGTCCGCGACGATGAATCCGAGATCGCGAATCTGCGGGATATCGATGCGCGGGAAATATACCTCGTTGACGATCCCGTAGCCGACGGTGAACCACAGACGCGAGTGGCCGAGCGCGACGCCGACCATATCCTTGGCGCTGCTCGTCCAGGTCGGGCTGATCCCCGGGCCGCCCGGCGCTTCCATCACGACGTCTCCGCGATGCGTGGCAGAATAAAGCGCTCGACGGCTTCGGCAAATGCGTCTGTATCGTTGGTCCGGTCGCAGACGACGGAAGCGGCGGCGCGCGCCGCGTCGCTCGCATTGCCGACGGCGATGCTGAACCCGCTCTTCTTAAACATGCTCACGTCATTGTCCATGTCGCCGACCGTGACGATTTCGGCGGCGGGAATCTCGAGATGACGCGCGAGAGCTTCAACGACCGTGCCTTTGTTGACGCTCGGCGGCGTAATGTCGAGATAATAGCGCTGCGAGCGCGACGCAGAGGCAGTTTCGCCGAGCGCCGATTTCATGGTGGATTCGAGTTGCGCAAGGCGGTCGAAGTCGCGACTGACACCGACGATCTTCGAGAGATTGCCGAGATAGGGCGCATAATCCGCGATGATTGTGGGATCGGCGGCAACCGTGCGCCGCTCGCGCTCGACATAATCGCCGTTCGCATCGCGTAGCCACCAATGGTCTGCGGAAAACAGCCAGATTCCGACATGAGAAGCCTTGAGAATTTCGATTGCGCGTGTCGCTGCCTCGACCGGGATGCGGTGCTGCGAAACGATCGAAAGATCGGGTTCGACGAGGCAAGCGCCATTGAAGGCGCCGAGCGGGAGCTGCAGGTTCAGGCGCTCGACCAACATCCGCAAGCCGAATGGCGGACGGCTGCTGGTCACGGTGAAGCGTACGCCGTGCTCGGTAAGGCTGCGCACGGCGACAACCGTCGCTTCGGTGAGCTGTTTCTCCGTCGTGACGAGAGTGCCGTCGACGTCGGAGAGAACGAGCGAGATGTGACTCAACGCGCTGCGCCCGCAGTCGCGGCGCTGCGCAGGGCCGTCAAAATGTCGGCGACGATCTCCCGCGGCGTACCGGCGACCGATACCCTGATCGGATGCTCGTCGGCGGACGGCTCCTCCAATGTCGCGAACTGGCTGTCAAGCAGCGTCGGCGGCATGAAATGACCGTGACGCGCGGTAATGCGCTTGGCAATGAGCGCCTTATCGCCCTTGAGATAGACGAAGCGCACGGTGTCATGGCCCGCGCGCGCAAGAATATCGCGATAGCAGCGCTTCAGCGCCGAGCAGGCAACGACACCATGTCCGCCTTTGCCGCGGAGATCGTCGATCCAGGCCGCGATCGCCTCGAGCCAGGGCAGCCGATCAGCATCGGTCAGCGGCGTGCCCTTTTCCATTTTGTCGACATTGGCCTTCGGATGAAACCAATCGCCGTCTTCGAAGCGCCAGCCGAGCTCCTGTGCTAGGAGCGCGGCGATCGTGGTCTTACCGGAACCGGAGACGCCCATGACGATGAGCGCCACGACGTCTTTGAGCGTTCCCTCGAGAGCTCGAGGCGCGGCGCGCGTCATTTGTCGCTTCCCGCCGCGGCGCGATCGGTGAGAAACGTGAGATCGCCCAGCGGACGTATACGTGCAGCGGGCACATCGGCCGTTTGCGTGCGCACTTTGTGCAGAATGTCGCGTTTGGCTTCGCCTGACAGAAGAAACGCGGTGTGGCGGCTGCTTTCGAGCGCAGGATAGGTCAGCGTGATGCGCGTCTCGGGGCGGCCATGCGCCACCGCGGCGACCCAGCGCTTGCGCTCATCGAGCACCGGCTCGCCGGGAATGAGCGAAGCGGTGTGACCATCTTCGCCGAGGCCGAGCAGCTGCACGTCGAAGAGGAATTTTCCGGGCTCGAGCGTCGGCGCGCCGTAAAAACCTTTGAGCTCGCGTTCATAGGCGCGCGCCGCCTCATCGGGATCGACGCTTTCGGTCGGAACCGGATGGATGTTGCCGGGCGGTATAGGGACTTTCGACAGAAGCGCTTCGTAAGCCATGCGGAAATTGCTCTCGGGGTCGTTCCGCGGAACGAAGCGCTCGTCGCCCCAGAACAAATGCATGCGCGACCAGGGAAAGGCATCTTTGAATTCGCTGCCCATCAGCTGAAACAGGCGGCGCGGCGTCGAGCCGCCGGAAAGCGCAATTGCGATGTGGCCCTGGAGCGGCGCGATGCGCTCTTTCAGCCAGGAAGCGGCGCCGCGCGCCAGCGCCTCCGCGTCCGGGAAAACGACGAGCTTGCCGAATTCACCTGGCATCGGTCTTCACTAAAGCGGACGCCACGCGCGTCCGTCCTCGGCCAGCAATTCGTCGGCGGCTTTCGGCCCGGCGCTGCCGGCTTCGTACATTGCGAGCGGCGGCCTGCCGGTCTTCCATGTGTCGAGCAGCGGCTGCACGACCTTCCAGCCTTCCTCGATATTGTCGGCGCGCTGGAACAATGTCGCGTCGCCGTTCATCGCATCGTAGATCAGCGTCTCGTAGCCGGTGCTCGGCTGCACCTTGAAGAAGTCCTTGTAAGAAAACCGCATCTGCACCGGCTCGAGCTGCACATGCGGCCCCGGCACTTTGGCGCCGAACTCCCACAATATGCCTTCGTCGGGCTGAATGTTGAGAACGAGCCAGTTCGGGATCATCTTCTCAACGCCGGTATTGCGGAAAATCGTCAGCGGCGCCTGCTTGAACTGAATGGCGATCTGCGTCTTGCGCTTTGTCATCGATTTGCCGGTGCGCAAGTAAAACGGCACGCCCGCCCAGCGCCAATTGTCGATCCAAAGCCGCATCGCGACGTAAGTCTCGGTTTGCGATCGCGGGGCGACGTTCGGCTCGGCGCGATAATCGTTGACAGGCTTTCCCAGCACTTCGCCGCGCGTGTACTGGCCGCGCACCGCGGAAAGCTGTGCATCATCCGGCGACATGTGGTGCGTTGCGCGCAGCACATCCTGCTTGCGGTCGCGTACGGCGTCGGCATCGAACGAGATCGGCGGCTCCATCGCCGTCAGCGTGAACAATTGGAAGAGATGGTTCGGCACCATGTCGCGCAACGCGCCGGTTGCCTCGTAAAAGCTGCCGCGCTTCTCGACGCCGACCGTCTCCGAGACCGTGATCTGCACATGATCGATATGGTCGCGGTTCCAGATCGGCTCGAAGAAGCCGTTGCCGAACCTCAGCGCCATGATGTTCTGCACCGTTTCCTTGCCGAGGAAATGGTCGATGCGGAACACCTGTGATTCGGAGACGACTTCGAGGATTTGCTTGTTGAGCGCGACGGCGGATCGATAATCGCGGCCGAACGGCTTCTCGATGATGACGCGGCGCCAGTACGAATCCTTCTCCTTCATCAATCCGGCTTTGGCGAGATTGACGACGACGGGGCCGAAGAATTTCGCGGCGACGGCGAGGTAGAACAGGACGTTGCAGCCGACACCGCTTCTCGAGAATTTGTCGATCTCGGCTTTGATCTCGCTGTAAAGCGCGGGATCGCCGATGTCGCCGTCGATATACTCGATCGTATCGACGACGCGCGACCAGGCGTCCTGATCGATCTTGTCGGCGGAGAATTCCGCGGTTTTGTCGCTGACGAAGCCTTCGATCGTTTTCGTGAGGTCCTCGCGCAGGCCTTTCGAGTCGATCTCGGTGCGGCCGATGCCGAGGATCGCCAGCTTCTCCGGCAAAAGCTTCCAGCGCGACAGATTGTACAAAGCCGGCATGAGCAGGCGGTGGGTGAGATCGCCCGTCGCGCCGAAAATCACGATCGCGCAAGGCGGCGCCGGCTCGGCGAGCCGGTGCGTCGTCTGCGATTCCGGATGCGCCGGCTCGCTCATCCGCGCGTGCTCCGCGGCGGGCGCGCCACGCGAAACTCAGCCGCCATGTCCGGGCTCCTGGTGGCCGCCGAAACCGTGCCGCATCGCCGAGAGAAGCTTGTCGGCGAATGTGTGCTCTTGGCGCGAGCGGAAGCGCGCGTAAAGCGCGGCGGAGAGCACGGTTGCCGGCACGGCCTCGGCGATCGCCGCCTCGATCGTCCAGCGGCCTTCGCCGGAATCCTGCACGAAGCCGGTATATTGATCGAGCTTGGCGTCGCCGGTGAGCGCGATCGATGTCAAATCGAGCAGCCATGAGGAAATGACGCTGCCGCGCCGCCAGACTTCGGCGACGTCGGCGAGATCGAGATCGAAGCGCTGGTCGGCCGGCAGCTTGTCGCTATTGGCTTTGGCCAAAATCTCGAAGCCTTCGGCATAGGCCTGCATCAGCCCGTACTCGATGCCGTTATGCACCATCTTGACGAAGTGGCCGGCGCCGTTGCCGCCGGCATGGATGTAACCCTGCTCAGCGCGCTTGTCTTTTCCCGCACGGCCGGGCGTCTCCGGAATGTCGCCCTTGCCGGGCGCCAGCGCGGAAAAGATCGGATCAAGGCGATCGACGACCTGCTTCTCGCCGCCGATCATCATGCAATAGCCGCGCTCGAGTCCCCAGACGCCGCCGCTCGTGCCGACATCGACATAATGGATCTGCTTGTCGCGCAAAAACTTGGCGCGCCGAATGTCGTCTTTGTAGAAAGAATTGCCGCCGTCGATGATCGTGTCGCCGGGCTCGAGCAAATTCGCGAGCTCCCGCACCGTGTCTTCGGTCGGCCCGCCGGCCGGCAGCATGATCCACACGGTGCGCGGTTTGGCGAGCTTGCCGACGAGCCCCTTCAATCCGTCGCTTGGCGTTGCGCCTTCGCCGGCGAGCTCGCTCACGGCGCTCTGATTGCGGTCGTAGACGACCGATTCATGTCCATGCCGATGCAGACGGCGAACGATATTGGCGCCCATCCGCCCCAATCCAACCATCCCGATCTGCATGAGGCCGCCTTTTGATTAAATCGCGCGCGCGATCGCGCCGGAGAGCTGCTTCAATCCGCCGTCGACGTTGCCGTCGGCGAAATGGATGCGCATGACGCGCCGGCCGCGCTCGACGAGCACACCCATGTCGCCGCGCGCCTGCGCCGCCTCGACCACGCCGAAATCGGCGCGATAGCCGGGAATGGCAGGCGCATCGGGATGCGCCGTCGTGATCTGCAGGAACACGCCGGTATTCGGCCCGCCTTTGTAGGCCTGTCCGGTCGAGTGCAGGAAGCGCGGCCCGAAGCCGACGCAGGTTGCGACGTGGCGCGCATCGCGGATCGCCGTGCGCATCTCGCGCAAAGCGGCGATATGCTCGCCATTGCGCTGGATATAGGCGAGCAGCGCGACATAATCGCCGGCGCCGGCGCGGCTGAGATGCGCCTTCACCCAACTTAAGAGATCGTCGCCGGCGCCGGCGTGGCGCAACGCCTCGGCATTCTTATCGTCGGTGTAAATCTCGATGCCGCCTGCGGCAAAGACCGGTTTTTCCGGCGGCAGCGCGCCGGATTTTTCATAAGCGTTCGTCAATTCGCGCGTCTTGACCTTGCTTGCCTCGACGTCCGGCTGGTCGAAAGGATTTATGCCGATCAGCGAGCCCGCAATCGCGGTGGCGATCTCCCAGCGGAAGAATTCCTGGCCCAAATGCTCCGGCGATTTCACCTCGATGCGCACGATCGGGTGGCCGGCATTCTCAAGTGCCTCGACGCTCGAATCCTGCGCAAGATCGCAGTCGCCGGCAAGCGTCAGATGCACGAAAATGCGATCGGCACCGTACGCTTCCGGCGTGCCGAGCGGTTCGTCGTCGACGGGGATCAGCGCCTTGCCGTTCTTGCCGGTGGATTCGGCAATCAGCTGCTCGGCCCAGGCGCCGAAATCGGCGAGCTTTGGCGACGGAATGATCGTCACCTTGTCGCGGCCGGCACGCGCGGCGGTGCCCATTGCCGTGCCGAGCAGCACGCCGGGATTGTCGGCGGGAGCCACATCCGCGCCGCAGGCATGCATCATGAGCTGCGTCAGCGTCAGAAACCGCTGGAGATCGATACCGATCGCGGCTGCCGGCACGAGGCCGAAGGCTGAGAGAACGGAATAGCGCCCGCCGATCGCCGGGTCACCGAAAAAGATGCGGCGGAAGTTTTGGTTGCGCGCCGCCTTTTCCATCGCGCTGCCGGGATCGGTGACCACGACGAAACGGTCGCCGGCCTTGTCGCCGAAACTCTCCTGCACGCGGGCGAAGAAATAGTCCTTGAAAATATTCGGCTCGAGCGTCGAGCCGGATTTGCTCGACACAACGAACAGCGTGTTTTTGATGTTGATCGCGCTTTCCAGCGCGCGGATTTGCGCGGGATCGGTGGAGTCGAGAATATGCAGGCGCGGCCCGCCTTTCGCCGGGCCGATGATCTCGCCGAGCACTTCCGGCCCGAGGCTCGAGCCGCCCATGCCGAGCAGCACGACGTTGGAAAAACCTTCGCGGCGCACCTCGGAGGCGAAGGATTCATATTCGGCGAGATTGGCGAGCTCGCGATCGAGGATGTCGAGCCAACCGAGCCATTTCGCTTCGTCGTGACTGGTCCAGAACGTCGCGTCCTTTCCCCAAAGCCGCGCCACGGCGCGATCGGCGGTGAGCGAGTCCAGCGTCGATTGGAATTGCTGCTGCAGTCCCGCGGGTAGCGAGATCGCCTGACTATCCAGCTGGCCCGAATCGGAAGGGCGCTGAGCCTCGTCGCTGACCTGACTCGCTATGCTCATTTCAATCCTGAGCTCGATGTTGGGACCCACATTCCCGGACGCCCGCAGGGCGATCCAGGACCCAGGGGCAAACGCATCTGCCTCTGGACCGCGGATCGCAGTCCGCTTCGCTTCCTGCGTCCGGGGATGTCGGCATTTGCTCCTGGACCCCGGGTCGCCTCCGGATGTGGTCCCCATTCGAGCGGCATTTGCATCACGCGTTCGCACGCGGCGTCGGCTTATGCTCCGACTTCGCCCGGCTGATCTGATCCTTGGCCGCCTCGTAGACCTTCTCCGGTGTGAAGCCGAATTTCTTCAACAGATCGGACAGCGGCGCGGAAGAGCCGAATGTATGCATGCCGATGATCGCGCCGGAGCTTCCGGCATAGCGGTCCCAGCCGATCACCGACCCCTGCTCGACCGCGACACGCGCAGTGATATGCGGCGGCAGCACTTCGTTGCGGTAAGTCTCGTCTTGCTTTTCGAAGAGATGCCAGGACGGCATGCTGACGACGCGCGCCGCAATGCCCTCCTGTTTCAGCTTCTCGTAGGCGTCGACGCACAATCGTACTTCGCTGCCGGTGCCGATCAGGATCACCTGCGGTTCGCCGCCTTCGGCATCCGCCAGGGTATAAGCGCCGCGCGCGACGCCGGCAGCTGACGCATAACGCTCACGATCGAAGGTCGGCAGTCCCTGCCGGCTTAGCACCAGACACGCCGGCTGATTCTTCGCGCTCAGAATGACGCGATAGGATTCGGCCACTTCGTTTGCGTCGGCAGGACGCAGCACCAAAAGACCGGGAATTGCGCGCAATGCCAAAAGCTGCTCGACCGGCTGATGCGTCGGTCCGTCTTCGCCGACGCCGATCGAATCGTGTGTGAAAATGTGGAAGAGCGGCAGCTCCATCAGCGCGGCGAGACGGATCGCCGGGCGCATATAATCGCTGAAGACAAGAAACGTTGCGCCGAACGGGCGGAGCCCCGACGCCGCAAGACCGTTGCAAACGGCGCCCATCGCATGTTCGCGCACGCCGAAATGCAGATTGCGTCCGCCGGGCGAGCCGGGTTGCAGCGTCCCGGCGCCGTCGAATCCGAGCTTGGTTTTGTTGGATGGCGCAAGATCGGCCGAGCCGCCGAGGAGCCACGGAATGCGTTCGGCAACCGCGTTTAAAACCTTGCCGGACGATTCGCGTGTCGCCATGCCTTTCGGATCGGCTTTGAATGAGGGCAGGGCGGCGTCCCATCCCTTCGGCAGCTTGCCGGCGAGCAAGGTGTCGAGTTCCTCAGCCTGCTTTGCATTTTGCTTGGCAAAATCCTGCCGGACCTTTCGCCATGCTTTATTCAGCTCCGCGCCCCGCTTGCCGACGCCTTCGGCAAAACGCTCGCGCACGCCGTCCGGCACGAGGAAGAATGCATCTTCCGGCCAACCGTAAGCGCGCTTTGTGAGCCGCACCTCTTCTTCGCCGAGCGCATCGCTATGCGCGGCGGCGGTGCCCTGCTTATGCGGCGCGCCGTAGCCGATGACGCTATTGACGATGATCATCGTTGGGCGATCGTCGGCCTTCTTGAAGATGTTGAGCGCGCGCACCAGCGCGTCGCGATCCTCGGCATTGTCGACGTGCAGCACGTTCCAGCCATAGGCGTGGAAGCGCTCGCCTACGTTTTCATTGAATGCGAGGTCGGTGTGACCTTCGATCGTGATCGTGTTGCTGTCGTAAATCCAGCAGAGGTTCGACAGCTTCAAATGTCCGGCGAGCGAAGCGGCTTCGCTGGCGACGCCTTCCATCATGCCGCCGTCGCTGCAAAGCACGTAGACCTCGTAATCGAACAGTGTCGTGTCCGGCGAATTGAACCTGTCGGCGAGCCAGCGGCTCGCCATCGCCATGCCGACACTGTTGCCGCAACCCTGGCCGAGCGGACCTGTTGTCGTCTCGACGCCAGTCGTCAGGTGATATTCGGGATGACCCGGCGTGCGGCTGTTTAATTGCCGAAATTGCTTGATGTCATCGAGGCTGACTGCGGGTCCACCGTCGTCGGCCCGCACGCCGGCGAGATGCAACAACGAATAGAGCAGCATCGACGCGTGCCCGCAGGAGAGCACGAAGCGATCGCGGTTCGGCCAGTGCGGATCGGCGGGATCGTAACGGAGGAATTGTTGCCATAGCGTGTAGGCGACCGCCGCCATCGCCATCGGCGTGCCGGCATGACCGGAATTGGCCTTCTGTACGGCATCGACCGCCAATGTGCGGATCGTATTGATAGCCAGGCGGTCGAGCCTGTCTTCGTCTGCGCGACTGTCTGCGGATGGACCGCGTTTCGTATTCGCTGCTAGGGACATGGAGACTCGCCGATGGTATTTGGCTCGTGGGGACTCTGGCCCCCATGAGCGCGCAACGATGCTAGCTGCCGTTGTCGGAATGGTGAAGGGGAAGATGCCGCGCGAAGCTTTCCCGTCAAGCCGCAATCGGGCCTGCCGTTTTGGCGTGCGGGGAACCGCGTGGAAGACGCGCGCAGCGCCTCAATAGGCACCGCAATCCGACCATGATGCGGAGCGCGCGTTCGCGCGAAAACTTGTGCGATCTCAAAGCTTTGTCGCCCAAGTGCGGCATGCTTAAGCGTCACATTGACGGCGGCGGCGGAACCTGTTCTGTAGCGCCAACTTCTCCCCGCCCGAGGTGTCCGCTCGCTGATGTATTTCGTTGTGCCTTTCGAAAGAGCTTGGCACCATCGTGAACTGATCCGCGCCGTCGTTCGCCGCGAGCTGAAATCACGCTTCCGGGGCTCGCTGCTCGGCTGGGTGTGGGCGATTGCCGCCCCGCTTGCGATGCTCATCGCCTACACCTTCGTCTTTTCCGTCGCGCTGCCGGTGCAATCGCAAAATATCAGCATCACCGAATATGCCGGCAACATTTTCTGCGGGCTCATCGTCTTCAATCTGTTCAGCGAGTTGGCATATCGCGCCCCCATGCTTCTGCATGAGCATTCGTCGTTCGTGAAGAAGTCGATCTTCCCCAGCGAGGCGATTGCCTGGATCGCCTCGATCCGCGCCTTCGTCTACGCCGGAATCAGCTTTGTCGTCCTCATCGCCTTCCGGCTGGTGACGGCACACTGGCTGCCGGTCACGATCCTGCTGAGCCCCCTCGTCATTCTGCCGTTTGCGCTGCTGATGCTCGGCATCGTCTGGTTCCTCATGGGGCTCGGCGCCTTTACCAAGGACGTCGCGCATCTCATGATATCGATCGTGCCGATCATGATGTTTGCAACGCCGATCTTCTACACGCTCGATCAGATTCCGCCGGAATTCGTGCCGTGGCTGAAGCTCAACGTGGTCGGCGATTATATCGAGATGCTGCGCGCGCTGGTTATGCATGGGCAGCTGCCAAACCTTGTCATGTACTTCGTCTGCCTCATTGTCTCTTATGTGGTATTTCTACTCGGCTATGCCTTCTTCATGCGCTACAAGTCGGTGATCGTCGATGTCATCTGACGTAGTGATCAGCTGCCGCAATGTCGGCAAGGCGTTTCAGCTTTACAGCCATTACAACGATCAGCTGAAGCAGGCTTTGCTCGGCTTCTGGAAGAAATTCTATCATCAGCACTGGGTGCTCAACGATGTGAGCTTCGAAGTTCGCAAGGGCGAGCGCATCGGCATTGTCGGCCGCAACGGCGCCGGTAAGACGACGCTTCTGCAAATCATCTGCGGCATCACCACGCCGACAACCGGCAGCGTCGAGGTGCATGGCCGCATTGCGCCGATCCTGGCGCTTGGCGCCGGCTTCGACGGCTCTTTGACAGGACGCGAAAATGCGCGGATCGGCGGCGCGATTCTCGGGCTTAAACGCAACGAGGTGGAGCGGCGGCTTCCGGCGATCGCCGAGTTTGCCGGAATCGGTCCGTTTCTCGATCAGCAGGTAAAGTATTACTCGACCGGCATGGTGGCGCGATTGGCTTTTGCCGTTTGCGCCCATGCCGACGCCGACATTCTCATCATCGACGAAGCGCTCGCGGTCGGCGACGAGGCGTTCCAGGCGAAATGCGAGCGCTATGTCGAGGAGTTCGCCCGCCACGGCACGATCCTCATGGTGTCGCACTCGCTCGATTATGTGCGCGGCATTTCCGATAAGGTCGTGTGGATCGACGGCGGCAAGGTCCGGGCTTTCGGCGCGCCGGAGCCGATCATCGCCGAATATCGCGCCGCAATTCTCTCGGAGGCGGCACCAGCGGGAGCATGACGGAACGGGCCGCGACAAAGGTGCGTTAGCCCGTCAGCTTATGGCTGGGAGCCGGCGTGTTTGCGATCCGACGATTGCGTCGAGCGATCCTCGCCGCCATCTCGGCGCTGATCGTTGCGCCGGTCTTCGCGCAGCCGGCGACGCAGCCCCTCCATGAGGGCCGCTCTTCGCTCGCCGGGGAGCCGCGCGGCGTGGCTCGAGCGCGTCGAGGGGGCGCGGGCGCGCTATGAGGCCTTCGCCCTGCAGGGGCGCCTTGCCATCCATCCCAGGGTGATCGAGCCCGGCGCGCCGCCGCCGCCGCGTGCGACCGGATCTTCGACGATCCGACGCTCCGGCACGGCGACGTCGTCGTCACCCCGGAGGGCCTCCTGGTGTTTCGCGGCTCGTCGCATCTTCCGCGCAGGCTCAGCGATTTCGCGCCGATCACGTTGGCGGCGCCGTCCGCCACGCGCCGGAGCTGATCGAGCTGCAGCGCGCCCACGAGTTCGGCAAGCGCTAGGGCGCCCCGGGAACCGCTTTTCTCCTGCCGAGTTTCGCTGCAAAGAGGAGGGATCCCATGCTGGACCGGGCAAGTGCGCGCGCGCTGGCGGAAGCCGGATACATGCCGCTTCACGAATATCTGCGTGCCTTCGGCAACGAGCCGAGCGCCGAGGAGCTGCGTAAGGCCTCGGAAGATTTCGCCTCCGAAGCCTATTCGGTGCGCCTGACGCGGCCCTGGCCGGGCGCGGCGGCCGAGCTATCGGTGAAGCCGCAGACCTCGTTCAAGCGCCGCCGCGGCGCGACCTCGCGCAAGGCATCGTAAAGCGGCGCCCGAGCCGCACCGCCTCACTGGGCGGCGCGCTCGCGCTTCCATGCGTCCGACGAGATTGCCGAGAAGATCGGCATCCGCCTTGCCGAGATGACGCTCGGCGACGGGCCGCAATTACCGAGGTGCTCGCCGTCTCCGTGTCATCCGACATGCCGATGATCTGATCGCCGAACTCGGCGATCGTCAGCCCGGTTGCGGACGCGGTCAGCGAGCCCTGCAGCGCAAAGCGCTCCTCGATCGAGATCGCGAGCTCGACGCCCATGAGCGAATCGAGCCCGATCTCGGCGAGCGGCTTGGCGCGCGGCACGTCCTCCTGCGGCAGCCGCAGAATGCGGGCGAGTTCCTCGACGATGGCGTCGCAGACCCGCCGGCGCGCCGCGTCGCGGCCGTCCGCAGCGATGATGGCGCGAACGTCGATCGTGCCGCGTTCGCTCGCCTCGGTGGTATCCTGGCCGCGCGCGAGATCGGCGAAGGTCGGCGAACGCAGGCTCGGCAGGAAGTCGCGCGCCTTGCCCCAATTCATCTGCGCAATGAACACGACGCCGTCTTCCAGCGCCGACGCCGGCCCGGCAAGAACCTGGCCGAGCTGATCGAGCGCCGCGCGTGCCGCGATTCTCGCGCGAGATCGCCGCGCGCGCGACATTCTGGAACGAGGGCCCGAACTGCAGCCCGGCGGCGTTGGCGGCGAGGTAGAGGTCGCTTCCCGGAATCTGCCGGACGAAGTCGCGCGGAAAACTGACATTCGGGTCCGAATGTCCGGCGTCAGCGACGATTTTGGCGGTCGCATGCGTCTGCCACGGCGTATGGCCGAGACGCGGGCGGCTTAAAATTTCGAGCAGGTGCGTGTCAGCCGACACGCGGCACATGACCTCGCGCGACATGTCGCCGACAAAGGCCATCGGTTGCTGGATATCGAGTTCGGCGATGGTCGCTTGATCCGATTCGAGCCAGCTGCGTGCAACCGCAAGCGCCATCTCGACAAAGGCTGAGCCGGGAAGAAGCACGGTTCCGTCGACCTTGTGATCGGCGAGGTCGGGCACGAGCTTCGGATCGACCTGCGCGCTCCATTCGAGCCGGTCGGCGATTAGCCGCGCCCCAATCAACGGATGCCAGGAACGCGGCCGCAGTGAGGCCAGCGGTTTCGATCGTTTCCGCGACGTTGAAGGTTTTGCGCTGCCAGGCATAGGCCGGCAGATCGACCGCTCCGGAGACGCGGCCGAAGGCAAGCGTCTCATCGAGCCGATGCGAGCGAAGCGCCGAAGGCGAGTGTTTGATCCCGGCGCCAAGACTACGTAGAACGCCAACCATTCCGGTCATGCACACTCCCCTCCCTCTGCCCAGCCTGGATTTGCCTCCCAAAGCGCGCGTCGTTGTGGCGATGTCGGGCGGCGTCGATTCGTCGTTCTCCTCAACCTTCCTCCACGAGCTGGGCTACCAGGTCATCGGCGTCACCCTGCAGCTCTACGACCACGGCGCGGCGGTCGCCCGGGGCAAGACCTGCTGCGCCGGCCGCGACATCCACGATGCCCGCGACGTGGCGGCGCGGCTTGGCATCCCCCATTACGTGCTCGATTTCGAGAGCCGCTTCCGCGAGCGCGTCGTCGTTCCCTTCGCCGAGGCCTATGCGGCGGGCTCGACGCCGGTCCCCTGCATCGCCTGCAACCAGCGTATCAAGTTCGCCGATCTCATTGATATTGCCCGCGATCTCGGCGCCGATGCGCTGGCGACCGGGCATTACGTGCGGTCCCGCCGCGAGCCCGACGGCTCCCGCGGCCTCTACCGCGCCCGCGACGCCGAGCGCGACCAGAGCTATTTCCTGTTCGGGACGACGCCGGCACAGCTCGATTTCGTCCGCTTCCCGCTCGGCGGCTTCACCAAAGCCGAGGTCCGCGAAATGGCGCGGAAATACAGCCTCTCCATCGCGGATAAGCCCGACAGCCAGGATATCTGCTTCGTGCCGGAAGGTCATTACAGCGATCTCGTCGCCCGGCTGAAGCCGGACGCCGCCGTCCCCGGCAATATCGTCGACCTCGATGGCCGCGTCCTCGGCCGCCATGCCGGAGTGATCCACTACACGATCGGCCAGCGCCGCGGCCTCGGCCTCGCCGACCGCACGCTCAAGGGCGAGCCGCACTACGTCGTGCGGATCGATGCCGGCCGCGCCGAGATCGTCGTCGGCCCGCGCGCCGCGCTCGCCACCAAGACCATCGCGCTCCGTGACGTGAACTGGATCGGGCCCGGCCGGCTCGAGGACGTGCCGGAGGCCGGGCTCGAAATTGCCGTCCGCGTCCGCTCGACGCGTCCGCCGGCGCCCGCGCTGCTCACCTATTCGGCAGGTTGCGTAGAGGTGAGCCTCCTCGGCGAAGAAAGCGGCGTGGCGCCCGGCCAGGCCTGCGTCTTCTATGATTCGGTCGACCGAGAGGCGCGCGTCCTCGGCGGCGGCTTCATTGTGAAGGCGGAGCCGGCGAACGCCACGGAGCCGCTTCCGGCACGAGCCGCTTCCGGCCGCTGACCGGATGGGCGCGCAACCGCAGCAGGCTCTCGCGCCGATCGAGAACGCCCATGTCGAGGCCGCCTATGCGCGGTGGGCGCCGGTCTATGATTTCACTTTCGAGCTGGTCATGCGGCAGGGCCGCCGCGCCGCGGCGGCGGCGGCGTCGCGGCCGGGCGGAACGGTGCTCGACGTCGGCGTCGGCACGGGCCTCGAACTGCCGATGTTCGAGCCGGGCACGCGGCTCGTCGGCGTCGATCTCTCGGAGCCGATGCTCAAGCGCGCCGCTGCGCGGGTCCGGCGCGGCAAACTCATCAACGTCGATGGCCTCGCGGTGATGGACGCGATGCGCCTCGCCTTTTCCGATTCCTGTTTCGACGCAGCGGTTGCGCCTTACGTGCTGACCGTCGTTCCCGATCCCGCCGCGACGCTCGACGAGCTCATGCGCGTCGTGAAACCCGGCGGCGAGATCGTGCTCGTCAATCATGTCGGCGCCGAAAGCGGGCCGATCGCCGCGATCGAAGCCTGGCTTGGCCGGCGTTCGGCTGCGCTCGGCTGGCGGCCGCAATTTCCATGGGCGATCATTGCCGATTGGATCGCCGCGCGGTCGAACGCACGTCTCGTCGAGCGCCGCGCCATCGCGCCGCTCGGTTTGTTTACCTTGGCGCGGATCCTACGCACGGCTTGAGCCACGCCGCGCCGCGCTGCCTGGGCTCTCCGTCTCGTGATGCAACGTTCTGCTTTGGCGGGCGTTTTTGCCGCGCTGAAGGTTCAGCGACGCGGAGGATCACGGAATGAAAAAACTAATGATTGGTTTGGCTGCGGCGGGTTTCGGCGCGCTTCTCGCAATCGGTGGCGCGCAGGCGCAGGACACGAAGGTTGGGACCGGAACCGGCGCCGATGCGCGCATGAAGAATGCGCCGACCGCGGCTGCAATGGGCCACAGAGGCGCGCGGGTGCATCATTATCGCCGTCATCACGTGCGCCATTATCGCCGCCACATGTGAGAGCGGCTTAATGTTTGCCGAAGGCGTGACTTTCGCGCCTTCGGCACGTTACGCCGCCGCTTAGATCGGCAACACTTTTTCTATCTCTTTGACCGCGCCGGCGACGCCGGGCTCGCGCGCCATCTCAGCAGCGATTGCCGCCGCGCCGGCGCGATACGTTTCGTTGTTGACGAGATCGTCCAGCCGCTGCGCCAGCTCGCGTGCCGCGACCTGCTTCATCGGCAGCGGCGGCGGTCCGGCGCGCAAAGCCTCGATGCGACGGGCGAAATCATACTGATCCATGAATTGCGGAAGAACGAGGGTCGGTCGCGCGTGGCGAAGTCCCTTCCGCCGTCGTTCCGGCGCCGCCGTGATGCACGAGCGCAGTCACGCGGAAACAAAAGCGAGTGGTGCACAGGGCCGGTGAACATGATGTTCTCCGGCATATCTTCCGGCGGCTGCAATCCGCCCCATCCCGCGGTGATCAGCGCGCGTCCGCCCCATTGCGCGATCGCGTCGAACACGGCGCTCGCCGATTGCTTGCTGTGCCATTTCATCGAGCCGAAGCCGATGTAGATCGCCGGACCTTTGACGAGAAACTCTTCAATTTCGGCTGACAGCGTGTAATGCGGCTCGGCGCCGTAAAACCAGGCGCCCGTGATTCTCGCATCGAACGGCCAGTCGCCGGGATCGGGAAACAGCGCGGCGCTGTAGGCCATGAGGTTCAGCGAGTCGGATGCGCCGAATGTCATCGGGTTTGGCAGCACACCGACATTGAGCCTCTCGCCGGTCGCCGCTTTGAAACCGAGCGAGCCCGGCCACAGAATCGGCGCCGCGATACGTGGAATTTCGTAAGACAGCTTGTTGATCAGTGCGCCGCGATCGCTGCTGCCGAACAAAGCCGTCGCATGCTTCGCCGTCGGAAACATCGGCTGCAATGCGACGCGAACCGAAGGTATGCCGCGCATGCGCGCAAGTTCGGCGACGAAGAACGTCGTTGGGATGAACACGACGAGATCCCTGTCCTCTACGGCGTGCCAGCATTCCGCGAGGAAGTCGACGAGTCCGCCGCGCGCTTCCCTGAAAAAGGCGGGCAGGCTCAGGAAACGGTCGGCGCCGCCGCGCACCAGCGCGTTCATCGCCTCGCTGTCCTTGATGCCAGCGAGATGCGTGCCGACCGGCTTCAGTTTCAGGCCGAAGGATTCGACGAACGGCCGGTAGGGCTCCGGCGCGCAGAGCGTGACGTCGTAGCCCGCATGCTGCAGTGCGCGGCCGAGCACGCAGAAAGGCTGCGTATCGCCGCGCGAGCCGAGGGTGAAGATCGAGATGCGGGAGGGCAAATTGTCTGGTAAGGAGCGGCGGTATTTGCTGACCGGAAGTCTCCCTATCGGTTCAGGTCGAAACCTGCAAATAATGAAGA